>NZ_VIFV01000025.1 GCF_007004625.1 Planococcus salinarum | reverse complement strand
AGGATCAAACTCTCCATTATAGAGTAGTGTTGATTGCTCAATACTGCTGGCGCATCGCCGTCCGAAGACAAGCGATTCGCTTTGATCTGCACGAATGCTGATCAGTAAGTTAAGTCACGAACCCAAGTAGTTCGAAGGCGGTGCTCCGATCGCCTGAAGGCGACCATCGCAAAAGCCGTTCTCGCGCCAAGGCGCTCGTGACGTCTTTCGTTGACGTTTTGCTGTTCAGTTTTCAAGGTTCAAAAATTTTATTATCACTAATTACGACAGCGACTTTTCAATACTACCAGCTCACCCGAAAGATGTCAACAAAATTAATTACTTCATCTTTTTAACGGTAAACTAATATATGAATTAAAAACGCGACAAGAAATATTGTATCACTATCTAAATAAGATGACAAGCATTTTTCAAAAAAAAAGAAGGCTCAGTAAAATGCACTGACCTTCTTGTTATTTCATATGATTATTCTCGCGGACGCATTTGTGGGAATAGGAGAACATCTCTAATAGATGCCGAGTCAGTCAATAACATAATCAGTCTATCAATTCCGATTCCCAACCCTCCAGTTGGAGGCATTCCATACTCAAGTGCTTCTATGAAATCATCGTCCATTTCATGCGCTTCATCGTTACCTTCAGCTTTTTCAAGAAGTTGGGCTTCGAAACGCTGACGCTGATCAATAGGATCATTCAATTCAGTAAACGCATTCGCATGCTCTCGACGCACAATAAATAATTCAAACCTGTCTGTGAAACGTTCATCTTTGGAATTCTTTTTGGCGAGAGGTGAAATTTCTACTGGATGACCATAGACAAATGTCGGCTGGACTAGTTGTTCTTCCACTCTTTGCTCAAAGAATTCATTTAAAATGTGTCCTGTTTCCATGGTTGGTTTAACCTCAATATTATGTTCTTTAGCCAAAGATTGGGCTTCTTCCTTTGTCATAGGCTTCCAAAAGTCCACTCCTACATATTCTTTAACAGCATCTGCCATATGGAGACGTTTCCAGCCAGGTGCCAGATTAATTTCTTCTCCATTGTAGTGTACGGTTGTAGTGCCTAAAACTTCTTGTGCCACATGAGCAACCAAATTTTCAGTGAGCTCCATAATGTCATTGTAGTCGGCGTATGCTTCGTAGAGTTCCAGCATCGTAAATTCCGGGTTATGACGGGTCGATATTCCTTCATTACGGAATACTCGGCCAATTTCGTACACTTTTTCCAAACCGCCCACGATTAGGCGCTTCAGGTGCAACTCTATTGCAATCCGGATATAAAGCTCCATATCTAAAGCATTATGATGAGTTTCGAACGGACGAGCTGCTGCTCCACCGGGAATTGAGTGAAGCATAGGCGTTTCAACTTCCAGAAACCCTAAATCATCCAGATAGCGTCGCATTGCTTGAATAATGCGGCTGCGGAGAATAAAGGTTTCTTTGCTTCCTTCACTTGCAATTAAATCCAGGTAGCGTTGACGGTAGCGCTGTTCAACATCTTTTAAGCCATGGAACTTTTCCGGTAAAGGACGCAAAGCTTTTGTGAGAAATTCCACTTCTTTTGCTTTTACCGATAATTCACCTACATTTGTTTTGAACACCGTTCCTTTAACACCGATAATATCTCCCAGATCCGCTGTATTGAAGAAGCCGTAAGCTTCTTCTCCTATAGCATCTTTACGGACATAAATCTGAATTTGGCCTTTTAAGTCCTGAAGATGAGCAAATCCCGCTTTCCCTTTGCCCCGTTTCGTCATAATTCGACCGGCAATTACTACTTCATGCCCCGCTTCTTCCAACTCTTCTTTGGTAAATTTATCATACTCCTGCACGATTTCTTCTGATAAATGCGTTCGTTCGTATCTAGCGCCGAACGGATCTATTCCGCTATCACGCAAGTGTTGCATTTTTTGGCGTCTCACCAATAATTGATCGTTTAACTCTTCTGACATTCCCTACACTCCTTTATCTATAAAAACCACGCTCGTTCGTGTATTTATCTATTGTACACAATTTTTCTCCTTACTACATAAAAAAGCTGCCTAGAATTTATGGCAGCTTAATATTACCTGATTAAATTAACACTCTCCACTGCTTCATGACCAATAGGTTTTTAAACCGTACCGTGTGTGAAGCCCGCCAATGTGGAGGCACTCCATTTCTCGTCGTGCTTATTCACTTGTTCTTCTATATAACTGCAAAGCAACCTGGATTTTCAATTCCATTCAGCACTCTTCATGCTATTCTACTGTTCAAATAAAAACGAATCGATGCTTTCATATGTTTCCCATAACTTTATACCATCTCTTTGAGGTTCCGTGAAATCATGAGCGGGATCAAGCTCCAGCAAGGGAACTAAAACAAAGGCCCGTTCATGCATACGGGGATGTGGAATGATGAGCCTCTCTGTTTTTATGTTGTCATGATTGAAGAGAAGAATATCAAGGTCTATTGTCCGCGGGCCCCATCTGACATCGCGTTTACGATTCAGTTCTCTTTCGATGCCCTGGCATAAATCAAGCAATTCCAGCGCAGAAAGATCAGTCTGCAAATAAACAACCATATTCAGGAATGCATCCTGCTCAGTATATCCGACAGGATCTGTTTCATATAATGAGGAGATTTTTAGAACATTCACTTCAGGATGTTTCACTAATGTGCGGACAGCTTGTTTCAGCATCTCCAAGCGATCGCCCATATTCGATCCAAGCGACAAATAAATTTCATTCATAGGAACTCTCCTCTGGTGATGTCGACCGCCACGGATTTATAATGGCCTGGAATTGGTGGATCAGGTTTGATTAATTGCACGCGAATGCCTTTAACTAAAGAAAATGTAGAAAGTATTTCAGCTGCGAGATTTTCTGCAACTGCTTCAAGAAGCTTTCTCGGTTCCCCCTCCACTATCGATTGGCATGCACCATACACTTCTCCGTAATGGACAGTATGCTCCAGTCCATCCGTTTCTCCTGCCTTTTTCAAATCGACAGCCAATGAAACCGTCAGCCGAAACCGCTGGCCAAGTTTTGTCTCCTCCGGGAAAACCCCGTGATAGCCATAAAATTCCATCTCATTTAAATGAATATAATCCATCATTCCGCCTCCTGATACTTCACTTTACCATTCAATATATCGGTCATCTTCAATGCCCGTGCCGTTTCTTTCACATCATGCACCCGTACGATGCTGCATCCTTTTCCAGCACCGTAGCAGACTGTAGCCAAAGACCCTTCCAGCCGCTCACTTACAGGAACATCCAGCACTTTTCCAATCATTGATTTTCGGGAAGTGCCCAACAAAACCGGATAACCCAAGCCGACAAATCGGTCCAACAACTGCATCATCTCGATGTTCTGGTGGGTATCTTTACCGAATCCAATGCCCGGATCAAGCCAAATCTGCTCTTTCTTCACACCGGCCTCCAAAGCTATAGTAATACTTTCTTCCATATCACTTTTCACTTCATTCCAGAAATCAGTATAGGACGTATGGTTACGGTTGTGCATCAAAATGATTGGCACCTGGTGGTTTGCTGCGACCGCTGCTATGGCAGGATCGTATTTCGCACCCCAAACATCATTTATAATATCGGCGCCGGCGGCTATTGCCGCTTCCGCCACATCCGATTTATAAGTATCAATGGAAAGAGCTATATCCAGCTCTTCTTTTATTGCCTTGATGACCGGAACCACCCGTGCAATTTCTTCTTCCACAGATATCTGTTTATGTCCGGGACGAGTAGACTCTCCGCCCACATCTATGATATCGGCTCCTTCTTCTGCCATTTTTTTGGCATGTGCAACGGCATTATCCAAAAAGCTGTACTTTCCGCCATCCGAAAAGGAATCAGGAGTGACATTCAAGATCCCCATAATCAGGGTTTTTCCAGTAAAATCAATATCCAAAACCGGCACCCTCCATTTTGATTAATAGTTATTTTATTTCCCGGAAAATATTTTAAGTATTCGTTATGTATCCATCTTACCGCGAACAGCGGTTTTCACACCACAATTAAAGGGCATGCGCCGGCATGCCCTTTAATAATAGATCAGGTATTTTTTTCTTCGAATTGATATAATGGCGTGCTCAGGTAACGTTCTCCGTTAGACGGCAGGATTGCCAGAACTTTCTTCCCTTTACCCAAACGCTTTGCCAGTTCAAGCGCAGCGTACACCGCTGCGCCGGAAGAAACTCCACCAAGAATGCCTTCTTCACGCGCAACTTTTCGCGCAGTTTCATAAGATTGCTCATTCGAGACTTGTATGACTTCATCGTAAATTTTTGTGTTCAATATTTTCGGAACAAATCCTGCTCCAATTCCCTGGATTTTATGCGGCCCTGGTTTACCGCCGGATAATACCGGTGAATCCGCCGGCTCTACTGCAACAATCAGAATATCCGGATAGTTCTCTTTCAGTACCTCTCCGGCTCCTGTGATGGTACCGCCGGTTCCTATGCCGGAAACAAAGGCATCTAATTGCCCGCCCATCGCTTCCACGATTTCGGGGCCCGTCGTAAGGCGATGAATTTCCGGATTCGCTTCATTATTAAATTGTTGAGGCATGAACCATTTATTTTCAGTCGCTTGCTGTTCTGCCATTTTGATGGCACCGTTCATACCTTCTGCCCCCGGAGTCAAAATGAGCTCTGCTCCGTAAGCACGCAGAAGATTTCGGCGTTCCATGCTCATTGTATCGGGCATCACCAAAACAGCCTTATATCCTTTGGCAGCGGCAATCATTGCCAACCCGATGCCGGTATTGCCACTGGTCGGTTCAATGATGACGTCGCCTTCTTTTAAATCACCGGATTTTTCAGCCGCCTCGATCATGGACAGGGCAATGCGGTCTTTCACGCTGCTGCCCGGGTTGAAATACTCCAATTTCAAATAAACTTCAGCGTCTTCGGTGCCGGTCAGACGGTTTAATTTGACGATAGGCGTTTGTCCAATCAAATCTGTAATACCATTTGCAATACGAGCCATTTTCAACACTCCTAATCCCTAGTAATTTAATCGGCATTTCGTAGACTTATCGTATCAATGTTTAACCTCCACTGTCAAACAACCGGCTTTATTCGCCGTAGAACCATTCGGTTTCAAACTCCTGCCAAAAAGCTTCCGGAGTAACGGATTGCGGCAATTGTTCAAGAGCCAGTTCACGACTGATATGTCCTTCGACATCTTTATATGTAAAGGTCCGGCCTTTCGCTTTATCGGTAACCGTGATCACCGCCACGCGGCCATCCGCCATCGTCAGCGGCTCTGACCAATTGTTCACATCGACTGCAGCGACTGCATTTGCTATCGCTTCATCAATAGTCGACTGGCCAGGAACCACATATCCTATGTCACCGCCGAGACTTCCGGTCGCTGCATCAACAGAACGCTCCCTCGCCAGCGCCTCGAACGAAGAGCCATTTTCAAGTTCCGCTATGACAGCCTGAGCTTCTTCTGTTGATTTCACTAAAATCAGCCGTGCCCTATAGGAATCGGGAATATCATAGAGAGATTGGTTTTCCTGATAAAAAGCTTCAATTGCGCTTTCATCGATGACGACATCCTTCGTCAGCACTTTCTCCAAAATCAGCTGCGCCCGCAACTTTTCCCTCACCCGCTCGCCATCCGCGGAGTAAAGCGTTTGTTCACTGCCATCCCGCGCCGAACGCATCAGCGCCAACTCAAGGTCGACTTCTTTATCGCTTACTTTAATATCATATTCCTGTGCTGCCGTTTCCATCACTTTCAAATTTACAAGATCGAGCAAGGTTTCTCGTCCGTGCTGCTCTTCCATTGCCGCCATCCATTCCTGGCGCGATATTTCTTTGCCACTTACAGAAGCCACTTCCTCATTGCCCCCAGGATCATCGGGGATGAGCCATGCAATGAACCACAGTAAATTGCCGGCCAGCAGGATCAGCAGCAATATCATTAAAGGTTTTGTTTTTAATCTTCTTTTCGGTCTACCCGTTTCACCCGGTGATGCGCCGGGGCGACCGTTGTCACGATTGTAACTCATCGATTAATGCTTCCAATTCTTCTTTTGAATAGCTGTACGTTTCCAGGCAGAAATGGCATTGTGTTTCAGCTGCGCCGTCTTCGTCGATCATTTTTTGGATCTCCTCTTTCCCCAGTCCAATAATCCCTTCAGCAAAACGTTCCTTGGAGCAATTACATTCGAATTTCACCGGTATTTTATTCAAAATTTCAATATTGCCTTCGCCAAAAACCTCTTCCAAAATCTCTTCCGGGGTTAACCCCCGTTGAATCATTTTTGAAAACGGCTCGATATTAGCCAAACGTTCTTCCAGTCTGGAGATTGTGCCTTCTTCCGCATCCGGCATGATTTGGACAATAAAACCGCCTGCCGCCAGTACAGAATTGTCCGTATCCACCAAGACGCCGAGTCCTACTGAAGAAGGAACTTGTTCTGATACCGCAAAATAATAAGTGAGGTCCTCTGCAATTTCTCCTGAAACAATCGGGCTCTGGCCCGTGAAATAGTCACGCATCCCCAAATCTTTGATTATCGATACCATGCCTTCAGTACCGACTGCCCCACCAACATCCAATTTCTTTTTGTCAGTGAGCTCGAGATGTGTTTGCGGGTTTTTTGCGTAGCCCCTTACTCCGCCATGCGCATTGCTGTCCACAAGAATCGCACCCAGCGGTCCGCCGCCATCTATTTTCAAAACGACTTTGTCATCGCCTTTGAGCATGGCTCCCATCATTACACCGCCAGTCATTAAACGCCCCACTGCCGCTGTTGCAGTCGGCCACATCATATGTCTGCGCTGAGCCTCACCCACCGTTTCGGTGCTGTCCACTGCGAACGCGCGGACACTTCCGCCAAAGCCAAGCCCCCGTACTAAATAATCTGCCATTCCAATCGCCCTTTCTTGTTATGCTTCATTGCGCTTATAGATTAAATAGAGTCCTTTTAATGTTAAAAATGGCTCCACTTTGTCGATAAGCTTCGATTCAGCTGCTATTAATGCAGCCATTCCTCCGGTCGCAATTACGGTCGGCGTTTCACTGCTCTGTTGTTTCATTCTTGCAATGATGCCCTCTGCCTGTCCGACAAAACCGTAGACGATGCCGGACTGCATGGCAGAAACCGTATTTTTGCCGATAATGTTTTCCGGTCGCGCAATTTCGATGCGCGGCAATTTTGCAGCTCGGCTGTAAAGGGCCTCTGTTGAGATGGCGATGCCCGGAGCAATGGCTCCGCCCATGTATTGATCTGCTTCATTGACGTAACAGTAAGTGGTTGCTGTCCCGAAATCGACGATAATCAGCGGACCTCCAAATTCGTGTATTGCTGCCACTGCGTTAACAATGCGGTCTGCACCGACTTCCCGAGGGTTTTCATATTTGATATTTAGACCTGTTTTCAGACCCGGACCCACAGTCAGCGGTTTAAGGCCGAAATATTTGGAGGCCATCCGTTCCAACGAAAACATGATCGGCGGAACTACCGAGGACATGATGATTCCTTTAACATCAGTGACTTTCAAATCGACATCTCGCAGAAACGCCTTGACCTGCATTCCATATTCATCTTCGGTTTTGTGGCGGTCTGTTTCCATTCGCCAATGGTGGGTCAATACTGATTGATCATAAATACCCATGACAATATTACTGTTTCCGATGTCCATTACTAAAATCATTATGCGTTCCCCATTTATATGTAATTTTCCAAAATATCATACCATAGTTTTATAGGAAAGAAAAAAGCTGGTCCCCTCTTCCTTATCGGAATCGGACAACCAGCTTTCAGCCTTGTTATTTACGCTCTTCCTGGATAGGATCTTTCACTTCGCCCGACTGTTCTTCACTTGGAAGATCTCCAGATGAAGGATCGCTCGGTGCTCCTGTTACGTCAGGAAGTTCTTTATCTTTTTCCAGATCGACATTTTTATCTTCATATTCTCCATTCAGCGCTTCATACGAGCGCTCTGGAAGAGTACCGTGTTCTTTCAAGTGCAGAATTTGCCCGGCATCCAATGTTTCAATTTCAAGCAACGTTGTCGCAAGCAATTCGAGAAGTTCTTTGTTTTCAGTAAGAATCTCTTTTGTGCGGATGTATTGCTCTTTGATGATGCGTTGGATTTCCTGGTCAATTTCAAATGCAATGGCATCTGAATAATTCTGCTCTGAATTAAAGTCACGGCCAAGGAAAACATTTCCACCCTGTGCCTGACCAAATTGGATCGGCCCAATTTTGTCACTCATCCCGTATTCCGTCACCATGCTGCGGGCGATAGCCGTAGCACGTTGGAAATCGTTATGGGCGCCAGTTGAGACTTCTCCGAATGTGATGTCCTCAGCGACACGGCCGCCAAGCAAACCGGCAATCTTATCAAGCAATTCAGGTTTTGTCATAAAGTAACGGTCTTCACGTGGCAGCATTACGGCATATCCGCCAGCTTGTCCGCGAGGGACGATTGTTACTTTATGGACGATATCCGCGTCGTCCAATACCAGTCCGATGACCGTATGGCCAGATTCATGATAAGCGACGATATTACGCTCTTTCTTCGAAATGACACGATTCTTCTTAGCTGGACCGGCAATAACCCGGTCCGTCGCTTCATCGATATCGGACATGTCGATTTTGAGTTTACTGCGGCGTGCTGCAACCAAAGCTGCCTCATTCAATAAGTTTTCCAGATCGGCGCCTGTGAAACCTGGAGTACGTTGAGCGATAGCTTTCATATCTACAGATTCGTCAAGCGGCTTGTTTCGTGCATGGACTTGCAATACTTCTTCGCGACCTTTTACATCCGGACGGCCAACTGTAATCTGGCGGTCAAAACGGCCAGGGCGCAGAAGTGCCGGATCCAGAATATCCGGACGGTTTGTTGCAGCAATAATGATAATTCCTTCGTTCGCGCCGAAACCATCCATTTCAACCAATAGTTGGTTCAATGTTTGTTCACGTTCGTCATGTCCGCCGCCGAGGCCTGCGCCACGCTGACGTCCAACTGCATCAATTTCATCAATGAAGATGATACAAGGTGCATTTTTCTTGGCATTTTCGAACAGGTCGCGGACACGTGATGCCCCGACCCCTACGAACATTTCCACGAAATCAGAACCACTGATTGAGAAGAACGGTGTTCCCGCTTCTCCTGCAACCGCACGTGCAAGCAATGTTTTACCGGTACCCGGAGGTCCGACCAGCAAAATACCTTTCGGAATACGGGCGCCAATATCAGCGAATCTCCGTGGATCTTTCAGGAAGTCGACAACTTCAACGAGTTCCTGTTTCTCTTCGTCCGCTCCGGCTACATCATCGAAGCGCACTTTCTGCTTCTGATCGTCATACAACTTCGCTTTACTTTTGCCGAAGTTCATCACACGGCCGCCTCCGCCGCCTTGTGATTGGTTTAGCAAGAAGAAGAAAAGGATGAAGATGATGATGAAAGGAATAATGCCTGTGAAGAACTGGACCCAGCCGCTTGTCTGCGGTGCTTCCACATACGTGATCTCTGCACCGTCAGCTCTCGCAACTTCATCGATCTGATTCATCAAAGCTTCATTTTCCAGAGGGATATTTGTTACAAATGACTGTTCTTCATCGTAACTGTCCAATGACCCGGTCACTTCATAGACCATGGACGTAGGCTGTATGGTCACTTCATCGATCTGACCATTTTCCAGGGCCTGCAAAAATTCGTTATATCCTATATCTTCAGTTGGTTGGCCACTGTTATTAAATGTCCCCAGAATACCGATAATAACTAGGAAAATCAGTAAATAAAATATGGTGTATCGAAATATTCGATTCATCCCGAGCCTCCTCACAAAGTTTCCCAAAACTATACTAAATACTAACATAGGAACATTTAAGCTTACAACGATAAGCACTCGCATGGCGGGGCTAATCGGCAGACTGTGAATATCTTATGTCTATTCCTGTTCTTCGCTGTAAACCACTGGCTTGAGAATACCGATATAAGGCAGGTTGCGGTATTTTTCCGCAAAATCAAGCCCGTATCCAACGACAAAAGCGTCAGGAACTTCAAAACCGATATAATCTGCTTTTAAATCCACTTTGCGGCCGCTTGGTTTGTCCAGCAAAGTGACAATTTTAATGGAATTTGCTTTCCGGTACTTGAAGAGGTCCACCAAATAGCTGAGCGTCAAACCGCTGTCGATAATATCTTCGATGATCAACAAATCGCGGCCTTCCACACTGGCATTCAAATCTTTGATGATCTTTACTTCTCCTGAAGAAACAGTAGCGTTGCCATAACTCGAAACATCCATAAAATCCATTTCGACATAGCCGTCGAACCGTTTCATCAAATCGCCCATGAAAGGCATCGCACCTTTCAGTACGCCGATTGCCAAAGGATATTTGTCCTTATAATCAGTCGTCAGGATTTCTCCAAGTTCACGGGCTTTTTCCTGAAGTCTTTCTTCAGAGATCAATATTTCTTCGATGTCTTTCTGCAACATAAGTGGGCCTCCTATAATTCGCTTGCGCGATCTTCACATTTTTGTTCCACAAGCACCCATTTGTCTTCCGGGCGCAGGAAGCGGCTGATACGCTGTGACGGACGCAAACCCGGCACCAGTAAAACTTCGCCTTCACTGTCTGTAATGACTGGCCAATCCCTCCGCAAAAGAGATGGGATTTTTTCATCAATCATCAACCTTGCCACTTTTTTGGAATGTGACATTCCAGGCAGCCTGATTCGGTCACCTGGAAGCCTGCTTCGGAGCTGCAGCCGCGGTTCATCTTCTCCCGAAAGATACCAGGAGTTAATATCCGGCGTTTCCGCAAAGTTTTGAACAGGAACCAATTTATAACGAAAACCCTTAACCGCCACCGACCATTCACCGGTAATCGGCAAACTGCTTTCTTGGGGAGCGGATTCCATGTCTCGGCGGCTGAATAAAACATGATCGTATTGCCGAATCATCATATATTTTTGGGGTAAATGCAGAAAAACGGTGCCGGAAGAGCTTTGCATCATTTCCTGCACTTGTTCGGCAAGTTGCCTTGGAACAATTACTTGCTCACCAACATATAGATAGTTTAATAGTAGTAGAACCATTCTTTTTTGTAAAGCAGATGCATGGGATCTGAATCTTTCGGCTGACAATTTGATTTCCTGCTCATCAAGAGAAACTAGTAAATCCAGTTTCTCCTGCGCCAACTCAGTCAGGAAACGCTGGTCTTCCTGCAGACTTTGGGATAACTCCACAAACTGTTTCGATACGTCAGCGTTTTCGTCCTTAAGAACAGGCACAACGTTTTTACGGATTCGATTGCGCGTATAAAGGTTTTCAGCGTTGCTCGGGTCTTCCCTGAACGGAACCGCATTGGCTGTAGCGTATGCGGCAATCTCCTGCTTGGTGACCGCCAGCAGCGGACGGACGAGCTTTCCATTTCCAAACGGCCGGCTTGATGGCATACCGAAAGAACCGGTTTGCAGAGTTCCCCTCAACCCTGACATCAAAATGGTCTCGAGCTGGTCATCTGCATGATGGGCAGTGGCGAATTTGGAGGCGTCTGTTTCTGACATCATCTCTTCGAAATAACTGTACCGTTCCTGCCGGCAAACCTGTTGTTTGTTGCCGCCGGAGGTTGCGAGAATATCCGGAATCGGAATGTCGCGGCTGTAACAGGGAATTCCCCATTGTTTGCAGGTGGCTTCTGTAAACTGCCGGTCTTCATCCGCTTCTTCCCCGCGCAGCATATGATTGACGTGGACGGCTTCGACAGTAACCGCCAGCGCGGCTTCATTTGTTTTCAAATAATGCAGCAGCACCATTGAATCAATCCCGCCCGAGCAGCCGAGAAGTACACGATCTCCAGATTCCAGAAGTTTATACTTTGTTGTGTAATCCGCCACCTGCTCGTGAAAATTCTTCACTTGTGATCCCTCCTTGTTATCGTGCGGCTGATATCTGTTTTATTGAAATAGCAATTTTTTTGAAATCGCAATTGACTTGTTGCCTTTTCGATAGTATGATATGAAATGTCCGTTTCAACATGGCGGCGTAGCTCAGCTGGCTAGAGCGTACGGTTCATACCCGTGAGGTCGGGGGTTCGATCCCCTCTGCCGCCATCTTATAGAAATAAGCGTCCCTCTTGTGGGGACGCTTATTTTTTTATGTCCTGTTTTCCAGCTGAGCGTGAATCTCGTCGCAGGGATGCCTGCCAGATGCTTTGGCCACTGCCGGCTGCTCTTTTGAGAACAACTGTCCTGTTCCCCTGCCTATTACAGCTCTCAGGAATTTTATTAGAAAAAAACGCTTCCCGATTGAGAAGCGTTCCACTATCAATATAGTTCAGCTGTGCTGAAGCATTTTTTCCATGCCATTAAAACAGCTAGCAAGTTAGCCTCTTTTTGCACCTCGGCCACCGCGCTTGGATTCTGTAGCGCGTTTCAATGTCGTCATATTCTCTTCGCTGTCCTTCAGGAACTTCGCCATTTTTGTTTCAAAATTCTCTTTAGGCGCGCGCTCGAATGAACGATTGCTTGGACGTGGGCGTTGTGGTCGTTCTGTTGCACCGGCTGGCTGTGGTTTTGCTTTGCGAATGGAAAGGCCGATTTTGCCGTCAGCTTCCACATTCATCACTTTAACTTCAACCATTTCCCCAACTTTTAAATGATCGTTAATATCTTTTACATAGTTGTCGGCGACTTCACTAATATGCACGAGGCCTGTGGCACCAGTGGGAAGCTGAACAAACGCTCCAAAATTCGTAATACCTGTAACTTTACCTTCTAACTTGCTGCCTACTTCAATCGACATAAAAAAAATGCTCCTCCTTAAAAATTAAGATGGCGTTTTAAAAGCCATTAGGTTATGGTGACAGTTTTTATGTCACACTTATATTATAACCATGAAAAAAAGAGTGTCAACTGACGACTCTTTTTAACACGTTTTTTCTTCACTTCTCAGGCAATGTAAAGATAATTTCACCTTGTTCTGAAACAAACAACTCTTTTTTGGCCAGCTTCGCCAAATATTCATCGTCATTCAGCAGAAGGATCTGCTCTTTCAATTGGGCCTGTTCTTTTTGGACTTCTTTCATTGCAAGCTGAGCTTCTTCCCGCAATTGCTCTTTTTCGCCCATTGTCTGGGATTGCGCATAAATTGTCGTTCCGACCCATATGCTTGCCAGCAGGACCACAAGTCCGAAAACAGCCAGTCTTCTGAATAGCCGTACCTTATGAGCCATCTGCCTTTTTTCTTTGCGTTCCACCGAGCGGACATAGTCATTTCGTATTGAAGCGACTTCCGGAGAGGCGGTGGTCTTTTCTCTCTTCAAACTCATGACTTGTTCCCCCTTTGCTTACGTTGTAGTCATTATACATGAAACCCCTTACTTTTATAAGGGTTTTTTTAATTCCGTCCCTAATTATTGTAACTTTTCAATTTTAAATTAATATTTCTTTTGCATTAATTTATAAATATACTATTGACTTAATATTTATACAGACTGTATTATGAAGTACTATATTATAAAACCTATATAATACCTAATTACTCTCAGTTCTTTAGAATTTCCATTTTAATAAATATACATTTTAATGAATAATTTAAGGAGGCAGTAATAATGACGGGATTATTGACGCTAGCGAACGGAGCTTCATTCAAAGGGCATTGGAACGGAATTCCGGGAACTGTTCAAGGTGAAATTGTATTTTTCACCGGGATGACAGGGTATGAAGAGGTATTGACTGATCCATCCTATAAAGGCCAAATCATTGTGTTCTCTTATCCATTGATTGGGCAGTACGGCGTTAAAGCCAGTCACCTTCAATCAGAGAAAATTCAAGCAGCAGGCATTGTAGTGACTGAATTATATGATGGACCTGTAGAAAAAGGGGCTATGACGCTTAGACGCTTTACAGAAATTGCGAATGTCCCCGTGTTAAGCGGTGTCGATACACGCTCTGTCATCCAAGCTGTGCGCGAGTCGGGCACTATGCAGTCACATATTAGTTCATCTTCTGTCACACCTGTTCACTGGCCGCCGGTGCAAACCGATTTCTTTTCAGGTGCTGACAATCACGCAGAGATCGTGACATTTGGTGAAGGTGAAATCCATATCGGCTTGGTCGACTTCCATTACAAATCCACCATTCTCACCGAATTATTGAAGCAGCAATGTAAAGTCAGCGTCCTTCCATATACAATGTCAACCGAACAATTGGATCTTCTTCAACTTGATGGCCTATTGTTCTCGAATGGACCGGGAGATCCCGCCGCGTTATCTTCCCGTTTCCCGATTTACCGGGACTGGGCAGAACGTTACCCCACTTTTGGCATCTGCTTGGGGCATCAGGTAATTGCTTCAGCTTTCGGAGCAAACACAACGAAATTGCCATTCGGCCATCGCGGAGCCAACCACCCTGTCATAAACTTGAAAACCGGGCGTGTTGCAATGAGCTCCCAAAACCACAGTTATGTAGTAGAGGATGACAGTATCAAACAAACACCGTTTGCCGTTCTTTATAAAAACGTCAATGATGACAGTATCGAAGGGCTTTTCCATCCGAAACTTCCAATCATGACTGTGCAATTCCATCCGGAAGCGGCGCCGGGACCCGCAGACCATCTTGAATTGTTCAGCCAATTCCTATCCACTGCAAAGCAGAAAAAGAAGGTGAAAATACATGCCTAAAAACAAAGATATTAAAAAAGTTCTTGTTATCGGTTCAGGAGCCATTGTCATCGGCCAAGCTGCTGAATTCGATTACTCTGGCACACAAGCCTGCCTTGCTTTAAAAGACGAAGGCATTGAAGTGATTCTCGTCAATAATAATCCAGCAACAATTATGACCGATAAAACGATTTCCGATAAAGTCTATTTTGAACCGCTAAATATTGAAAGCTTGATGGCCATTATCAAAATAGAACGCCCCGACGGCCTGCTCGCAACTGTAGGTGGCCAAACAGGCCTGAATTTGGCTATGGCATTATCAGATGCAGGGATTCTTGCAAAATTCAATATAAAACTCTTAGGCACCAACATCGATTCCATTAGGCAAGCTGAAGACCGTGAACAGTTCCGCGCCTTGATGAACGCATTGAATGAACCTGTGCCTCAAAGCGATATTATTTATTCAATCGAGAGCGCACTGGAATTTGCTGAACAAATCGGCTATCCGTTAATCGTTCGACCAGCTTATACACTTGGGGGCTTCGGAGGCGGTATTGCTCAGGATGAAGCCACTTACATCACGCTTGTCGGTCAAGGTTTGAGTGCTAGTCCCATCAAGCAATGCCTTGTCGAGAAAAGCATTGCCGGCTATAAGGAAATCGAATATGAAGTAATGCGCGATGCCGCAGGCACATGCATCACTGTCTGCAACATGGAAAACTTTGATCCGGTCGGTGTACATACCGGCGATTCTATTGTAGTAGCTCCGAGCCAGACGATGAACGACCGGGAATACCACATGTTGCGGAGTGCCTCCATCAACATTATCGAAGCGCTGGGGATTATCGGTGCCTGCAATGTGCAGTTTGCACTTCATCCCGAGACGTCAGCTTATTATTTAATTGAAGTAAACCCGCGTGTGAGTCGCTCGTCGGCGCTTGCTTCAAAAGCTACAGGTTATCCAATCGCCAAAATTGCGGCGAAGCTGGCAATCGGCTATTCGCTTTCTGAATTAAAGAACCCCGTGACCGGCACCACGTTTGCCAGCTTTGAGCCGGCACTTGATTATGTGACGGTAAAAATCCCGCGTTGGCCATTTGATCAATTCCAGGATGCCAATCGTTTGCTTGGTACGCAGATGAAAGCGACAGGCGAAGTTATGGCGATCGAACGCGGCATGGAAGCAGCACTTCAAAAGGCTATCCGCTCACTCGATATAAAACTTGACGGCTTCCGGCTTCCGGTACTTTCCAATATGCCGACGAACCAACTCGAAACAATGGCTGTAGAAGCGGATGACCGCCGCCTCTTCGTACTTTTCGAATTGCTGATCCGTAATAAGAGCATCCATTACCTGCAACAATTGACAGGCATTACACCGTATTTCCTTTATGTATTGAAGCGCATTGTTGATGAATGGCATAAACTGCATTTATTGTCATGGGACGATATGACATCCGAACGCCTGCTGCAGGCAAAGAAACTTGGCTTCAGCGATCAGCAATTGGCTGGATTATGGGAAATTTCCGTTTCAGAGCTTTGGGGACAACGCAAAAGCTGGAATCTGCTTCCTGCTTACCGAGTCATTGATACATGTGCAGCAGAATTTCGTTCCCAAACAAATTACTATTACTCCAGCTGGAACGGCTCTTCTGACGTACGGCAGTCAGCCCGCAAAAAAGTGGCGGTGATCGGCTCCGGTCCAATCCGCATCGGTCAAGGGATTGAATTTGATTATTGCTGTGTCCACAGCGTCATGGCGCTTCAAAAGCTCGGTTACGAAGCAATAATGATCAACAACAACCCGGAAACCGTCAGCACCGATTACGAAATTGCCGATGCGCTTTATTTTGAACCGTTGACTGCGGAAGATATTTTGAATGTGCTCGACTTTGAAAATATCACAGACGTTATTGTCCAATTTGGCGGCCAGACGTCCCTAAACGTTGCCGCTGCAATTGAAGAAGCGGGCATCAATGTTCTCGGTTCATCAGCCGATTTGCTGGACCAAATGGAAGATCGTGACCGATTCTATTCATTCCTCGAGTCAATCGGTTTGCAGACGATTCCAAGTTTCACGGCATCCACGCCAGAAGAAGTTCCGCAATTTGCTGAAAAGCTTGGCTATCCGGTCTTATTGCGTCCTTCCTATGTGATTGGCGGCAAGGGCATGAACGTGCTGAATAATAAGCAAGAGCTTGAAGACTGGTTAGCACAGACTGAAGCTGTTTTCCCGGTCCTTGTCGATCATTTCATCACCGGCAAAGAAGTGGAAACGGATATTCTAACCGATGGCGAAAATACTTGGGTATCAGCCGTCTTCGAGCATATCGAAGGAACCGGCGTCCATTCAGGTGACAGCATTTCCATTACCCCGCCTGTTTCCCTGACAAACGCCGAACTGGAGGAATTGACTGCAACTGCTAAGCATATAGCCAAGAACATGGATTACACTGGTTTGTTTAATATTCAATTTGTTTATGAAGAAGGACAGCTATTCGTTATGGAAATCAATCCCCGGGCTTCGCGTACGGCACCGATCAGTGCAAAAGTGACCGATGTACCATTGGTACAATTGGCCACAGCTCTTATGCTCGGCGTCCCGTATCATGAGCTCGATATTGCTAACCTGTATAACGGTCAACCTGAATATACCGTTAAAGCACCAGTGTTCTCACATATCAAGCTGCCTGGACTGTCGCCTGTTCTATCACCTGAAATGATGTCCACCGGTGAAGTAATCGGCCAAAATCCGGATTCTGCCATCGCGATGCAAAAAGCATTGATCGGAGCTTCTCAGCAATTGGCCGATTTGACGGAAGACGGGAGTATTTTCATCACTGAAAAATCTTTGCCATTGGTCGAAACAGATTTTTGGGAAAGCCAAGGTTTCACCCTATTTACAGAAGCATCACTGCCATTCACCGAATGGCTGAAAACCACACCTAAAAAAGCTTATATCGATTTAACCCCGAACCCGGATAAAGTTCAAGCGTCTCAAGCTGCCGTTCATCGTCTTCATGTATGGACGCGCATTGAGACAATCAACGTCTTCAAAGAACCTGTAAAATATATGAAAAGCAAAAAAGGAGTGCTTGCCAAATGACCTTGACGTTGCCGTATGTTCCACAAATTGTCCAGAATCACCTATTATCACTAAAAGATTATAGCTCTTCAGAAATCCTGGAGTTGCTGGCTTTGGCTGCAGAGCTGAAAAAACCGGAAAACAAACACTTGCCGCTGCTGCAAGGAAAAATCCTTGGGATGATTTTCGAGAAGTCTTCCACCCGTACACGGGTTTCATTTGAAGCTGGTATGCTGCAGCTTGGCGGACATGCCATATACCTCAGTACGCGTGACATTCAAATGGGTCGCGGCGAGTGTATCGCTGACACCGCTCAAGTACTGTCCGGCTATCTGGATGGCCTTATGATTCGTACTTTTGAACAGGTGATCGTAGAGGAACTTGCTGACAACAGCAGTGTACCGGTGATCAACGGATTGACCGACGATTTCCATCCATGCCAAGTGCTCGCAGACTTATTGACGATCCAGGAACATTTCGGCAATTTTACTGGCAAGAAGCTGACTTATATCGGTGATGCCAATAATATGTCTAATTCTTTGATGATCGGTGCTGCAAAAGTTGGGATGGATATTACTATTGCTTGTCCTCCCGCATATGCGCCAAAACCGGAAATGGTTGAATTGGCGAAAAGTATTGCTATCCATACCGGTTCCAAAATTCACGTAACTGCAGACATGGTCGAAGCGGCAACCGATAGCGACGTCATCTACACTGATGTTTGGGCGAGCATGGGGCAGGAAGCGGAAGCGCTTGAGCGAATGGAAGATTTCAATGGCTTTCAAGTCAATGAACAACTTGTTCAACATGCCAATCCTAATTATATCTTCATGCACTGCTTGCCTGCTCACCGCGAGGAAGAAGTATCAACAGGCGTTTTAGAAGGTCCTAACTCGGTGGTATTCCAGGAAGCAGAAAACCGTCTGCATGTGCAAAAAGCGTTATTGGTCGCCCTTATGGGGAAATAAATACGCACTAAGTAATGCATCAAAGTGTAAGCCTCTGTTTTTTAAGTAAGATCTCAGCTTTACACCGATATACGTAAAAAAGCTGCAAGTGAGCGTGATACTCACTGTGCAGCTTTTTACTTTCTCAACCCCTACGCTTCGTCATCGATAAACTCAGGTTCAACTTTATCCAACTTCTCTTCTTTCAGGATTGTATACATATTCGCTGTTTCTTCTTTGCGGACGTTTTCTTTCAACATATCCACCCGCACCGTTACGACTTTCTGGCCGAAACGGATCTGCAGTTCATCGTTTTCCTTGATGACCGAACTTGCTTTGGCTTTATTGCCGTTTACGGTGATCCGGCCCTGATCTGCCACTTGCTTGGCGAGTGTACGGCGTTTGATGAGCCGGGAAACTTTCAGGAATTTATCGAGGCGCATTGTTATTCTCCCTTTCTTGCCAATAGCTTGGCTTCGTTCCAAAACTCATCCAGCTGTTCCAACGTGTAATCATGGAAGCGGCCGGTGCCTTCGTTGACCTTTTGCTCGACGAAACTGAAGCGGCTGCGAAATTTGCGATTGGCCCCGACCATCGCCTGTTCCGGCGACAATTCATGGAAACGTGCGATGTTGACCAGCGTAAACAACAAGTCTCCGAGTTCGTCGAGCTGGTGTTCTTTGGAACCATTCGCCAGCTCACTGCGGAATTCCTGCAGTTCCTCTTCGAATTTGTCCCACGCACCTGCCGCATCCGGCCACGTGAAGCCGGCCTTCGCCGCCCGTTTCTGATAATTGAAAGACGTCGTGAGCGACGAACTGAAGCGCTCCTGGCCATCCAATAACGACGCGGCCGCCGGTTTTTCCTCAGCTTTGATGGCCTGCCAATTGCTGACCACGTCAGCCGATCCTCCGACTTCTGTGTCACTGAAGACATGCGGGTGGCGCCGGATCATTTTGGCGCTGATCGCCTCGAGCACATCTTCAAGCTGGAAGTAGCCATTATCCTGGCCGATCTGGGCATGCAGGAACACCTGCAATAAAACATCGCCCAGCTCTTCGGCAATGGCGTCGTCGTCCTGTTCCTCGATCGCCTGCAAAAGTTCATGCGCTTCTTCCAAAAGATATGGCATCAAACTTTCGTGCGTCTGCTCACGGTCCCACGGACAGCCTTCCGGACTGCGCAGCGTGGCGATGACCGAGCGGAAGGTCTGCCATTCCTTCAGTTGTTCCTGCGTATCTGTGGACGGCGGCACGTAAACCGTCGTCAGGTTGTCGATTTCAGCGGCACGGTCGAGTTCATGGAGTGGCACCGTCCGCAATTTTTCCTGCGCTGAGCCGGCAGCCGTGACGATGGTGACCGGATAATCCTCCGGATATTTCTCCATCAGCGTCAATTTGGCTTCCGAAGCGCTGAAGGTATCGTAAATTTGCGCTATGAGAATGTGCTGTGACATGTTCAAACGGTCACTGTCCATCGTCGTGCCGTCCACCAATTGGAAGCCGTCGATCGGATCGATGCGCAATGCACCGAACACCGCATCAAGAAAGCTGCTGCCGCCTTCGATGCTTAATCGGCAGCTTCCCGCTTTTTCCGCTTCGATGAGATGCTGCACGGTCTGCTCTGCCACAAGCGGATGGCCCGGAACGGCATAAACGACGGGTCCGTCTGTCGAAAGTGTGAGCAGGGTATCGGCAATTTCTTTGTAGACCGGCGCGAAATCATCGTGCTTTTCGTAAATTTCATCAAAACTTTCGTACGCCAGCCCTTCATTCGCCAATTCGGCGAGCACAGGGTGGTCTGCGGTCCGTACATATAAGCGGTCCGCGTTTTTCAGTTTTTTATAAACACCGAGCGGCAGCTGGTCGAGATCGCCAGCGCCGAGTCCGATAATATGGATCGTATTCATCGTCCATCACCTTTTTTCTTTGAATTGATGGCCAGTTGCAGTTTCGCCATTTTCCGGCCGAACGGCATGACATACCATTGTTTTTCCGTAATGATGCGGCTCCGCGCAATTAAGACCAGGAACACAGCAGCGCCCAGCGGCACTGCGGTCAGCGCTGTCAGCGTTGCCGCGAACCGGCTTGGCAATGCATCGAACAGCGTCCAGTCCGTAAACACTGCCCATCCGAGCACGACTGCGCCCATCGCGGCCGATGCTGCAAACAGCCAGCCGTAAAAACGGGGAGGGGCAAATTGCAGCGGCCATTGTATTTTAAAGTACAGGACCAGCCCGCAAACAATAAATGCGAGCCCCAGATTCCCCGCCAGCGCAGCCCCCATCACGCCGTAAACCGGAACCAGCAGCCAGTTGCCGATGATTTTCACCACCAGGCCACCCGCCATCAGGAGCGCAGGCACGCGAACTTTTCCTATGCCCTGCAGCAATGCCGTAAGTATCAGGAGCAACGACATCCAGACAATCTGCCAGCTGAAAACAATGAGCGCTGCTGATTGTTCCCTGGTCTGAAACAGCATTTCATTGACATAGGGCATGACAAAGGTCAGTCCCGCTGCAGCCGCGACGGCGAACAAGAGCGAAATCCGGTAAGCGAGTTTGGCGTAAAGCTGTGCTGAACGGCCATTCTTTTTGCGCTGCATCTGCGCAACCAGCGGCACAATCGACAGCGCTAGTGATGTGGCCACTAGCAACCCGAACTGGGCAAGTGGCTGGCCTCTGTCGTAGATGCCTTTTTGTTCCATTGCCCGGAGCGTTTCCCATCCGCTTGCCTCAAGCAGGCGGAAAACGCTGAAAGAATCCGCCATCTGAAAAATCAGCAGGATCAACGAGCTCATGCTGACGCTCAGGCTTATTACCAGCATCTTTTTGACCGTCGGCCACAGGGGGACCGCTGCCGGCTGTGGATGCCATACAATTTTTTTATAGAAGAAATAAATCAGCAAGCCGACTGCCGCCAATTCTCCTATGACCGCACCCAGCATCGCTGTCTGGCCCGCAGTGTATAGCGAGAATCCATTCGTGACGACAATCCAGGTGCCCAGCAGAATGACCGCCACGCGGATTACCTGCTCAGTAACCTGTGCATAAGCGACCGGCTCCATGCGGCTGCTTGCCTGAAAGGAACCTTTCATGACCGCGAGAGGCGCCATCAGGAGCACCGCAAAAGATCCTACTTTCAACAAGCCGCTTAACTGGCCATCGCCCATCCACGCCGCCAAAAGGTCTGCGCCCAGAAAGAGAGCCGCAAATATCACGAGCGAGATTCCGGCAATCACCCAGAAAGCGATGCGGAAAATGGCCCGATGCTCCTGCCGGTCGGAATCGGCCAGCATTTTGGAAACGGCAACAGCAAATCCGTATGAGGTCCAGATGCCGAAAACCGCGATAAACGGATATACCTGCTGATAAATATAGAAACCCTGGTCCCCGACCATGTTCTGGAAGGGCACCCGGTAGACCGCACTGAGAATTTTCACGATCAGGCCGGCCAGCGTCAGAAGGACCGCGCCTTTCATAAATGATTTCATCGCACCTTCTGTGTTCAACCGGCTTCACCCATTCCATTCATCCCTTTAATTTGTCGTTTCCACTTCCCGGAGAGATTCCGGCAATAATTTCATCATCCCTTCCAGAACATCGAAAGGATGGTGTTTGCCTGTTTTATTTTCATCGATTGCCATCACAAGCTGTTGGCCGACCATGCTGAAACCGACTGCACGGCCATAGGCGGCTGATTCTTCGACAAGCTTGCCGCCATTGACAGCCGCTGTGCCTTTTTCGGTGAGCTTGATGGAAATCCTTTTGCCGTTTTGTTTGATCGACTCGACGCCCACACTGCGTCCCCACACTTTCATGAGTGCAATGCGGAGCAGACGGTCGGTTTCCAGCGGCATATCGCCGAAACGGTCAATCAGTTCATCCTGCAGTTCCGCGACTTCCTCCGCCTCATCTATGCCTTTGACCCGTTTGTACATCTGGATCTTCTGGTAGCCGTCGCTGATATAGGAATCCGGAATATACGCATCGGTATCAATCGAAATCTCAATTTCCTGAACCGGCTCTTTTTTGATGCCGCTCTGGCGTTCTTCGATCGCCTCTTCCAACATTTGGGAATAAAGATCGAAACCGACCGAGTCAATAAAGCCATGCTGCTGGGAGCCGAGGAGATTCCCCGCGCCGCGAATCGTCAAATCGCGCATCGCAATCTTGAATCCGGAACCGAGTTCGGTAAATTCCTTGATGGCCATGAGGCGTTTTTCGGCGACATCCGTCAGCACTTTATCGCGCTGATACATGAAATAGGCGTAGGCAACACGGCTCGAACGGCCGACACGTCCACGCAGCTGATACAGCTGGGACAAGCCCATGCGGTCTGCATTTTCGACGATCAGCGTGTTGACGTTCGGAATATCGATACCGGTTTCAATGATCGTCGTTGTCACCAGTACATCGTAGTCGCCGTCCAGGAAACTGAGAATGACCGATTCCAATTCGGTTTCGGACATTTGGCCGTTCGCATAGCCGATGCGGGCTTCCGGCACCAACTGCTGCAGTTCTTCCACTTTCCTTGTCATGTCGTCGACCCGGTTATACAAATAAAACACCTGGCCACTGCGGGCCATTTCGCGTTCAATTGCTTCGCGCACGAGGGTTCCGTTCTGTTCCATTACATAGCTTTGAACAGGGAAACGGTTGGCCGGTGGCGTTTCGATTACCGACAGATCCCGGACACCGATCATCGACATATGAAGTGTCCGCGGAATCGGCGTAGCCGTAAGGGTCAACACATCGACATTGGTCTTCATCTGCTTGATCTTCTCTTTATGGGTGACACCAAAGCGCTGTTCTTCGTCGATGATCAATAGACCGAGATCTTTATACTGCATATCTTTCGACAGGATCCGGTGTGTGCCTACGACAACGTCGACTGAACCGTTTTTCAATCCTTTGACAGTTTCCGCCTGCTGCTTTTTCGAGCGGAAGCGGCTCATGAGGCCCACTTCAATCGGATAATCTTTAAAGCGCTCACTCATCGTCTCGAAATGCTGCTGCGCGAGTATGGTCGTCGGCACCAGGAACGCGACCTGTTTGCCGTCCAGCACCGCTTTGAAAGCTGCGCGTATCGCAACTTCCGTTTTGCCGTAACCGACATCGCCGCAAATCAAACGGTCCATCGGACGTTCTTTTTCCATGTCCTTTTTGACTTCATTGATCGAACGCAATTGGTCGACCGTTTCGTCATAAGGGAATTCCGATTCAAACTGCCGCTGCATGTCCTGCTCTTTCGTGAAGGAGAAGCCTTTCAACGCTTCCCGTTCGGCGTATAGTTTGATCAGGTCGTCCGCAATATCCTGGACAGCTTTCGACACTTTCGCGCGGGTCTTTTTCCACTCTGCGCCGCCCATTTTGTGGAGTTTTGGCGCTTTTTCTTCCGACGCAATGTATTTTTGGATCAGGTCAATCTGGTCGACCGGCACAAACAATTTATCGTCCGCTTTGTAGACAATGTGGAGGTAGTCTTTATGAACACCTTTTACTTCCAGCGTTTCGATGCCGACGTAACGGCCAATTCCGTGGTGGACGTGGACAATATAATCGCCCGGCTTGATTTCCGAATAGCTTTTGATGCGTTCGGCGTTCGTCAGTTTTTGCGCACGCGTTTTTTTCTTCGCCTGCTGTTTGAACAATTCGGAATCGGTGATGACCGCAAAGCGCTGCAGCGACATCTCGAAACCGTTGCTGAGGTCCCCATCCACCAGATAAACTTTGCCCGGCTGAACGATAGTCGATGGGGTGATGATTTCCGCTTCAATGCCGTAATCATCCAGCACTGAACGGACTTTTTGCAGCCGTTCTTCACCATCCGCTACGACAAATACACGGAATTTCCCCATGACCCAGCGTTCCATTTCCCCCTGCAATAAATTCATCTGGCCATGGAACGACTGCATCGGCTTGCTGGAAAAGACAACGGATTTTTTGACCGAGACCATCGGGAAGGTCCGGACGAACAGGGACAGGTACGTCATCTTCTGTTCCAATCGGCTGATCACTTCACGAAACGTGTGTGAAAGGCTGATGTCCTGCAGAAATTTCCCTTCTTCCAACAAGGAAACGATCCATTCGCCTTCTTCACGTTCCAGAGTTTCCGTCATTTCCTGGATGCGGCCCAGTTCATCAAAGAAGACAAATCCATTTCCCGGGAAATAATCGCCGAGAAAAGCGGATTGGGTTTTCACCAAAGATGCATATTTCGCTGCCTGATCCGGCATGTCCCCCTGGCGCAGGGTGTCGATATCGTGCTGAATAGACTGAAACAACAACTCTTTCGTATCGTCATTCTTAGTTTTCTTTAAGGTGATGGCCAACTGTTCCTCAATGCTGTCCGCCAATGCGCTTCGCTGCGTTTGATCAAGGACCAGTTCGTTTGCCGGCAAAATGCATAATGAAGTGATTTTTTTCAGTGAGCGCTGGTCTTCCGCGTTGAAAATACGGATAGAGTCGACATCCGTGTCGAATAATTCAATTCGTACCGGATGCTCAAAATTCAGTGGATATATATCCAGAATACCCCCGCGCAACGCAAATTCACCAGGCGCAGTCACCATCGTCGTGCGAGTGTACCCCATGGCTACCAGGTTCAACAGCCATTGGTCCGTATCCAACTCTTCGCCATCTTCCACCCGTAAAGTCGAGGCGTCCCATCGTTGCCGGGTAGGCAATAATTTTCGCAAGCCGGCGACCGGCGTGATGTAAACACCTTTTCCGGTATTCGCCATATGGTCCAGGGTATCAATTCGGTGGGCACGCAATTCCGGCCCTGAGAAGGAGACATCTGCCGCTATCAATTCTTCGGCCGGATACAAATGGACAAGCTCTTCCCCCAATAACTTCACCAGATCATCGTAGACACGCTGCGCATGCAATAAATTTGGCGTGACAATCAACAGCGGCGCCTCCAGCTCTGCATACAGCGTACGGTAAAATAACGTCCGGCCACTGCCCGACAATCCTGAAACAAGCTGGTGATCCTGCCCTTTCTTCAAATCGGCAATTAAGTTTTGTACATGAGAATCCTCTGAAAACGCCTGCAATATAGGCTTCATGAAGATTCCTCCTCTCCCAGGAACCAGAAAAAAGCTCTGAACGCAATTTGCGCCAAAGCAGTTCTATGCTCCATTGTATTTAGTCATTACTTCGATAAAGGGTTTGGCAAGCCAGAATTCACAGGCTTCTGCACTCCTATGGACAGCATCCGCGATATCCGCGCTTTCTTCTTTTGAAAACTTGGATAATACATAGTCCGGCACCTTCATGCCGGCCGGCGGGCGGCTTATCCCAATCCGGATCCGGTTGAAGTTCTGGGTACCCAAATGCTGGATCAGTGACTTGATGCCGTTGTGTCCGCCGGCACTGCCTTTTTGCCGCAACCGCAATTGGCCGGTCGGCAGGTCCAGGTCATCATAGATCACGAGGATATCATCAATGCCGATATCGTAGTAGTCCATCACCGCACTGACACTTTCACCGGATAAATTCATGTACGTCAACGGCTTCAACAGCATCACTTTGCCTTCCGGTCGGTGAATGACTGAATGCATGCCTTTAAATTTCGCCTGTGCCAACGGGGCGTTCCACTTCGATGCCAAATGGTCAATCACGTGGAAGCCGATATTGTGCCGGGTCTGCTCGTATGTTTTGCCTGGATTGCCCAGGCCGATAATCAATTTCATCGCAACTCGTCCTTTGCTGTTCACTGCTGTCTATTTTATCATATGCTGCTGTTAATGAAAAAATGGGGACTGCCAGAAGACAGTCCCCGTTCTCTTCTGTTGTAATTTTAAGCTTCTTTTTCGGACTCGTCTTCTTCAGTTCCGACAACTTCCGGCTCAGCGCCTTCAGTTTCAGTAGTTTCTTCAAGCTCGTCGATTTCTTCCTGCGTACGTGGTGCTGTTACAGATACCAATAGGAAATCGTCTTCGTCAAGAATTTCATACGCCACCGTATCGCGGATATCTCCAACAGACAGGTGATCGCCGATTTCTAGTTTGCTGACATCCACATCGATTGAATCCGGAATTTCCGAAGGCTTCACTTTAATGTGAACTTCGCGGTTTGGCTGGTTCACGATGCCGTTTTCTTTTTCACCGGCAGCTTCGCCCACTGTGTGGACAGTTACAGCGATTTCAAGTTCATCGGACATATTGATTGCCAAAAAGTCGACATGCTTGAAATTGCCTTTCAAAGTGTCCATTTGATAATCACTTAAGACCACATTATAAGTCTTGCCATCCAATTCCAGGTTGATGACACCATTGCGTCCTGATTCGCGCAGCGTTTTGATCAAATCTATTTCTGCTACAGTAAGTGGAGTGGTTTCAGCTTTATAGCCGTAAACGATTCCTGGTACGTTGCCTTTGCCTCGCAGTTCTGTCAGTGCTGAGTTCGGTGTACCGCTTTCTCTTTTTTGTGCTTTCATTTTTGTAGCCATATAAATTTCACCCTCCAAATTTTATAAATGTCCATAGTTAGTATATACCCTTACTCCGCTAACATCAAACCGGGGCGCATGGGCATGGGTTTTCTGCTCAGTCGAATAGCGTGCTGACTGATTTTTGTTCGTGTACGCGAACGATCGTTTCCGCCAATAGCTTAGCTACAGACAATTGCTTGATTTTCGGAGAATTTTTTTCTTCCGGCAAAGCGATTGAGTTGGTGATGATCAATTCTTTGATGACCGAATCATCGATGCGCTGAATAGCTGGACCTGAAAGCACCGGATGTGTACAGCAAGCGTAAACCTCTTTCGCTCCACTTTCGATCAAAGCACTGGCCGCAATCGATATCGTGCCTGCGGTGTCGATAATGTCATCGATGATGATCGCTGTCTTGCCTTCGACATTGCCGACGATGTTCATTACTTCAGCTACGTTCGGGCGCGGACGGCGTTTATCAATAATGGCAATCGGGGCTTTCAGGCGGTCTGCCATTTTGCGTGCACGCGTCACGCCACCATGATCAGGCGAAACGACGATGACGTTTTCAAGGTCGATGCCGCTTTCGTTCAGGAAATATTCCGAGAGTAGGGGCACTGCCACTAAATGGTCAATCAAAATATCAAAGAAGCCCTGGATTTGGGGCGCATGCAGATCCAGTACAACCACACGTGTAGCTCCGGCCGTCTCCAAAAGATTCGCCACCAGCTTCGCAGTGATCGGCTCACGTGAACGTGCTTTGCGGTCCTGGCGTGCATAACCGTAATATGGGATGACCACGTTGACGGTGCGGGCTGAAGCACGTTTTACCGCGTCAATCATGATAAGCAGCTCCATCAGGTTTTCGTTGACGGGCTGAGAAGTTGACTGGACAATAAAGACGTCATAGCCGCGAATGCTTTCTTCGATGTTGATTTGAATTTCTCCGTCACTGAAGTGTGTAACCGAACTCTTTCCGAGTGGAATTCCAACGTTTTCTGCAATTTCCTCTGCTAATTCCTTATTCGAATTCAATGAAAAGATTTTCAGTTTACTGTCTGCATTTTGATAACCCATTAAAGTGTGCCTCCTATTTTTTCGCGTTTAATTTTGAAGCATAGCCTTCTTTATTTTCCTGGCGGGCCCGTGCAATTGCCAGGGCGTCATCGGGGACATCCTTGGAAATCGTAGAGCCTGCCGCTACATAGGAACCTTTGCCGATGGTAACTGGTGCAATCAGGTTTGAGTTGCAGCCGATAAATGAGTCGTCTTCAATCTTCGTGAGGTGCTTATTTTTGCCGTCGTAATTGACTGTGATGGTGCCGCAGCCGATATTTACGTTTGTGCCCACTTCCGCATCACCGATATAACTGAGGTGGGAAACTTTGCTGCCATTGCCAACTTCGGATTTTTTCACTTCGACAAAATTACCGATTTTGACTTCATTGCCCAGGTTGCTGTCCGGACGCACGTGGGCGAACGGCCCGACAGCCGTGTCTGTGCCGATTGTGCTGTTGTAAATTTCGGAAGAACGGATTTCAGTGCGGTCTCCGATAATGCTCGAAACGATGCGGCTGTTGGAAGAAATGAAGCAGTCCTCGCCAATTACCGTCGGGCCTTCAATCATGACGTTCGGATAAATCACCGTATCCGCCCCTATTTGGGCTTCTGCACTGATATATGTGGAAGACGGGTCGATGATGGAAACGCCTCCGCGCATATGTTTTTCAGCTATCCGTACGCGCATGATGCTCTCCGCCCGGCTCAAAGCCACACGATCGTTGACGCCAAGGGTTTCATCAAAACTGTCCGTGGCGTATGCCGCGACGATTTCGTTTTGTTTTTGCAGGATTTCGATAACATCCGGCAAGTAATATTCTCCTTGCACGTTATCATTTGAAACGAGTTTCAAAGCTTCGAACAATGCTTCATTGTCAAAGCAGTAAGTGCCCGTGTTGATTTCATTAACCTGCTGCTCTTCCGGCGTGGCGTCTTTTTGCTCGACGATTTTCGACACCTGGCCGCTGCCATCCCGGATAATCCGGCCATAGCCAGCAGGATCATCCGCAATCGCTGTAAGGATGGTCGCTTTGGCTTGGGTAGAACTGTGATGGTCAAGCAATGACTGCATCGTCTCCGTGCGTATCAGCGGTGTATCTCCGCAAACCACCAATGTCGTCCCCGCTTTCCCTTCGATCAGGGAAGCTGCTTGCTGAACAGCATGCGCCGTTCCCAACTGCTCTTCCTGCAGTGCGTAATCGCTGCTGTCACCAAGTTGGTCCTGTACTTTTTCCGCACCGTGACCGACAATTGTAACGATTTTTTCGACACCAAGCTTTGAGATATTGCCGGTTACATGCTCGACCATCGGCATTCCGCATACCGGATGCAACACTTTATACAATTTGGATTTCATTCGCGTACCTTGTCCGGCCGCCAGTATTACTGCATATGTATTCGTCATGTATCGATCCTCCGTCTATCAGATTTATTTCCGAGTTTCTTGCTTGAAACCAATAAAACCAATGCGTCTGAGCGCAAAAAAAAGCCGTTGCGGCATATTCCATTGCATTTTTCTGTTTTAAACAGAGGCATGCATTTTCTCTCTATTAGATATAACAGCATTGCCATAAGGCTATGACGTCGTCCCCGCTTTTCTTAACTATATCGGAAAAACCCTGATTTTTCAAGGTTTGCAGCCATGACAATCCCATTACAAATGAGAAAAGCGCGAGCGCCGGCTCAACCGGAAGTTGCGCGAAGGAAGTTCGGACGACACGGGGCGATGAAGCTGGTGCGCCCTTTCATGTTCCGAAGCCAGTCCAGCTGTTCGCCGCTTTTTGCCGCCCAGCCGAACCGTCTTTCGGGTGACCCGAAGAGCCGGGCGCCGGAGACTGGACAACGGAATTTTTCTCCAAACAAAAAAGAGCCTGTCTCATGTGAGGGCTCTTTTGTCGTTTGGTATCATACCCCGGCTTCTTCATAAACAGGGTCAGTTTCACTTTGTGCATACGCGGTCAACACAGCTTGCTGAAGTTTGTTGCGCGTTCCAGAATTAATCGGATGTGCTATATCTCTGAATTCACCATCCGGAGTTCTTTTGCTTGGCATCGCTACAAACAAACCATCATTTCCATCAATCACCCGAATATCATGCACAACAAATTCGTTGTCCAGGGTGATGGAAGCGATTGCTCTCATACGGCCATCCGTTTGAACTCTTCTCAACCTCACATCAGTAACTTCCATTCTTTCATCACCTCTCCCCTAAGATGCAATTTTTGGACCTGTTTTATGGTATTCGCTATTAAGGACTAATCTCCTTCATAAATTACAAAATTTATTAGAATATTTTGTTTTTATGATAAAAAAATAAAACTGCCTGTAAAAGGCAGCTTCATCTCTTCATTTAACATTCGCGATAACTTCGATTTCAACTTTCACATCTTTCGGCAGCCTGGCCACTTCCACTGTGGAACGGGCCGGTTTGTGGTCACCGAAATAAGAAGCATAGATTTCATTCATTGCAGCAAAATCGTTCATGTCCTTGATGAAAACCGTTGTTTTCACGACATGATCGAGAGATGAGCCTGCCTCGGCAAGTACCGCTTTCAGATTGGCGAAAACCTGATGGGTTTGTTCACCAATCGAATCTGCGGCAAGTTCCCCCGCAGGTGTCAATGGGATCTGTCCTGAACTGTAAAACATATTGCCTGTAACAATCCCCTGTGAATATGGGCCTATCGCTGCGGCCGCTCCTTCAGTAGCTACGTATTTCATATCAAACTCCTCCATCCGAGAAATAATTGCCTTCCTGCAACTCGATTTTCCGTTCTTTTTCGCTCACTTCACGCAATTTAACGAGGGACAGGTATTTTTCGACAAGCTGCTCATCTGTATGTTCGGCTTCCACCAGCACGGCAACGCCGGCAAGCGTACACTCGAATTCTTCCAGAAGATTTTTCATGCCGTTCATTGTACCGCCGACTTTCATGAAATCATCAGTGATGAGCACCCGCTGTCCGCTGCTCATGCTGCGCTTCGACAAAACCATTGTCTGGATACGGCGGGATGCACCCGACACGTAATTGATGCTGACCGTGGAGCCTTCGGTGACTTTGCTGTCGCGGCGGACGATGACGACCGGCACATTCAGATGGCGGGCGATGGCGTGGGCGATTGGAATGCCTTTTGTCGCAACCGTCATGATGACATCGATTTTATGATGCGCAAATGCCGTAGCAAAAACTTTGCCTACGCGATTCATCATATCAGGATTGCCAAGTACGTCCGTCATGTAGAGATAACCGCCCGGCAACAACCGATCCGAATGGCTCAATTCACTGATGAGTTCCTGCATGATGCCTCTGATTTCCGGTTCCTGCAATTTCGGGATATATTTCACGCCCCCTGCAGCGCCCGGCACAGTGGCCAATAAACCGATGCCTTTTTCCTCAAAGGTCTCCTTGACGATTCCAAGGTCTTCACTGATCGATGACTTTGCCGATTGGTACAAATCTGCAAAATACGTCAGCGGAATCAATTTATGTGGATGCTCCAATAAATAATGCGTCATGTCGACTAAACGTTCACTGCGTTTCCACTTCATATTCCACTCTCCTAAACACGAATGTTTTATAGAAAACTTACCATAATTATCCGTCTTTAAGCAAGTGGGTCCCGCTCGCCGACCAATCTTACCGCATATACTTCTGCACAAAATCCACGAAGCCCGTTATAAATGCGCGGAATGCGCGCTTCCTGCTGCACCAGTCCAAAGACGGTCGGCCCGCTGCCGCTCATCAGCACAGCATCCGCGCCGAATTTTTTCATTTGTTCTTTGATTTGCGCCACTTCCGGATAAAGGGACAGCGTTACACTTTCCAGCGCATTCCCCAGGTTCGCGCAGACAGCGGCATAATCTTTCGATTCAATGGCTTCGACCATTTTCCGCGTATCCGGATGTTCAGCTTTATTGACATCAAATGCACCGTAGACTTCGGCAGTGGAAACACCGATTGTCGGTTTGGCCAGGATCACCCAGCAATTGGGTGGAGCGGGAAGCTGCTGGATAATTTCTCCGCGGCCTTTCGCGAGTGCTGTGCCCCCGTAAACGCAGAACGCCACATCCGAACCGATTTTCGTGCCGAGTTCGGCCAGCTCATCCAAGGACAAATTGAGCTTCCACAGCTTGTTCAAGCCTTTCAGGGTGGCGGCTGCATCACTGCTGCCACCGGCAAGTCCGGCAGCAACCGGAATCTGTTTGTCCAGTTTGATGATGACGCCGGATTTGATGTGGTATGTATCTTTGATTAACTTTGCCGCCTGGTAGGCAAGGTTGCGTGAATCATTCGGCACAAAGCGGTCAGCTGACTCTATGTGGATTCCCCGTTCAGTTTCCTTCAGCCCGATGCGGTCTGCAAGGTCCACAGTGGTCATGATCATTTCGACTTCGTGGTAATTGTCAGGTCTTTTATGTAATACGTCCAATGTTAAATTGATTTTGGCAGGCGCTTTCACATAGAGCATCTCCACTGCCTCCTTTTATATTCTAATGAAGACTATTTTAACACATGGAGGTGAAATGGGGAGTTTTTGGGAAAAGAAAGCAGAAAAGCGACGGCGCCCGTTTTGCTCCGAAAGGCGTAAGACGGCCCAGCGAAGTGGCCTTGGCCGCGCAGCTGGACTGGCTTATGACCCGAGGGGCTGGGCCGCCGGAGTCTGGACACTAGAAAAGCGACGGGCCCGTTTAGCTCCGAAAGGCATAAGAAGACCAGCGAAGTGGCCTTGGCCGCGCAGCTGGGCTGGCTTACGACCCGAGGGGCTGGGCGCCGTCCATCCAACCTATTAAAAAAATATTTTTTGCCCAAACAAAAAGCCCCTGCGCTGCCGAAGACGGCAAGGGAGGGGCTACAAAGAAAAATTAAGGATATAGTTCAATTATTTAACGACTAAAGCATCTTCTGTACCTTCATACACAGTGATTTCCACTGCTTCTGTCAGGATGTCCGCGTAGCTGTAGGACACTCTTTCAAATGCATGTTCATCTTGATCTAACTCAATTACGAACACGGAGTGATATGTTTCGCGCAGGATTCCGGCACGTTCGACCGTTTTCTTGCGACCTCCGTTTGCTTTCAACAGCAATCGTTTCCCTAAATGCAAATCCAACGACTTTTTAATATCCGCCAAAGTTTTGGGCATTTTGTCTACACCTCACTATAAATAAACCTTACTACAAAATGCCCAAATTGTCAAATAAATTTTTAATTTTATCTCTGAATGCGCTTGGTGTCAATATTTATTTATTCGAAATATCCATTTTTTTTGCGAGTTGTGCCCGTTTTTCAACAGATTATCGATTTTTAGGCGAAATAGCTGTACAGCTTGTCCGCAAGCACTCCGAATTCTTTGATCGACAGCGTTTCACCTCGTCGAATCGGGTCGATCTCCGCTTCTTCCAATGCTTTCAGAATAAGCTCTTTCTTTTCTTTTCCTGCCGGCATTACCACCTGAAGGTTGTTGAAGATGGTTTTTCTGCGCTGCACGAAAGAACCTCTCGTCACTTTAAAGAAAAAGTCCTCATCGATGACTTCTACCTGCGGCGTCGGACGCTTAATCATGCGAATAACAGCGGAGTCGACATTGGGCTGCGGCATGAAGACGCCTTTCGGCACCGTCAGGGTCATTTCGACTTCCGTATAATACTGGATGGCAATCGACAGGGAACCGTATGCTTTGGTTCCCGGTTTTGCAGTGATCCGCTCCGCCACTTCTTTTTGCAGCATGACGACCAGGCCGCGAATCGGCAACTTCTCCATTAATAGTTTCATGATAATCGGCGTGGTGACGTAATACGGCAAATTGGCGACTACCATAATGTCTTCGTAGCCTGCCAGTTCTTTCTCGATGGCTTCGGCCACATCCGCTTTGAGGATATCTGAATGGACGATGCTGACATTGTCGTAAGGTGACAGCGTATCTTCAAGCACCGGCAGCAGCCGCTGGTCAATTTCAAAAGCCAGGACCTTGCCGGATGCGCGCGCCAGGTGCTCAGTCAATGCACCTATCCCAGGGCCTATCTCAATCGCTGCGGATTGCTTGGTCAAATCTGCCTGGTTGACGATTTTCCGTAAGATGTTAGGGTCGATCAGAAAGTTCTGGCCCAGGCTTTTCTTCACGGTTAACCCGTGTTTCGCCATAATTTCCTGGGTCCGTATAGGTGTAGCAATATCTTTCATCATTTGAGTTCCTCCTGATTGAGCGCCTGCACCGCTTCAATGAATTGCTGTTTCGTGATGCCGAACATATGGAGACGTTTGGCAAGCTGCTTGCCATTCGTATAGCCGATCTGCAGCTGGTTGCCGAGCTCTGTGCGCCGTTGTCTTGCCTGCGGGTGTGCAATGAGACGGGCCGTCAGCAAGTCTTCCAAAGTGATTTCGGGTGGTGTTTCATTGTTCCAAAGCGTATGGACCGAAGCCAGCGCTTCCTGGATGTCTTCATCTTTGGCGTGTTCGATGCCCAGGCCTTTGCCGTTTTTCGCAATGGTTTTTTCTTTCGCCAAAAATGCATGCTTGGCTGTCGGCACATATTCCTCAATGATAGCACGGATCCGCCTGCCGGGATAATCGGGATCGGTGAAAACAATTACACCCCGTTTGGCAGCGGCATGTGCTATTTTTTGCAGGGTTTCTTCAGAAATAGCCGACCCGTTCGTTTCAATGGTGTCTGCCTGCACCGCGCGCTTGATGGCGACGGTGTCATCTTTTCCTTCGACCACGATCACTTCTTTTATCTTCATATATATGTTCCTCGTTTCAAAGCTGTTTGTTTTAGTTTAAGTTGAACTGAAGTCAGCTCCTGCGCAAAATCGTTGCAATAGCATGGGTTAGCTGTTTTGCAGAAGATTTGCTGCTCTACTTATTTATTTCAACTTAATCCAGTTTACTCTTTTATAGATGAACATGTAAAAAGCTTTCCCGGGGTGCCCCGGGAAAGCTTTCCATTGCCATCTTCAATCCAGAATTTTAATTTTAACTTGTTTGCGGCCGAATGCCAATGCCGCAGAACGGTCCGGCATGAAAATATCGATCTTATTGCCTTTTATCGCTCCGCCAGTGTCACCGGCGATTGCATATCCATATCCTTCAACCCATACTTTGGAACCAAGCGGGATAACAGAAGGATCCACAGCGATAACTTTCAGATGCGGGTTCGCTTTCAGGTTGATGCCTGTTGCAGTGATGCCTGAGCAACCCGTGCAAAAAGCTGTGTAGGCTGTTGCCGATACATAGAACTCCCGGCTGCTTGATGGTTCACTGCTTTGAACCGGTGCAGCTGTTTGTGTTGTTTTAGTCGATGTTGCTGCTGGCTTAGGGGCCGGGGCCGGAGTCGCTTTTTTCGGCGCCGGAGCTGTTGCTTTCGTATCAGCACCGCGGGAAATGCTTGCTACAACCGTTTTTGTCCCAACTGCGACAACTTGTTTTTTCGCTTCTTTCAATACTTTTTCACCTTTTAGTTCGCGTTTCACTTCTTTGCCGTTTTCCATTACAATTTCATAAGTCTTTTCTACAAGACCTTCTTCGCCTTTTTGAACCACTTTTTCAGATCCTTTTAGAAGAGACGAATCTTTCTTTGTCTCTTTGGCGAACTTCACTTTATCTTCCACTACATCGGTGACCTTTTCTACACGAACAACTTTAACTTCAGATCCGGGCAGGATTAACTCATCCATTTCTTTTTCAACGCGATCAAGATCGCTTAAAGTGATTTTATGCTGTTTTAAAAAGTCAGCGACCGTAGTCGAAGTGGACCATACCTTCTTTTCTTCCAGTCCATCAAGAATTGTAACTTCATATGCTTTTTCAACAGAAATTGCTGTGTTTGCATCCACTTCTTCATTAAGTGCAGGTGTTACTTTATCGTGTTCCGTAACTTCAATCCCTGCTTTTGCCAAAATATCTTCGACGGTATTCGAAGTAGTCCAGGCCGATGTCGCTTTGCCGTCAACTGTAACGGTGAACTGATCAGCTTTCGTCCATTCGATTACGATATCTTTATCAATTGAAGCTTCCGCTGTATGGCTCAAATAGTCATCCTGGCCCACTTTGATTTCCTGCTCTGCCAGAAATGTCTCTACTGTTTCAGCGTGGGTTTTCACTTCTTCTTTTTCACCGTTGGAAATCATCGTGACCGTGTTCTTCGTGCCTTCATAAATTGCGAAAACCATAACTGCCGCAAACATCAGCACTGTAGCCAATGTGATGATCACTGATTTCTTTTTGGATGTTTTTATTGTTGAGTAATTATTATCCTCTTCTTCTTTCGTCAAATGTAACTCCTCCTCATTCACCTGTGTGATTATATAGACTCATTTACATCCCTGTCAATTAGAACGGGTTGCCGTTATTTTTTCTCTTTAGTTCAATTTAAAGAATTTTTCAGCGTTCTGGGTGGTTATTTTTGCCACTTCTTCCACCGGCAAGTCCTTCAAGCGGGCGATTTCTTCCGCCACCAGCGTTACATAGGAAGGTTCATTGCGTTTTCCGCGGTAAGGGTGAGGCGCAAGATAAGGCGCGTCCGTTTCGATCAATAAATGTTCGAGCGGGATCTGTGCTGCGACTTCCTTGGGCTTTTTGGCATTCTTGAATGTCACCGGTCCCCCGAGGGAAATCATGAAATTCATGTCGATGCTGATCTGTGCCGTTTCGACGCTGCCGCCGAAGCAGTGCATAATGCCGCCGACTTCAGCCGCGTTTTCCTCTTTCAGGATGCGCAAGACGTCTTCTGTCGCTTCGCGATTATGGATGATGATCGGCAGCTGCAGTTTTTTCGCCAGCCGTATCTGCTTGCGGAAAACTTCCTGCTGCACTTCCTTGGGTGATTTGTCCCAATGGTAATCCAAGCCCGTTTCACCGATCCCAACCACTTTCGGGTGGGAAGAAAGTTCCTCAATCCAGTCCAGGTCCTCATCTGTGAAATCAACCGCATCCACCGGATGCCAGCCAATCACTGCATAAAGGAAATCGTATTCTTCTATTAATGCCATCGCGCGCTCAATCGTTTTCCGGTCAAACCCGATGACAATCATTTTGGTAACATTTTTTTCTAATGCGCGTTCGATGACTTCTTTCAAATCATCGTCGTATTGGTCAGCATTTAAATGTACGTGGGTATCAATAAACATATGCATTCTCCTTACGTTAAGCTTTATTTTATCTGTTAACTTCATTTCTTTCTTCTCAGTAATATTACATTTGTATAACAAAACATCTTTTTTGCATGACATTTTTCCCTGAACGGATGAAAAAAAGACCGCAAAATTCACCATAATAAAAATGGCCCGCTCAGTCAAGCGGACCATCTTCGATCAGGATTTATTTAATTTTTGCGCCATTCGGCAATTTTTCGGCAATTGATGCCATAGTCAGAAAGCCGTCCTTCTCACCAGCCAGAATCATCCCCTGGGACAATTCGCCCCGCAGTTTCACCGGTTTGAGATTTGCCACGACCACCACTTTTTTGCCGACCAGTTCTTCCGGCTTGTAATGCTCTGCAATTCCCGAAACCACCTGACGCTGCTCATATCCCAAATCCAGCTGCAGCTTCAGCAGTTTCGACGTCTTCGGTACCGGCTCACAGGCTGTGACCGTCGCAGCACGAAGATCAACCTTTGCAAAATCATCAATCGTGATTTCCGGCACGTCCGGAACTTCTTCTACTGCTTCTTCCGGTTCTGCCGGTGCACCGCCGCGCATTTGATCACGGATATATGCAACTTCCGGTTCGATTTCGAGACGCGGGAAAATTGGTGTTCCTTTAGCCGTTACTTTTGTATCCGCAGGAATCTTGCCGAAGCCGTCCAACGTTTCCCAAGCCAGGTATTCTTCGGACAAGCCAAGCTGTTCGATAATCTGTTTCGGTGCATTCGGCAGGAATGGCTGCAGCATAACCGCTGTCATGCGCAGGCTTTCCGCCAGATGGGCCATGACAGACGCCAGCTGTTCTTTGGTGGCTTCATCTTTCGCCAATACCCATGGCTGCGTTTCATCAATGTATTTATTGGTTCTGGAAATCAGCACCCACACTTCGCTCAGCACCATGCTGAACTGCATTTTTTCCATGTGCTTCTCATAAACTTCGACCGTTTCTTTCGCAACCCGCTCGAGCGTTGCGTCGAATTCTGTTTTCTGGCCATCGACCACCGGCACATTGCCGTCAAAGTATTTATTGATCATGGAAACGGTACGGTTCAATAAATTCCCGAGATCGTTGGCAAGATCGTAATTTGTCCGTTCGATGAACGCTTCCGGAGAAAACACGCCGTCAGAACCGAATGGCAGCTCCCGCAACAGGAAGTAACGCGTCGCATCCAGGCCGTAGCGTTCCACCAGCATTTCCGGATAAACTACATTGCCTTTCGATTTCGACATTTTGCCGTCTTTCATCATGATGAAGCCATGGGCGAAAACTTTTTTCGGCAATGGCAGATCGAGCGCCATCAGGAAAATCGGCCAGTAGATCGTGTGGAAACGGACGATATCCTTGCCGACTACGTGGACATCCGCCGGCCAGTATTTATTGAACAGCGAATCGTCGTCAGTGCCATAGCCAAGAGAAGTAATATAATTCGACAAAGCATCCACCCACACATAAATAACGTGCTTCGGATCTCCCGGAACCGGAATCCCCCAGTCAAACGACGTGCGGGAAACGGAAAGGTCCTCCAGCCCCGGCTTGATGAAGTTATTGATCATTTCGTTTTTCCGTGATTCCGGTTCGATAAACTCGACATTGTTTTCATAATAATCGAGGAGGCGTGCGGCGTATTTCTTCATATTAAAGAAATACGACTCTTCCTTCACTTTATGGACCGGCCGCCCGCAATCCGGACAATTGCCGTTTTCAAGCTGGCTTTCCGTGTAGAAAGATTCGCAGGGCGTGCAATACCAGCCTTCGTAATGGCCTTTATAAATGTCGCCGTTATCCAGGAACTTCTGGAAAATCTTCTCAACGCCTTCTTTGTGGCGGGTTTCAGTTGTCTGGATAAAATCGTCGTAGCTGATGTCCATCGTCTTCCATACTGCTTTCGCCGCTTCCGCCATGCCATCGACATATTCCTGTGGATCAAGGCCGGCTTCCTTCGCCTTTTCCTCAATTTTCTGGCCGTGCTCGTCCATGCCCGTCAAAAAGCGGACATCGAAGCCGCGCAGGCGTTTATAACGGGCCATTGCATCAGAGGCGACTGTTGTATAAGCGGTTCCGATATGGAATTTTCCGCTTGGGTAATAAATCGGAGTGGTTAAATAAAATGTTTCTTTTTTTGCAGTCACGAAAAATTCCTCCAGTTTGTTTGTATAAAGTTCATTTTAACGAAATCCGCAATTTTGTACAATGTTTCACGTTGAGTTTCGACAGGGATTTTCTGTAAAAATGTTATACGTTATTTTTTGTTTATTTTTTCCAAATACCAGATAATTGCTGTTTTGTAAGCTTTATTTTTATATCCTATCGAAAAACTACCAAAAATTATGATATTTCATTATAAATCCGATAGTTTTTTATTGACCTAGACGAGAGTAGTTGGTATGATTTATGACAGGAAGTGGTAATTGTCGAATTTTGGCGAATGCATCTAAAAATTTCAAGGGGGACGAATTTTATGAAATCAACAGGTATTGTACGTAAAGTTGACGAATTGGGCCGTGTAGTTATTCCAATCGAATTGCGCCGCACATTGGGCATCGCTGAGAAAGACGCTTTGGAGATTTATGTCGACGACGACAAAATCATTTTGAAGAAATACATGCCGAACATGACTTGCGCTGTAACAGGCGAAGTATCAGACGACAACATGAAACTTGTCGGCGGCAAATTGGTCCTGAGTTCTGAAGGCGCAGAAATGCTGATGAAAGAAATTCAAGGCAACCTTAAAAAATAATTTTTAAAACCGGAACGCTCATGCGCTCCGGTTTTTTTTGTGTTTTTACGTATGAAAAGCCTGATAGACGTCACGTTTCGACAACTTCCGATCCGCTGACACCTTCTTGATGGCGTCCTTGGACGACAATTGTTCCCGCTCCATCACTTCTTCGACATGTTCTTCAATCGACAAGCCTTCCCACCAGTTTGTGGTTTCAATCACGTCCGGTGCCGCATTGCCTTCGATGACAATGCAAAATTCACCGCGTACTTCATTGGCGTCCGCCCAGTCCACCGCCTGTTCCACTGTCCCTCTAAGGAATTCCTCGAATTTCTTCGTGATTTCACGCGCCAGCACAATCCGGCGGTCGTTGCCGAAATTCTTCTGGATGCTCTTCAGGCTTTCTTTCAACCGGTGCGGCGCTTCATAGAAAATCAGCGTTTCCCGGTTTTGGCTCAATAGCTCAAGTTCAGCCTGCCGTTCCTTTTTGCTGCGCGACAGAAAGCCATAGAACTGGAATGGCTGAGGTGTGATGCCGGAAGCGATTAGTGCACTGAGCGCCGCATTGGCCCCGGGAATCGGCACAACCGGAAAGCCTTCCGCGATTGCCCGTTTTACAATATCTTCCCCCGGATCGGAAATGCACGGCATTCCCGCATCACTGACAAGGGCCACCGACCGTCCTTCTGCCAGATGGGCGAGGATCTTATAGCCCCCGCTTTCCTGATTGTGTTCATGGTAGCTGACAAGCTTCGTTTGAATATCAAAGTAATTGCATAACTTCTTCGTATTCCGCGTATCTTCTGCCGCGATGATATCAACTTCCTTTAAAATGCGCAGCGCACGGACCGTAATGTCTTCAAGATTGCCGATCGGCGTCGCTACAAGATACAAAGTGGCCGTTGTTTCCTGGAAACTTTTCTGGGATTTCATCAGGCTTGCTCCTTTCCTTCAGCAATATAACGGATTTTCTTCGCTTTCGTTAATTGCTTGAAGGCGTATTCCGCCTTCATCGCTTCGGGTTTCGTGGCAAATTCTTCGCAATGGATAACCCGCGCCGGTCCCCTTGCACGTGTATATTTCGCGCCTTTTCCGGCATTATGCGCCTCCAGGCGTTTTTGCAGATCATTCGTATAGCCTGCGTAATAAGAATTGTCCGCGCATTCGAGCACGTAAAAATAATGGCTACTTGTCTCCATAAAGCATTTCCCGCACTTCTTCCGTGTATTCTCCGTCATCTCCGTAAACAACCAGCGGCGGCAGGATTTTCAGATCCGGCTTGCCGTCTTTTATTCCTTCGATCAATAAGGTATTCGCTTCTTTCCCCGCTTTTGGGTACACCAGCCGGACCCGTTTCGGCTCCAGCCGGTTGGCGCGCATGGCAGTGATCAAATCAATCAGCCGGCCTGCCCGGTGGACAAATGCGGCTTTTCCGCCCTGTTTCAAAAGTTGACTCGCGGAGCGCACCGCTTCGTCCAGCGTCAAATGCAGCTCGTGCCGGGCAATCGCCATGTGTTCACTTATGTTTTTATCGCTCATGTCAGTCGCCGGAAAATAAGGAGGATTGCAGGTCACCACATCATACTTTTCAAATCCGAGCGTTTCCGGAATGGTCTTCACATCGCCTTCCAGGATGCTGATCTGCGACTCCAGCCCGTTATAGGCTACACTGCGCTCCGCCATGTGGACAAGCCGCTCCTGCAGCTCAATACCAATGATTTGCGATTCCGTCCGGGCGCTCAAAAACAACGGGATTGCCCCGTTCCCCGTACACAGGTCAACGATTTTCCCGCGCTTCAGCGGCAAATAGGCAAACCGTGCCAATAAAACCGCATCCAGCGAAAATGAAAAGACGGAAGGGCTTTGGATGATCCTCAATTCCTCCGCCAGTAAATAATCCAGCCGTTCGTCGTCCAATAACATTTACTCAACTCCTCCACCATAAGAAAAGCGCAAGCGCCCGTGTAGATTCGACAGGCATAAGAGGGATCAGCGAAGCGGCGTTCTTTGCCGCATAGCTGGTTCGGCTTATGATCCCGAGAATCTGGGCGCTGGAGTCTGGACATCACAACGCCTTTCTTAAGAATCTTTATATTAAAACAGCTATATTTTCTTATTCACAAAACAAAAAGCTGCCGTCACGCAAAGTGACGGAAGCTTTTGTTAATTTTGCCATCAATTCTGCTTGTTTAAAAATGAAAGGCAGAACAGGCAATCATCGCCTTTTCGGGAACTGCCGAAATGCACATGGCAGACGTGATAGCCTTCATGATAAAGACGGGCCAAATTATCATAGCCTTCGCCGATATCCATGACCGCTCTTTCGAGTTTTACAGGATCCACAGCCGCAGCAGCTTCCGGAACAACTTCATGAAGTTCATCCAGGCGCGCACGAAGATGATGATTTTCAAGCTGCAGCGCATGATGTTCTTCCATTGTATGAGCCACAACCGCCTTCAGTTCACGAAATTGCTGTTGCATCGATTCAAGCTGCTGCTCAAAATCCATGACCGTGTCCAAAAAATTTTTATCTTTCACACCAACCACCTCACGCTCTCGTTCCTTGGTCCATTATCTCACTTAATGCGTATTCAAGTGTCTGTTCCTGCTCAGAAAGTCGGATTTTCAATACGCGCTCGAGAATATTCATCCCGACCACACGCCCGTCACCATCCGGCGTCGCAACCCGGGTGCCGACATCCGGCATTTCCTTTTTCGCCTGCTCATATTCATCGTTCTCATATTTGAGGCAACACATCAAACGTCCGCATAAGCCCGAGATTTTCGATGGATTCAAAGACAGATTCTGATCTTTCGCCATCTTGATTGAAACCGGTTCAAAATCACCCAGAAATGTCGAACAGCAAAGCATGCGTCCACAAGGTCCGATGCCTCCGAGCATTTTCGCTTCATCCCTGACACCTATTTGGCGCAATTCAATGCGTGTCCGGAATATCGATGCCAGATCCTTGACCAGGTTCCGGAAATCGACGCGGCCTTCCGCCGTAAAATAAAAGATCACTTTATTGCGGTCGAATGTATATTCCACATCCACCAGTTTCATGTCGAGGCGATGCTCTTCGATTTTCCCTGTACCTGTTTCAAAAGCCTGTTGTGCTTCCTGGCGGTTGTCTTCCACCTGTTGGCGGTCTCGCTCACTTGCTACCCGCACCACTTGTTTAAGCGGCAAAACGACATCGTTTTCACCGACTGTCTTGACCGGTACGACTACTTTCCCGTATTCCACTCCACGAGCTGTTTCAACGATGACATAATCATCTTTTTCGATCGTGAATTCACCTGGATCGAAATAATATATTTTACCCGCCTTTTTGAAGCGGACACCTATAACATTATACAATTTTTACCCCTCCCGCAGATTCAGCATTAATTGCTCCATCAGCAGCGTTCGGTTCATATTGCGAGGCAATTGCTGTTTGGCCTGTAAAATTGCCTGCAGCTGTTTTGACAACACAGTAAAAGAACGCTGAAGAGCCATCTGCTTCCAAGTTTCTTCCATGTCTGGATACGTTCTTGCTGTCTCGAGCCCTGCCTTTACCGAAGCAATGTCCCGATATGCAAATAATAACATGTCCAGGCCTCTTTCGGTATCTTCTTTTTCCTTAAACAACGGAAGCCAATCTGACTGGAGCATCAAAAGTGCCTCATGTACATTGTTGCTGACCACTTCGACCAGCTTTAAAACTGTTTTTCTTGCTTGTGGAAATTGTTCATCCGCACTCAGTGCCATCGCCTCTTCTTCGCTTTGCGTCAGCATGCTTACTGTTGCGGCCATAGAAGCCGTCATGCCCCCTGCAACCAGCTTTTCCATCAGCAGAGGCCGTGACAGTGGTTGGAACGACACAAGCTGGCAACGTGAACGAATCGTGCTCATGATGGCATTCAGCCGCTCTGTCTGAAGAATGGCGGTCACATTGAATTCCGGCTCTTCCAGAAATTTCAGCAAAGCATTCGCGGAAGCGTTATTCATCCGATCTGCTTCCTGAATCACATAAATCTTGCGTCCGGTACTCAGACCGGTTTTATTCATCCGGTAAATCAGCTCCCGGATTTGGTCAATCTTAATGTTTTGGCCATCCGGCTCAATAAAAACAATATTCGGGTGGTTACCCGAATCATATAATTGGCAACTTCTGCATGTTCCACATGGAACATTCTGTTCCGGTTTTTCGCACAGCAACAGCTTCACAAAGAAATGGGTCACTTCTTTTATGCCGGAACCGGCAGGCCCTTCAAACAGGAAGGCATGTGCCAGCCGGTCTTTTTCAAAAGCCCCTTGCAGTTTCTTCATAACAATCGGCTGCATTTGTTCGAACTCTTCGGTAGTCATCTGCACAATATCACCTTCCGCCTTTTTAAAAAAATCCCGTGTTCCAGAGGAGCACGGGTATCCTGTATTTTATCGTTCAACGTTACTTAAAAATGATGGAATTGCTCGATTGGCAACACAAAAATAGTGGCACCGCCAACTTCCACTTCCACTGGGTATGGAATATACGAATCTGCGTTTCCGCCCATAGGTGAAACAGGTGCTACCATCTGTTCGCGGGAACGGCAGTTTTCACGGATCAAATCCATTAATTTAGGAACGAGGCCATCGTCCACCCCGATTAAAAAAGTCGTATTCCCTGAGCGCAAAAACCCTCCTGTACTGGCAAGCTTGGTAGCCCGGAAATCATTCTTTGTCAAAGCGTTGGATAATCGGTTACTGTCTTGGTCCTGTACAACTGCAACGACGAGTTTCATCAGCACTCACTCCTTTTTATTTGTTTTTCTTCTATATAATTATAACACGAACAATTAATTACGCTGTATAACTTTCCATGCCCTTTTTAATCGCTGCCAGCGCTTCGTCCACCACTTCTCCGGGACCTTTTGAGGCATCAATCCGGACAATGCGGTCGGGGTAACGCCGTGAAACTTCCTGATATCCTTCATATACCTTTTGGTGAAACGGCAATTTTTCCATATCCAGCCGGTTTTGCTCTCTCCCGCTGTTTGCCGCAATCCGTTGCAGGCCGATTTCAGGTGGCACATCAAATAGTAAAGTCAGATCCGGCCAGGTATCCTGGATGGCAAATTCATTGATTGACAGAACTTCGTCAATGCCGAGTCCACGGGCATAGCCTTGATAAGCAAGCGAACTGTCGATAAAGCGATCACACAGCACCACTTCCCCCTGCTGCAGCGCAGGCATGACTTTCTCCACCAGGTGCTGGCGCCGGGCGGCTGCATAAAGGAGCGCTTCTGTGCGGGCGTCCATGGTTGTATGATTTTTATTCAAGATCACTTCTCGGATTCTTTCTGCAATTTCAATACCGCCGGGTTCTCGTGTCAACACCACTGTAATGCCCAGCGTTTGAAGCTGTTTCATCAAGTGTTCAATTGCAGTCGTCTTGCCTGCTCCTTCCGGCCCTTCGATTGTAATAAAATATCCTGGTTTGTTCATCACTTGACGCCTCCATGCTGAATAACAAAAAGTTGTTTTTCAGCCAAATTATGTTCTCCCTGAATCATAGCTCCGGCTGCCAGATGGTCCAACAACCGCTCCAGTTTGGAGTGGGTCCAGACTTCCCCTGGCACCGCCAGCGGGATACCCGGCGGATATGGCGTCACCATCGCCGCTGAATAGCGTCCCATCGCTTTTGTATAGGAAATCCATTCCTTATCGGCCAAATCAATAGCCTCACAGGAAATTTCCGGCTCACTGATTACTGTCGTCTCCTGGGGTGCCATCATTATTTTGGGATCCACCTGCTCTTTGCGCAGCTTCTGGACCGCTTCCCTGATGCGGCTCCTGATCTCCGCGAATGGATAGATGTGGCCCTGCTTCAATAATGGCAATACCATCAATACCTGCCGGATATCCGCCAGTTCAACATATACGTTCATTTCCTCCAGTTTTTTCTGCAGTTTAAAACCGTTATGCCCTTCCACTCTCAACATGATTTTCAGTGGATCATCAGCTTCGAACACAGCAAGTCCCGCAATTGTCTGGAGGCTGCTTATAAAAAGTCTTCGTTTTTCTTCGAAATACTGCATATCCGGGCTGGAATACGTCTGGATATATGCACGGGCGTCATCCAACGAAGCCATGATCAAATAGGAGGGGCTGCTGGACTGGAACATGCGCAGATATTTTCTTATCTTCTCGGCATTGATTCGTGTTCCCTGTATGTGGAGATACGATCCCATGGTCATCGCCGGCAATGTCTTATGCGCCGACTGCACTACCACATCCGCCCCCAGTGACAGCGCGGACTGGGGGAACGGCTGTCCGGCCAGCAAATGGGCACCATGTGCTTCATCCACAAGCACCGGAATATTGAATTGATGGCAATAACTTATAATGTCTTCTGTTTCGGTTCGAGCCATGCCGTAATAATTGGGGTAGGTTAAAATCAATGCTTTTGCATCCGGGTATTGCCTAAGGGCTTCTTTCACCGTTTCCAACGAGATGCCTTCTGCACTTTGGGAAGCCTGTCCCCATCCCGGGGCCAGATAAACCGGCCGCACTCTGGCCAATTCGAGTGCATGAAAAATCGATTTATGCGAATTCCGTTGAACCAATACGCGGTCTCCTTCTTTGCAGACAGCATGGATCATCGCCAAATTTCCACTTGTTGATCCATTTACCAGGAAGAAGCTTTGGTCGGCTCCATATGCCTCGGACAATAATTCCTGGGCCTTCCTAATGGGACCGTCCGGATAATGCAAATCGTCCAGTCCACTTAATTCAGTTTGATCATATTGCAGCGCAGGGCGAATCTCATCCGGCAACCCCGACAATTCCCCGTGCTTGTGGCCGGGAACATGAAAAGAAACGGGTCTCTGTTGCTGAAAATTCTTCAACGCTTCCACTAAAGGTCGTCGGTGCGTCATATAGTCCATCCTCACATCTTCCTTATTCCTTCCATTATAGCGAACTTGCTGCTCAATGGGAAAAGGCGTACAGAGAAAAACAGCTTTGCACAATTCCTCCCGCAAATCTCTTCAAAGGGCCTGCAATCCCGCCACTGACCACGAAGTCTTTTCCAACGACAAAAAAGCCGCCACCGCTTTCGCGGTAACGGCCTTTCTTTTTGTGCCCAGCGGCGTCCTACTCTCACAGGGGGAAACCCCCAACTACCATCGGCGCAAAAGAGCTTAACTGCCGTGTTCGGGATGGGAACGGGTGTGGCCTCTTTGCCATCGTCACTGGACTGGCTATTCTTTTTGAAAGACAAGACTTATCATACCATCTCTGGCGATTAATTCAAGCTTTTTTTAAAAAAACTTTATCTTATTCTTTCAAAACTGGATAAACGACATCGAAACAATTCGCGCACAAAGCGGTTCACGAAATTGGTTTTGGTTAAGTCCTCGATCGATTAGTATTCGTCAGCTGCACGTGTCGCCACGCTTCCACCTCGAACCT
>NZ_VIFV01000024.1 GCF_007004625.1 Planococcus salinarum | reverse complement strand
AGGGCTCAAAAGTCTGGTAGCACGTTATGAAACTTTGCGTTATGCATCTTAATTGAACCGCCGTATACCGAACGGTACGTACGGTGGTGTGAGAGGTCGGGAGTTAATCGCTCCCTCCTACTCGATTTGTTCGATAATATTTCCAGGAATTCAATGAACAGGTGAATATATTAAGAAAGTCAGCAACTAAAAAAAGACATCTCACGAAAGAGATGTCTCAAGGGTTTTAAATGAGATGGCCCAACAATAAGCCGATAGCCAACAAAAATGCAAAGAGGGTATTGGTTATACCTGTATCCTTCATTGCAGGCATTACTTTTAAAGGTTCGGTGTGAACTTTGAAAATCCGGATTATTTTAACAGGTTTGATGACGCTAAGGAAGACCAGGAGTGCCCATGGCGTTATCAGTCCGGATAAAACTAAAATCATTATCCAAAGATAAGATAGAACGAAAAAGCTGAGAAGTATATTTACCGCTGCTGGACGGCCTGCAAGAATGGCCAATGTTTTCCGTCCGCTGGCAGCATCACCCACAATATCCCGAATGTTATTAGCCATCATGATCGCCGCTACGAGAAGCGTGCTCGGAACAGATAATAACAGCGCATCTAATGTAATGGTTCCTGTTTGAATATAGAAGGCAATCAGTACAATCAAAAATCCCATGAACAGTCCGGAAAATAATTCGCCAAACGGTGTGTAAGCAATCGGATATGGTCCTCCAGTATAAAGAAACCCGATAATCATCGCTACGCCTCCCACCAGAAGAAGCCACCAGGTGGTTTGCATGCAGATATAGATTCCAAGAATACCAGCGATGCCGTAAAGCAGGAATGCAAGCCCCAGAACAGTTTTGGGCTTTACACCGTTTCGAACGATGGCTCCGCCAATTCCTACAGATTTTTCATTATCCAGTCCCCGTGCAAAATCATAATACTCATTGAACATATTTGTTGCAGCCTGTATCAGTAAACTGGCAATCAACATTGCGGAAAATAATATCCAATCAATCTGTGTATCTCTAATAGCGATCATAGTTCCCAAAAATACGGGAGCGAAAGAGGCTGTCAATGTATGTGGACGGGTTAATTGCCACCAGAGACGCCAGCCGCTGTCTGCTTGTAAAGTAGTTGCCATCATGTATCTCTCCTCTATATATTCCATATTATATTGTACTGCAAAATTGCTTGAATTACAGCAAATGTTGTGCTGATTTTAGCAGAAAGGGGTATGATAGGGGGTAGATGTTAAAAAGATTGATAGCTTGCTGCGAATTTAAGGAGCGACTATGTAAACGGAGGTAATTTGATGAATCGACCACAGTATTCATCGGCTCAAAAGTATAATAATTCGAGGTATATCTCATACCGTTTTTATACGGAAACCATTGAAGTCTCCAGAATGTCAGCATTGGCATTTTTTGAGGCTGGGGAAAAGACCTATAAAGGGAAGCGTTTTTTTTGGCAGAATCCGGAGAAAACATTTACATTGGTCGGCCTGGGGCATGCACATGTATTGAGTGCAAAGAACCATGAGGGGCGGTTTGAAGATATCAAAACCAATTGGCAAAGTCTCTGCAAACAGATCGTCAACGAAGAATCTTTCGTGGAACCTATCCTGTTTGGCGGTTTTTCTTTTGATCCTTTGAATAAAACCAAAAGTATGTGGCACAGTTTTCCTGAAGCTTATTTTGTAGTGCCGACATTCCAGCTGGTCATTAAAAATGATCGGGCATATGTAAGCATCCACCTGATAACAAAAAAAGATGATACATTTCCAGAATTTGAGGCATTGCGTAAAGAACGCGATAAGCTGATCCACGCTGCGCAAGTATCTGAACCGATAGCTTATAAAAAACCAGAAGTCACTGGGCGGGAAGAATTGAAGAAGGCTTCCTATCTTTCTTCCATTGAGAAAGTGACTGGAGTAATCAAAGCAAATCAAGCAGAAAAAGTTGTGATAGCCCGCGTCTTGAGGTTGGATTTTGACGAACCGCTGTCAGCTTCGTCAGCTCTTTATCAAGTTTCCAAAGAACAGCCGGAGAGCTTTTTATTTGGTCTGGAGGCCGAAGAGCAATTCTTTTTTGGTGCCACTCCCGAGCGGCTTGTGAAAGTGGAGGACCGGCGGGCATTATCAACGTGCCTGGCAGGATCCATTCCGCGCGGAAGGACAGTCGAACAAGATATTGAACTCGGCAATGAACTCTTGAATGATCCGAAAAATTGTTCGGAACACAAATACGTTGTGGATATGATCAGCAAAGTATTCCTGGCTCATTGCAGGGGGCAATTTGTACCGAAAAAACCGAAACTGATGAAGGTCAGGGATATACAGCATCTATATACACCAGTTGAAGGGGATTTAAAGCCGGAGTCAAATCTGATCGACCTTGTGCGTGATCTTCACCCGACGCCTGCACTGGGAGGGGAACCACGGCAATCAGCACTCAGCCTGATCAGACAATATGAGACGATGAACCGTGGCTACTACGCAGCGCCGGTCGGCTGGATTGATGCAAAAGGGGACGGGGAGTTTGCTGTTGCAATTCGCTCCGCTTTATTGGATAGAAAAGAAGCTTATTTATATGCTGGGGGGGGAATCGTCGAAGATTCCACTCCCGATTCGGAGTATGCGGAAACTTGGGTGAAATTCCGCCCGATGCTTCGAGCCCTGGGAGGTCAATTGAGTGACGAATCGTAAATATTTAACCGAATATGTTTCCTCGTTCACGCATAGTCTGGTGAACCAGGGAATTATGAATGTGGTAATCAGTCCGGGGTCAAGATCGACACCTTTGGCATATGCCTGCATGAAGGAAGAGGGGCTCACCGTTTACCGCCAGATTGACGAACGTTCTGCGGCTTATTTTGCCCTCGGCATGGCAAAGGCTTCCGGTAAGCCTGTCATGCTTCTTTGCACGTCCGGCACTGCAGCAGCGAATTATTTTCCGGCGATCGTCGAAGCTTTTTATGCAAGAATCCCGTTGATTGTCGTTACAGCGGATCGTCCGCACGAGCTGCGTGAAGTGGGCGCATCCCAGGCAATCAATCAAATAAATTTATTTGGCTCACATGTCAAATGGTCGGTTGATTTGCCGATGCCGGAAGAAGATAACCGGCTGGATTTCCTGGTCCGCCATTTGCACCGCTCAGTTAAAACAGCAATGTCTGAACCCAAAGGTCCGGTGCATTTGAACGTGCCTTTCCGGGAACCTTTGCTGCTGGATTTCGAGCAGCAATATAACAGCACTGACGAAATTATGCATTTAACAGGTGAATCCCGCTTGCCGGTTTCTGTGCAACAATTCTTGGAGGAAACTGTGAAAACAGATAAAGGGCTTCTGATAATCGGGGAAATGACCGGGAAGATGCCCTCGGAATTCTGGTCGTTTATCCGAAAATTGAATTGGCCGGTGCTGGCCGATCCGTTGTCAAATGTTCGGTCGAACATAGATCAAAGTTGTAAAGATCTCATTATCGACAGCTACGATGCCATTTTAAAGAGTGAAGTTTTCAAAGGAAGCATGGTTCCGGAAGCGGTTATCCGTATTGGTCCACAGCCTGTTTCAAAACCGTTGACTCTTTACCTGGCTACTGCAAAACCGAAAACCTATGCCGTATTCGACGAATCTCCGATGATGCGTGATGCACAATCGGTCGTGACCCATCATATCCAGGCTTCAACAGATGGCTTGTGGCAGTTGCCGATCTCGACAAAAACGGCCAATCCATATACCGATAAATGGACAGCGGCTTCGGAGTTGTTCTGGAAATTGACAGAAGTACATTGCAATGAAAAATTGGATGAAGGCGTATTGGCGAAGATTCTATTTGATGAGCTTGATCATTGCGACCTGATTGTCAGCAGCAGCATGCCTATCCGCGATACCGATACTTATTTCAAGTCCACAGAACGCGATGTCATGATTTATGCGAATCGAGGAGCCAATGGCATTGATGGTGTAGTTTCGACAGCCTTTGGTGTACAGGCGGCAAAACAGCGACCAGCGTTCCTGTTTATTGGAGATCTGTCGTTTCTCCATGACATGAACGGGTTGATCGCGTCAAAAATGCAACAGACCGACCTGACGATTATTGTCATGAATAATGACGGGGGTGGAATTTTCTCCTATTTACCTCAGTCGAAGGAAGAGCGTTATTTTGAGGAGCTATTCGGCACGCCGACAGGATTAAAATTCCAAGATGCCGCCAAAATGTATGATGCGGATTATGCAGCTGTGGAGACAAAGGATCAATTGCGCGAGGCACTCCGTAAGGGGAAACAAAAAGCTGTGAAAATCGTCGAAGTGTTTACGGACCGGGAAACGAATGTACGGGTGCACCGGGAATTGTGGAATCGTTTGATTGAGGAGCTGGACAGGCAATGAAGCTGGAAATCGAAGGCGTCAATTATCACATTGAAATTTTAAATGAAGATAAGGAACAGACGCTGGTGTTTCTCCACGGCTTCACTGGCAGCACCGTTACCTGGCACAATTTAGTTTCACATTTCACGGATTATAAAATAATTCTGCTCGACTTGCTTGGGCATGGGCTTACAGAAAGTCCGGAAAATCCGGAACGGTATGCAATGGAATTGCAGTTACGGGATCTTGAAATGCTGTTTGGGCGAATGGGGCTGGAAGAGTTTGCTCTTGCCGGCTATTCGATGGGTGGGCGCGCAGCACTTGCTTATGCCTGTACGTTTCCCGGGAGGGTGTCTGTTTTGGTGCTGGAAAGTGCTTCACCCGGTTTGAAGTCGGGAGCAGAGCGCAGCGACCGGAGACAGAGTGATGGTGAACTGGCAGAGCGGATAGTTTCTGGAGGAACCGAATCTTTTGTAAAAAGTTGGGAAAAAACCCCTTTATTCAGCACGCAGGAATCCTTGCCGGATCCGGTAAAAATAGCGGTCCGGGAAGAACGTATGGCCCAAAATCCGATCGGTTTGGCCAATAGCCTGATTGGCATGGGAACGGGGGCACAGGAGTCGTACTGGGAAGCACTCTGTCGCTTGAAAATCCCGGTTTTATTGCTTACGGGCAGTTTGGATGACAAATTCACTGCGATTGCGAAAGAGATGGTTTCGTTAATGCCGGAAGCTGTGCATCAGGAGATACTGGCGGGACATGCATTACATGTGGAAAAATCTGATGAATTTGCTACAATAGTAAGGGAGTATCTGAAACTGAATTATTAGGAGGAAAATCATGACACGTGAATGGGTAACAGAACGTACATATGAGGATATTAAATACGAAACTTATAACGGGATCGCCAAAATTACGATCAACCGTCCGGAGGTGCGCAATGCATTCCGTCCGAAAACGGTTCACGAATTGATCGATGCGTTTTCACGCGCACGCGATAATTCGAATGTAGGCGTGATTGTTTTGACAGGCGAAGGGGAAAAAGCCTTCTGTTCGGGCGGTGACCAGTCTGTCCGCGGCCACGGAGGTTATGTGGGAGAGGATGAAATTCCACGTTTGAATGTTCTTGACCTGCAGCGCCTGATCCGTGTAATTCCGAAACCGGTAGTGGCGATGGTCGCAGGATATGCAATTGGCGGCGGACACGTGCTGCACGTCGTCTGTGATTTGACGATTGCTGCTGACAACGCTCGTTTCGGCCAAACAGGACCGCGCGTCGGTTCGTTTGATGCCGGCTACGGTTCCGGTTATCTGGCTCGCATCATCGGTCATAAGAAAGCCCGTGAAATCTGGTACCTGTGCCGTCAATACGACGCACAGGAAGCACTTGATATGGGCTTGGTCAACACGGTCGTGCCTTTGGACCAGCTGGAAGACGAGACTGTAAAATGGAGCGAAGAAATGCTTGAAATGAGCCCGACCGCTCTTCGTTTCGTTAAAGCTGCTATGAATGCCGACACGGATGGCCTGGCTGGGTTGCAGCAAATGGCTGGTGACGCTACGTTGCTTTACTATACGACGGATGAAGCGAAAGAAGGACGCGACGCTTTCAAAGAAAAGCGCAAACCTGACTTCGGCCAATTCCCGCGTTTCCCTTGATCATCAATAATTGAAAGCTGTCCTTCCGGGGACAGCTTTTTTTGGCAATTACATCTGAAATCATTTGATAACAGCATCAGGTTTTTCTGTTTGCTTTGAAGAAAGGGATTTTGTGAAATGAGTTATCCAAACTGGCTTAGCCAACGTGCCTACTTGAACGGCAGCCGAATGGCGTTATCATTTGAAAACGAAAAATGGTCATTCGCGGAAATCCATAAGATTGCAGTCGATTATGCGGGGAGTATGGCTTCTTTTGGCATCACTGCTGACTCGAGAGTTGCGATTCTGGCGAAATCCCACCCGGAATCGGTCTTTGTCATGTATGCATGCCTCCATGCGGGCTGCGAGATGGTCATGTTGAATGACCGGCTTTCGGCAGTGGAATTGGGGTATCAGCTGGCAGATTCTGAAGCGGGCTACTTACTGGTGGATGATGAACTTCAGGAGAAAATCGATTTCGGGAATAAAATTCTGTTTGGGGAAATCAAAAATGCAGAGAAGGCTGACTTTATTCCTTCTGCAGAATGGTCTGAGGATCGGACGATTTCCATCATGTATACATCGGGGACGACAGGCTATCCGAAAGGGGTACGCCAAACAGCCCAAAACCATTTCTCGAGTGCGGTTTCCTCAGCATTGAATATCGGTATTTCGCCAGATGATGTATGGCTTTGTGTCATGCCGCTATTCCACATCAGCGGATTTTCAATCTTGATGCGTTCCCTTGTTTATGGCATGGGCGTTCAGTTGCATCCGAAATTTGACGCAGAAGCATGTGCAATTGAATTAGGCGCCGGGACTGTAACCCATATGTCAGTTGTGGCAGTGACATTGGAACGGATATTAAATCAGCTCGAAACACAAAGTTTGGAGGTTTCTCCAAAATTCAAGTCGATGCTTGCAGGCGGGGGACCCGTTCCGGTTTCATATATTGAACGGGCTGAGAAATTCGGAATTTCTGTCTTGCAGACCTACGGCATGACGGAAACTTCGTCACAGACGACAACACTGCAGCCGGCCGATGCAAAACGGAAAATCGGTTCATCCGGCAAGCCATTATTTTTGTATCAGATCAAAATTGGGAATGATGCGCCGGCTGGAGAGAAGGCGGAAATTCAGATTCGGGGTCCTCAGGTGACGGCGGGCTATATTGGAAAATACGCGGAGCGGAAAGTGCAGGAAGATGGATGGTTTCATACGGGAGACATCGGTTACCTCGATGCAGAAGGATTTTTGTTCGTCGTCGATCGGCGGTCAGATCTGATTGTTTCCGGTGGAGAGAACATCTATCCGGCTGAAATCGAGAAAGTGCTGCTGGGCCACCCGGCTGTCCTTGAAGCGGGCGTCTGCGGCGTGGCTGATGATAAATGGGGGGAAGTACCGGCAGCTTATGTCGTCCTGAAAGAACGCGTTGAACAACAGGAGCTGATGGAATTTTGCCAAACGCAGCTCGCTTCCTATAAAGTGCCGAAAAGGATACAGAAAGTCGAAGCATTGCCGCGCAATGCTTCGAACAAACTGTTGAGAAGAGAGCTGAAGACATGGAATTGACGATTAAGGCGATTGACCTGAAAACGGTGAAGGAACCATTAAAGCAAAGTTTTAAAACTTCATTGCAGACGGTTTCGGAGCGGGAAAGCCTCATTGTGAGAGTGACTTCAAACGAAGGGTTGGAGGGTTTTGGTGAATGTGTTGCCTTTTCAACCCCTTGGTATACGGAAGAAACGGTTGTAAGCAGCCGCTTTATCGTTGAACACATGCTGATTCCGATTTTATTGAATAAAACATTGGAGAGTCCCTGGCAAGTTGCTGATTTGTTTGCGGCGGTCAAAGGTAACCATATGGCAAAGGCTGCGATCGAGACGGCGGTGTGGGATTTGTTTGCAAAAAAACGGGAGATGCCGTTATGGCAAATGATCGGTGGTGCCGGTATCCCTGTGCCGGCGGGAATCGTCGTTGCGGTGGATGAAGACAAGATTGCCGGGCAAGTAGCTGCGGCTGCCAATGAAGGCTATAGCCGGGTCAAAATCAAAATCTCACCGGCAAGCAATGTGTCCCTTTTAAAAGACACTATCCTTCAATACCCGGACACACTTTTTTTTGCTGATGCCAACGGCACATTCTCTGAGGGTTCCTGGGACCGGCTGATGGAATTCGACACGGCTGGCTTCAAGTTGATCGAGCAACCTTTCGGCGAGCAGCAATGGGAGCTTCACACCCGCGCGAAACAAGCGATGGATACAGCCATCTGCCTTGATGAAAGCATCTGCAGTGTGGCAGACGCCAAGCGGGCAATTGCCGAAGGGGCTGCGGATATCATTGTCTTGAAGATGGGGAGGCTCGGTGGCTGGAGTGAGACGCTGAAAGTCGTCGAGCTGTGCCGTGCGCACTCGATCGGAATGTGGGTCGGGGGCATGATTGAATTCGGGGTAGCCAAGTCGCACAATCTGGCGCTGGCTTCCTTGCCGGGGATTACACTTCCAGGGGACTTTTCGGCTTCTCGCCATTTCTGGGAGCGGGATATCATCGAACCGGAAATCACTATTGAGAGTGGAACAGTCGAATTGAGCAAAGATGCCGGAATAGGGTGCCGCGTCGATTGGGAAAGGCTTTGAATCCGGAAATTTTTTTCTCGGTCTTCTGTCAATATGAAAGGGGAATAGGCCATGAACACGATTCAACCCGCTGAGATTAAGTATTTTGCCATCGGCATGCCGGAGAAGCTATCCTACGGAGAAGGCAGGGAGATGCTGACAGCCATCTGCAAAAAGCCGGTTCAGCATGCTTTTTTAACAAAAGGCGGCTTCCATGGTGATGGGGTGGCGAACACGAAGCATCACGGCGGAACGGACCGCGCTGTCTGTATTTATCCTTATGAACATTATGCACACTGGGAAAAAGAATTCGGCATCCAGCTGCCGCCTGCCGCGTTTGGAGAGAATTTGACGGTGACAAATATGCTCGAGGAAAATATCCATATCGGAGACATCATACGTATCGGGGAAGCTGTCGTGCAAGTGACGCAGGGCCGCGTTCCTTGCAATACAATCGATCGGCGCCTCGAAATGGCGCCTTTCCTGAAAGCAATGGTGACGACAGGCTTCACCGGGTATTTATGCCGCGTGCTCCAGGAAGGAAGAATTGCAGCGGATGATCAGGCGGTTGTAATTGAGAGGGATTCAAAAAGGATCTCCGTTCTCTTTGCCAACAATGTGAATTTTCATCACCCGAAGGATACCGAAGCGATTCAGCGTGTATTAGAAGCTGAAGCGCTTGCTGCAAAATGGCGTGCCTGGTTGACAAAACGTTTAGAAAAATTGTCCATATAAAAAGCATCGCGAATCGGATTCGCGATGCTTTTTATTTATTTCAAAATAGTTTCAAGTACTTCAAGATTCTTTTCCATCAATGTGAAATAAGTTTCACCGTTGTCGATATCTTCCTGTGTCAATATACCAAGGTTGTGCATTTCAACAGCTTCAGCCCCAACTTCCTTCTGAACGACTTCCGTCAGGTTTGAGGAGACGTTCTGTTCGAACACAATGTATTCGATGTTTTTATCGCGGGCAAGATCGACGATTTCCGTCAATTCCTTTTGGGAAGGTTCATCCTGGCTGTTCAGTCCTGCAATCGCCACTTGTTCAAAACCGTATGGCTCCGACAGATAAGTGAAGGCTGCATGGGACACAAAGAAAGTATCTTTTGTCACTTGTTCATGCAATTCGCTGAATGATGCATCCAACTCTTCGAGTTCGCTGATCAGTTCCGCGTGATTCGTTTCGTACGTATCTTCATTGTCAGGATCTTGAGCGATCAGGCTATCTTTGATGGAATCGGCAAGGTTCTGGCTTAGTGTTGGTGATATCCAGAGATGAGGATCGGTTGAACCGTGGTCATGGTCATCATGGCCAGCTTCTTCTACGTGTTCACCGTCTTCTTCATGAGCATCTTCTTCATGAGCGTCTTCTGCGTGACCGTCTTCTGCGTGACCGTCTTCTGCGTGACCGTCTTCTGCGTGAGCGTCTTCTTCGTGTCCATCTTCTGCGTGAGCATCTTCTTCATGTCCATCTTCTTCGTGGGCTTCTTCGTCTTCATGGCCCAGAGCCGCTTCCAACTGTTCATCGGTGATTGAATCCGCAAGAGCTTTAAACTCAACGTCTTCACCTTCCAATGTGCTTTTGGCGCTGTCAATGAAACCTTCGAGGCCTAGGCCGATGTAAAACATCAAATCAGCTTCAGCAATGGCAATCATATCCTGCTGGGTAGGTTCGAAAGTGTGCTCGTTGGCACCGGCCGGATATACGGATTGGACATCAACCAGATCCCCGCCAATTCTTTCCGTAAAATAAGTCAGGGGATAGACGGTAGTATAAACCTGCAGTTTGTCGTCATTCTCTGTACCTGACGACTCAGGGGAATCCGCGCTATCAGTTCCGGTGTCACCGCATGCAGCGAGTGCAAAAACGGGGAGAAATAAAGTGGATAAAATCAATTTTTTCATGGTGTACCTCCAAAATGTAATGATTACGTTTTATGTTCAAGTAGTATCTTAACCCATACTATTTTCAAACACAAGAAAAACCTCCAAATTATTTTTTTGGAGGCCATTCTTCAGGGACGAAATCCACGCCGCCTTTATTGAAAGGATGGCAGCTGAGTATCCGTTTTGTTGCCAGATAGCCGCCTTTCAACGTACCATGCTTCTCAACGGCTTCTATGCCGTAATGGGAACAGGTGGGGTAGAACCGGCAGCTGGGCGGTGACAGGGGGGAGATGAACCGCTGGTAAAAGCGGAAAATTTTGATCAACGTTGTTTTCATGGCGTTCGCTCTCTTCTTTCCATAAGATTGGAAACTTCTAATGTTTATTGTAGGGACTTTAAAGGTATTTATAAAGTATAAGAACTTATCAAATGGAATGGAGAGTGATTTTGGATGTCGAACTTCTAATGTTTATTGTAGGGACTTTAAAGGTATTTATAAAGTATATGAACTTATCAAACGGAATGGAGAGTGATTTTAAATGTCGAAAGAGTTAAATCAGGAATTGAATGTTCAGGTGGCTACCTGGTCGGTTGTTTATACGAAATTACATAACTTCCACTGGTATGTAAAAGGACCATCATTTTTCACATTACATGTTAAGTTTGAGGAATTGTACGATGAAGCGACGGCTTATATGGATGAAATCGCGGAACGCCTTCTGGCGCTTGGCGGCAAACCGGTTGCAACGATGAAAGAGCAGCTCGATCTGTCTGTTGTCAAGGAAGCCACAAGCAAAGAAAACGCGGAAGAAATGGTTGAAACGATTGTCAGCGATTATGACAAGATCATGACTTCACTGAAAAAAGGAATGGAATTCGCAGCGGAAGATGGCGATGATATGACGGAAGATATGCTGAATGCCATTCACCAGGCTCTCGAGAAGCATTCGTGGATGCTTTCTGCATTTCTTGGCGAAAAGAAGTAAAATAGAAGTACACAGGCGCACACGTTTCGATTTGTGTGCGCTTTTTTATTTGTTCAGGAGTGAGGAAAATGGAATACAGGGATTTAAATGGATACCATTGCCGGTTGTCGTTTGAGCCGGATGCGTTTCGACTTGCCAGCAGGCATGTCCTCGTCATTGCGAAATATAAGGGCAAATGGCTCCTGACGAAACATGGTGAGCGGGGCCTTGAATTTCCCGGCGGCAAAGTGGAGCCGGGGGAAAGCTTGCAGGAAGCAGCAAAAAGGGAAGTTTACGAAGAGACAGGTGGAACTGTGGAAGGGCTGAAATGGTTTGCGGAATACATGGTGCAATCTGAACGGCCCTTCTGCAAAACCGTCTTTACTGCAAAGGTCTCGGACATCAGGAAAACCGAACTGATGGAAACGGAAGGGGCTGTTTTGGTGGATGTTTTGAAGCCTGACGACACTTATAGTTTTCTGATGAAAGATGACGGGATGAAAGAAATTGTGAAGCGGGTGAAGCTGGATGAAAAATGGTGAGATTAGTTCGAAGAGGTGGTATCCTTCACCAAATCCGCATGTGAAGCTGACTGAAATTGTTTATTGGTCGGAAGGCTTGCGGGTCAAGGGACTGCTTGCAGAACCAAAAGCGCCGGGTAATTACAGCGGGCTGTTGTATTTGCGCGGTGGCATACAATCGATCGGCATGGTCAGGCCGGCACGCGCTGCGCAATATGCGGCCCAGGGCTTTGTTGTGTTCGCGCCTTATTACAGGGGCAACCGCGGAGGAGAAGGCCGGGATGAATTTGCGGGTGCTGACCGCTGGGATGCAGTTCACGCAGTGGAAGTGCTGAAGCAGTTCTGTAACGGAAAAGTCCATTTATTGGCTTTTTCAAGAGGTGGCATCATGGCGCTCTGGACTGCCGTGCTGCGGGATGATATCACTTCTTTGGTCACGTGGGCAGGCGTTACGGATACCGTCCTGACGTATAAAGAGCGGCCGGATATGCGCCGTATGATGAAGCGCATCTATGGAGGCACACCGAATACCGCACTGACTGCTTATGAAGAAAGAAATCCTCTGCTGCGGCTGGATGAAGCGACTGCACCGATGCTGATCATCCACGGGCTGAAAGACGAAAACGTGCTGCCTGCGCAGGCATTTCTTCTTGAATCCGCTTTGAAGCTGAATGGCCACCCCCATGAAACCTGGTATTTTCCTGAGTATGATCATTTCTTTCCGCCGGCCGCCAACCGGAAAACGGTTGCAGCATTGGCGCATTGGATGAAAGAACAGGAAAACCCAGACCGAAGCTAGTTAGGTCTGGATGATGAAATGAAGCTGCTGTAAGCAAATGAAAAAAGCACATCCGGCGATTCGCCGGATGTGCTTTTGCATATTATTTAGTTAACGGGCCGCCGTGGACGCTGATGTCAGCAGAAACGGTACCGAATTTCTTGAAGTTGTCCTGGAACTTTTGGGCAAGTTCTTTCGCTTTTTTATCATAAGCCGCTTTGTCAGCCCAAGCATCACGAGGATTAAGGACTTCTGATGGCACTCCTGGAACTTCTTGCGGAATGCTCAGGCCGAAGACGTCTTCCTGTTCTGTTTGGACGTTGTGCAACTCACCTTTTATTGCTGCGCGCACCATTGTGCGGGTATAAGAAAGCTTCATGCGGCTCCCGACGCCATATTCGCCGCCTGTCCAACCTGTGTTGACCAGGAAGACCTCCACATCGTGCTCATCGATTTTATTGCCGAGCATTTCTGCATACACCGTTGCATGCAACGGTAGGAAAGGTGATCCGAAGCAAGTTGAGAATGTGGCTTCCGGAGACGTGATGCCACGCTCAGTGCCAGCGAGTTTGGAAGTGTAGCCGCTCAGGAAATGGTACATAGCCTGTTCTTTCGTCAGTTTGCTGATAGGAGGCAGTACGCCGAATGCATCAGCAGTCAGGAAGACGATTGTTTTTGGATGTCCAGCCATGGAAGGGTGGATGCTGTTTTCGATTGCATGAATCGGGTAAGCAGCGCGTGTGTTTTCAGTCAATGACCCATCATCATAATCAGGAATCCGGGTTTCTGTATCAACGACAACATTTTCAAGAACCGAACCGAAGCGGATCGCGTCAAAAATCTGTGGTTCGTTTTCACGTGAAAGGTTGATTGTTTTCGCGTAACAGCCGCCTTCGATGTTGAATACGCCATTATCCGACCAGCCATGCTCGTCATCGCCGATCAATTTGCGGTCCCGGTCTGCAGACAATGTAGTTTTGCCCGTTCCGGATAAGCCGAAGAACAAGGCAACATCTCCATCCTGGCCTACGTTTGCGGAACAATGCATCGGAAGGATGCCTTTTTCAGGCAAAATATAGTTCATGATTGAGAAAATGGATTTTTTCATTTCGCCGGCGTACTCGGTGCCGCCGATCAAAATCACTTTCTTCTCCATGGAAACGATGATGAATGTTTCGGATTCAGTGCCGTCAACTGCCGGATCTGCCTTGAAAGTAGGAGCGTAAACCACTGTGAATTCTGCCTCATGGATTTTCATCTCTTCAGCTGTCGGACGGATGAATAATTGATGGGCAAACAAATTATGCCACGCGTATTCATTGATCGTCTGGATGTGGAGGCGTGATTCAGGGTCTGCACCGGCAAAGCCTTTAAAGACGAAAAGTTCTTCTTTTTGCTTGAGATGCGCAAGGACTTTTGTATACAGGTTTTCGAAAACTTCAGAGGAAATAGGGCGGTTGACATTGCCCCAGTCAATTTTGTCTTTCGAAATTTCTTCCTCTACCATATACTTGTCCTTAGGCGAGCGGCCTGTGTATTTTCCAGTTTCGGCTGTAACGGCGCCTTCCTTGGTCAAAACTGCTTCTCCGCGGGATGTTGCAGCCTCCACTAATTGCGGGACTGACCATTGCGTGTGGACATTTGGGCCATTTAAAAGATCTTTCAGATCGCTGACAAGGTTAAGTGAGTTCATATATGTACCTTCCTTTTCGGTTATTCCCAAGGCATTGGGGAAGAGTTATATTCGAACAATAGTATAACACATTAACCCGATTAGTCTATACTAATAAACCGGTCGAAATGAAAATTCCTCATATGTGCATAATTAATACCCGAAATTGGCTGCTTTCAAGCATCCATCGCAAATAAATGTTGAAAATCGTTGACATCATTTGGTCAGTTCCGTATGATAAAAAATTGAACGGATACTCTTATTCCGAGCTGGTGGAGGGGGCAGGCCCTATGAAACCCGGCAACCTGCTGCATTGTGCAGCGCTGGTGCCCAACCTGAAGCAAGGCGCAGGCCTTGGATGATAAGAGTGAAAGGTGCTTATGATGATTTTCCCTTTCCTCATGATGTATGAGTGAAGGGATTTTTTTTATCTATAAGAAATTACAACAGTGAGTTTTCGTGGATTTTCAGAAGACGTAAATCCAAGTCCAGACTCCAGCGCCCTAATCCCCGGGAAGATAAGCCACTCTGTGTCCAGTCTCCAGTGCCTGGCTCTTCGAGACTGTGAGGCTGCAAAAACGCCTCTTCACCAGAGTGACTTATGCCTGAGGGATTTAGACGGACGCATCCGCTTTTCTTATAAAACGCCCTTAATCCTCGTGTACAAAGGCCACAACGGCTTGAAGTTCAATCCAGAACGTTTGGAACGGACTTGACATGGGAAAACGAGTACCGTATCAATTTCGAGAGCAATCTCGCAGGATATAAGGAGGAACTTTTTTTGAAAAACCGTCGATTATTCACATCAGAATCAGTAACAGAAGGACATCCGGATAAAATCTGTGACCAAATCTCAGATGCCATCCTGGATGCAATCCTCGCAGAAGACCCGAACGCACGGGTAGCGTGCGAAACCACCGTTACGACAGGACTGGTCCTGGTGGCAGGGGAAATTACAACATCAACTTACGTGGACATTCCGAAAGTAGTGCGCCAAACAGTGAAGGAAATCGGATATACGCGTGCCAAATATGGCTTTGATTCTGAAACAAGTGCCGTTTTGACTGCAATTGACGAACAATCGCCGGATATCGCTGCAGGAGTGAACGTTGCGCTTGAGTCTCGAGAAGGCCAAATGACAGACAAGGAATTGGATGATATCGGAGCTGGAGACCAGGGTCTGATGTTCGGATTCGCGTCCAATGAAACTGAAGAATTAATGCCGCTTCCGATCAGCCTTGCCCATAAACTGGCGAGACGGCTGGCAGAAGTAAGAAAAGAAGAAATCATTCCTTACCTTCGTCCGGATGGCAAAACACAGGTGACGATTGAATATGACGAAAACGATAAACCGGTGCGTGTGGATACGATTGTCATTTCCACTCAACATCATCCGGAAGTTACGCTTGAGCAGATTCAACGCAACATTAAGGAATACGTCATCGATGCAGTTGTCCCGGCTGAGCTGCTAGACGCTGACACAAAATATTTCATCAACCCGACCGGCCGTTTTGTTATCGGCGGACCTCAGGGAGATGCCGGTTTGACTGGACGCAAGATTATCGTGGATACCTACGGCGGATATGCACGCCACGGCGGCGGCGCATTCTCCGGCAAAGATGCGACGAAAGTTGACCGTTCAGGTGCTTATGCAGCGCGTTATGTAGCGAAGAATATTGTCGCTGCCGGCCTTGCAGACAAATGCGAAGTACAATTGGCGTATGCCATCGGTGTTGCCCATCCGGTATCGATTTCGTTCGACACATTCGGAACAGGGAAAGTCGACGAGAGCACATTGATCGACCTGGTACGCAATAATTTTGACTTGCGTCCTGCCGGCATCATCAAGATGCTTGATCTTCGCCGACCAATCTACAAGCAGACTGCAGCATACGGTCACTTTGGCCGTACCGATGTGGATCTTCCTTGGGAGCGCACAGACAAAGCGAACGCTTTAAAAGAGCAAGCAGGAATTTAATGGAACTGAAAACCGCAGGAGCCCTCGGGCTCCTGCGGTTTTATCATTTCTGCAACGATTTGTAATAGGCGGCTTTTTCTGCGTATTCGCGGACGATGCGCTCCATGTCGGCGATATCATCTTCAGCCAGGTCGCGGATCACTTTGGCGGGACGGCCGAATGCCAGTGTGCCCGGAGGGATGATTTTCCCTTGAGGGACGAGGCTGCCGGCTCCAACAAATGCGCCTTCGCCGATTTCTGCGCCGTCCAGGATAATCGAGCCCATGCCGACCAAAGCATTCTTTCGGACGGTGCAGCTGTGGAGAGTGACCTGATGGCCAATCGTCACATTATCTTCCAGAATCAATGGGTTGTCCGGGCTCTGGTGAAGCATGCAGAGATCCTGAATGTTGGTTTTCCTGCCGATGATGGTCGGGGCTACGTCACCGCGGACAACGGTATTAAACCAAACAGAGGATTCGGCTCCGATTTTGACGTCGCCTGTTATCGTCGTGAAATCGGCAATGAAGGCAGATGGGTCTATTTGCGGGTGTTTGTCTTTGTACGGGTAAATCATGGTAAAACTCCTTTATTCAAGATAAGATATCTTTAATGGTAGCAAAAGCTTTCGAAAGGTCAACTTTAAGAGCTGGTATCGGCCGACATAGGATTAAAGGGGGCGTCTAGTATGTGGAAATGGCAGGCTGAAGGTCAGGCGAAAGCAGTAATCGTGATTATTCACAGTGCATATGAACATCATCTGCGCTACGCCTGGCAGATCGAGCAATGGCGTTCAGCCGGATTTCATGTCGTTATGGGGGATTTTGCAGGGCATGGTAAAAGCCGGTCTTCTGACAAACCCCATAAGGCCAGTTTCGCAATTTATGAAAAGGACATTGAGGAAATGCTGGAAGCTGCGCTTGTGGATGAATTGCCTGTCTTTGTAATAGCCCATGGCTTTGGTGCCACCCTGGTGATGAGCTATTTGAGCAGCGTACAGCAGAATATTGCGGGAGTCGTATTCACGTCGCCTTGGCTGCATCTCGTCAAGACCCCTTCGAAAATTTCCAGCGCATTGTCGGGTCTGCATAAATTGACGCCGAATTTAAAAATAAGTCATGATTTGACAATTGAAGATCTGACCCGCAATCCGGACATTATCGAAGTCGAACGCGATGATGAACTTTACCGGCCCATCGTGACGGTGAAATGGTATCACGAACTGCAAGCTTATATGAAGTCGATTGCCGGGGGAAAAGTGAAGTTCCCTGACATTCCAGTATTTGTCCATACAGGTGAAAAAGATTTGGTGACGGATATAGATTTTTCGAAAAACTGGCTGAAACAGCAGGAGTTGAAAGAATTCAGTTATAAAGAATGGAAAGGCGCATACCATGATCTTTTCCAGGAACCGGAGCGGGAAGATGTGTTGATTACGACGCATTTATTTCTGAAAAATGTTCTTCGGTCGTTGGGTTATGTAGTGAAGTAAGATGAAAGGAATGGGTGGGTATGGCATTGCGTTACAGTATTCTTGATCAGTCGCCAGTTTCAGAAGGCAGCAATCCCGGCGAAGCATTGAAGCAAACCGCCATACTGGCACAATCTGCAGAGCAATGGGGATACACCCGATTTTGGGTGTCTGAACATCACGACGCCCAAACTTTGGCCGGTTCATCCCCGGAAATTTTGATATCCCACCTTGGAGCAGTGACTGAAACGATCCGGCTCGGCTCTGGAGGCGTTATGCTGCCGCATTACTCCTCTTTTAAAATTGCAGAGAATTTTAAATTACTGGAAGCCTTGTATCCCGGAAGAATTGATGCAGGTGTAGGCCGGGCGCCGGGTGGAATGCCAAGGGCTTCGCTGGCGCTGAATGAAGGTCGGCCGCGAAATATCGACCGCTTTCCGGAGCAGATCGACGAATTGTCGATGTATCTGAATGATGCCATTCCTGACGATCATCTTTACCACGGTATGAAAGCGACACCGTTGACTCCATCCGCACCTCCAATATGGATTCTGGGTTCCAGCATGACTTCGGCTTTATTGGCAGCTGACAAGGGCTTGCCTTATATGTTTGCCCATTTCATCAACGGGGAAGGCGGCCAGGATTATACCCGGACTTACAGGGAACGGTTTGTAAGTGCTGAAGGAAATGTCCCTTATGTCGGATTTGCGATTTTTGTGGTCTGCCAGGAAACAGAGGAGGAGGCGGAACGGGTCGCTTCATCACTCGACCTTGCGCTGTCGATGGGCGCCCAAGGGATGCCTTCGAAAGGGACGCCATCACCTGAAAAGGCACAGGCATATGAATATTCCAAGTTTGAGAAGCTTCTTGTAGCTGAAAACCGCAAACGCATGGTTGTCGGAAATCCGGAACAGGTCGGAGCGCGTTTGGAGTCGCTCGCGCAGGAGTATGGAGCGGATGAAGTGATGCTGGTATCGATCGCCTATGATTTTGAATCAAAACTGAAAACCTTCAGATTGGTTGCGGAACAATTAAGGAAGAGCAATCAGAAAAAATAAGGCATTGAATACAATAAAAATAACCTTGTATGAATAGCAATTATTCATGCAAGGTTATTTTTATTTGGAAGTATTATTCTTCAATTGTTTTTTCTCGATGGCAACGAGAAACGGCGGTGAATGCTGCTGATTGATGAATTGGTATTTCAGCACATCAAATTTGGTTTGCGGCAGTTGAAGGGCGTAATCCATCACCGCATCCCGTTCCTCGCTGCCACCTTCGTGCCCGGAATAGATGACGATCACAACGAGGCCGTTTTTTTTGAGCAAGTGGACACACTGTTTGATGGCGGACAACGTTGTTTCCGCTTTTGTAATGATGCTGTGGTCGCCTTTCGGCAAATAGCCCAGGTTAAAAACGGCTGCGCCGATTTCATCTTTGACATAACGCCCGATGTTCGCATGGCTGTCGAGAATCACGTCAACATTATCGAACTCTTTGACACGATCCCGGGTGGCGTGCACAGCATCTTCCTGGATATCAAAGGCATACACTTTTCCGGAGCCGGCAGTCAGTTGCGCAAGAAATAAAGTGTCGTAACCATTGCCGGCGGTCGCATCAATTACGTTGTCGCCAATTGTGACAGACTGTTCGAGGAGGTATTTCGTGAAAGGAAGAACACGCATCAGCGTCATGCCTGCACCTTCTTCGGAAAATATTTGCCCTGCCAGCTGCCCCTTCGTTCAAGCTCGGCATCGATGCCATTCAGTACGTCCCATTTATTGACGCTCCACATCGGGCCGATCATCAATTCGATCGGTCCGTCCCCTGTTATTCGCTGGACGATCATTTCCGGAGGGATCACTTCCAGTTGGTCCGCAACGAGCTTTATGTATTGATCCTTTTCAAGGAACTCCACCATGCCCTTTTCGTATTGTTTGACCATAGGCGTTCCTTTCAGCAGATGCAGCAAATGGATTTTTATGCCCTGGACATCCAGTTTGGCCACTTCCCGGGCAGTTTCCATCATCATGTCGCGGTCCTCAAGCGGCAAGCCGTTGATGATGTGGGTGCAGACCCGAATTCCGCGGCTGCGCAATTTTTCGACTCCTTCTATATATAAAGTGAAGTCGTGGGCGCGGTTGACAAGCCGCGCCGTTTTTTCATGGACCGTCTGGAGGCCAAGTTCGATCCACAGGTACGTCCGTTCATTCAACTCTGCCAAATAGTCCACCACATCTTCAGGCAGGCAATCGGGGCGTGTGGCGATGCTCAAACCGATGACATTTTCCTGAGCAAGTGCAGCTTCGAATTTCTCTTTAATGACCGGGAGCGGGGCATGGGTATTGGTATAGGCCTGGAAATAGGCGATGTATTTGCCGTCTTTCCACTTTTTGTGCATTTTTTCTTTGATCTGTTCGAACTGGACCGGAATCGAATCAACGCGGTCGCCGGCAAAATCACCGGATCCGGCTGCCGAACAGAATGTGCATCCGCCGTAAGCTACCGTGCCGTCGCGGTTTGGGCAGTCAAAGCCGGCATCCAATGCGACTTTCATAACTTTATGGCCGAAATGGTCGCGCAAGTGGCGGTTCCATGTGTAATAGCGTTTGCCGTCTGAAGAAAAAGGCAGGTTCAATTCCATAACATCAACTCCTCTTTTGTGTATTGTAGCATGGCGGTAATTTGTGCCACAACGACTGAAAATCCTGCTGTGAGGGGTGAGTGAAAAATTTTCTTGTAGCGATGCAGAAAAAGGAATACAATGACTCTTGGAATTGAGATATGAGGAGACAGAACGATGCCGAAACAAGTGTGGCTTTTAATCATCGGAATGCTCGTCAACGTCACAGGAAATTCATTCCTGTGGCCGTTGACGACAATTTATATGCACGACCATTTGGGGAAATCATTGTCACTGGCCGGGCTGGTGCTGATGGCGAATGCGGGAGCTGCGGTCATTGGCAATCTGCTCGGCGGCATGCTGTTCGACCGCATCGGCGGATACAAATCAATCATGGGCGGAATTACCATCACCGTTTTGGCGTTGGTGGGATTGAATATCTGGCATGAATTTGTGCCGTTTGTCGCTTTTTATACGATCATCGGTTTCAGTGGGGGAATCGTTTTTCCAAGTATGTACGCGATGGTTGGAACCGTTTGGCCGGAAGGCGGACGCAAGGCGTTCAACGCCATATACCTGGCACAGAATGTGGGGGTGGCAGCGGGACCCGCAATGGCAGGAGTTCTGGCAGTCTATAGTTTTGATTATATTTTCATGGCGAATCTTGGAATGTACATTGTCTTTTTCTTCATCGCGCTGATCGGCTTCCGGTCGATGTCCATTTCGGCGGTTTCGCATACCAGCGTTTTCAATGAAAAGAAGAAAATCCGCAACCGCACGCCTTTTTATGCGCTGCTGATCGTGTCGGCGGGTTACCTGCTTTGCTGGGTCGGGTACGTACAGTGGCAGTCGACGATTTCCGCCTATACGCAGGAAATCGGCATCACCCTGCCGCAATACAGTTTGCTCTGGACATTGAACGGCACCTTGATCGTGCTCGGCCAGCCGCTGATCCGTCCGATTATCAAACGCATCGAAAATAACATCAAGCAGCAATTGGTCATTGGTATTATTATCATGATGGTGTCGTATCTGGTGGTGGCGTTTGCCCAGGAATTCAGTATGTTCGTCGTGGCGATGGCGATTTTAACGATTGGTGAAATGTTCGTCTGGCCGGCTGTACCGACCCTGGCCAACCAATTGGCACCAAAAGGGCGGGAAGGTTTTTACCAGGGCATCGTCAACAGCGTGGCAACGGGCGGTCGCATGATCGGCCCGTTGATGGGCGGGTTGATGGTCGATTTTTATGGCATGCAGGCATTATTCATTTTAGTGACGTTTTTGCTGGTCGCGGCAATTGGCGCATCGATGGTGTATGATATTCCGTTGAAGCGGAAAGAAGCGGTGGAGCTGCAGGAATCAATAGGGGAAATGTAATTCAAGTGAATTCCAAACGACAGGATATGATTATTATAGAAGGAAGCCCGATACTTTCGGGCTTCCTTCTGCTGTTTGTTGCGTTTGGCGGGAGAGTTTGTTTAAATTGAATATGTAAGCGTTTCTAAATAATCCAAAATAATACGTACATATTGCAGAGGGGGCACAAAGAATGAAACCGATTTTTGGTTCTGCGAAAGAAGCAGTTGAACAAATTCAGGACGGCGCCACAATCATGGTCGGCGGTTTTGGTCTCGTAGGTATTCCGGAACAGCTGATTTTGGCATTGGTGGATAAAGGGGTAACAGACCTGACGATCATTTCCAACAACTGTGGAGTTGACGAATGGGGCCTCGGCTTGCTGCTGAAAAACAAACAAATTAAAAAAATGATCGGCTCTTATGTCGGCGAAAACAAAGAATTCGAACGCCAGGTATTGTCTGGTGAAATCGAAGTGGAATTGACGCCGCAAGGCACGCTTGCCGAGAAAATGCGCGCAGGCGGAGCCGGCATTCCGGCATTCTTCACGCCAGCCGGTGTGGGCACAACCGTTGCGGAAGGCAAGGAAATCCGCGAATTCGACGGCAAGGAACATGTGCTGGAGCATGCTTTAAAAGCTGACTTTGCACTTGTGCGCGCTGCAAAAGCGGATAAAATGGGCAACCTCGTCTACAACAAAACCGCGCAAAACTTCAACCCGTTGGCAGCTGCCGCCGGCAAATTCACGATTGCGGAAGTGGAAGAAATCGTTGAGACTGGCGATATCGACCCGAACCATGTACAGACACCGAGCATCTACGTACAGGGACTTCTGCAGGCAAAACAGGAAAAACGCATTGAACGTTTAACGACGAAAAAAGCTTAGGAAGGAGTGGAAACCTATGGATAAACAAATGGTAAGAGAAAGAATCGCAAGACGCGCAGAAAAAGAAATTCATGACGGCGATTACGTCAACCTGGGCATCGGAATGCCGACCCTGGTGGCGAACTTCATTTCAGATAATAAATCGGTTGTGCTGCAATCGGAAAATGGTTTGCTCGGGATTGGACCTTATCCGACAGAGGACGAAGTGGATCCGGACCTGATCAATGCCGGCAAAGAAACGGTAACGACCATTCCAGGTTCCGCTTTCTTCACGAGCGCTGAATCGTTTGCGATGATCCGCGGCGGGCACATTGATGTGGCCATCCTTGGCGGCATGGAAGTTGCCGAAAACGGAGATCTGGCCAACTGGATGATTCCCGGCAAAATGATCAAAGGCATGGGCGGCGCGATGGACCTGGTGCACGGGGCCAAAAAGGTCATCGTCATCATGGATCACGTGTCAAAAGACGGATCCGCAAAAATCAAGAAGCAATGCGATCTTCCATTGACCGGCAAAGCTGTCGTCAATAAAATCATCACGGAACGTGCAGTGATCGAAGTGACGGAGCAGGGGCTGGTGCTGTCCGAAGTGTTCGAAGGCTTCTCTGTTCAGGATGTCGTTGATTCCACAGACGCGCCGCTGAACACCGATAACGTCAAAGTATCCTGAGCTATTGCCAAAAATCGGCGGCTCAGCTAAAATAAGATGTAATAGCAAATGACAGTGATGAGGATCAGTAAACCGCAGTTTATTCCCCCAGAGAGCCGGCGTAAGGTGCAAGCCGGTGGATAAAACGGTTGAACTCGCCTTGGAGTCGTGCATGTGAACCCTGTAATGTGCACCGTTTTCCGCGTTAAGGAATCAAGTTGGGCGAGCAATCGCTAATTTGGGTGGTACCGCGGGTGATTCCCGTCCCTTATTTTTATAAGGGGCGGGAATTTTTTATTTTCGGATAAAAATTAAATACTTTTTTACGTTGATAATGCTTTAAAAGGAGCGGGTATTTATCCAGACTCCAGCTGCCCAGCTCTTCGGGTCATAAGTCAGCCCAGCTGCGTGACATAGACCGTCACTATGCCGATCTCCCTTATGCCTTTCAGAGCTTAACGGGCGCTTGCGCTATTATTTTGAGGAGGAAAAGACTATGACATTCAAGCACAAAACGATCGAAAAGAAATGGCAGAAACATTGGGAACAGAATAAAACCTTCAAATTGGAAACGGATTTCAGCAAGCCGAAATTTTACGCGCTGGACATGTTCCCGTATCCATCAGGCGCCGGACTCCACGTCGGCCATCCCGAAGGCTACACAGCGACGGATATCTTGAGCCGTGTGAAACGCATGCAGGGTTTTGATGTATTGCATCCGATGGGCTGGGACGCGTTCGGCCTGCCCGCTGAGCAATATGCGCTGGATACCGGCAACGACCCGGCGGAATTCACAGCGAAAAACATCGCGACGTTCAAACGCCAGATCCAGGAACTCGGCTTTTCTTATGACTGGGACCGCGAAATCAATACGACCGATCCGAAGTATTATAAATGGACGCAGTGGATCTTTATACAGCTTTACAATAAAGGCCTTGCCTATGTGGATGAAGTCGCAGTCAACTGGTGTCCGGCACTGGGTACGGTTCTTGCAAACGAAGAAGTGATCGACGGTTTGTCGGAGCGCGGCGGCCATCCGGTTGAACGCCGGCCGATGCGCCAATGGGTGCTGCGCATTACGGAATATGCAGACCGTTTATTGGAAGATTTGAATGACCTGGACTGGCCGGAAAGCCTGAAAGACATGCAGCGGAACTGGATCGGCAAATCCGAAGGGGCAGAGCTCGAATTCCAGGTGGACGGCAACGGCCATTCATTCCGCGCATTTACGACACGTCCCGATACGATTTTCGGTGCAACCTATGCGGTGTTGGCGCCGGAACATAAATTGGTGGCGTCCGTGACGACCGCCGAGCAAAAAGAGGCTGTTGAAAAATACATTGACGATGTAAAAACGAAGAGTGACCTTGAGCGTACGGACCTCGCGAAATCGAAGTCCGGCGTGTTCACAGGCGCTTACGCCATCAATCCGGCAAGCGGCGACAAGATGCCGATCTGGATTGCCGATTATGTATTGGCAACTTACGGAACAGGTGCCATCATGGCGGTTCCGGCGCACGATGAGCGCGATTACGAATTTGCTAAACAATTCGATTTGCCGATTGTGGAAGTAGTGTCCGGCGGCAATATTGAAGAAGAAGCGTATGCAGGCGATGGCGAATTGATCAACTCAGGTTTCCTGAACGGCTTGAATAAAAACGAAGCGATTGCCACAGCGATCGACTGGTTGGTCGACAAAGGTGTCGGCGAGAAGAAAATCACGTACCGCCTGCGCGACTGGCTGTTCAGCCGCCAACGTTATTGGGGAGAGCCGATTCCAATCATCCACTGGGAAGACGGCACGATGACGCCTGTTGATGACAAAGACTTGCCGGTGGTACTGCCGGTGACAACGGACATCAAGCCGAGTGGCACGGGTGAATCGCCGCTTGCCAATATCGAAGAATGGCTGAATGTCGTGCATCCGGAAACGGGCATGAGGGGCCGCCGCGAAACAAATACGATGCCGCAATGGGCAGGAAGCTGCTGGTACTACCTGCGCTATATCGATACGGAAAATGATGAAGCGATTGCCGATCCGGAATTGCTGAAGCATTGGCTGCCGGTTGATGTCTATATCGGCGGAGCCGAGCATGCGGTGCTGCATTTATTGTATGCGCGCTTCTGGCACAAAGTTTTATATGATATTGGTGTGGTACCAACGAAGGAGCCGTTCCAGAAATTGTTCAACCAGGGAATGATCCTGGGCGAGGGCAATGAAAAAATGTCTAAGTCCAAAGGCAATGTCGTCAATCCGGACCAGATCATCGAAAGCCACGGAGCGGATACGCTGCGCCTTTACGAAATGTTCATGGGACCGCTTGACGCCTCAATCGCCTGGTCGACAAACGGATTGGAAGGGGCGCGCCGCTTCCTGGACCGCGTCTGGCGTCTGTTCATCGACGAAGAGCAATTGAGCTCGAAAATCGTCGGCAAAAACGATGGCAAACTGGAAAAAATCTATCACCAGACAGTCAAAAAAGTGACGGATGATTTCGAAGGGCTGCGATTCAATACCGCAATTTCGCAGATGATGGTCTTTATCAATGAAGGCTATAAAGCGGACACGATTCCAAAAGAATACGTTGAAGGCTTTGTGAAATTGCTTTCCCCGATTGCGCCGCACGTGGCGGAAGAGCTGTGGGAGAAATTGGGCCATACAAAAACGATCACGTATGCACAGTGGCCGACTTATGATGAATCGAAAATGGTCGACGATGAAGTGGAAATTGTTGTGCAGGTCAACGGCAAAGTGAGAACGAAGATGGTAGTGGCGAAAGACATTTCGAAAGAAGACTTGGAAGCGGCAGCGTTGGCGGATGAAAACATCCAAAAAGCAGCGGAAGGCAAACAGGTCCGCAAAGTGATTGCGATTCCAGGCAAATTGGTGAATGTGGTAATAGCATAAGTTTTATAACGGAGTTTCAGCTTTTGGGCTGGGACTCCGGTTTTTATTGGGTGAATATGGTAATTGGATATAGGATTATCCCTCCGGATAGTATTTGGTCCCATCCGGACAGTATTTTTGGTTTGCGGACAGTATTTTAGTCGTTCCGGACAGTATTTCAGTTCTGCGGATAGTGAGTCCAAAAATTGGAAATTAAAATCGATCTAACTTTGAATAAAGCATAAAAAAACCCTTCGCAAACTCATGCGAAGGGTTTTCTCTATATTATAGTTGTTTTGCAAAGTCCGCTGCGCTTCTGCCGGCAACATTGCCGGTGACGAGGGCGGACGTGATATTATAGCCGCCTGTGTAGCCGTGGATGTCGAGGATTTCTCCGCAAAAGTAAAGGCCGGGCTTTTTGCGGGACGCCATCGTCTTCGGTTCGATTTCCTTGATGGAAACGCCACCGCCGGTGACAAACGCTTTTTCAATTGATTGTGTGCCGGTGACGTCCATCGTGAAGGCGGTAAGTTGAGCAGCCATGGCCCGCACTTTGTCGCTGGCAAGTTCTGCGCCGGTGATTGATGGGTCGATGCCTGCACGGTCCAGCAGGAACAGCAGCCAGCGTTCCTGCGCCAGACTCTTCCATACATTTTTGACAGCTTTTTTCGGCTCTTCCTTCATCATTTTTATGAGAAGCTGGAACGCCGATTCGGCATTTTCGTCCGGCATCGAGTTGATGCGCATCTCCACCGGAACGCCGCCGTTTTTCTTCATTTCTTTGACGACATATTGGCTGCAGCGCAGAATTGCAGGGCCGCTCAAGCCGAAATGGGTGAACAGCATGTCCATCTGATGGGTCACCAGGACTTTTCCTTTTTTATTCAACACGGAAACAGCAACGTCGCGGAGAGCCAGCCCCTGCAGATCGCGGCCGACGATGAAAGGTTCTTTGGACAGCAGCGGCACTTCGGTCGGATACAAGTCGGTTACCGTGTGGCCGGCTTTTTCCGCCCAGGGATAGCCGTCTCCGGTGGATCCCGTTTGCGGAACGGCTTTGCCGCCGACCGCGACGACAATCGCTTTTGCGGTATATTCTTCACCGGTATGCAGGCGTACTCCGGTCACACCTTCCTCAGTCATCAATAATTTCTTAACCGGGGCATCGCGCATAACTTCGACGCCAAGCCGGTCCATTTCGGCGAACATCGCATCTGCCACATCCTGTGCCCGATTCGAGACAGGGAACATGCGGCCATGATCTTCTTCTTTTAATGCTACACCAAGCCCTTCGAAAAAGGTGATGATGTCTTCATTATTGAATACGGAAAACGGGCTGTGGAGGAACCGGCCGTTGCCGGGTATGTGTTTCACAATTTCGTCAAGTGAGAGGCGGTTGGTCACATTGCAGCGCCCGCCACCGGATATGATAAGCTTCTTGCCAAGCTTTTTGCCTTTTTCAATCAACAGGACCTTTTGGTTACGTGAAGCGGCGGCGATGGAGGCCATCAGACCAGAGGGACCCCCGCCGATGATAATAACGTCATACATAATAGATAGAACTCGCTTTCGTTTTTAATTTGTCTAAAATAGAACGCCTTCCAGAGTTGGACAGGCACTTAGGCTTTTCTATTGTCCAGACTCCAACTGCCCAGCTCTTCGGGTCATAAGCCGTCTCAGCTATGCGGCAAAGGGCGCCGCGCCGCTGATTCCTCTTATGCCTTTCAGAGCTTAACGGGCGTTGTCGCTTTTCTTTAGTATACACGATGCTTCAAAATCCGTTGAGTAATTCCTTTTATAAGTGTAAACTATCGTGTAGATTGTTTTTTTTATCAAGAATTAGTCAGGAAGTGTAAAATGTCAACGTTAATCAAAGGAACTGCCATTTTAACACTGGGCATGTTTATATCCAAAGTGCTCGGCGTCATTTATATCATCCCCTTCTACAGTCTTGTGGGATCAGACAATATCGGTCTTTATCAATACGCTTATATTCCATATACACTGATGCTGGCAGTCGCAATTTCCGGGGCACCGTTGGCATTCTCGAAATTTGTCGCCAAATATAACAGCCTTGGCGATTATGAAACCGGCAGGAAGCTGCTCCGGTCGGGCCTTTTGACGATGCTGGTCACCGGCTTTATCGGCTTTCTGTTGATGTACATAGCAGCAGAACCGCTTGCCAAAGTGACTATTTCAGAAAAAGAGGAAATTTACTCGGTGGAAGACGTCACTTCCGCCATCCGCTGGGTCAGTTTTGCACTGATTATCGTTCCTTTCATGAGTTTATGGAGAGGTTTTTTCCAGGGCTATAATTATATGATGCCGACAGCTGTTTCACAATTGGTGGAACAAATCGTGCGTATCGTCTTCCTGCTCGGAAGTGCCTATCTTGTTATCAATGTATTCGGCGGCTCAGTAATGACAGCCATCCAATTTGCGGTCCTGTCTGCTACGGTGGGAGCCCTTGGCGGTGTTGTCGTTCTCTTTTATTACTGGAGAAAGAAGAAGCCGGAATATAACCAGTTGCGCCAAAACTCAATTGAGTCCTATGATGTGGGTCTGCGTGATATGTACCGGGAGATTTTAACGTATGCCATACCACTTGTATTCCTTGGAATTGCAAATCCATTGTTCCAGTTCGTCGATCTACTGACATTCAACCGGGCGATGGATGCTGCAGGCAACCTGTCGGAAACCGATTTGCTGGGGATTTTAAATTTGACGGCGCATAAGCTTGTCATGATTCCTGTCATGCTCGCAACCGGTTTTTCCATGGCTTTGATTCCACTGATAACCAAGTATTTCACAAAAAATGAACATGAGGCTCTGACGAGAACACTTGACAAGTCGTTTCAGGCAATCATTTTTCTCACACTGCCTGCAGTTGTCGGCATGGCGTTGCTGTCGGATGAGCTGTACCATCTGTTTTACGAGAACAGTGAAATAGGCTCTGAAATTCTCGCGCATTACTTGCCGGCAGCAATACTGTTTGCGTTATTTCCTGTAACAGCATCAATCCTGCAGGGGATCAATCAGCAAAAATGGATCATCCTTAATTTATTGACGGGGCTGTTGCTGAAATTGTCCCTGAATATACCATTGATCAAACTGTTTGAAACGGACGGTGCCATTGCGGCAACCATCATCGGCTATTCGGCGGCCATCGCCATGAATATCGGTGTCATCATCGTAACAATGCAATATCGTTCAGCGCTCGTAGTGCGCCGAATCTTCTTTATTGTTTTGATGAATGCTGTAATGGCGGTGGTCGTTTTACTGACATTAGCAGGTCTTGATCTGTTTATCGGAATGGAGAGTAAAATTCAGTCAATCATCCGGATATTGATTGTCGGAGGAATTGGAGGAGCTGTGTACGGCTTCATCTCTCTCCGCACAGGCATTGCCCAGAAACTTTTCGGCGAACGTCTGACGAAATACACCAGGAAATTCGGTCTTTAGGAGGCACTATGCGAATAGATAAATTTTTATCGAATATGGGTTTCGGTTCCCGAAAAGACGTTAAAATTCTTTTGAAATCGAAGACTGTGGAAGTGAACGGCGAAGTCATCCGTGATGCAAAACAGCATGTGGACGAAGTGGCTGATACAGTGACAGTAGCGGGTGAAGAAGTTGAATACGCGGAATTCATCTACCTGATGATGAATAAACCCCCGGGCGTCATTTCCGCCACTGAAGATAAATATGACGAAACCGTCATCGATCTGCTCGGAGAAGGAGAAAGGCATTTTGAACCGTTTCCGGTGGGCAGACTCGATAAGGACACCGAAGGCTTGCTGCTGCTGACAAATGACGGCAAACTGGCACATGAATTGCTGTCACCGAAAAAGCATGTGGCGAAAACCTATTACGCGCGGATCGAAGGACATGTGACAGAGGAAGACGGCGAGGCTTTCAAGAGCGGTGTGGTCCTGGACGACGGCTATCAAACGAAAGAAGCTTTTTTGAAAATCCTGCAAAGCGGTGCTGAATCAGAAATAGAGCTGACAATCACGGAAGGCAAATTCCATCAGGTCAAACGCATGTTTGAAAGTGTCGGCAAAGAGGTCGTCTACCTGAAACGCCTGTCGATGGGGTCGCTCGAATTGGATCCGGAGCTGGACTTGGGCGAATACCGTTATTTGACGGAAGAAGAACTAACTGGATTGAAAGAGAAAAAATGACCGCGGATGCGGTCATTTTTTGGTTGCAGAACTATTTTTCTGGTGTCCAGACTCCGGCGGCCCAGCTCTTCGGATCATAAGCCGACTCAGCTGCATGGCACAGAACGCCATTTCGCTGATTCGTCTTATGCCTTTCAGAGGCCCGCAGGAAGCGGGTCAGTTAACCGTTGCGACAGGATGTCGCGTTCTTAGGTTAACATCTGCTATTGGGCGCCGTCGCTTTTCTTCTCTAAGATGTCATTCTCACTTTTTTTTGCGTCGTTGTCCATTTGCCCCGACTTGGACTTGTCACCAAATCGTTAAAGGCTAACACATTCAAATCTCTTTGAATGGTGCGAGGAGTGATGCCGAATTCATCGACTAAATCTTGCGTAGTTACAGTCCCGTTTTCGAGGATGTACTTATACATGTCTTTAATTCGAATGAGCATGCGATCCGTAGTAGGTTTCATAAAAGAGAACCACTCCTTCATCTTTTTTCCCGTTGGCAAAGACTAGCGGACGAGCTGCCGGGGTATACCCGGCCGGTTTTTTTCAAGTGTTTGAGACATCCCCCTAAAAAATATCTGCCAGTCGGATTTATCTGACAATTTGATTATATCGAAAAAATAATGATTTATCCATGATTATATTTTATTTTACTTAAATTTACATTTTCCTAAGAAAATGTTTCGGTGGGAAAATTATCAGAAATTTAACCGGTATTTCTTTTAAATTGTCTAAAAAGGTGTACAATGGTGGTAATAAAAGCGGGGTGTATATATGGATTGGCAGCTGGAAGCGGAAAAGAGGAAGGAAAGTATGCTGAAGGAATTGCAGGAGTTGATTGCGATTCCAAGTGTGCTGAATACAGACGCAACAGCGGATGCGCCTTTTGGCAAAGAAGTGAAAAGGGCATTGGACTGGTTTTTGGACAAAGGCCGTGAAAACGGCTATCAGGTTAAAAATGTCGACAATATTGCCGGGCATCTTGAAATCGGGCAGGGAGAGGAACTCCTTGGCATCCTTGGCCATGTTGACGTGGTGCCGACCGGGGAAGGATGGACGAAAGATCCTTTTGGCGGCGTTATCGAAGACGGCAAATTATTCGGACGGGGCGCGATTGACGACAAAGGGCCGACGATTGCGGCTTGGACAGCTTTGAATATGGTCAAAGACGCGGGGTATGAATTCGATAAACGCGTGAGGCTGATCATCGGGACGGATGAGGAAAGCGGGTTCCGCTGCGTTGAAAATTATTTTCAAAAAGAAGAAATGCCGACGATGGCGTTTGCGCCGGATGCAGATTTTCCGATCATCAATGCGGAAAAAGGAATTGCCGGTTTGGTGTTTTCTCAGGTATTTTCGGGTAAAGAAGACCAATTGATCACTTTCAGGTCTGGCGACCGGACCAATATGGTTCCGGATCTGGCAGAAGCCACGGTTGAAGGCCGTTCGGCTGACTGGAAGCCCGATTTTGAAGTTTTTGCAAATCAACATGGCCTGCAAACTGCACTGGAAGAGAGTGGTGATGCCGTCAAATTGACGGTCCATGGCAAAGCGGCCCACGCAATGGAACCGGATGATGGCCTGAACGCCGGTGTGATGCTGGCATTGTTTCTGAAAGACCATCTCACTGGAGACGGCCAGGTTTTTACAGAATTTATTGCGGATAAGTTTTATGGAGATACACGCGGCCGCGCACTGAATCTGCAATTTTCGGATGAAGCTTCCGGCGATACGACGTTCAATGCCGGCATCATGCGTTTTAAAAAAGCACAGGGGGGAACCGTCGAAGTAAGTATGCGTTATTCGATTTCCTGTCCGTTTGATGAAAAAGTGGAAGCGATTCAGGTGGAAGGGTTTTCGGTGAATGTAAATTCCAATTCCCACCCCCATTACGTGGACGCGGATGATCCGTTCATCAGGACATTGCAGGATGCCTATGAAAAACAGACCGGCGAGAAAGCGGAGCTGCTGGCAATCGGCGGCGGCACCTATGCCAGGGTGATGGAAAAAGGCGTTGCTTTCGGTATGCTGTTTCCGGGCGAAAAGGATGTTGCCCATCAGCTGGATGAATTTGTAGATATCAAAAACCTGGTGAAGGCCACAGCGATTTACGCCGAAGCGATCAGCCAACTGGCCTGCAGGAAAAAATAATATTATTCCAGATTTAATTGATTTTTATATCCCCAATGATTTATGGCTGAAATGACTATTACAGAAGCGAAAGAAGGAATGGATATGGAATGGATCTTACACAACGAAGAGTTTATTCAGGAAGATGAGCTGAAGATATCAAAAGAGGACCGGGGATATCAATTTGGCGATGGGATCTACGAAGTGATCCGTGTGTACGGTGGAAATCTGTATACAGCGAAGGAACATATCGACCGATTTTATGAAAGCGCTGAAAAAGTCAAAATTCTGGTTCCGTATACAAAAGATGTGTTTCATAAATTGATGTACGACCTGGTGGAAAAAAACGAAATCACCAACGGTCAGGTATATGTGCAAATAACACGCGGCTCCTTTGTGCGGCAGCACCAGTTCCCGGACAGCAGTTCTCCGGTAGTGGTCGCTTATACAAAGACGGTCGAACGGCCGGTGGAGTTGATGCAAAACGGCGCACGTGCCAAGTTCATCGAAGATATGCGCTGGCTCAGATGTGATATCAAGAGCCTCAACCTGCTGGGGAATGTCATGGCCAAACAGGAAGCTTACGACTATGGTTGTTTTGAGGCTGTTTTGCACCGCGGCGAACTTATTACGGAAGGGTCCTCTTCCAATATGTACGGCATAAAAAATAATACCCTGTATACGCATCCTGCAACGAACCTTATTTTGGATGGTATAACAAGAAGAACAATTTTGGCGCTTTGTGAGGAGCTTGCAATTGAGGTTCAGCAAACACCGATGACAAAAGACCAGGCGCTCCAAATGGACGAGTTCTTCATGTCATCGACAACTGCAGAAATTATCCCCTTGGTCGAGATTGATGGCTTCAAAATAGGAAATGGCACGCGTGGTGTCAAAACTGAAAAGCTTCAGAAGGCTTTTGAGGCAAAATTGAACTTGGGCGTTAAAATTTAATCCCGTTCCAGATGAAAACAGTGCCCGGCAGACGCCGGGCACTGTTTTTTTGCTTGCACATAAATGGTAAACTGTTAACAGGTGATAAAAATGGCAAACCATTATTTTATTGGCATAAAAATTCCTCTGCCGGAAGCGCGGTCGCTGGTGGAACAGCGGGATTCCTGGAATCTGTCGAGCCATAAACGCTACCCGGCTGCAGAGGACCTGCACATAACGCTGGTGTTCATCGGCGCGGATCCGGAAGGGGAAATCAGGGCTGTCGAACAAGCTTTGCAGAATATAGCTCACTCTCCCTTTGATCTGAAGATTACCGGGACAGGCTACTTCGGGAAAAAGGAAAGACCGGGAGTAGTCTATGCAGCGGTGGAGGAAAGTGAATCATTGAATGGACTGCAGGATAAGATAATGACAGCGCTCAAGGATTTCAATTTGACTCCGGATACCAAACCATTTGTTCCGCACATCACTATCGCGAATAAGTGGGCCGGGAAAGATAAATGGACTGAAATTCCGGCATTCGGACCCGGGCACTTCAGTGTAGAGGATTTCAGTTTGTTCCGGATTGAACCGAACAGTACACCACGCTATGTGGCAATAAAAACTTATAAATTGAAAGATGGCGTGTAAGTGCGTCAATGGGCGAGGTCTAATGAGAACAATTTTTGTTATTAATCCGGTGGCCGGTAATGGTAATTCAATGAAGAAATGGCTGAAGTTCAAAAAAACGGTCCACTTTCCTTTTGAACTTGCGGTCAGCCGATCGAGTGGACATGCCACCGTGCTTGTTCGGGAACTGCGAAATTCACCGTCTCCGGTTTTAGTAATCGGTTTTGGCGGCGATGGTACGCTTCGGGAAGTGATTGAAGGGGCTGCCGGCACACCCCAATTGATAGTGGGCTCCGTTGCAGCAGGTTCAGGCAATGACTTTGGCCGGGGCTTCCATTCTTTTGCGGATGCAGAAGAAATCGCGGCTTTTTTGGAAAATCCCACAAGCAGTCCTAAAGATCTTGGCGAATTTATTGACGAGGTGCCTTATCATTTCGTCAGCAGTTCGGGCATTGGTTTTGACGCCGAGATTTCGGTGCTGGTCAATCGTTCCAAGGTCAAGCACTGGCTGAATAAAATTGGCCTTGGCAAGCTGGTCTATATGGTTTATGTAATCACGACACTGTTGCGGTTCCGGTTGTTCCGCTTGACGGTTGAACAGGAAGGCGAGATGGTCGAATACGATAATGTATGGTTCGCCACCGTCAGCAATCAGCCATATTTTGGCGGAGGCATGAAAATTTCCCCGCATTCCGTGACGGACGATGGCGTGCTCGAGCTGACCGTCGTCAACTGGCTTTCCCGATTGAAACTGCTCCTCGTTTTTGGTACGGTATTCAGCGGGAAGCATTTGCGATTCAAAGAAGTCCACCAGCTGAAAGGCACTGCATTTTCATTGACGGCTGACCGGCCGGTTTACCGCCATGTGGACGGCGACAGCGCCGGACGCACCCCCGAAGGTCGCAGTATCAGCTATACTGTCAGTAAGAGCGATTGGCATTCTGTAAATAAATGATGGAAAGAGGAACAAGAAATGAGAGCGAGATATAAACCTTGGGCAGCGGAACTGATTGAAGCCCATCCGGAAATTTTGATCCCGGAACCGGCAACACTGAAAGGCAAATGGCAGGAGGAATTCGGCAATTCGAATCCTTTGCACATTGAAGCAGGCTCCGGCAAGGGCCGGTTCATAACGGGATTGGCGCTGGCCAATCCGGATATCAATTACATCGGCATTGAGCTGTTCGACAGTGTCATTGTCATGGCGCTTCAGACGGTGCTGGAACAGGAAGGCGGCATTCCAAACCTGCGTCTTCTGCGTGTGAACGCCCAGGAAATGGAAAGCTTTTTTGAAAAAAATGAAGTCGACCGCATGTATCTGAACTTTTCCGATCCCTGGCCGAAAACGCGGCACGCCAAACGGCGCCTGACGCATGAATCATTTTTGAGATTGTATGAAACGGTGCTCCCGAAAAATGGTGAGATCCATTTCAAAACGGATAATCGTGGCCTGTTCGAGTATTCACTGACCAGCATTTCGGAATATGGCATGCTGTTGAAAGACGTTTCACTGGATTTGCACGCCAATGAGCCGGAATGGAACATCATGACGGAATACGAAGAGAAGTTCATGAAGAAAGGCCAGCCGATTTACCGGATGGAAGCGCAGTACAACTCTTAATCAGAAGAAGGGGATGGCATGATGGATAAATTTGATTTTCACGAAATGACTTTGACCTGGCTCGACGGCGGCACCACGAATCTGGACGGCGGAACAATGTTCGGTGTGGTCCCGAAAGTGGTGTGGTCGAAGAAATATCCGGTGGACGAGAAAAATAACATCGAGTTGCCGACACATCCGATTCTGATTCAATTTGAAGGACACAATATTTTGGTCGACAGCGGACTGGGCGACGGCAAATTGACCGACCGCCAAATCCGTAATCTTGGTGTATCCGCCCAATCTTCAATGGATAAAGATTTGAAGGAGCTCGGACTTTCTGCCGGAGACATCGATACGGTATTGATGACGCATCTGCACGGAGACCATGCGGCCGGCTTGACGGAACGGCAAGGAGAAGAATACGTTTCGGCTTTTCCGAATGCGAAGATTTACGTATCGGCTGTCGAATGGAATGAAATGCAGCACCCGAATATCCGGTCCCGCAACACATACTGGAAAGAAAATTGGGAACCGATTCAGGGACAGGTGGAAACATTTGATGACGAGCTGACCCTGTTCGGGGCGATTACGATGATCCATACAGGCGGCCACTCGAATGGCCATTCCGTCATCAAGCTCCAAAGCGGCGGCGAAACGATTCTCCATATGGGCGATATCATGCCGACCCATGCACACAAGAATCCGTTGTGGGTATTGGCATACGATGATTACCCGATGGACTCGATCTACGCCAAAGAGCGGCTGATGAAAGAAGCGCTGGAAAACAATTATTATTTCTCGTTTTATCACGACGCGTATTACCGTTTGGTGAAATGGAGCAACGACGGAAAAGAGATCGTTGACTCATTGCAGTATAAAGAGAAGAATATTTGAGCTTGAAGGATGGCATCGCTGCGGCGGTGCTTTTTTTGTGGTCGAAAAAGGCTAAGCGCAACTAATTTCAATTTAACCGCAACTAAATGAAGGCTAACCGCAACTAAATTGCGAAATCGCGCAACTATAAATAAAATATCGGAAAATAATGGATTTATTATTTGGTGTTTTCTGCTGACCGCACCCCAAACCGGCCGACCCGCACCTCAAAACCTCCAAGCCGCACCCCAAATCAATCAAGCCGCACCCCAAACGCCTCAACCCGCACCTCGCGATTGGCAATCAGTAACTTACTTATATTTCCAAATGAAAAAACCGGCTTCTCAAGAGGAAACCGGCAGAAATAGAAGCTAATCATTAATTGAAAAATCATCACAACTCAAAATGTTCTTTAATCTTTCGGGCCACTCTATTCGCAGGGATGCCCGTATTGTTTATCCGCAAATAATTTTCCGCCCGGATTTCATCCGCATTGGAATTCAATCGGTATACTTTATGTGATTTCACCATTTCTTTTTCGGACGACACAGTATCTCTTTTCGTCGGTTTGTGCGCGAGGCGATTGGAGGTTTTATTGCGTTCGAGCCTTTCTCCGAGATCGGCTTCCAGTTCCACAAAGAAAACTTCTGCCCCTTGTTCTTCGAAAATTGCACAGGTCTTCTCCACGAAATCCCAATCTTCCTGTTGGTCGAATGCCCAAACATATGTAAAGATCATGCCGTACTTATTACTTCGTGCGAAAGAGGTGAAAATCTGTTCCCGAAACATCGTCGACAGCTTCCACATCTCGGGTTCGAACCCAAAAAACGGTTCGAGCAAATCAATAGTCATATGATTATGCAGTAATTTCAGCTCTGTGATTTCAGCCAATTCCTGCCCGACCGTCATTTTACCGACAGCCTGAGGTCCGAACAGCAGCACAAATTTCATAAACATCCGCCTTTTTTTTCAAAGAAATAAAAAACAGACAAACTCAAAACTAAATTTGTCTGCAGTTAAATATGATCTAGACTTTTGAGACTTCAACGACAGCGCCGGTAAAAGCGTCCGCCATGAATTCGAATTGCTCCAATTCGTCATCGCGTTGGCGAGTGATGCCGCCTTTGTAAACATCGGTTGTAACTGCGTGCTGCGTATAAGGCTCTGTTTTCATGTAAATCCATGAACCGTCGATCGGACCTTCTTCTTTAAACGAGTTCTTCACTTGCTTGAGTACTTCATCTGCCGGATAAAGCTTCTGGCTGCGGTCAACCATTTCTTTGACGACATAGGTTGCAGCCACGCCTGTGGCAAAGCCGATCAATAAATCCCGATTTTTCAATTAGATCCCTCCTATACTTACTGGCTAAATTGTACCATACATAATAAAAAAACAAGAAATGATAACAGCACGCAAAATGTGTTTCTTTCGTTCATCGAAATAAAAAAGTGGAAATAAACTGAAAAAAGCACTAAACTGGTAAGAGGCATTTTATTTTAGGAGGAAGTTGTATCATGAATAGTGAAACGAGAGAGTTATTTAAAACTTTGACGGAATTACCCGGAGCACCTGCCAACGAGCATGCAGTCCGCAAATTCATGAAAAAAGAGTTGGGATTGGTTTCCGATGAATTGATACAGGATAATCTAGGCAGTATTTTCGGCGTCAAGCACGGCGAAGGGGACGGCCCCCGCATCATGGTGGCGGGACATATGGACGAAGTCGGCTTTATGGTGACACAGATCACTGATAACGGCATGCTGCGCTTTCAACCGCTTGGCGGCTGGTGGAACCAGGTCATGCTGGCGACACGAGTGGAAATCATGGTGGGGGACAAAGCGATTCCTGGCGTCATCGGTTCGATTCCGCCGCATTTGCTGAGTGAGGAATTGCGCAGCAAACCGATGGAAATCAAGAACATGCTCATCGATATCGGAGCTGATGACAAGGAAGATGCGTTGTCGTTCGGCGTTCGGCCAGGACAGCAAATCATTCCCTACAGCCCGTTCACTCCCATGGCCAATGACAAGAAAATCATGGCCAAAGCCTGGGACAACCGCTACGGCTGCGGACTTGCAATCGAATTATTGCGCGAGTTGAAAGATGAAAAGCTGCCGAACGAACTGTTTTCAGGCGCGACGGTCATGGAAGAAATCGGACTGCGCGGTTCGATGACGGCTGCCAATATGATCAATCCGGACATTTTCTTTGCTCTTGATGCAAGCCCGGCGAATGACGCTGATGGCAATAAAAACGAATTCGGCCAATTGGGCAAGGGGACTCTCCTTCGCATCCTCGATAAGAGCATGGTCACCCACCGCGGCATGCGGGAATTCATTTTGGATACAGCTGAATCGAATAATATTCCTTACCAGTATTTTATATCGCAGGGCGGCACAGACGCCGGACGTGTGCATCAGGCTAACGAAGGGGTGCCAAGTTCCGTAATCGGAATCTGCTCCCGTTATATCCATACCTCTTCGTCAATCATCCACACTGACGATTATGCGGCTGCGAAAGAGTTATTGTTGAAGTTGGTCAGAGCAGCTGACCGTACAACAGTTGAAACAATAAAAAATAACGTATAAGGAGTGCCCTCGGGCACTTTTTTTAATAGGAGGCCAAATTATGGGCGTTTTGAAACTTGCTGTGGCATCGACAAATCCTGCGAAGATCAAAGCAGTGAGAGATTGTTGCGAAGAGCTCAGTATACATATGGAAATTATTGCAGCAGAAACAGCTTCCGGTGTCTCTGCCCAGCCGTTTTCAATTGCGGAAACAAGAAGGGGGGCCGTCAATAGGGCGTTGGCCGCCCTGGGGCACGATTTTGATCTGGCCATAGGGCTGGAAGGCGGGGTATATGAACTTGAGGGAACGATGTACCTGTGCAATTGGGGGGCCCTGGCAAGTTCAGACGGCAAAATTTATACGGCAGGCGGTGCCCAAATTCCGTTACCCGAGAAAATTGCACAGGAATTGAGAGCCGGCAATGAGCTCGGACCAGTCATGGACTGGTATGCAAACGGAACAGGGATACGCCATCATCAGGGCGCTGTTGGAATTTTGACCGATGGTTTGATGAATCGCGGCGATATGTTCGGACATATCGTGGCATTGCTGATCGGTCAATACCGGCTCGGCAGCGGTTGAGTTGCAAGTGCATCGAAACATCTTTAAAATAGGTATCAGCAAAGCAGGGGAGGAAGTCGCGTGAAACGGTCAGCTTTTATTGCAGGAACTGTGTTATCCATGATTTTATTAGCCGGATGCACGGGAACTCCTGAAGAACGATTGGCGGAAGGGCTTTCCGAGACCCGCACAGTTTTTGAAGAAGAGCCGCCGGAAACGAACGAAACCGCCGGAGAAACGGAACTGTATCTGCCTGGAGGCTATGACATCGAAGAGCCTACTGATGAAAACAATGTAATTATAACGCAGGGCAGTGATTCTTTTGTGCTGTTCATCAATCCGAATGAAGCTCCCGACAGCAAATTCTTTTACGACTTGCAAAAAGCAAATGAAGAACAGGAATGGGCTGCGGATGAGACTTTCGAACAGAATGGCCGGTTCGGCTTTTCGACTCTGAGAGCAATTGCGGATGACCGGTTTGAAGTGGTCGTCAGCGCAGGAGGGGTCAAAATGACCACTATTTCCGAACAGTCGGATGTTCCGGAAAATATGGAATGGATGATGAAAACAGTACGATCCATCGAAGAAGGAAATTGAGGTGAATTGATGATGAAAAAACTTGAATCTGTTGACCAGTTCAACGAATATAAAGACTCACACGATACAATATTCATGTTTACGGCCGGATGGTGTCCGGATTGCCGGGTCATCGATCCAATCATGCCGGATATAGAAAAGGCTTTTCCGAATTATTCTTTCCTGTCAGTAGACCGGGATGAGTTCATCGATCTTTGCATCGAAATGGATATATACGGCATACCGAGTTTTCTGGCTTTCAGCAAAGGGCATGAACTTGGCCGTTTTGTCAGCCGTGACCGAAAAACACCCGAAGAAATTGAAGCTTTTATCGCAGGATTGCAATCATAATATTACGACGGTTCGCCTGAGAAGGTCGAGCCGTTTATTTTTGACAGAGAGGAAGATCATTATGAATTCGACTCAATTGGTGAATCTTTTAAGAGAACGTTTGCCGAGCAAGAATCTGGAATGGCGCTACGATCGCGAAAATAACACAGCAAACATACGCCATATGCAAATCGGCAAAGGCCTGACGCTGGACCTGCCGAAAATTACAAGCCGCTACGAGACCAAGGGCGAAGAAGCGGTAAACGAAATAGTTTACACGATCAATGAAACGTTCAAAGCGATGGAACAGGAAGCAGCAGGCAATTTGCCGGGTGGCGAACACATCTATCCAGTCATCCGATCGACTTCGTTCCCAGTGGTGTCCAATGAGGGGAACCGCTTTATCACGACAGATCATACAGCGGAAACACGGATATTTTATGCGCTGGATACCGGTGCCACCTATCGCTTAATTGACGAAAATGTGTTAAATTCATTAAGTCTGACAGAAGACCAGCTCAAGGAACTGGCGAGATTCCAGGTCAAGAAACTGAAAACTGCAGTTAAGGAAGACCACGTTGCCGGAAACGTATTTTATTTCCTCAACGAAAATGATGGTTATGATGCATCACGAATTTTGAATGAAACGTTCCTGAAAGATATGAAAAAGAAAATTACCGGAGACATGACTGTATCGGTCCCGCACCAGGATGTATTGATCATTGGAGACATCCGGAACGAATCCGGCTATGATGTACTCGCGCAGATGGCGATGCATTTCTTCACCAATGGCAAAGTGCCGATTACGTCCCTGTCTTTCATTTACGAAGACGGCGAATTGGAACCGATTTTTATCCTGGCAAAAAATAGACCCGAAGAGGAGAACGATGAGAAATGAATGCATTTTATAATAAGCAGGGAATCGGTGATGTCTTGCTGGTTCAACTTCAAACAGCAACGCCGGAGAAGATCCACACGGAAGAAAATGGGGATGTCACACTCATTAAAGACGGCAGCGGTACAATTGCCGGCTTCAACCTTTTTAATGCTTCCCAATACATCAGCGCTCCGGAAACAGGTTCAATCGATGTCTCGGAACAATTGGTTACTGAACTGCAGAATTCCCTGGAAAAAAACGGCATTGATTTTATGCTCGAAGTCGATCTGACACCAAAATTCGTGGTGGGCTTCGTGGAATCGATGGAAAAACACCCGAATGCCGACAAACTGAATGTTTGCCAGGTCCAGGTCGGAACTGAAAAATTGCAGATTGTCTGCGGTGCACCGAATGTGGAAGCCGGCCAAAAAGTGGTTGTCGCAAAAGTCGGTGCCGTAATGCCTTCCGGTATGCTCATCAAAGATGCAGAACTTCGCGGAATTGCATCAAGCGGCATGATTTGTTCTGCCAAAGAATTGGCTTTGCCGGATGCGCCTGAGGAAAAGGGAATTTTGGTTTTGGAAGATGATAAAGAAATCGGATCAGCAATTGAAGTAAAGGCGTGACTTGTTATGAGCTGGGTTAAAAAAGTATGGAATCGAATGTTTACGGATGAAATTGAGGAAGAAGTTGAGCAGGAGATCGAAGCGCCTGTCGAGAACAGAAGCAGCAACGTGCCTTTCCGGTTCCCCCTGATTACAGATGAGGAAAGAGAAGTCTTTTTGAAAAAAGAACAGAGTGGCGAAAAAGTCACAATGGCTGAAGTAAGGGAAGAACTAATCCGCCGGCCTTTGACGACGGAACAGCAGCCCGTGCGGCGAGAAACCCGGCCGGATCCTGAGCCCCCTGTTTTCCAAAGGCAGGCGCCGCGCGCTCCTGTTCAGCGCAAACCACAGCCGCAGCCTGTAAAGGCGATACCGGAAGAGAGCAAGCCGGAACCTATCAAACGCCGCTTCGAACCGACAAGGGTGCCTTCCCCGATCCATGGGTTCAATGAGCGAAAAGCTACACCCATCGAAATCCTTTTGGAGCAGAAGGGATTGAATGAAGAGTTCCATGAAGCAGCTTCACCAGTACTGAAAAAAGCTGTTGAAATGGCCGCAGAAGACGCTAATGCGGCTGAAGCAAACGAGACGCTTGTGGAAGAACCGAAAGTTCCTCAAGATGAAAAACCGGCACAAACCGAGATTTCAGAAAAAACGGAAGAAATTCCGGCACAAGAGCTTCCAGTGCAGCCAAAAGAACCGGTCCACACTGAACAGCCGCAGGACGTTGAAAGTGCGGCATCCGTGGTTTCCGATGACACCAAACCGGTACATAGTGAAAAATCTGTGAAAACTGACCGGGACCAGGGCAGTGCTGCGGCCGGCACGGAGCGAAGAAAAGAGAAAACGGTTCCCTTTAACGTTTTGATGCTGAAATCGGATAAAGAAAAATCAAAAAAGCATAACGCCGGTCCGGTAAAACCGACATCCTTGCAAGCATTAAAGCCAGTACCGGCAACTGAACCGGCCAAAATATCCGATGAGCCCTCAGCATTCAAAGATCCAGAATCAGTTTCAGATCCGGAATCAGCTTCAGCAGAGGCAGTCTGCACTGAGGCAAAGCCTGCCGGAAGCTATGACCATCCGCATAACAACTTTCTTTTAGCACCGGAAAATGAACGCAAAGACGAGGAATGGATGGCTGAACAAGGCGATCGACTGGTGGAAGCCCTGTCGCACTTCCAGGTACAGGCAACAATTATAAGCATCGTTCAGGGACCTGCTGTTACTCAATTTGAAATGACTGTAGCCCAGGGAGTGAAAGTAAGCAAAATCCGGAATTTGGCGGACGACCTGAAATTGGCGCTCGCAGCCAAAGATATTCGCATACAGGCTCCGATCCCCGGAAAAAGCTCGATTGGCATAGAGATACCCAATCGGACATCCCGGCCTGTCAGAATTTCTGAAGTGATTGAAAGTCCGCAATTCCGGGATTCCGATTCTCCGTTGGAAGCCGCACTCGGACTCGACCTTACAGGAAAACCGGTAACGCTGGATTTGAGAAAAATGCCCCACGGCCTGATTGCAGGAGCGACCGGTTCAGGAAAATCGGTTTGCATCAATTCATTGCTTGTAAGCCTTCTTTACAAATCGTCGCCACAGGATCTGAAATTACTGCTGATCGATCCAAAAATGGTTGAACTGGCTCCTTACAATCACATTCCGCATTTGGTCAGTCCGGTAATAACGGACGTAAAAGCGGCTACGGCCTCATTGAAGTGGGCAGTATCCGAAATGGAGCGCCGCTATCAGCTGTTTGCCCACACAGGGGTCAGGGATATCGACCGCTATAATAAAACCGTCAAAGAAAAAGGCAATCCCGCACAGCATCTGCCTTATATCCTGATTGTCATCGATGAACTTGCAGATCTGATGATGATGTCGCCGTCTGATGTTGAAGATGCGATTTGCCGCATAGCACAAAAAGCGCGCGCCTGCGGCATCCATCTGGTCATTGCCACACAGCGGCCTTCTGTTGATGTCATAACCGGTCTGATCAAATCGAATATACCAACACGTATCGCGTTTTCTGTCTCATCCCAAGTGGACAGCCGGACGATCCTTGATTCGCAGGGCGCTGAGCGTTTACTGGGCAAAGGAGATATGCTTTACCTCGGCAACGGCATGTCTGCACCGAGCCGGATCCAGGGAACTTTTGTAACAGATGAAGAAATCGAGAAGATTATTGAACATGTCCGCAGCCAGGGCGAGCCTGAGTATTTTTTTAAAGAAGAAGAATTGATCAAGCAGGGCGGCGCGGGGGCCGAGCAGGATGACCTCTTCGAAGAAGCCTGCCGTTTCATCATGCAGCAGGGCAGTGCATCCACTTCTCTTCTGCAGCGGAAATTCCACATCGGCTACAACCGGGCGGCACGGCTGATGGACCTTATTGAAGAACATGGATTCATATCTGAGCAGAACGGCAGCAAAGCACGATCCGTATTAATCACTGAAGAGGATCTAACAGAAGTGTTCCAATAAAGGTTATGTTATTGCCTTAAATTTACGAAAATACTGCACGATAAAAAGAAGATGCAAGCGAACGTTTTTAGATCCAAATCGGCTATCCACCTCAAAACAGATGGAATAGACTACTTAAAACTTCCACAGGAGGTTCACTTATGACAGTTTTACATTTTACCGGCATCAAGGGCTCAGGCATGAGTCCGCTCGCTCAGATCATGCATGATATGGGGAACGAAGTGCAGGGTTCGGATATCGCCAAATATTTTTTCACTGAAGAACGTTTGCGGGAGCGGGGCATTTCCATTCTTCCGTTCAATCCGGAAAATATTACAGCTGATATGACCATCATTGCCGGCAACGCCTTTAATGACGAACATCCTGAACTTGTACGGGCACGAGAAATTGGCGCAACCATTATCCGCTACCATGAATTCCTTGGTGACCTGATGAAGAAATATGTTTCTGTCGCCATAACCGGTGCCCATGGCAAAACCTCGACTACCGGCCTTATGGCGCACGTTTTGAACGGCTATAAGCCTGTTTCATTTCTGATCGGGGACGGTACAGGATATGGCATGGAGGATTCACATTTCTTCGTTGTTGAAGCTTGTGAATATCGCCGACACTTCCTTGCCTATCATCCCGATTACGCTATTATGACAAATATCGATTTTGATCACCCGGATTATTTTTCCGGCGTCGATGATGTTTTTAAAGCGTTCGAAGAAATGGCGCAGCAAGTAAAAAAATGCATAATCGCCTGTGGAGATGATGAATATCTTCAGAAATTACAGGCTCCAGTGCCGATGGTTTATTACGGATTCGGTGAAGAGAATGATTTCCAGGCAAGAAATATCGTTAAAACTACCGAAGGCACAACTTTCGATGTGGTGATCCGCAACGAATTTTTCCATACATTCACCATTCCGATGTTCGGTGACCACACCATTCTGAATGCCCTGGCGGTGATATCGCTGTGCCATTATGAAAATATACCGGCTGATATCATCCAACAGCAATTCAGTGATTACGAAGGAGTCAAACGGCGATTTTCGCAAACCGATATCGGGGAGCGCATCCTTATTGACGATTATGCACATCATCCGACAGAAATCCGTGCGACTTTGCAATCAGCCCGCCAGAAGTTTCCTGAGCGTGAAGTGATTGCCATTTTCCAGCCGCACACATTTACGCGGACGCAGACATTCCTGCAGGAATTTGCTGATTGCCTGGCCGAAGCAGACCAGGTTTACCTTTGTGATATCTTTGGATCGGCCCGGGAAGAAGCCGGCACATTGACGATCCGTGATCTGGAAGAGAAGATACCGGCCAGCAAATTGATGCAGGTGGAAGATATAGCACAGCTCACGGAGCATAAAGACGGTGTTTTCTTGTTCATGGGAGCAGGGGATGTCACCAAATTTAAAGAGGCATTTGAAAATATGCTGAAGACAGAGGAAACAGTTTAACTTTCGGGTTAAACTGTTTTCTTCTTTTTGCAGGTCTTTTGCAAAGCTTTGGAGAATTAATGTAGAAGGCCTGTGTTTAGGCTCAGGCCTGCGAGGGTAGAAAAGTTATATAACAGAATGTAAAAGGAGGAATTTTCATGGATTGGCAAATACTGCTCTACATAGCCGCAATCGTGGCTGCTGTCGGATTCTTAATTCTATGCATAGCTCTTGCAGTGACGTTGAATTCGTTGAAAAACACATTAAAAGAAGTATCTGGAACTGTTTCGGGGCTCGAAAACCAATTGCAGGGTGTCACATTGGAGACCACAAATCTTCTGCATAAAACAAATGAGCTCGCAGAGGATATCCAGGTGAAGACTGAAAAGCTTAACGGTGTTGTTGATGCTGTTAAAGGTGTTGGCAATTCGGTGACTGATTTGAATGCTTCTGTTCGCCGCATTACAATGTCGATCGCTTCCCAGGCTGAACAAAATGAAGAAAAAATTGCACAGGTTGTGCAATGGAGCAACGTAGCTATGGGAATCCGCGACAAATGGAAAGCCCGCAAAGCATACAATACCCAGCAGACTGAAACATATCAGCCTGTACCGGGTCAGAAACAGCTTCCGCACAACGATCAGTACTGATTAAAGTACCATATACTAATTGGAGGAATGTAAAATGACTGAAAAAAATAATGAGTTCAACAAACCAAATTATAATGACTCGCAGTATAATCGGGACTATTATACGAATACGGGACAAAACTATCAGCAAAGTGATTACGTTCCCCAATCGTATGGCATGTCCAGCAGATATGACGACCTTTATGATTACGAAGAAGAGTCTGGCTCAGGCAGTTTCCTGATGGGCGCTCTTGTAGGAGTGGTTATCGGAGCTGCAGCTGCATTATTCCTTGCACCAAAATCGGGGAAAGAATTCCGTGGTGAATTGAATACCCAGGTATCCTCGTTGAAAGAAAAGACCCAAAGTTCAAATGGAGGTTCTGACAGCGAAGGCGGCTTAAAGCAGCAGCTTAAGGACCAGTCTTCTAAAGTTGTCGATAAAGTAAAAGGCATCAAAGGCGGCTCTTCACCGATGGATGACGGCACAGCCTCATCTGAAGGGGAAGAATCAATTGATATGCATGCGACGATCCAGAACACTGTCTATGAGTCGAATAAAGAAACTGAAACTGCGGGTGACGAGGCATTCACATCGACGGCCAACGCTTTGAAAGAGGCTGTAGAAGAAGTGAATGATGAAAAGAAATCCGGTTCAGGCTATTCGACGGGTTCAACAACCAAGGATGATGTAACAAGCAGCGGAGGTTCCACTACAGGCGCGAGTTCAGGAAACACTTCAAATACCAACAAGAACAAATCTGGAAACCAAAGCAAATCCGGTAACCAGGTCAATAAAAATAATTCCAATTCCAACAGCAATAAAAACAACTCAACGAAATAATTGGAGCGGATAAAATGAAAAATTTACTACGAGTACAGGATTTGGATGGTCTCAAGAAAGCCGTTGAAGGCACCCAAAGTTATTGGCTGTTCAAACACAGCAGCACATGCCCGGTTTCTGCGGCCGCCTGGAACGAATACAATGAATATTGTTCCCTGCATCCGAATCAGCTTTTTCTTTTTCTGGTAGTCCAGGAAGATAAAAAATTGGCGCAGGAAATTGCAGAAATCACACAGATTAAACATGAGTCACCCCAATTGATGCATTTCTCAAACATGCAAGTCGACTGGCATGCATCGCATAATAAAATTAAAAGCAAAGCAATGAAAGAATTTTTAGCTTAATGAAATGGCCGGAGCCCCAGTGCTCCGGTCTTTTTCAGGGGTTTTTACTTTAGCGCGTTGAATCGCTAAAACATTTTTCGTGACTTTGTTGAATCTTTTGCATATACTAGTCCTATCATGTTAAGATAAGTCACCGATTAAAGGTGATTTATGAAAGGGGAAATTAGGATGAGCAAGATGGATTTGGAACAGCTGAGAGAAAAAGTCGATGCAGTAAACCTGCAAATTCTGTCCCTGATAAACGACAGAGCTTCTGTTATACAGGAAATCGGAAAAATCAAGGAAAAGCAGGGGATGAACAGATATGACCCGCTGCGTGAGCGACATATGCTGAATTTGCTGAAAGATAATAATAACGGTCCCTTAGACCAAAAAACGGTTGATCATATATTCAAGGAAATTTTCAAGTCTGCTTTGGATATGCAGGAAGAAGATACGCGCAAAGCACTGCTTGTGTCGCGTAAAAACAAAGCGGAAGATACAATTATCGATATTAACGGTGAAAAGATCGGACAAGGCGAACCTTCATTCATATTTGGCCCTTGTGCAGTGGAATCCCAGGATCAGGTCATGAAAGTTGCAGAAGCAATTGGCGGCAAAGGCCTGAAAATGATTCGAGGCGGAGCTTACAAACCCCGCACATCACCATACGATTTCCAAGGATTGGGTCTTGAAGGTTTGAAACTGCTGAAGAAAGCCGCAGACCAGCACAATTTGGCGGTGGTTTCTGAAATCGTTACACCTCATCACTTGGAAGATGCACTCGAATACGTCGATGTAGTCCAGGTTGGCGCACGCAATATGCAGAACTTTGAATTGCTGAAAGCTGTCGGAAGCATCAACAAACCGGTTCTGCTGAAACGCGGCATGTCAGCTACTATTGAGGAATTCATCAATGCGGCTGAATACATCATCGCTTCAGGCAACAGCCAGATTATTCTTTGTGAGCGAGGCATTCGCACATATGAGAAAGCAACACGCAATACATTGGATATTTCAGCAGTGCCTATTCTTAAACAGGAAACGCATTTGCCGGTATTCGTTGATGTAACACATTCTACTGGACGCCGCGACCTTCTCTTGCCGGCTGCCAAAGCGGCAATCGCCATCGGAGCTGACGGGGTTATGGCAGAAGTCCACCCGGACCCGGCAGTAGCCTTATCAGATGCACAGCAACAGATGAATCTTCAGCAATTCGATGAATACTACGATTCATTGATGAAATTCATGAAGCAGTATGAGATGAAAATGTAACTCCAAGAGCCGGGTGAAAACCCGGCTTTTGTTTTTTGGTGTGCCCGGCATGGGCGTAATCTATAGGGTGCGAGTCCCGAACTGTGAAGGCAGAAGTAACAGTTAGCCAAGCGCAAGGGTGTCTACGGCGACGTGGAATCTGAAGGAAGCGGGCGGCAA
>NZ_VIFV01000023.1 GCF_007004625.1 Planococcus salinarum | reverse complement strand
GGTTTGCCGCCCGCTTCCTTCAGATTCCACGTCGCCGTGGACACCCTTGCGCTTGGCTAACTGTTACTTCTGCCTTCACAGTTCGGGACTCGCACCCTATAGATTACGCCCATGCCGGGCACACCAAGAAAAAGGCCCGGCAACCGCCAGGCCCTTCTCTTCAACCTTATCCACTTCATAGTTCATCCCAGCCCGTAAGCCGCATGCAGCGTATTGGCCGATTTCTCCATATCGTCACCCGGCACCACGACGGAAATCTTGATTTCCGAGGTGCTGACCATTTTCACGGGGATTTCCGATTGACGGAGAATGTCGAACATGCGCGCAGCGACACCCGGGTTCGATACCATGCCGGATCCGACAATGGAAACTTTCGCCAGGCCAACTTCGAATTCCGTCGACATGAAGCCGATCGCCTCTTTATTGTCCTCCAGCACCCGGCGCACTTCGTCCAGGCTGTCCTCTTTTATCGAAAATGAAACCGAGGGCTGGAATTCTTCCGAGATGCTTTGGACGATGATGTCGACATCGATCAGATTTTCCGCCAGGGTCATGAAGATATTGGCCAATGAACCGTTGAAGGGTTTATTGTATGTAACGGTTACGCGTGCAATGCCGGGCTCGAATGCGACGCCACGGACGATCAGGTTTTTTTCCACAGTGACCACCTCCTGTATGATAGTTCCCGGCTCACTCGAATAGCTTGCACGAACGGTTAAGGGGACGTTGTTGTTTTTTGCGAATTCCACAGCGCGCGGATGCAGCACGCCGGCACCAAGGTTCGCCAGCTCCAGCATTTCATCGTAGGAAATCTGTTCGAGCTTGCGGGCGCCGGCCACAAAGCGCGGGTCGGACGTATAAACGCCGTCGACATCCGTATAGATATCGCATTTTTCCGCTTTCAACGCGGCAGCCAGTGCCACTGCCGTCGTATCGGAACCGCCGCGGCCGAGCGTCGTGATGTTGCCGTACCGGTCGACTCCCTGGAATCCGGCGACGACTGCGAAAAACCCGTTATTCAGGACCGCTTCCAGCCGGTCGGTATGGATCTGTTCGATCCGGGCATTCCGCGGCACCGATTCGGTCTCGATTCCCGCCTGCCAGCCGGTGAACGATACCGCTTCGTGGCCGAGTTGCTTGAATGCCATCGCCAATAAAGAAATTGTCACTTGCTCGCCTGTTGCCAGCAGCATATCCATTTCCCGCTTCGGCGGCTCAGCGGAGATTTCCGCCGCCAACCCGAGAAGGGTATCAGTCGTCTTGCCCATGGCGGACACCACGATGACAACCCGTTTGCCTTTCGCTTGTTCCACTATGGCCCGTTTCGCGACCCCGATAATTTTCTCGGGGGTCGCCACCGAAGTTCCTCCAAATTTCATCACAATCGTTTCCATCCTTCATCCACTCCCACATCAGTATGTGGCTCTCAACATGAATAGCACAGGCGTCCGTTCAACTTCGTGAAACTGGACGCCGGCTTAGACACAAAAAAAGGCAGCCTGCCGTCATACCGGCAAACTACCTCTTTCATCATGCACGAAAAAACGTCCATGTGAGATAGCCCTCCAGAGATTGACTCTGACAGCCCTGCATCTGTTAAATGCAGAACCAGCATGTTCGGCTGCAGCCTTCACACACTTCGGCGACCGTCCCTTTCCCCATCCTTCACAGATTCTGCAAATCTCCGAATGGCTACTATTGACGCCCGCACCTCTATCACCACTTTTCCAAGTGATCTAAATATGCTATTACGATAACACGAACTCAGTCCTTTGGCAATGTTTCATCAGTAAAATACTGGTGAATCGACTCCGCCAGTTTTTCCGGCATGCCCGCTTCCATCAATTGTTTCGGTTCCGCTTCTTTGATCCGTTTGACCGAACCGAAATGCTTCAGCAATTGCTGGCGGCGTTTCGGCCCGACCCCTTCCAGGACGTCGAGTGCGGAGCTGATCGAATTTTTGCCGCGTAATTGGCGGTGGAACGTGATGACGAAGCGGTGGACTTCATCCTGGATGCGCTGCATCAGGTAAAACGCCTCGCTCGTCCGCTTCAGCGGCACCACTTCTACCGGGTCGCCGTACAATAATTGCGACGTCTGGTGCTTTTCGTCTTTCGCAAGGCCGGCAATCGGAATCGACAGGCCGAGTTCATCTTCCAGAATTTCGCGCGCAGACGACATCTGCCCTTTTCCTCCGTCAATAACGATCAGATCCGGCAGCGGCAATCCGTCTTTCAGCACCCGGGAATAACGGCGGCGGATCACTTCCCGCATGGCCGCGTAATCATCGGGTTTTGAACCGGTGCGCGTTTTGTACTTGCGGTAATCCTTTTTGGATGGTTTGCCGTCGATGAACGTGATCATCGCCGACACGGCATCAGCCCCCTGGATATGCGAGTTGTCAAACGCTTCGATGCGCAGCGGCGTCTGGATATTCATCGCTTCGCCAAGCTCCTGGCAGGCACCGATTGTCCGTTCTTCCTGCCGTTCAAGCAGTTGGAACTTCTCTTTAATCGAGATTTCAGCATTTTTCTTCGCCAGTTGGACGAGGTCTTTCTTCTTGCCACGCTGCGGCACCAGCGTACGGACACCAAGCCATTCATTGACCAGCTCCGCATCTTCGCCCTCCGGCAGCAGGATCTCGCTCGGTTTTACGTGATTCGATTTTTCGTAAAACTGGCCGAGATACGTCATGAATTCTTCCTGTGGGTCGCGGTACAGCGGAAACAGCGAGACATCGCGTTCAATCAGTTTACCCTGGCGCACAAAAAAGACCTGCACACACATCCAGCCTTTGTCGACAGCATAGCCGAACACATCGCGGTTGGTGAAATCGTTCATCGCCATTTTCTGCTTTTCCATGACGTTTTCGATGTGGTTGATCTGGTCGCGGTATTCCATGGCGCGTTCAAACTCGAGATTCTCGGAAGCTTCCGACATTTTTTCAACGAGGTCCTGTTTGACTTCCCGGAAACCGCCGTTCAGGAATTTTGAAATTGCGTCGATCATCTCGGTATATGTCTCTTTTTCCACCGGTTTGATGCACGGTGCCAAACACTGGCCCATGTGATAATAAAGGCAGGCACGGTCCGGCATCTGATGGCATTTCCGCAACGGATACAGCCGGTCGAGCAGTTTTTTCGTTTCGCTCGCCGAATAGGCGTTTGGATAAGGGCCAAAATATTTCCCTTTGTCCTTTTTCACCTGCCGCGTAATGATCAGTTTCGGATGGCGTTCCCCCGTAATCTTCAGATACGGGTAGGATTTATCATCTTTCAGCATGATGTTGTATTTCGGATCGTATTTCTTGATGAGGTTCAATTCCAAAATCAGCGCTTCTTTGTTGGAAGACGTGACGATGTATTCGAAATCCTCGATTTCATTGACCAGGCGCTGGGTCTTTGCATCATGGCTGCCCGTAAAATAAGAGCGCACCCGATTTTTCAGCACTTTCGCCTTGCCCACGTAGATGACTGTATCCTGGCGGTCCTTCATCAGGTAGCAACCCGGCTGGTCGGGCAGTATCGCCAATTTATGTTGAATCAATTCGTTTGCCATTTTCTCACCCTATTAAAAAACCGGGCCACATTGGACCCGGTTAAGAATTATGCGTGTTGGTTAACCAAATCAGCCAATGCTTCTTTTGGTCTGAAGCCTACAACTTTATCAACTGTTTCTCCATCTTTCAACAGCAGAAGAGTCGGAATTGACATGATGCCATATTGCCCGGCAGTTTCCTGGTTTTGATCAACGTCCACTTTTACGATTTTAACTTTATCGCTCATTTCAGCGTCCAGTTCTTCCAATACAGGAGCTATCATTTTACAAGGTCCGCACCATGTTGCCCAAAAATCAACCAATACGAGTCCTTCTGATACTTCCTGTGAAAAGTTTTGATCTGTTCCGTGTACAATTGCCATGAATAATTCCTCCTTAGTTTTACCAAAGTCTAAACCGATTATAGCACGCGTATTTTTCACTAGCTATTTTTTTGCCTATTCCCAGTTTACCCTCTTAAGTGGCAGATAAACGGAAGAAATCCATTTGCTGTATAGCCCCTCCAAAGCCCATTGGCTGCGCGTAAAAACATCTATCCAGAATGGGCTGATTCAACATCCTTTTTCTTATGATAATGAAAATCCGCCATTCGGATCTTTTTTTGATGAAGAATCTTTTTTTGCGGAAAAGAGGATTGTCCGGGGAGAATTGGAGGTATAGAATAAGAACAAATGTTCTTATTATTTGGGAGGCGACAAAATGGAGATGAAGGAATTGCCCGAACGGACCATTGCCTGTCTGGATATGCGGAGTTTCTACGCCAGCTGTGCAGCCATCCAGGAAGGGCTGGATCCGCTGGAAGCCTGTATCGCGGTTGTCGGCAACCAGGAGCGCCGGGGCAGCGTGGTGCTTGCGGCATCGCCGTGCATGAAAAAGCAGTTCGGCGTCAGGACCGGCACACGGCTGTTCGAGATTCCGGACGATCCGCGGATCCGGCTGATTGAACCGAAAATGGAATTTTTCCTGCGGGTCTCCATGGCCATCACCGACCTCATCACCGAATTCGTGCCGAAAGATGCGGTGCACGTCTACAGTGTCGACGAAAGCTTTATCGATTTCACCAATGTCAGCCGCCTTTGGGGCGACACCGAAACGCTCATCACCCATATCCAGGACGCCCTGCTGCGCCAATTTGGCCTGCCTTCCGCGGTCGGCGTCGGCCCCAATATGCTGCTGGCGAAACTGGCTCTGGACCTTGAAGGCAAAGAGCACGGCATCGCCAAATGGACATATGACGATGTGCCGGAAAAATTATGGCCCCTCACGCCGCTCAGCGAAATGTGGGGCATCGGTTCCCGGACGGAACGCACCCTCCACGGCATGGGCATTTTTTCCGTGGGCGACCTTGCCTGTACGGACATCAAAACGCTGGAGGACCGCTTCGGCATCCTTGGCCACCAGCTTTACCAGCATGCGAACGGCATCGACCTGTCCGAGCTCGGCTCTCCTCTCGTGGCGGGGCAGGTCAGCTACGGCAAAGGGCAGATCCTGTACCGCGATTACATAGAAGTGGAAGACATCATCACCATCATCCTCGAAATGTGCGAAGACATCGGCATGCGCACCCGCCAGGCCGGAAGGGCGGGGCGCACCATCCACCTCAGCATCGGCTACAGCAAGACCGCTTTCGGCGGCGGCTTTTCCCGTTCCCGGTCATTGGAGGAAGCCACCAATGACACGCTGCAGATCTACAAAGTGTGCCAGGTGATTTTCAACGCCCATTTCCAGAACAAGCCGGTCCGCCAGATCTCGATTGCCATCAGCAGCCTGGAAGAGGAATCGTCCATGCAATTGAGCCTCTTCGAAGCGCGGAAATGGGAGAAGCGGCGTCTCGCGGCAGCAATGGACCAGATTCGCAACAAATACGGTTACTCCGCCATCTACCGCGCTGTTTCCGGCACCGAAGCCGGAACCGCCATCGCCCGAACACGGCTGATCGGCGGCCATCAGAAATGAATCAAAAAAATGGCCCCCGGACCAAGCAATGCTTGGTCCGGGGGCCGCTTCTTTGTTGTCCAGACTCCGGCTGCCCAGCTCTTCGGGGCATAAGTCAACCCAGCTGCGCGGCCAAGGCCACTTCGCTGGTCTGTCTTATGCCTTTCAGAGCTTAACGGGCGCCGTCGCTTTTCTTTATTTCATTACTTTCTTAAACTCTTCCGTCAACATCGGGATGACTTCGAAAAGGTCTCCGACAATGCCGTAGTCAGCAACTTTGAAAATGTTCGCTTCCGGATCTTTGTTGATCGCCACGATCACTTTCGAGTTGGACATACCGGCCATGTGCTGGATTGCTCCCGAAATGCCTGCTGCGATGTATAGGTCAGGCGTGACAACTTTGCCCGTCTGGCCGATTTGCAGTGAATAATCGCAGTATTCCGCGTCACATGCTCCACGGGATGCGCCGACTGCGCCCCCAAGAAGGTCCGCCAGTTCCTGCAATGGTTCAAAGCCTGATTCGCTCTTGACGCCGCGGCCGCCTGCAACGATGACTTTCGCTTCTGAAAGGTCAACACCTTCTGCAGATTTGCGTACCACGTTTTTGATGATTGTGCGCAGGTTCGTAATATCAACAGATAACGAGCTTACATCGCCTGAGCGCTCTTCTCTTTCAAGAGGAGCGATGTTATTCGGACGGATTGTGATGAAGTCGACTCCGCCTTTGTTCTTCACTTTTTCAAACGCTTTACCGGAAAAGATCGGACGGATATAGACAGCGTCTTCGCCTTCGCCTTCGATATCTGTAACGTCAGAAATCAAACCGGTTTGCAATTTGGAAGCGATTTTTGGTGAAAGGTCTTTCCCGACAGCTGTGTGTCCGAATACCAATGCCCCCGGCTGCTCCTGTTCGATGACAGCCATCATGGCCTGTCCGAAACCATCAGAAGTGTACGATTTTAAATGCGGGTGTTCGACTGTGATGACACGGTCAGCACCATAGTTCACCAATTCAGCCCCGAACTCCCCTACTGAATCTCCAATAAGAACGCTTACGACTTCTCCGCCGCCTGAAATCTTTTTGGCAGCGGCAATCGTTTCAAATGAGACGTTGCGCAAAGAACCTTCACGCGTTTCGCCCAATACTAATACTTTTTTCGACATAGTCCGTTTACCCCCTAAGTAGATGTAAAAACTCGATTCAATTCAACTATTCAAATGGGATGGTCCGCTTGTTGCGGGGTCCATTCAGCTATTGTTGGTTTATATTACTTTGGCTTCGTTTTTCAATAAGCCGACAAGTTCCGAAACCTGGTTGGAAATGTCACCCTCCAGGATGCGTCCTGCAGCTTTGGCAGGCGGAAGGAAGATTTCAATCGTTTCCGTTTTGGCTTCAACTTCATCCTCGTCGATATCCAGATCATCAAGCTCAAGCTCTTCAAGCGGCTTTTTCTTCGCTTTCATGATACCCGGCAATGATGGATAGCGCGGCTCGTTAAGGCCCTGTTGAGCAGTTACAAGCAATGGCAATGAAGTTTCAAGTTCTTCAGCATCCCCTTCGATATCGCGGATGATCGTCACTTTTTCCCCTTCAATTTGCAGGCTTGTAATCGTCGTTACGTAGTTGATGTTCAGTAAGTCTGCGACGCGTGGCCCGACTTGTCCAGAACCGCCGTCGATTGCCACGTTCCCGGCAAGGATAAGGTCAGCTTCTTTATCTTTCAGATATTCAGCCAGTATGTAAGCTGAAGTGAACTGGTCCATTTCTTCCACATCGTCTTCCGTGTTGATAAGGACCGCTTTATCAGCACCCATTGCAAGTGCAGTGCGGAGTTGTTTCTCAGCGTCTTCGCCGCCCATAGTGATAACGGTGACTTCCCCGCCGTGCTCATCGCGGACTTTGATACCTTCTTCGATTGCATACTCGTCATATGGGTTGATGATGAATTCGGCGCCATCTTCCTGGATCTTGCCGCCTGAAATGACTAATTTCTCTTCTGTGTCGAATGTGCGTTTAACCAATACATAAATGTTCATTAACGTAAACCTCCCAAGTATTATTTCCCTTTAAAATGTGCTTCCCGTTTTTCCAGAAATGCCTGGATTCCCTCTTGTGCATCTTCAGAAACAAAAACGGTGCCGAAAGAATTCGCTTCCGCTTTCACGCCCTCATGATAGCCGGCATGCTTGGCATACTGCAGCATATCGATTGCGGCGCCAACTGAAACCGGGCTCTTTTTCGCAATTTTCTTGGCGATTGTAAGCGTTTGCGGAAGAAGTTCTTCTTCCGGATAGGCTCTGTTCGCCAATCCCAGTTGCGCAGCTTCCGTTCCGCTGATCGGATCGGAAGTCAGCAGCATTTCTGCAGCCTTCGCAACACCGACATATCTCGGCAACCGCTGCGTTCCCGCAAAACCGGGAATAAGGCCAAGCTGAAGTTCCGGCAATCCAAGTTTAGCATTTTCCGTAACAAAGCGCATTTGGCAGCTCATCGCGAGCTCCAGTCCGCCACCCAGTGCTGCACCGTGAATTGCTGCAATAACAGGTTTGCGGAAAGTTTCCACACGCTCAAAAACTTTCTGTCCGGAAGCCGAAAGTTTCGAGAATTCCTCCCCGGAACTTACTTGCGTGAATTCTTTGATGTCTGCTCCCGCTGAAAAGAATCTTCCTTCGCCGTGCAATACGATTGCCCAGACCGAATCATCGTTTTCAACTTCACTCAGCAATTCATCCACTTCCATGATCAAGCCGCGCGACAAAGCATTTGCCGGTGGCCGGTTGATTGTTGCGATAGCAACCCCATCTTCTACACGATAACTGATAAATTCCATTTAGGAAAACCCCTCTCTCAGGCACGCATGCCCTTCATCAATAAATGATGGACTTTCGGCGCCAGTTCAACCAGGTCATATTTTTGCTCATTCATTACCCAGGTTGTAATGGTTTCATCCATTGTACCGAAGACCATCTGCCTCGCCAGGCGGATATCCATCTCCTGATCGAACTCGCCGTTTTCAATACCCGTTATCAGAATCTGATCAAGCAGCAGGAGATATTCCCGCAGAATGTTATTGATCTTCAACCGAAGGTCGGTGTTGGACTGCCGAAGTTCAAGCTGGGTAACGATAGCCAGATGGATGTCCCCCGCCAGCAAGTTGAAATGGCTCTCAATCATATGCTTCATTTTTTCGGAAGCTGAATGATCTTTTTTGAGAATCTGTTCCAGATTGCTGACGAATACCGCCATCTTTTCCTGAAAGACAGAAATGAGAATGTCTTCTTTGTTTTTGAAATACAGATAAATTGTACCATCCGCCACCCCGGCTTGTTTAGCAATTTTGGAAACTTGTGCCTGATGGTAGCCATTCTCAGCGATGATGATGACCGCAGCATCGATAATCTGCTTGTATTTCGGTTTATCTTTTTTAACCAAGTCTTCACCACCCAAAAAAATATGAAAATATGAATGGCGATTCATTCATATTTTCATATTATAGTTTACGGTCAGCAGTGTCAAGCTTTATGAAGGGACCGCTGTATTCTGTTTTTGCTTTTCTTCATCGATCAGTGAGCGGCGAAGAATTTTGCCGACCGCCGTTTTTGGAAGCTCCGAACGGAACTCATAGATGCGCGGTACTTTGAAGGCAGCCAGATGCTCTCTGCAATAAGCATCCAATTCTTTTTCGGTAATGCTCTTTCCTTCTTTCAGTACAATATATGCTTTCACTGTTTCCCCGCGGTAAGGATCCGGAATTCCAGCGACGACGCATTCCTGAATGGCTTCATTTTCATACAGGATTTCTTCGATTTCCCGTGGATAGATGTTGAATCCACCAGCGATGATCATATCTTTCTTGCGATCGACTACGAAGAAATGGCCCGCGTCATCCATATACCCCAAATCGCCCGTCATTAACCAGCCATCGACAATGGTCGCAGCGGTTGCTTCCGGATTGTTCCAATAGCCCTGCATGACCTGAGGACCTCTGATGCCGATTTCCCCGATTTCGCCGTGGGGAACTTCTTCCGTAGTTCCAGGCTGGAATACTTTGCTGTCAGTATCCGGATACGGAATGCCGATCGAACCTTTGACTCTTTCTCCCCATACAAGGTTTGAGTGAGTTACCGGTGAAGTTTCTGTCAGGCCGTAACCTTCGACTAAACTGCCCCCAGTGATCTTCTCGAATTTCTCCTGAACTTCAGCCGGCAGTGGAGCGGAACCGCTCAAGCAGGCGCTGATTGAAGAAAGGTCGTATTTTGCAATGTCGGGATGGTTCATCAACCCGATGTAAAGCGTCGGTGCACCCGGGAATAGGGTCGGTTTTTGTTTATTGATCGTCTTCAATGCCGTTTCCGGATCGAATTTCGGCAGAAGCACCATTTTGTTGCCCTGCATTACTGATAGGATCAGCACAGTTGTCAATCCGTACACATGGAATAACGGAATGATGCCGAGAACAGTTTCTTCCCCATGCTTCGTTTTATACAACCATTTGTCACACATCGTCGCATTGGAAATCAGGTTTTTATGGGACAGCATGACGCCTTTCGGTGAACCCGTTGTACCGCCGGTATATTGCAGCAATGCAAGGTCTGTTTCAAAATCAAAATCAGGTGTTGCCACTTCTGTCGAAGCAGTTTTCATGATTTCTGAAAACAGGTGATTGGCTCCGCGGTGTTCCACTTTCACTGTCAGGCCATATTGCTTTTTCTGGATGAAAGGGTAAATCCTGTTTTTCGGGAAAGGAAGATATTCCTTGATGCCCGTCACGATGACATTTTCAAGGTCTGTTTCCTTCATCACTTTCGAGACTCTGGGATACAGGATATCCATTACGAGAATTGCTTTTGCGCCTGAATTTTTCATCTGGTAGGCAATTTCACGTTCAGTATACAGCGGATTCGTCATTACCACCACGCCACCGGCATACAGAATTCCGTAAAATCCGATAACAGCCTGGGGAGAGTTCGGCAGCATGATGGCTACACGGTCACCTTTTTTGATGCCAAGCCCCTGAAGGTAACTGGCGAATTTCATCGACGACTCATACAATTCCTTGTAGTCCATGTCCTTGCCCATGAAGTGGATGGCTGTTTTGTCCGGAAAAGTTTCATAGGTGTGCGTAAGGTATTCCTGCACCGGTTTGCTTTCGTACTCCAGTGTGTGTGGAATTTCAGGCGGATAATGCGCGAGCCACGGTTTTTCTGTCATTCGTTTTTCCTCCTTCTTTTTTAAGAATCGTTTGAATATTCCTATTTTTTATTATAGAGAAATATGTCAGCGCTTACAAACATTATTTTCATAACGTAATTTCAAAAATAAATCCTTAAGGATATTTCACCATAATAAAAAACCGCCGGCAGGTGTCAGGTTGTCGGAGAATTGTTAACTTCTCAAATCATTTCGCTGCAGGCGGACGCGTTCCGCGGGGAAGACATTGGCCGAAGCTTGCGAGGGCAAGTCTTTGCGACGAAGCAGCACAGCGATGCAGAGACAGGAACACCACTTTGCCCTTCGCCCCCTGCCACTTCATTACATGCAACAAACTTTATAGGACCTTTCTTTATCGAAAGTGAACTGAGATATGGAGCAAAACAGCGAGACTCCCAGGGGAGCAGAACTGGAGTTGGCTTTCCAACTCCAGTTCGAGCGAAGTGCTGAGATCCACTCGGACGAAGTCCGCAGTTAGCTCAGCGCGAGCCAAGTGTTGGCCGAAGGTAGTTCGGCCGACGCTTTGCGACGAAGCAGCGCAGCGATGCAGGAGCACGGGTTTGGGAAAGCGAGCTGTTTTGCGGAATATCGGTTTTCAATATTTCATTATTCTCAATAAGCAAAAAAACCACCGGCAAATTTCACCGGTGGTTTCCTCTATTAAATAACGAATAAATAGACAATCCCCACGACCACGAATAGTATGCAGCAAACGAAAAGGATCTTGATGAGGTTTTCCAAATTTCACAACTCCTATGAAATACTTGCACCGATTACAAATGACAATCCGGCAGAAATGGACAGGGATATAAAACCGACGGAACGGTTATCCTTTTCGATTTCTTCATCCACTTTGAATTTCGGCGTCAGGAATTCGAAAAGGATGTAAGCGAATATGAGCAGGCCGAAACCGAACAATCCCCAGCCGATCATTTCGGGCAGGCTGTTGTGCTGTTCGATGGAATACCGAAAAATATTGGTTACACCGAAAATCTTGCCGCCCGTAGCCATCGCCACGGACAGATTTCCCCTTTTGATTTCTTCCCAGTTTTTATATTTGGTGATGACTTCAAAAATCACCATTGCCACGATCAGGCACAATACCACTACGCTGAAATAGCCTGCCGTCTCGACCAGCGGATGCGTCCAAAACCCAGTCTCTGCCATTGCTCAATCTCCCTTATACCCTCTACTTCAATTCTGCTACGGTAACACCGGACCCGCCTTCTCCCGCTTCACCGAAACGATAGCTTTTGACGCGCGGATGCTTTTTCAAGTATTGCTGAACGCCTTGTCGCAGGGCGCCTGTACCTTTGCCGTGAATGATCGAAACTTGATGGTAATTCGATAATAACGCATCATCGATATACTTTTCAACTCGCGTGAGCGCATCTTCGTAACGTTCTCCCCGCAGATCGAGTTCCAGTTTCACATAGCTGTCCCGATCTTTCAAGGTTGCCATTGTACGCGTTTCCTTTTCCTTCTCAGGCTTCGTATAAGCAAGGTCGGATTCCGGCAGCTTCATTTTCAGGATGCCAATCTGGACGATCCATTCCTTGTCGGATACTTTTTCAACAAGTGTCCCTTTTTGGCCGAATGAAATCACTTTGACTTCGTCGTTCGGCTTCAATTTCACTTCACGCTGTTTGTCTTTGGCCGCTTTTTTCAGGATGCGGTTTTCAGGGGCCGCTCCTTCGAGCCGTTTTTTCGCTTCGATCAACTGATGCTCTTTTATGGATCCCTGCTGATTGAATTGCATCTTGCGCAAGTCGGAAATGACTTCTTCCGCTTCGGCTTTTGCCCCTTCGACAATCTTACGCGCTTTTTCACGGGCTTTTTCTTCCAGCTGTTCTTTCTTCTGCTCGTATTGTTCCAGTTGGGCAGCCAATTGTTCTTTTAACTTCTCGGATTCCTTCAATACTTCGCTGGAGCGTTCTGCGTCGTGCTCTGAATCCCTGCGGCTCTTCTCGAGCGACGCTATCATGGAATCGACCTGGCGGCTGTCTGTGCCGGTAAAGCTCTGCGCATGGCTGATGACATGTTCCGGCAGGCCAAGGCGTTTCGAAATTTCAAACGCGTTGCTCCGTCCCGGAACCCCAATCAGCAGCCGGTATGTCGGACTCAGCGTTTCCACATTGAACTCCACACTGGCATTCGCCACTCCCGGCCGGTTGTAGCCATATGCCTTCAATTCCGGATAATGGGTGGTCGCAATGACGCGTGCACCCCTGCCGTGTACTTCATCCAGCAAGGAAATCGCAAGTGCAGCACCTTCCTGTGGATCCGTCCCCGCCCCGAGCTCATCAAAAATGACAAGTGAGTCTTCATCAAACTTCGTCAGGATATCGACGATGTTGACCATGTGGGATGAAAACGTACTGAGGCTTTGTTCGATCGACTGCTCATCGCCTATATCCGCAAAAATTTGATTGAACACGGCAAGCTCAGATCCATCAAGCGCCGGAACCGGCAGACCCGCCTGCGCCATTAATGTGCAGAGGCCGACCGTTTTCAAGGTGACGGTCTTGCCGCCGGTGTTCGGTCCGGTAATGACGATGGCCGTGATGTCGCGGCCGAATTCGATGTCATTTGCCACCACTTCGTCTTTCGGGATCAGCGGATGGCGTGCTTTTTTCAAGTTGATGTATCCTTCGGTATTCATTTTGGGCTTGGAGCATTTGTTGGCATTGCCGTATTTGGCTTTGGCGAAAATCATATCGATTTCCCCGAGTACTTCGACCATCACGAAAATGTCGTGTGCCACTTCCTGCACCTGGGCAGAAAGCACTTGCAGAATGCGGTCGATTTCTTCTTTTTCCTTCATCTTCAATCGGCGTACTTCGTTGTTTGCCTGAACGACTGCATCGGGTTCGATGAACAGTGTCTGGCCCGAAGAGGACTGGTCGTGGATGATGCCGCCATATTGGCTGCGGTATTCCTGTTTCACGGGAATGACGAACCGGTCGTTGCGGATGGTAACGATGGCATCTGACAGCATTTTCGCTGCATTCTTGCCGCGCACCAGGCTTTCGAGCTTTTCGCGTACACGGCTTTCCTGTGAACGCAATTGTTGTCGAATGCTGCGCAATCCCGAACTGGCTGAATCCAATACACCGCCGTTATCATCGATGCAGGCGTTGATGTCGTGCTCAAGCTGCGTGAGAATCGGCATGGATTCCTTTTTTTCGAGAAACAAAGGAATTTGAATATCACCTTCTTCACGGATTGCTTCAAAAAACTGGCGCAGAATCCGGCTTGCACGGATGGTCGATGATACTTCCATCAGTTCAACCGGACTCAGTGCACCTCCGATCTGGGCACGTCTCGCATGCATGCGGACGTCAAAAATGCCGCCCATCGGCACATTGTTTTTGACGCGCAGCACTTGCGCCGCTTCGTCCATTTCTGCCAGAAGCTGTTCGACTTCCGTTATTTCAATCGATGGCACGAGTTTATCTATATGAGTCTTGCCGAGAGACGAGGTGCAATACCGCGCCACGTCATCCCGGATTTTATAAAATTCGAGTGTCTTTAATGCGCGTTCCGCAATCATTCGCGGCACCTCCTATTTTTTCAGGTATGCTTTCAATTTCTCAAGCGGCCACGTGTTGACCACATTGTCCCGTTTCAGCCACGCTTTTTGGGCATGGCGCACCCCAATTGCCATCACTTCCAATTGCTCGATGGCATGGGCATCGGTGTTGATTGCCACCGGCACCCCTTTTTCCTGCGCCATTTCGAGATATTCAACTGCAAGGTCAAGTCGGTACGGGCTGGCGTTCAATTCGACAATTTTGCCGTATTCCTTCGCCCAGTCCAACAGCTGTTCCACGTCCGGATCGTAACCTCCCCGCTGGCCGACGATGCGGCCGGTCGGATGGGCAATCATATGGACATACGGATTTTTCATCGCGGTCAGGATTCGCTTCATGATCTGTTCCTGCGGCTGCTGGAAACTGGAATGGATGCTCGCAATGACAAAGTCCAATTGCGAAAGGACTTCGTCGTCAAAATCGAGCGTGGCATCCGGCAGGATATCCATTTCGGTTCCGGAAAAGACTTCGATATCATTATATTCTTTATTCAACTTACGGATTTCGGCATTCTGTGCCAATAAACGCTCAGGCGTCAATCCGTTCGCTACTTTGAGGTATTGCGAATGGTCAGTGATGACCATATATTCATACGATTTTGCGCGGCAGGCATCGATCATTTCCTTCAATGAATGCGCCCCATCAGACCAGACGGTATGCATATGCATATCACCTTTAATGTCTCCAATGTCCACAAGTTCCGGCAATTCTTCGAGGCGGTCCGTCTCCCGCCCGTCTTCACGGACCGACGGCGGAAGGAACGGCAGCCCGAAATGAGCGAAAAAGTCTTCTTCAGATTTAAATGTCTGGATAGTACCGTCTTCCTGTTCCACACCATATTCACTGATTTTCTTATTCTGCGATTTTGCCAATTGGCGCATCTTCACGTTATGGTCTTTCGAGCCGGTGAAATGATGCAGCGCAGTGACGAACTCTTCCGGCGCTACCAGACGGAAATCGATATCAATCGGATCCTGGAATTCGACTGTCACAGAAACTTTCGTGTCACCGGATGCAATTGTGCCCATGACGGGAAGAGCTGCCAGCAATTGTTCTTTGACTCTGGCAGGCTCTGCAGTCGCGACAATAAAATCAAGATCCTTACTTGTTTCCTTCGTGCGGCGGTAACTCCCCGCTACGGAAAATTCGCTGACTTCTTCCAGGTTTTCCAGTATTTCATTGATGGTGGCTACCGCTTCCTCTGTTTTCCAGATGGGATGGCGGCCGGGTTTCGAGTCGAACTCCATCAATTCCTGCAGGATCTTGTCCTCGGATTTCGGGCCGAAGCCGGGCAGTTTCTGGATGTTGTGGTCGATGCAGGCCTGTTTCAATGCTTCAGCCGAATCAATGCCGAGCTCTTTATACAGTTTGGCGATTTTCTTGCCGCCGAGTCCCTGCAGCTTCATCAACGGGATGAGCCCTTTCGGCACTTCTTCCTGCAATTCCTCGAGAACCGAAGATTTCCCCGTGTCCAGCAGCTCAACGATCACATCGCCGGTGCCTTTTCCGATGCCCTTCAGTTTCGTGACATCTTCTATTTCAGACAGCGAACGCTGGTCGAGCTCGAGTGCCTGTGCCGCTTTGCGGAAAGCAGACACCTTGAACGGGTTTTCCCCTTTCAGTTCCATATATAACGCTATTTTTTCAAGTGTTCTGATGATGATTTTTTTATTCATCGAGAGACCTCCTGTGAGTTGCTGTTTAAGTTGAATTATAAAAATAAGTATTAGTATGACGCTTCGGCGCTTAGGACAAAGCTCCCGCAATAAGCCGAGAAGATCACTCGTCTTATTGCTTCGCTCAGTCCATTGACGCGCCGGCGCTCAGATAGAGGCTTTGACTGAGATAGTGAATCTTAGATATGGAGCAAAACAGCAAAGACGCCCAGGGGGCCAAGCGAAGTGCTGAAAAAACCGTGCTCCTGTCTCTGCATCGCTGACGCTAGCTTCGAGACATGAAAGGACGTTGCAGTGCTACGCACTTCGTCGCGAAGGCATTATCCTCGCAGGCGTCGGCTAATGCCTTCGGAGCTGTTTTGCGGAATATCGATTATTAAGTTTAATTCATTGAAAAACTTATTTTATTAGAAGATACCCCAAAACTCCAAAAAAACTTCTCCCGCAATGAGAGAAGTCAGAGCTTACATATAAATATACCACCATTCTTTCACTTTCTCAGAGAAATACGGCGTGTGTTCCAGGATTGCCTGGGCAATTCCTGAGTTTTCGAGCTGGTTTTGGATCATGTCCATCGGAAGCAGCGCGAAAACGTAAATGAAGAAAAATAACAAAACTAACATCTCGATAAAACCAAGTATTGCTCCAAGGATTGTGCTGAGGAAACCAAGTACCGGCAAATATTTCAGGAAGTCGAACATGGAAGCAATGAGCTGCAGACCAAATTTCATGACAAAGAAAATGAGTGCGAAAGCGAATAATTGATAGAAAGTCTGATCAAGATCCAATTGCTCGATGGCAATCGTAATCTTGGACTCATCAGTCACCGCCGGATACGGGATCCACAGGACGAAGTATTCGGATAAAGGTTTATAATAGAGATATGCCACGACGAGCGCGATGATGAACCCTACCATATGTATTAATTGGACCACAAGGCCCCGCTTGGCTCCGACAATGATGCCGGCAATCAGCAACAGGAATAAAATTATATCTAGCATCTACTTCAGCCCTTCAGTTTTTTCATTTCAGTTTCCAATTGTTCTATGCGCTCTTTCAGTTTAAGATTATCATGTACTGCATTTACTGCAGTCAGGACTGCAAGACGCGAACTGTCGAGAGATGGATTCATCGCATGAATCTCACGCATCTTCTCGTCCACTGTAGACGCCACCAAACGCATGTGGCCAGAGGTTTCAGTGCCTACCATCTTGTATGTGCGGCCGTAGATCTCAACTGATGTGCGAATTCTTTGCTGATCCGACAATGTTCCATCCCCCTTTTGGATTTCTGTACATAATCATACCATGAACACAAGCAACTTGTGAATCATTAGAAAGGAGAGCTTTCCATGTCCAATGTCGTATTGAAACTTCCAGAGGAAAGTCTCCTCCAAATCATCACCCATTACGCAAATAAAAAAGCGGCAGCCAAAGCGCAATATATTCGCTTCACAGCCAAACTTCCGGACACGGTCGTTACGGTTTACAATTCCGGAAAAGTGATGTTCCAAGGGGCCGGTGCCGAACGGGAAGCCGCAAAATGGGGCCAGGCTGACAAATCCGCGGCGAAAGTTTCCGGTGCCAAGGGTGACAGCCTGCCGGAAAATTTCGCAAAGCTTTCCGTTCTCGGCTCGGATGAAACCGGCACCGGAGATTTCTTCGGACCGATCACCGTCGCCGCCTGTTTTGTGCCTGCTGATAAAGTCGACCTTGCACATGAACTGGGGGTCAAAGATTCCAAATTGCTGAATGACGAATATATGCGCAAAATTGCACCGGATCTCCGCGAGGCCTTTCTCCACAGCGTCCTTACACTGAAAAACGAAAAATACAATAAGGTTCAGGCTCAGGGCTGGTCGCAGGGAAAAATCAAAGCGCTTCTCCATAATCAGGCGTTAAAGCTTGTCCTTTCCAAAATGGAGCCCGTAAAACCGGATGCCATTCTCATCGACCAATTCGCCGAACGCGGCATCTATTACAATCATATCAAGGCTGAAAAAGAGATTATCCGGGAGAATGTCCTCTTTTCCACGAAAGCCGAAGGACTGCATGTTTCTGTCGCCTGCGCCTCCATTATTGCACGTGTCGCTTTCCTGGAAGAGATGGACCGCATGAGTGCAGAAGCCGGCGTGACCCTGCCGAAAGGCGCCGGAAAGATTGTGGATGAAGCAGCGGCGAAGATTTTGTTGAAACATGGTGCGGAGTATTTGAAGGGCTTGACGAAGTGGCATTTTGCGAATACAAAGAAGGCCGAGGTTTTGGCGAAAAAGAGAAGAGCGTAAAGATATTATTCTTATGTAAACAATAATATTAAAAAGCTTGAGGAATCGCTTCCTCAAGCTTTTTAATATTATAAATAAGTTGGATTAAGTTCTTCTTGCATATTCCAATAATAATCACCTTGTACAGGTTCTTCCGGTAATGGCCAATTTGAAGGAGGACTACAATCACTGGAAGAGTTTGTTTTATATTTTACAGTTATTTCTTTCTCCTCACCTAAAAATGTATTGCCTTTAACATATAAATAATTATCATCTTTTAAATTGATATCACCTAAAATTAAAGCATCGCCATAAACAATAATTTTAATTTCCCCGCCATTCGATTTAACTTCTATATCTCCATTGATTGTTAAGTCACCTCTAACTAATACACATGCATGATTTTGTATAAAAAACTTTCCGTCTACGTATAAATCTTTTTCAACTATAATTTGATCACTCTTTCCTCCAGCTATCTCAAAAGTACGATCCTTCTTACTAGCCTTATCATTTTCAGGTATCTGATTTACTACGAATGAATCTAAAAAATGATATTTACTTTTCTTTGAAATGAAAGGTCCGTTTATTTCTGAATAGTTATCTATAATTGTAATGTCTGGTTGTTCAGGAAGTATTCCGAAACCCGGTGGTCTTTCAGGTTTTTCAGGAATTTCGCTTTCAAGATTTATCGTCGGAGGATTTAATTTAATGCTTCCTTGAACTTTTTTTAATTTCTCTCTCGAAGAACCTTCACTGATAACCGGTATAACCACTCTATTATTTTCATCAAGTCCACACTCTCCTGATAATTGAGCCTCATAATCTTTCTTTTCAATAGGAATAGTAGAGCTTAATACATCAATATCATCTACCAAATTGCATAATAGAAGAGCATTTTTTTCTAAGTTTGCTTGTTCTGTTGCGTTGTTATCAATTTGAAAAACAAAATTTTCATTAATGTGTTGTACTCTTGATTTATAATGGAGAAGACCCATTTCAGCCTGATGCCTCGCCTGCACTTGCTCTTCTTTCATATTAAATTGTTTCGCCGAGTTCATATTCGTGGCCATAAGTCCCATTCCCAGAACAGTAAATAGAAGGATCAGCATTAATACCATCAATAACGCATATCCCTTTTCATTTTTGAAAGTCTTCATGTGATCCTCCTAGTTTAACTTGCTGAATGATGTATTGATGTTGTATTCCTGGGCATCGGAATTTTCGTTGCTTTTTCCGCGGATCTGCAAATTGAATTCGGAGTTCACCGTTCTGTCCAGGAGCGTTTTCAGTTTGCTCGGAGCAGACTGTTCAGCCGGTGGATCCAGATCATACTCGTATCCTTCGGAAAGAGTCATAGTTATGCCTGTGCCATCCGAAAGAATCAGTCTGTCATTTTGAACCAGTATTTCGAATTGGTCCGGAATGGAATCTTCCTGCTGATTCAGCAAATACTCTGCACGAATTTTTTCTACTATTATATTGCCCTCTTGCTGCAATCGCTGGTTCATGCTTGTTCTTTGGGAGGCATTCGTCCCACTGGCCAGCACACTGGCAATCAGTGCTACGACAATTCCCGCAATCGCCAGCACGGCAATCAATTCAACTAAAGTGATTCCTCTTTCATTTTTCATGGGGCACTTCCCTCAAAGTACATATGCGTTGTGAATTCTGGTTCATTAATACCTACACCCTCAGGGGATTTCACAGTAATAGTCGCCACTTTCAAATTTTCCGGCCCATCTTCAATGACAAGTTCTATGTCATATTCATTTCTAGTGAAATCTTCAGAAACTGAATATGTTCCTGTTCTAACCTCTGCCACTATATCTTCCGCCACCTGGACTGCGGTCAACGTTTCCTGATTATGGGCTGAAAACTTCGCAGACTGCGTAAAAATCGACATGAAAGTGAATAAAACGATTCCCAGCAAGGCGATTGCTGCCAACAGCTCCACCAAAGTCATCCCCTGTTGCCCATTCCAAAACTTTTTCATCATAATCCTCCAGTGCGTATCGTCATTAATATCAGATGATTTACAATAATTTACTTTTTTATATGTTAATTAAATTAATTTTACCATAGCTTTCTTTATTTACTAGTTATTTTTGTTCAGTTCAAATGCGTTTCTAACGATTCTTTTAAAAATAGGTAATAAAAAAACCGGAATCCCAGGATTCCGGTTTTTTCATCTATTTGATCAGCTGCGAAGTTCCGCTCCTGAATCTTTTAATCTTGCCACTACTTTTTCATGTGCTGCTGTTACCTCTTCGTCGGTCAATGTTTTTTCCGGATCGAAATATGTCAGCGAGAACGCCACTGATTTCTTGCCGGCTTCCAGGTTATCGCCTTCGTAAAGGTCAAAGACCCGAACATCTTTCAATAGTTTGCCGCCCGCAGAACGGATCAGCTTCTCGATCGTCCCTGCTTCGACGATTTTGGACAGCACCAATGCGATGTCGCGTGTGATCGACGGATAACGCGGCACTTGTGTATATTTCAGTGGTCCAGTGTGCTCCTTGAACAACTCAGCAAGGCTGAGTTCCATCACAATGGTCGTTTTCAGGTCACGCACTTTCTGTTCCGACGGATGCAATTGGCCGATGATGCCGATGCGGTGTCCATCGAGTGTGATGTAAGCGGTTCTTCCCGGATGCAATCCATCCATTTCGCCGCGTTCAAAGTCGAGTGCAATTCCAAGTTTATCGCCAAGGCCTTCAACGATGCCTTTCAGTACAAAGAAATCGACAGCTTTCTTTTCTCCCTGCCAGCTGTTGTCGAGCCATAATCCGGTCATCGCCACTGCGACATGCTCTTCTTCATTGAGCAATTCATCATGGCCCTTGAGAAATACAGAACCGGTTTCATATAATGCCACCGAATCGGTGCGTCGTGCCGTATTGTATGTTACGGATTCCAATAAATGCGGCAGGAGGCTTTGGCGAAGTGTGCTGCGCTCTTCGCTCATCGGCATCAGCAAACGCGTCAACTCCGTATGCTTCATGGCAAATTGGGTCGCTGACTTCTCAGACGTCAGTGAATAGGTCGTCGCCTGCAGCAGGCCTGCACCTTCCAGGTACGAGCGGACGATGCGCCGTTTCAGTTGGTACGGCGACAGGCCGCCCGGTGTAGTTGCGGTTTCCGGCAGGGTCGATGGAATTTCGTCATAGCCGTATAGGCGCGCTATCTCTTCTATAATATCTTCTTCGATCTGGATATCCTGGCGCCGTGTCGGCACTGAAATTACCAATTGATTGTTCATCGCCTCCGTTTTGAATTGCAGGCGGTTCAAAATCCCGAGCATATCGTCAAAGCGGATTTTCATGCCCAGACGGCTGTTAATGAAGTCCGGAGAAACTTTCACGATTCTTTCTTCACGCTTCAATTGGTCAAAGATCACCGAACCGGCAAGCACCTCGCCGCCGGCAATTTCCGAGAGCAACTGGGCAGCGCGTTCTGCTGCAGGTATTACGCGGTTCGGGTCCACGCCTTTTTCATAGCGGGAACTCGCATCACTGCGCAGGTTATGTTCTTTCGATGTTTGGCGGATTGAACCCGAAGCGAAATAAGCGGACTCGATAACGATGGTTGTCGTGTCTTTGCTGACTTCCGCGTTTGCACCACCCATGACGCCTGCAAGTGCAACAGGTTTTTTACCATTGGTGATGACCAGGTTGTTCAACGACAACTTGCGTTCATTGCCATCGAGTGTCGTGATCAATTCGTCTGTTTTTGCATGGCGAACGGTGATATTGCCGGTTTCCAGCAGATCATAATCGAAAGCATGGAGCGGCTGGCCGTATTCCATCAGGACGTAGTTCGTGATATCGACCACATTGTTATGCGGGCGGACGCCGGATGCCATCAATCGCTGCTGCAGCCACATCGGTGATTCCTTCACCTCAATACCCCGCACCACTTTTGCGACGTACAACGGATTGTCTTCCGGTGAATCGATGTGCAGCGTCAACATGGATGATGCCTTGTCTTCCGCTTCTTTATAGGTGATTTCCGGCAGTTTCACTTCTTCTTCCAGAATCGCGCCGACTTCGTAGGCGACTCCGAGCATGCTCATGGCATCTGCGCGGTTCGGCGTCAGGCCAAGCTCCAGCACGGTATCATCCAAATCGAAATTGGTGAGGACGTCGGATCCGACTTCCGCATTTTCAGGCAGCACATAAATTCCTTCCGCATATGCTTTTGGAACCAGCTTGCCTTCGATGCCGAGCTCCTGCAGCGAACAGATCATGCCGTTCGATTCTTCCCCACGCAGTTTCGCTTTTTTGATTTTCATGCCGCCGGGAAGTGTTGCTCCCGGACGCGCAACGATGACGTGTTGGCCAGCTGCGATATTCGGTGCCCCGCAGATGATCTGGTCGACCGTTCCGCCGACATTGACCTGGCAGATGGCCAATTTGTCCGCCTCAGGATGTTTTTCGCATGATTCCACATAGCCCACCACGATGTTCGAAAGACCTTCCGAACGATCGATGACGGCATCCACTTCGATTCCGGAACGCGTGATCTTTTCACCAAGCTCAGCCGGGGGCAAATCCTGTGTATTTACATATTCCTTCAACCATTTTATCGATACTAACATTTGATTTCCTCCTTATACTTCCGTGCGTTCGAATTGGGATAAAAAGCGGACGTCATTCGTGTAGAAATGACGGATGTCTTCGATTCCGTATTTCAGCATCGCAATGCGTTCCGGTCCCATGCCGAATGCGAATCCGGTCAGGCGCTTCGAATCGTAGCCGGCCATTTCCAAAACGTTCGGATGCACCATGCCCGCTCCAAGAATTTCAATCCAGCCCGTCTTTTTGCAGACGTTGCAGCCTTCTCCGCCGCATTTGAAGCAGGAAATGTCCATTTCAACGGATGGCTCCGTGAACGGGAAGAAACTTGGGCGCAGACGGATTTCGCGGTCATCGCCGAACATCTTCTTGGCAAATACCGACAGCGTCCCTTTCAGGTCGCTCATGCGGATATCTTCCCCAATGACCAAACCTTCGATCTGCGTGAACTGATGTGAATGCGTTGCATCATCATTATCGCGGCGGTAAACTTTGCCCGGGCAGATGATTTTGATCGGCTCTCCGCCTTTCGCTTCCATCGTGCGCGCCTGAACCGGTGACGTATGTGTACGCAACAAAATATCTTCAGATATATAGAAGGAATCCTGCATATCACGCGCCGGATGCCCTTTCGGCAAATTCAGCGCTTCGAAATTATAATAATCCTTTTCCACTTCCGGACCTTCTTCCACTTCATAGCCCATGGAGATGAACAGATCTTCGATTTCTTCCACTACCCGCGTCAACGGATGGGCGTTGCCTGTTTTCACCGGACGCCCCGGAAGCGTGATGTCGATTGTTTCACTCTGCAGTTTTTCATTGATTGCCTGTTCTTCCAGAATCACCATGCGTTCTTCAAGTTGCGCTGTCACTTCTTCTCTGACGACGTTGACGAGAGCCCCCATTTTCGGACGCTCTTCGGCCGGCAATTTGCCCATGCCTTTGAGTAAATCCGTTATCGGGCCTTTCTTGCCAAGATACGCAACACGGACAGCGGTCAATTCTTTGACGTTTGTTGCCGCCTTTATCTTTTCGAGTGCCTCTGTTTTCAATTCATTCAATTGTGCTTCCATTTTTTCTCCTCCTCTTAAACATAGAAAAGCCCCGTCCCAGAAAAGGGACGAGGCATTAATCGCGGTACCACCCTAGTTATTGCACATAGGCAATCACTCATTTACGTAACGGCTCTTCACCGGCCCACCTTTACAGCAAGAAGCTGGTCCCGGCGGCAGCTCGCGGGGTGAACTTCCGGAACGTCTGCATATCCGCGCTTTCAGTCAAGGCGCAAATTTCCTGTTGATGCAAATGGATTCCGTACTTTTCCCGGTCAACGCTTTTGTTTTTATTTACCTGTTAATTATACGAAAGTTTCACTGCATTATCAACTTTAGTTCTTGGAAACGAGGCTGTACAATAAAATCCCGGTAGCTACTGCGACATTCAAGGATTCCGCGCTGCCGTATAGAGGCACCATCAAATTCTTTTCCGTCAAGACCAAAAGCTCCGGCGAAACGCCGCTTCCTTCATTGCCGACGATCAACGCGAATTTTTCCTGCGTTTCGGCTTCGTGTACCGGGATGGCTTCCTCCAGCGCAGTGCCGAACACCGGAATGGCTGCATCGTGCATTTTCTGAACCCACTCAGTAAGCTCTCCCTTGACTACCGGGATTTGAAAATGTGAGCCCTGGGCCGAACGGACCGTTTTCGGATTGAAAGGATCGGCGCAGCCTTTGCCGAGAACAACCGCGTCGATGCTGGCAGCTGAAGCCGTCCGGATCATCGTGCCGATATTGCCCGGATCCTGTACAGCGTCGATCAACAGGAGACGCGTCCAGGCTTGCTGATCCTGTACAGTGAATTCCGGCTGTGCACAATGCGCAAAAATGCCCTGCGAATGCTCTGTCTCCGAAATTTCCTTCGCCACCGCGGCTGTCACTGAATAAAGCGGTACATCTTCAATGTCCCAGCCCTGCGGAATATCAACGCCTTCACGGACGATCAACGATTTGACCAGTTCTTTCTTTTTCAGGGACTCTTCCGTCAAATGGAAACCTTCAACGAGAAACTCCGAAAATTTATCGCGTTCCTTGCGGGTAGTGCCGAGCTTTTTCCAATGTTTCACCAAAGAGTTTTGGAGGGATTCAATCCGTTTCATAATTTTTCACGCCTTTAAGTCAGAATAGCTCCAGTATAGCATACCTGAGCTGCCTCTTTAGACTTTGCCGGTGAAGAAATCAAATCCGAGCGCTGTCAGTATCCCGAAAGCCATTGTCCAAACCGCGATGCTGATTGTCAGCCAGACCGTCGTGTTCTTTTTCGTCGCGCCGAGCGTCATGCCGATGAATGCCGCAATATGCGTGCCGATCAGAATCGGCCCCAGCATCGCCACCCCGGGCAAACCATACTTATTCCAGATTCTTTTCGCGCGTACGCTTCTCTTATTCTGTGTCTTGCCTTTTGCTTCCTGGCGTTTGTCGTACCAATCCTTGAATCGGTCGAAGCCGATGATCAGCGCGAGCACCGTCAACATATTGCCGACGAACGCAAGCACCATTACCCAAAACGGCGACAGCCCCCAGACAATGCCGAGCGGAATGACCAGAGCGATTTCGAACCATGGAATCGCGGCACCGAGGAATATCAGAACGTATTCGTAAATCATTCTTCTTCCTCCTTAAAATGCTTGCGGATTTCTGCGTAATAAATCCAATATTGAGCGAATGCCAAGCCGAGAATGGAGTAGATAATCAGCAGGCGCGGAAGCGGCAATATAATGACAATCGTCGCAAGAGCCGGCAATGCCCAGGAATAGAAAGTGTAAACTTTCTGCACAGCCCTTCTGGTAATATGGGTCATTCCTTCATCAGCCTCCAGATACTCCGGTGGCCGTATGGCTAACAGCGAAATTTTCTGGTGTGGGTTTTTCTGATTGTATTGTTTGATCTTCACACTGAAAATGGTTAAAAGGATCAGATACAGTAAAATAGAGCCGAAAATAAGAAAGCTCTCAAAAGCTTCCAATTGAATCGCTAGACTTGCTTCAGTCTCGTTATTGATGGTTTCAGTCGTCGATAAATTGATCCCTAAAGCAAAAACGCCCAAAAGAACGATAAATGCCATCATCCACAAGGGATAGTTTAGCCTGATGTCATTTTTCATATTTCTTATCTCCCTCCAGCCAAAATAATTCGTTTACATCAACTAGCAGCGCCTTTGCCAATTTCAGCGCGAGCGTGATCGACGGTGAGAACTCCCCTTTTTCAATAAAAGCAATCGTCTGCCGCGTCACGTCGACTTGCTTGCCCAAATCGCTCTGCGTCAGGTTATGCCGAGCTCGCATTTCTTTCACCCGATTCTTCAGCATCCCATTCATCCTTCCTTCCAAATGTTCGGTCCATATAACATAATGTACAGTATACTTAACATTAAGTAAAGTATTATTAACTTTTTTGGAGCGCTGAAAGCGGTCCAGGCATTCAAAAAGGCATGCGCTGTGTTTGCGCATGCCTTTTGGGTTGGGTTTTAAGGGAATACATCACTTTCTGTATGTGAAACTGCTTGAATTCTACATTTCGAGTGCTTCTACCAGGTTCAGGGAGCTGAATGGATGCTTTTCGCAGGCGAAAAGCGACAAGAGCGGCTCGAATTATATTCTATGATCACTTTTTGAGGTTCTATGATCACGCAACGAGTTCTATGATCACTTTTCGGATTCTATGATCAATCACCCCCGAAAACAACAAAAACCCCGGCCAATTCGGCCGGGGTCACAATGTTTTATTCGAATGTAATTTTTGCTACTGTGTCTTTGTCCAACTTTTTGATGACTTCGATGATCAGTTTCACTGCATTTTCGTAGTCATCGCGGTGCAGAATGCCTGCATGTGAGTGGATGTAGCGCGTGGCCACACCAATCGACAGGGCTGGAACACCATTCGCAGTCAAGTGGATCGAGCCGGCGTCAGTGCCGCCGCCTGCAATCGTTTCGAACTGGTAAGGGATTCCTGATTCTTCCGCTGTATCGACAACAAGTTCACGCAAGCCGCGGTGGGATACCATAGAAGCGTCAAAAAGAAGGATCTGCGGTCCGTCGCCCATTTTGCTGTTGGATTCCTGAGCTGTAACTCCTGGCGTATCGCCGGCAATGCCTACATCCACTGCAAATCCGATATCCGGCTGGATTTTCGCTGTCGCTGTTTTCGCGCCGCGAAGCCCCACTTCTTCCTGGACAGTTCCCACGCCATAAACGACGTTCGGGTGGTCCTGGCCTTTCAGACCTTTCAACACATCGATTGCAATGGCGCATCCGATGCGGTTATCCCAGGCTTTTGCCATCAGGAATTTTTCATTGGTCATGACGTTGAATTCGAAATAAGGCGTGACCATGTCTCCTGGTGTAATGCCCCATTCCTTCACTTCGTCGCGTGAAGATGCACCGATGTCAATGAACATGTCTTTGATTTCAACAGGTTTTTTGCGTGCTTCAGGTGACAGGATATGCGGCGGCTTCGAACCGATTACTCCGATAATTTCCTTGCCGCTGCGGGTTGTGATGGTAACACGCTGTGCCAGCATTACCTGGTTCCACCATCCGCCGACTGTCTGGAATTTCAGGAATCCTTTTTCGTCAACCTGGGAAATCATGAATCCTACTTCATCGAGGTGGCCGGCAACCATGATTTTCGGTCCGCCGTCTTTCCCTACTTTTTTCGCGATCAGGCTTCCCAGCCCGTCCGTTTCAATTGAATCGGCAAAAGGCGCTATGTACTTCTTCATGACTTCGCGCGTTTGGCGTTCATTGCCCGGGATACCGTTAGCATCCGTTAAATCTTTCAACATTTGAAGCGTTTCGTCTAATTTCACCATTTATTTCGACCTCCTAAATAGTCTCACTCCATCATTATAAATGAACAAGCGCATATTTTCAAAAAATTCATCTATTGAATCAGTATCCTTCTTTTTGCCGATCGTAATTTTTCTGGTTTTTAGCGACATACGCCTCCATGACGTCCTCGTATGTGAACCCCAGTAATTCGGCAATCGAACCATAACAGCTCCAGACCGTCTGATACGTCGACATTGAATGCTTATCCATAAATTCGAGTATGCTCCTATTCGTCTTCAGAAATAAGGCAGTCAAATCCTGTTCCGGATAAGGATCCGGCCATTCTTTCAGCATATTCAAATCCTGTTCAATGCCCACGGACAATAAAAAGTGGATGGAATCCACGTATTCTTCGAGAATCACTTCGCGCTCAGAAGGCCCTTTGGAACTCCAAAATTTAAAGGCACGGGTTTCATTGGCCAATTCGGCAAGCTCCACGATGAGAGCAAGGCCTTTCTTTTCAAAAAGGTCTCCGTTCGCTTCGTTATTCGTTTGAATATAGCTGTCTAACTCTTCCTGCATAGTGAATAATTTTTCTAAATTCATCCCAATCCTCCTCTATTTTCAATAAATCATGAAACCATAATTCTGTATGTCCGTATTATACATGACAACCACTTTCCAAAGGGGGTATTTCGCATGGCCATCATTATCCGCTTACTGGTTATTGCCTTGATTATTTATTTAGTTTATCGGTTGGTGCGCTATGTCTTCGATCCGAAACGCAAATTCGATGCGGCTGTGGCAAGCAGATCCTATTATTTTTATGACGACGTCAACAATGTCCGCAAGAACTTCTTCATTACATTACATGGAGCAGTTTTTGAAGGAGAAAAATACTTGGGTACCACGGACAAGCCGTTCGAAGTGGTTTCAATTTTTGTTTGGACGGAACATCCGGAAAGCCTGCAGGACTTCAGCAAAGAGGATTTCCGTTTCCTTGAAAAGGAAATTCACTTGAAATACCCGAACGCCGATATCCATTGGAAAAATCCGATTGAACTATTGATGGAAAACGGAACCGACGGTTAATCGAATCCGAATTCAGTGTATACCCAAACCAGCACTGCTGCCTGCAGAATGGCCAGCATCAGGAAACCGAGCCGGAAGTTCGTGTGCTTGGTTTTGTGCCGGAACATCATCATGCCGATATACGCGCCGATGCCGCCGCCGAACAAAGCGACTCTCCACAGGTTCTTCTCGGGAATACGCTGGCCTCTTTTCTGTGCCTGGCGTTTATCGATTTTCATCATTGCCAGAGCCATGACTGATAAAATTGCAAAATAAGCTGAAATCACCAAAAACATTGTTTTTCCCCCGTAAAAAAAGACTGGCGAAGGCTCGCCAGTCTTTTTTGCATTCATTTTATTTGTTCAAAGCTTTTTTAGCCTGGTCTGCAAGTGCTGTGAATGCAACTGCATCAGTTACAGCGATTTCAGCAAGCATTTTGCGGTTGATGTCGATACCGGCAACTTTAAGACCGTTCATTAGACGGCTGTAAGAGATGTCGTTCAAACGAGCTGCTGCGTTGATACGAGTGATCCACAATCTGCGGAAATCACGTTTTTTGTTGCGACGGTCACGGTAAGCATAGTTACCTGACTTCATCACCTGTTGGTTTGCTACTTTGTAAAGGATGTGCTTTGCACCATAATAACCTTTTGCTAATTTAATGACCTTTTTACGACGCTGACGCGTCACTGTTCCACCTTTTACGCGTGGCATATCACATTACCTCCTGCTGAATATAAAAAATTCGATTTTTTGTTCAGTTATTGTCCAGACTCCGACGGCCAACTCCTCGGACTTAAGCTGTCTTTCCTGTGCGGCAAAGAGCGCTGCTTCGGAAGTTCATCTTTAGTCTTATGGAGCTGAACGGCCGTTTCCGCTTTTCGTTATTACTTCATGTTGTAGATTAGTGATTTGATGCGCTTCAAGTCGCTAGAAGATACAAGTTTCCCTTTGCGAAGTTTACGCTTTTGCTTAGTCGATTTGTTTGCAAATAAATGGCTTGTGTGTGAACGATTGCGTCTTACTTTACCTGTTCCAGTTTTCTTGAAACGTTTTGACGCACCGCTATGGCTTTTCATTTTCGGCATTTCGAGTTCCTCCTAAACAATGATCTCTTATTCTTTTTCGTTGATCGGTGCAAGCATCAAGAACATGCTGCGGCCGTCCATTTTAGGGCGCTGTTCAACGGTTGCAACATCTTTGCACGCTTCTGCGAAGCGTTCAAGGACACGTTGTCCGATTTCTTTGTGCGTAATCGCACGGCCTTTAAAACGGATTGAAGCTTTCACTTTGTCGCCTTTTTCAAGGAACTTGATTGCGTTCCGAAGCTTCGTGTTGAAGTCGTGATCGTCGATTCCGGGGCTCAAACGAACCTCTTTCACTACGATGACTTTTTGATTCTTGCGAATCTCACGTTCCTTCTTCTGCTGCTCAAACTTGAACTTACCATGGTCCATGATGCGGGCAACCGGCGGCTTAGCTTGAGGAGCCACAAGAACCAGATCCAAGTTGACACGACCTGCAATTTCTAGGGCTTCGGTGCGCGTTTTAATGCCGAGTTGTTCACCATTCTGATCAATAACCCGTAATTCCCGTGCACGAATTCCTTCGTTTACATTACTGTCTTTGCTAATAATAATCCACCTCCGGATAGTGTTGCGAATAGCTTAAAATGCGTAACCGACCATGTCGGCATACAGGTTCCGATCCAAAAAAAAAGCGGATGGGCCTCGTTCGGCCCACCCGCAATTTATGACAACACGCCTCAGCGTGAAAAAGTCAAATCGTGTCTACCTGCCAACAAATGGTCGATCAGGTGAGAAGCGGGTGCTCCTGCTTGCACATATAAGTATTCTATAACCTTATTCATAATACCACGCACATAAGTGCATGTCAACCAACATATCGATATAACTTGAAGTAATAAATCAACATAACCGATATTCCGTAAAACAGCTTCGCTTGCCTGGGGGCTTGCGCTGAGCTTGGCCCCCTGGGCGTCTTCGCTGTTTTACTCCATATCTCTTGAAATCACTCTCAGTGCCGAACGTTGCATATGATATTTCTCTAGTTCAAACTTATCGAAGTTCTCCTTGGATCATCGACAGGAAGTCTTCAAACGGCATGCTTTCGGATTTCTGTTCGCCGTATTTGCGGACGTTCACTGAACCGTCCTCCAGTTCCTTATCACCCAGCACGAGCATATAAGGAACTTTCTGCATTTGGGCTTCGCGGATCTTATAACCGAGCTTTTCATCGCGTTCATCGATGTCGACACGCAATTTATGCGCCTGCAGTTTTTCCTGTACTTCTTTCGCATATTCACTGTGGATATCCAATGAAACCGGGATGACCTCAACCTGGACCGGTGCCAGCCAAGTCGGGAAGGCACCTTTATATTCTTCGATCAGGAAGGCTACAAAACGTTCCATTGTAGAAACCACCCCGCGGTGGATGACAACCGGACGATGCTGCTTGCCGTCTTCTCCAATGTAGGAAAGGTCGAAACGTTCAGGCAACAGGAAATCGAGCTGAACTGTTGAAAGCGTTTCTTCTTTGCCCAGAGCAGTTTTCACCTGGACGTCAAGTTTCGGTCCGTAGAATGCCGCTTCTCCATCAGCTTCCACATAATCCAAGCCCATTTCATCCATGGCTTCCTTCAGCATGGATTGCGCGCGCTCCCACATTGCATCGTCATCGAAATACTTCTCTTTGTCTTCCGGGTCGCGGTATGAAACGCGGAATGAATAATCTTTGATGTCGAAATCTTTGTAAACTTCCACCACCAAATTGACGACTCGTTTGAATTCATCCTTGATCTGATCCGGACGAACGAATAGATGCGCATCATTCAATGTCATGCCGCGGACACGCTGCAGACCGGATAATGCTCCGGACATTTCATAGCGGTGCATTGTGCCAAGTTCCGCGATGCGGACCGGCATCTGGCGGTAGGAATGGATGCCATGCTTGAAAATCATCATATGGTGCGGGCAGTTCATCGGACGAAGAACTAGGTCTTCATTGTCCATGCTCATTACCGGGAACATGTCGTCCTGGTAATGATCCCAGTGGCCGCTTGTCTTATAAAGATCGACACTGCCGAGAACCGGAGTGTAGACGTGATCATAGCCAAGACGCTCTTCTTTATCAACAATATAACGCTCGATGATGCGGCGGATTGTCGCGCCTTTCGGCAGCCACATCGGCAAGCCCTGTCCAACTTTTTGGGAGTTCATGAACAGGTCGAGTTCCTTGCCGATTTTGCGGTGGTCGCGCTCTTTCGCTTCTTCCAGCATTTGCAGATGCGCTTTCAGGTCCTCTTTCTTGAAAAACGCAGTACCGTAGATGCGCTGCAGCATTTTGTTGTCACTGTTGCCTCTCCAGTAAGCGCCTGCTACGCTGAGCAATTTGAATTCCTTCAGCTTGCCTGTTGCCGGGACATGGATGCCGCGGCACAGGTCGAAAAAGTCGCCCTGTTCGTAAATGGATACCTGGTCATCTTCCGGGATCGCTTCGAGCAATTCCAGTTTATACGGGTCTTCAATCGCAGCGAAACGTTTTTGCGCTTCTGCACGCGTCACATTTTCGCATACGATTTCAAGGTTTTCCCCGATGATTTTCTTCATTTCCTTTTCGATTTTCGGAAGGTCTTCTGAAGTGATGGCCGACGCTGTATCTATATCGTAATAAAAACCGTTTTCAATTACCGGACCAACGCCAAGCTTGGCATCCGGATACAGACGTTTGACTGCCTGTGCCAGTAAATGCGCAGTGCTATGGCGCAAAATTTCCAAAGCTTCATCCGAATCCGCAGTGATTATCGCGATCTCGCCGTCTTCTTTCAGCGGTGCTTTAAGGTCGACAAGGCGATCGCCAAGTTTTCCGGCAAGCGCTTTTTTGCGCAAACCCGGGCTGATGGACCCTGCCACATCTTCAGTAGTAGTTCCCCGTTCGAATTCCTTTACCGCTCCGTCCGGGAATTTTAAATTGATCATGTCTGACATAGCAATCTCTCCTTTTGTTTTCTTATGGAAATGCTTGTTCACAGGGACTGAACTGGCGCTCTTTATTTAGATCCAGCTGCAAGAGCCTGCTTCTCGGGACATAAGCCACTTCGGCTGTGCGGCTGAAAACATGCCGCTTCGCCAAATCGTCTTATGCCTGTCGAAGCAGAACGGCTCTTTCCGCTTTTCAACGCAAAAAAGCCCCATCCCAAAGGGACGAAGCTTAAGTTCGTGGTTCCACCCTTCTTCTGTTCCAATCAATAAATCGAAAGGAACGAAGCTCTGCATCGGCTAACGGGCCGGTTGCCGGCAGCTGCTACTAAATACGTTCACAACTGCTGCTCGGAGGCGGTAAATGGATGGCCGTTTCTTAAGAAGCTTTCAGCCTGGGCTTCTCTCTCTGGAAGTCGTGCAATCCGTTATTGTCCTCGTCGTTGCATTTAAAATCATATTTCGATTAGATATACTATAAACCGAAAGCATCCAAAATGCAATCACTGTAAATAAAATGCATTTAAAATGATCTCGACCACTGTTTAATTCCGGCGATTGCGGCCGTCCAATTTAACAGGACTGGTCAGTGCCCGGATACGTTCCATGACACGTGCCGCTTTCAGGTCTTCCTTTTCACCGCGCTGCGAGTAAGTGAGGTGATGCTGAAGTTCAGAATAGCTGAAATTCGACGTCATGAAAGTCGGAAGCTTTTCGGCCATGCGGTAATGAAGAATGGTGCCCAGTACTTCGTCGCGTGTCCAGCTCGACATAGCTTCCGCCCCTATATCATCCAGCATCAGAACATCCGCCTTTTTGACGTAGTCGACTTTTTCCTGCAGCGTCTGGTCGCCGATGGCCTGTTTCATTTCGCGCATGAATTCGGGTACGAAGACCAAAACAGATTTGACGTTCATCTCTGCCAGCTCATTTGCCACAGCACTGAGGAGATAGGATTTGCCCACACCAAATTTGCCGTAGAAGAACAATCCTTTTTCCGGAAGGTTGTCCGGACCGGTCGCCTGATCCAGGAAAGTGCCGACTGCACGGAATGCTTCCATCCGGCTGTCGTCTGCTTCAAATTCTGAAAGCGTTGCCTGCATGACTTCTTTCGGCATATACATGCTATGGATCAGGGAGCTTGCGCGGCGCTTATTGTCATAGTCATTTTTTGACTTGCAGGCCGTATAGGCGATGCCGATTGTATTGCGCTCCAACACCAGTTTCGGTTCAAAGCCTTTCAGATGATTGATGCAGCCTTCCAGGCTCGGGCATTTATTGCAGTCATGTGACTGATCGATGTATTCGTATAATTTATGCATGCCGCGATCGACGATGCTTTTATCAATTTCAGATGCATGTTCCTCAAGAAAATTCTGGACGCCGGGGTGTTCCAGCACTTCCTTGCGCATATCGTTGTAGCGCTCTGAAAAAGCCGGTGCGTTGACCACCCGTTTTAAGGTTTCCCGTATCGGTTCCATTTAATCACCCTTCCCTTTTCTCAAAGCCAGTTTCGCCAGAAGTTTTTGCTTCTCAACTTCAAGGCTTTCGTTTTTTGGAGAATTTGCTGCCTGCGGTTCATCTTTCGTGTAGAACCATTCGGGCAATTTTTCCTCACGGACCGGTTTCCCGCCTGAGCGCGCCGAAGATTTTGAGGAGGCCGTCGGCGATCCTTCCGATTTCCATTTCACGTACTGGGCATGTTCCGTACGCGCCAACTCCATCGCTTCAGCGGCAGTCGAAACACTTTTCCGGATCCAATGGGAAGCAATTTTTTCTACATAACTTTTCGTCAGTTTCATATCCGTGCGAAGCAAAACATACTGAAGCAGAACGTTTACCACAGCGGGCTCCATTCCGTGATGCACCACCAGGTTATTGGCCAGCTGAACATCGGCGGAAAGGGGTTCCTTGCCTCCGGCAATATCGCGGAGAACTTCAATGGGGGATGCCGATTCCAGATAAAGGATCAATTCGTCCTGTCTCGTCTTCGGATCATCTTTCGGTTCAGGCGGCTTCGTATGTACCGGTTCCAATTTCGGCGCAGTTGTGGACACTGTCATCTTGTAATACTCGGATGCTGATTTTTTAATTCCTTCTATAGTAAGACGATAATCATCATCAATGGCAAGCAGAATCACTTTTTGCATTTCCAGCGGTCCCCAGCCATAAAGAAACGCGAGTTTGCTGATGGTATCCCGGATGGGCACAGTGAGCACGCGTTTTGGCACAAGCTGCTCGGAAAGTCCCTGATGCAACAGGCTGAAGTCGAAATCGTATTCTGCTTCATAGCCTTTCCGGCTGCGCTGCTGCATTTTTTGTGAATCACTCGGGTAGCCTGCCTTTGCATGTACCGGTTTGAAAATATCAGTGAATGTTCGTGACACTTCTTCAAAGTGATCCATGTCCTCTGTGGGTATGACAAAGCGGTCGCGCACCCGGCGGTATGCAATGTCGCCAATTTTACTGAACAGGAACATCGATAACAGCGGGTCGGTGAAAAAGTCTTTCGGATCGAGCGGTGGACATAACTCATACAGGAACGTGCGGGAATCAGTTCCCTTCCTGTATGTCTTCATCAGCCCGATTGCTTCAAGCTGAATCCGCGATTCAAAAACCTTCGAAATCGGCAGACCCAGTGTATTCATCAGCGTATAATGCGTCGCTTCGGCCTGCATTGCTTCACCTTCCGCCCAAAGTGTCAGGTACAGCGATACAGCCTCGGAGCCCACCATCGGTTGATAAAGAAGCGTCAGCAATTGACGGTCATAATCGGAAAATGGATAAGGCAGCCGGATCTTGAAAGCATCAGCCGGCTGCAACTCCTTATAAAATGCAGTCATATGTCACCGCCTTACTCGGATATCTTGTCATCCGGATTCTTGTTCAATAAATCCTTCAGTTCCTCTATAAATACATTGATGTCTTTGAATTGGCGGTAGACAGATGCGAAACGGACATAAGCCACTTCATCGATTGCCGCCAGCCTGTCCATGACCATTTCCCCGACTTGTTCGGATTTCACTTCGGCATTGCCGATTCGCCGCAGGTCTTTTTCAATAGTAAAAACGAGTTCTTCAAGCGTTTCCAATGGAACCGGACGTTTTTCACAGGCACGGATCAAACCGCGCAGCGCTTTTTCGCGGCTGAACTCTTCACGGGAACCATCTTTTTTCACGACAATCAGCGGCATCTCTTCCACTTTCTCGAAAGTGGTGAAGCGATAGCCGCATTCCTCGCATTCCCTTCTTCTTCTGATCGATTTCAATTCATCTACTGGCCGCGAATCCACTACGCGGGTTCCATTATGCTGACAAGCCGGACATTTCATTTTGACATCTCCCCAAACTCTCTATCTGTTGCTATAAGTATAACAAAATTCCGGTGTTTAATATATTTCATTTTTTAATCTGTTAACGGAACAGAAGAAACATCTTATATATATGACGCTTCGTCGCTTTGGACTAAGCTCCCGCAATAAGCCGAGAAGAGCACTCGTCTTATTGCTTCGCTAAGTCCGGCGGCGCTCCTTCGCTGGGATCTACTTCTAGAAATAAGAAAGCACTTAAGAATTCTTTGTGATTAGGGAATACTGAACCACACTCGGGCATAGGCCCGAGTTAGCTTTGCCTTTAGTCGAAGCATCGATGCAAATTATATCTTTACTCTGCATTGCCTTCCGCTATTACATTAAAATGGATTCTCTAAAGATATGGAGCAAAACAGCGAAGACGCCCAGGGGGCCAAGCGAAGTGCTGAGATCCACTCTGGCGAAGTGAAACGAGACCGAGTTAGCTCAGCGCGAGCCCCCAGGCAAGCGAAGCTGTTTTGCGGAATATTGGTGGTTGATCAATTCTCTTTGATTTTCTTCAATACAAATAGAAAAAGCAGAGGAAAGGATCCCCTGCTTTACTGTTATGGTTTAATGGATTATGCAGTTACTGTAACTTTGGTTTTTCCAGCACCGACCGGGCCCATTCCACGTTGCAACTCTTTAACTTCACTCGATTGTGAGTCAAGAGCCTTAGCGATGTAATCCGCTGCAATAGTCGGATCCATATCGCCGCATGTGTAAACATCTACACTCGCATAGCCGTGTTCTGGAAAGCTGTGGATTGTCAAATGTGATTCAGAAATGATTACTACGCCGCTTACGCCCTGTGGCGCAAATTTGTGGAAAGCGACCTCGCGGACTTCTGCCCCTGATTTGAGTGCTGCATCAACAAAAGTTTGTTCGATAAAATCCATATCGTTTAATTTGTCAAAATCACACTGCCAAAGTTCTGCAATTACGTGACGTCCCATTGTTTCCATGGTTCGTTTCCCCCTTTGATATCATTTTGGTTTCTTGCTCAAAATATTCAAAGTTGACTACCACGGGGGAAAGTTAGTCCAAAGAGGTCCTAACCCTTTAAGCAGTCATGTGAATAAAAATTTTTCGTCCAGATCCCTCATTGAGCTTTGGGATTGTCCGGAAGAAAGCAGCCCTTTTTTAGCTACGAATCATAGTATATGATGTATCCCGTGGAAATGCAACAAATTAATCTAATATAAATATCTTTTTTTCGTGGTTTTATCTTACAAATAAAAACCACTTTTCCATATTAATAGAAAAAGTGGTTTTTGTCATCAAATTACACTCATCGCAGAAGCGACACGTTTTGTCAGGTCGATCACGCGTGCTGAATAGCCCCATTCGTTGTCATACCATGCGAGGACTTTCACTTTGCGTTTCCCCAGAACCATCGTGGACAGGCCATCGATGATTGCGGAATCGGTTGTCGTATTGAAATCTATGGACACCAAAGGCTCCATCGTGAAACTCAGGATGCCTTTCATCGGTCCATCGGCTGCTTGCTTGAAGGCTTCGTTGATTTCTTCAACAGTTACATCTGTATTCAGATCGACCACTAGATCGACGAGTGAGACGTTCGGTGTCGGAACCCGCAGAGCCATTCCGTGCATCTTGCCTTCGAGATCCGGCAATACTTGTGACAGCGCTTTCGCGGCGCCTGTCGATGTTGGGATAATCGATTGGGCACATGAACGTGCACGGCGCAGATCCTTGTGCGGGTTATCCAGGTTTTTCTGGTCGTTCGTGTAAGCATGTACAGTTGTCATCAACCCATTGTCGATGCCAAACGAATCGTTGAGGACTTTGGCTACCGGGGCAAGACAGTTCGTCGTACAGCTGGCATTTGAAATGACATCGTGCTTATCAATGTCCAATTTTTCTTCATTGACGCCCATTACAATCATGATATCTTCATTTTTGCCCGGCGCAGTCAAAATGACTTTTTTCGCTCCTGCTTCAAGATGGAGGGCTGCTTTATCACGCGAATTGAATTTCCCGGTTGCTTCAATGACAATGTCAACGCCCATTTCTTTCCATGGAAGTTTCAAAGGGTCACGTTCGCTTACCAATTGGACCCGTTTTCCATTTACAATTAAAGCTCCTTCTTCAGCGCTTACATCGCCGGCAAAGGTTCCATGATTTGTGTCATACTTTATCAAATGAGCCAAAGTCTCAGCAGGATAGCTTGCATTTATTGCTGAAATCGTTACATCATCCATAAGGATTGCCTGTCTGAACACCATGCGGCCAATACGGCCAAATCCATTAATTGCAATAGAAACTGTCATTTAAAAGTCCTCCATTAATTAAGTTATACTTATATTTTGAATCCGTTATATAGTATAACACATTATCCTGTTTTCAGAACCTCAAAAAGGGATGAATATTTCAACTTTTTGTTTTTTATCGCCACTGTTTCAGAATTTGGGCCAATTGGAAGGCAGTCTCATCAATAGTGCCGTTATTGTAAATGACGGCATCCGCTCCTTCTTCTTTAACGGACATCGGCAACTGGGAACTGATCCGGGCCCTGGCTTCACTTTCACTTAACCCATTCCGTTCCATCAGGCGCGCAAGCTGATTTTCTTCCGTTACACTTACGACCAGGATTTTATCAACAAAATGCTGCAATTTGCTTTCGAACAGCAGCGGGATATCCATTATGATCGTCTCAAAACCTTGCGCAATATATGCATTCCGCTGCCGGAGCATTTCTTCACGGATTGCCGGATGGATAATATCGTTCAACTGCTTTCTTGCAAGAGGATCGGAAAAGATCAATGTTCCAACCTTTTCCCGGTCCATCGTGCCATCAGGCCGAATTACTTCAGGTCCGAATAACGCTTCGATTTTTTTCAGCGTTTCAGTTCCGGGCTGCACCACTTGCCGGGCAACCAAATCCGCGTCAATGATTGGAAACCCCATTTCCTCCAACATTTTCGAAACAGTACTTTTTCCGCTTGCTATACTTCCCGTCAATCCAATGATCATCTTCAGCCCTCATTTTTGGCATGTCGGGCAGTAGACCGATGTGCGTCCCCCGATTTTCAGGGTTTTCGTCGCACTGCCGCAGGACATGCATTGTTTTTTTCCATACATTGCGAAGCGGTTTTGCATGCCGCCCGATTCTCCGTTGATGTTCCGGTAATCGGAAATGGTGCTGCCGCCTGCTTCAATGCTTTCCAGTAAGATTTCGACCACTTCGCCAAAAAGTTCTGTCCTGCGCTTTCTGCTGATCCGTTGCGCAGCCCGTTTCGGATGGATTTTCATCCGAAAAAGAGCTTCCGTGGCATAGATATTGCCCGCTCCGGATATCACCTGACCGTCCATGATCACTTCTTTGATGGGTTTATTGCGGTATTTCGGGCTTTCGGACATGTCCAGAAAATGCTGCAGAGCCCCTTCAGCAAAGGGTTCAGGCGCCATAAGCAGCAGCGGTGGGTAATCGCTTTCATCGGCCAGCACCCGCATTTCGCCAAAACGGCGGATATCCGAATAAGCAAGCACATTGCCGTCACTCAATGTCAGGACGATGTGAACATGCCGGCGGAATTTTTCTTCCGGAATCGCCAGCAGGCTGCCGACGTAAAACCACGCCCCCGACATTCCGAGGTGGTTGACAAGAAGATATTCTTCTTCTTTCCTTAATGTGAAATAGATATATTTGCTGCGCCGTTCAACGCTGACAATTTGAGCCCCTTTTACTTTCTCAATAAAACTGTCCGCTTCGATCTTTTTCAGGATTGCTTCCTTCCCACCGGTTTTTGAAAGCCGGATGGTATCGGAAACAAAGACATCGGCTATCTTTTTGCCGATGGCGACTGGCCTGATTTGCCGGACCACGCCTTCCACTTCCGGAAGCTCAGGCATAATTATCGGCCTCCATTCATTTTGTGTCGTACCAGGTATCACCCGATGCGATATCGACTTTCAACGGAACATTCAATTCCACGGCCGCTTCCATCACTTTCGGGACCAATTCCATTAACTTTTCCAGTTCATCTTTTGGTGCTTCGAAAATCAGTTCATCATGGACCTGCAGAAGCATATTTGCTTTTAAGCCTTCCCGTTCAAGCGCTTCATCCATTTGGATCATTGCTTTTTTGATGATATCAGCGGCACTCCCCTGAATCGGCGTGTTCATCGCGGTGCGTTCTGCAAAACTGCGCAGATTGAAGTTCGAACTTGTTATATCAGGAAGATACCGGCGGCGGTTCATCAAGGTTGTGACAAATCCGTCTTTTTTCGCAGATGATACGATGTCAGTCATATATCTCTGCACACCCGGAAAGCTGGCCAGATAGCGCTCGATAAAATCGGCCGCTTCTTTCCGGGGAATATTGAGGTTTTGTGACAGGCCGTAATCACTGATGCCGTAGACAATCCCGAAATTAACCGCTTTTGCCGCACTGCGCATCTTACCGGTCACTTCTTCGAGCGGGACGTGGAATACGTCCGCCGCAGTCGCCGTATGGATATCGCGATCATCCTTGAAAGCCTGGACCAGGCGTTCATCACCGGACATATGCGCAAGTACCCGCAATTCGATTTGGGAATAATCGGCGGCGACCATTACCCAATCCGGGTGGGAAGGAACAAATGCCTTTCTGATTTTGCGTCCTTCTTCCAAACGCACCGGAATATTCTGCAGGTTCGGATTGGTGGAGCTTAAACGGCCGGTCGTCGTCAGCGCCTGCTGGAAACGGGTATGGATTTTGCCGTCTTCATGAATTTCTTTTAATAATCCTTCTATATAAGTGGAAAGGAGTTTGCCAAGCTGGCGGTACAACAGAATGTGTGAAATGATTTCATGCTGCCCTTCCAATTTTTCAAGTACATCGGCTGCTGTTGAATAGCCGGTCTTGGTTTTTTTCAATGGCGGCAATCCCAGCTTTTCAAATAGGATGACCCCTAATTGCTTCGGCGAGTTGATATTGAATTCCTGTCCGGCCAGGCCATGGATTTCTGTCTCGATTTTCTCCAGTTTTTTAGCCAATTCCACGCCCATATCGGACAGCTGTTCGCGGTCGACTTTAACGCCCAACGATTCCATTTGACCAAGCACTGTGGCCAGTGGAAGCTCCAATTTATCGTAAAGGTCGAATTGGTGGTTTTCCTCCAGCTTCCGGAGTATGACCGTTCGGACTTTCCAGATGGCCCGTGCTTTCCTGGCGATATGTTCGTTCAGGATGGTCTCTTCCGGCACTTTTTTCTTAGCGCCTTTGCCATAAACCTGTTCATTTGTCGAAACGTCCGTGTAGCCGTATTCCAAAACAATATTGGCCATATCGGTATAGGTCAGCGACGGATTCACGATATAGGCACCGAGCATCAAATCGAAATCCACACCATCCAATTCGATTCCGTTGCGCAAAAATGCAGCAGTGGACGCTTTGGAATCCGACATATACTTTCTCTTCGCTGGATCCGCCAGCCATGCTTTAAATGTTTCCGACTCCTTGGCGGCAGCCATCGGGATAACATAGGTATTATCCTCATCCGACAGAGCAACGCCGAGTAATTCGCATGTGTGGTAATGTTCGTCGTACATTTCCAGATGCACGGCCATTTCATCCTTCAGGATGGAAGTATCAACTGCGGTGACAACAGTGAAATTCAATTCTTCTTTGACCGTTTCCTCAGCCGTATAATCCATTTTTTCCAGTAATGATTTGAAAGCCAGTTCATTCCAGATCCGGATCAATTCGTCCTGATCCGGTCCTGCGTAGCTCAACTCTTCGATTTTCACTTCCACCGGAGCCTGGCGCTCAATCGTGGCCAGTTTTTTGCTGATGTACGCAAGGTCTTCATTGGCGACCAGCTTTTCTTTCATCTTGCCTTTTTGCTGATCGATCGCTTCGTAAACACCTTCCACTGAACCGTGTGCTGCAAGCAGCTTGAGTGCTGTCTTTTCGCCAACACCCGGAACTCCCGGTATATTATCGGAAGAATCGCCCATAAGTCCTTTCATGTCGATAATCTGTAACGGGGCCAACCCGTATTTTTCTTTTATATGCTCTACCGTATATTTTTCGATATCCGTAATCCCTTTGCGGGTGATGTATACCGTTGTGGAAGGAGAAGCCAATTGGGTCAAATCCTTGTCCCCGGAAATGACGATGACTTCGTCGCCCTCCTGCTCCGCCTCCAGGCTCAACGTTCCGATGATGTCATCCGCCTCGTAGTTCGGGAGTTCGTATTGCTTGATGCGATATGCATCGATCAATTTGCGTAAGTATGGGAACTGCTCAGATAATTCCGGTGGTGTTTTCTGCCGTCCACCTTTGTATTCAGTGAACATTTGGTTCCGGAAAGTCGTCTTCCCCGCATCAAATGCCACCATCATATGTGTCGGTTTTTCCTCTTCAAGAACCCGTTGGAGCATCATCGTAAATCCGTATACGGCATTCGTGTGGATGCCGTTCTCATTTGTCAGCAATGGCAACGCGAAAAATGCGCGATACGCCAAACTATTGCCATCCAGTAAAAGTATTTTCTTAGCCACAAAATTACCCCTTTCAATAAAAAAGCCCTCATTCCCTTTATTTTACCACGCTGGCAAAAAGAAGAGAAATGACGGCTGGATATCTTACAAGATTTATGATGTGACGAAAATTCCGCAGAACGGCTGTGAGGACCTTAGCCGATGCTTGTGTTGCGACAAGCTTGCGACGAACCTGAGTTTTGCACTTGTCCAAAGCGGCGCACTCAAGCTGATTCATAAGTGCAACTTAAACAGTTTTAAATAAAAAGAAGAAAAAGGACCTCGTGGAAGGTCCTTTTTCTTCTTTTTGAGTTGAAAGGGGGTTCCATTTAAAGATACCACCCGTATGTGAAGCCAGTATGAAAGAATTGTAAAGCTTTGTTTGTTTACAAAACGTCAGTCAGCAAGCGGCAGGAAAATGGTGAATGTGCTGCCCTTCCCTGGTGTGCTGACAACCTCAATTTCTCCCTGATGCGCTTCAACCAGGTGCTTTACGATTGACAAGCCAAGTCCCGTTCCTCCGGAATTCCGGCTCCTCGCTTTGTCGACACGATAGAACCGCTCGAAAAGTCGGCTGATTTCGGTGGGCGCGACGCCAATCCCCTGGTCTTCGACTTGGACTACCGCCTGATTCCTGTCTTGATACAACCGGACTTCTATTGTTTTTTCTGGGGCTGAATAGTTTATCGCGTTTGCCAGCAAATTCATCAGAATCTGAACGAGCCGATTGGCATCCCCTGCAACAGTCAGTGGTTCCAAAGATGTCTTCAGCAGCATTTTCTTACCTTCCAGTGAGGGCTGTACCATTTCAATTGCATACTCGATTACGGCCTTCATATCTGTCGGCTGCGCATCCACCCGGAAACCGCGTTGTTCGACTCTTGACAATTCAAGGAGCTCTTCGATCAGCGTTTCAAGCCGGTTGGTTTCGGTTTGGATAATTTCAAGAAAAGATAATAATGTGTCTTCATCTTTATAAGCGCCATCAATCAAAGTTTCTGAAAACCCCTTTATCGAGGTAACCGGGGTTCGAAGTTCATGGGAAACGTTTGCCACGAAATCCTTCCGGATCTGTTCAAGACGTTTCAGTTCAGTGATATCATGCAGAACAATGACTATACCAAGCCATTGTTCATGGCTCCCGAGGACAGGTGCGCCATAAACTTCAAGAGCACGGGTATGGATGCCCGCCTGGTATTCAATTTGCTCCCGCGCCGGTGTTTCAGTCATGAAAACTTTTTCGATAAAATCGGCAAGTGAAGGTGGAATCGGCAGTACCCCATAAAACTTGCCGCTCAAGTCTTCGCTGCTCAATTTAAATTCATTCTGGAAAAATTTATTGAACAAAGAAATTTTCCCTTGCCTGTCAACCATGATCAATCCACTGCCCATGGTTTCAACCAGCGTCATCAGCCGTTCCTGCTCCATTTCACGGACAGCTGTAATTTCCTGAAGATTTCGTGCCAATACATTGATGGTCGAACTCAGTTGGCCCGAACCATTCTCTGCGTCTTCATAAGCCCTCGCACGAAAATTCCCTTTTACCAGCTCCATAGCCGTTTCTGTAATATTTTCGATTGGAGCGATATGGATTTTGAGAATCCGATACCCAATCGCGACTGAAATTACAAAAGCCAGCAGGAATAGAAGGCCGAGCAACAACCAGAATTCAGGAGTATTGCCGAGTTCCTGATACAAAGGGAAAAATTGTACGATTATGATATAGAGACTGGCAAGAAGAGTGCCAAGCCATAGTACGAGAGTGGCCAAAAGCCGTCGCCGAAATGGCTTCATACCGGCTTCGGCTCTTCAAATTTATAGCCCAGCCCGCGAATGGTTTTGATAAAGACAGGCTTTCTGCTGTTTTCCTCAATTTTGTCCCGCAGGTGGCTGATGTGGACATCGACAATTCGTGTATCCCCCGCAAAGTCATATTTCCATACCGCACTCAATAATTGATCCCGTGTCAGGACACGGTTTTTATTCTCCATCAAATATACGAGAAGTTCGAATTCTTTTGGTGTGAATTCCAATTGCTCATCGTTCAGGAAAGCTTCATAGCGCTCTGGATAGACTTTCAGTTTGCCTAATTTCATTTCGGAAGATGATGAGTCCTCCCGAGTCACCTTCAGACCTTCCGATCTGCGGAGAACGGCTTTAATGCGCGCCACCACTTCACGGGGGCTGAAAGGCTTCGTCATATAATCATCCGCACCAAGTTCCAGTCCGAGGACTTTATCGAATTCTTCGTCTTTGGCGGTCAGCATGATGATAGGGATGCCCACTTTCTGAAGCCGCAGTTCCTTGCAGATTTCCACTCCATCCATCGACGGAAGCATGAGATCCAGCACGATGAGGGAAGGCATTTCACTTAATGCCATTTCAAACCCCTCTTTCCCATCGCTTGCAATAAGTGTTTCATACCCTGCCTGTTTCAAGTTATAGGACAGCAAAGTTGCGATGGATTGTTCGTCTTCGATAATCAATATCTTCTTCTGCATTTAACAGCCTCCACATTCAGTTTGAAACCCCCATTCCAAACCAATCAGAAATTATCCATTGACTGTGTGGTGAGCTGGTTCAGCACTTGGGGAGGATTCGCCACAAGTTCACCTTCAACAACCAGCTCTCCATTTTCATCAGTTGCTTCCACGCGGACCGTTACTTCGTTGGCTGCAACATTGACTTCCGTTACTTCCAGCAGGAAATCGATCGTTGCGTAATGGTATACAGGCTTGCTGAATTTCAGGTGTTGTTCCTTAATATATGATCCCGGACCCGGCAGATATTTTGACACTGCCGAAGTGACGATGCCTGTCAGCATAGCCGTTGGAACAACCGGCTTTTCGAATTTTGTCTGTGATGCGAAATCGTGCTGAATATAAAGTGGATTCCCGTCATTCGTCAGACCCAGATAAAGAAGCAGGTCTTTGTCTTCGATCTTTTCTGTAAGTTTCAGTTTTTCGCCAGCCGCCATATCCTCGATTTTTCGGCCTAACTTCCGTTTCTTTCCCAGTAACATTAAAATCCCCCCTGTTGTCTTGATACTTCAATCATATCAATTAAGTAATGAAAAGCAAATGCTGTGCGGTATAGGATTAAACGATAAAAGCGGTATATTTTATTCATCCAAAAAACGGACAGGGGATTCCTGTCCGTCTTCTTGCCTTACGCTAATACTTTCATCACTGCTTTTACTGATTCGGCTGATTTATTCAATAATGCTTTTTCTTCTTCATTCAACTCAATCTCGATTATCTTTTCTATTCCTCCGGCTCCAAGAATGGTTGGAACACCCATATAAATTCCTTCCATGCCGTACTCCCCTTCCAGATAGGCAATCGATGGCATAATGCGGCGCTGGTCTTTGATGAGGGCTTCTGCCATCTCAACGAGCGAAGCGGCAGGAGCATAATAGGCTGAACCATTGCCAAGGAGATTTACAATCTCGGCACCGCCTTTGCGGGTTCTTTCGACAATTTCCTCAAGCCTTCCTTTAGAGATCAGTGATTCAAGCGGTATGCCGCCGGCGTAGGAATACCGTACGAGCGGCACCATGTCGTCCCCGTGGCCACCCAAAACGAAGCCGCTGATGTCTTTCACGGAAACATCTAATTCCTGAGCGACAAACGTTCGGAAACGCGCAGAATCGAGCACACCCGATTGGCCGATAACCCGCTCTTTCGGAAATCCGGATTCTTTAAAAACCGTATAGGTCATCGCATCCACCGGATTCGTCAAAACGAGAATGGTGGAATTCGGTGAAAATTTGACAATTTCCGCTGTCACAGATTTCATGATCTTCTGGTTTGTCTGAACCAAATCGTCCCTGCTCATACCGGGTTTGCGTGCAATTCCGGCTGTGATGATCACGAGATCCGATTCTTTTGTGTCGGCATAATCCGCTGTGCCGGTGACACGTGCATCAAAACCGATTACCGGACCCGCTTCCGCCATATCGAGTGCTTTGCCTTTTGCCGGATCCTCCATTTGTGGAATATCGACCAGGACCACGTCACCCAGCTCTTTTTGTGCCAAAAGAAATGCAGCAGTAGCACCTGTAAAACCGGAACCGATCACAGAAATTTTCTTCCGTTTGAATGTCATTGGAACTCTCCTTTATATTCGGATTTTGTGGACTTTTTCATTCGAAATATTCCTTACCCAATTATAGTTTCCTCAACTCAACGATTTGAAACAATTGATCGCCGGTTTTGAACAAAAGAAAAAAGAGAGGGGCATCCCCTCTCTCCAAAAATTACAGGTTTTTGATTAATTCATCAGCAAACGCCGAAGTTTTTACTTCTTTAGCGCCGTCCATCAGACGAGCAAAGTCATAAGTTACAACTTTAGAAGCGATTGTTTTTTCCATTGAGTTTGTGATCAATTTAGCCGCTTCGCTCCAGCCAAGGTGTTCAAGCATCAATACACCCGAAAGGATGACAGAAGACGGGTTCACTTTATCAAGGCCAGCGTATTTAGGCGCTGTTCCGTGAGTAGCTTCGAAGATTGCATGCCCAGTATCGTAGTTGATGTTCGCTCCAGGAGCGATACCAATTCCGCCTACTTGTGCAGCCAAAGCATCTGAAATGTAATCGCCGTTCAAGTTCATTGTAGCAACTACGTCGAACTCGCTTGGACGCGTAAGAATCTGCTGAAGGAAAATATCAGCGATGGAATCTTTGACAAGGATTTTGCCTGAAGCAAGAGCGTCTTCCTGTGCTTTGTTTGCAGCCTCCGTACCTTGCTCATCTTTCACTTTGTCATACTCGTTCCAAGTGAAAACTTTATCGCCAAACTCCTGTTCAGCCACTTCGTAGCCCCAGTTCTTGAAAGCTCCTTCAGTGAACTTCATGATATTCCCTTTGTGTACAAGAGTTAACGACTCGCGGCCTTCAGCCAAAGCGTAATTGATCGCAGCGCGCACAAGGCGTTTTGTTCCTTCTTCAGAAATTGGCTTGATGCCGATACCTGATGATTCAGGGAAACGGATGTTTTTAACGCCCATTTCATCTGTAAGGAAAGAGATCAATTTCTTCACTTCGTCACTGCCGTTTGCATATTCGATACCAGCATAGATATCTTCAGTGTTTTCACGGAAAATGACCATATCCGTATCTTCCGGACGTTTAACCGGAGATGGTACGCCTTCGAAATAGCGAACCGGACGCAGGCAAGTATAAAGGTCAAGCTCCTGGCGAAGTGCCACGTTCAACGAACGGATACCGCCACCGATTGGCGTAGTAAGAGGTCCTTTGATAGCGATCAAGTATTCACGGATTACGTCAAGCGTTTCTTCAGGAAGCCATTCGCCTGTTTCATCGTATGCTTTTTGACCAGCAAGTACTTCTTTCCAAACGATTGATTTTTCACCGTTGTATGCTTTCGTTACCGCTTCTTCAAGAACGCGTGAAGCCGCATTCCAGATATCCGGTCCAGTACCGTCACCGATGATGTATGGAATTACTGCATTGTTGGGAACGTTCAATACACCGTTTTCTACTGAAATCTTTTCGCCGTTAGCCATTATAAAATTCCTCCTGAGTTCAAAGTCATAGGGCTGCACAAAGTGCCAGCCCTATCGATTTTTTATTGATGTTGCTTTTCTTATAATTATCTCTTTTCAACAGGAACATAACTCTGCATTCCTGGTCCGATATAATCTGCGCGTGGACGGATCAGACGGTTGTCCGAGTATTGCTCAAGGATATGAGCCAACCAGCCGGACGTACGTGATACCGCGAAAATCGGTGTGAACAGGTCGTGTTCGATGTTCAATGAATGGTAAACAGAAGCAGAATAGAAATCCACATTCGGTGGAAGGTCTTTCTGGCCTGTAACGATTTCATCAATCTTGATCGACATTTCATACCATTTTTCCTCGCCACGGATTTTCGTCAGTTTCTGGGACATGTCACGCAGGTGTTTTGCCCGCGGGTCACCTTTACGGTAAACACGGTGGCCAAAGCCCATGATCTTCTCTTTGTTGGCAAGTTTTTCATTGATCACTTTTTCAACATTATCGACTGAACCGATTTCTGTCAGCATTTTCATAACCTGTTCATTGGCTCCACCGTGCAATGGCCCTTTAAGAGCTCCGATTGCAGCAGTAACACCCGAATAGACATCAGAAAGAGTTGCGACAGCAACACGTGCAGTGAACGTTGAAGCGTTCAGCTCATGGTCAGCGTGAAGAACCAATGCTTTGTTGAATGCTTCTTCTTCGATGTCAGCAGGCACTTCGCCTGACAACATATAAAGGAAGTTAGCAGCAAAGCTGAGGTCTTTTTTCGGTGCAACCGGTTCCTGGCCATTGCGGACGCGGCCAAATGCAGTAACCAATGTTGCGATTTTTGCCTGGATGCGAATCGCTTTGCGATAGTTCGCTTCAGGATTCATCTCTTCAGCTTCTTCATCAAAAAGACCCAGCATTGATACTGCTGTACGAAGAGCAGCCATCGGGTGAACTTTTTTGATTTCGTAAGTTTTGAAATGATCCAAAACTGCTTGTGGAACCGCCATATTATCAGCCAATTGCTGTTTCAATTCTGCAAGTTCGTCAGCTTTCGGCAAACGTTGATGCCATAATAGATAAATCACTTCTTCAAAACTGGCGTTGTTAGCCAAATCATCGATATTGTAGCCAACATATGTAAGCGTGTCATCAATAATTGAACTGATGGCGGATTGTGTAGCTACTACACCTTCTAAACCTTTTGACGATGTCATAAAATTCGCTCCTTCTCCAGTATAATCCATCATTCCACAAAAAAAGGCAGAATGATGATTCATCTGCGTTTATGAAACTCTGATAAGTTCCTACCTTGTTCATTATAATCAATTAACAGGACTTTGTGAATGAAAACGCTTGTTTTTCTGTAATTCGGATAAAAAAATCAATAAAAATACTCGGGTTATCCAACTATAACCCGAGTATTTCAGATTGTAGAGAAACTATTAGCTTCTCCAATCATTACGCTTTAGGCGGATGCTTTCTTATGCGCAGTCAAGTATTTTTCTCATATTTTATCTCAAAAGTTGATAAAATAAGGCGATGGAACGGTTGCTTTCTGTTCCGGTGCGCGCTTTCCGCGGGCTCACGCCCAAG
>NZ_VIFV01000022.1 GCF_007004625.1 Planococcus salinarum | reverse complement strand
CATCAGTGAAGAAGAATTAAACGAAGCACTCCGACTAATCAATAACCGGCCACGAAAATGCTTGAAGTGGCGAACAGCAAACGAAGCATTCATGGACGAAGTGTTGCACTTAATTTGACAAACTATCTCTTAATAAAATGGCAGGTGGCATAATTAGCTCCTGCCATTTATTACTTCTCATCAACTGATGATATGTAAACTAGTTATTGAAGATATTAAGTATTACTTTTCGCAAATGACGGAAAACATCCGATGTGGAACGTCCAAAACATTTTCGTCAAACTGTTCTTCAAGAAGAATGGATAAGGCATGGTCAAATGCTTTTACTTCTTCGTCTTGCAAGCTTCCTCCAATGCTCTCATCTGTTCTCATTTTCCCTTTCCACTCTTCGTGTGAAAAAGGGATCAAATCATCGAAGGAGAAAGTTTCAACATTTCTAAAACCGCCGTCGTAGCAATCATTTATCCATTGTGGATAGATGCCATGCGTGCTCTTACGACTCCATTCAGTATTAAACCTAGAAACAATCTTCTCTGTTTCGGTAACAACGCTATTCTTTATAGAAACAGGATCAAATTGAGCAAGGATGAATTTACCGCCAGGTTTTAGAACCCTATATATTTCACTTATGGTTTGTTCGGTAGGGAGTACATTCCAACAATGTATAGCAGTAATCAGATCGAAGGACTTTTCTTCAACAGGTAAATCTGTTACGTCTCCGAGGAAATATTTGATGTTCAGTTCCTCCACCCTGTTTGTCCGGATGGCTTCCTCTATAAGTTCTGGTGAGTTATCGACTCCCGTAACATAACTTCCTAGAGCTGCTAAATCTCTCGCTGCTAGTCCATTCGAAGTGGCGATATCCAATACTTGCTGATTTCGAAAAACCACTCCACATTCTTCCTGCAGCTTCTCATAAAATTTACTAGGATATCCTTTTCGATAATTCACAAAGTCTTGCGCGACATTCCCGAATAGATTTTCCATTAAACCCCTCTTTTCATTATTGAATTTAACTGACAATTGATTTTTCCCATTCTTCTCTCAGAATCCCCATTTTTATTGCATCAAAATATTGTCCTTCTACTGTTCGAGCATTTCTTACGCGTGCTTCTACAGTCATTCCCATCCTTTCGGCGACTTTCATCATTCTTTCGTTTCCGGACCAGGTCGACATCCCCAGTCTGTGTAACTCTGTTGATTCAAAAAGGAAATCAATCCAGCGCTTGTAGGCTTCAGAGCCATATTCGCCATTCCAATAATCTTTATCGTAAATTACAATTCCGGTCTCGAGCCAGTTCGTATTCTTATCTACCCAATAAGCACCCACATAGCCAATCACTTTTCCCTCAGCTCTTATCACGAGAGAAGCTGGAACTCCCGTTGTAATTTTTTCTTCATTCAACCAATGTTTACGGTGTTCTTCCTTTGTCATTCGCTTTTCAGGTATGTATGGCCCATTCCACTTTTTCGCTTCTTGTTCCTTTTCTTCAAATCTCCAAAAATATAGCTCATCCAAGTTTTCTTTCGTATTTTTAATTAACTCGATTTTTCTTCCAATGATCTCAACCATAAAAATTGATCAACCTTTCTGGATGCTGCTTAAAAAATGAATGAACAAATATATTTCTTTATCCCATTCTGCCTTCCTAGAAAATTGTAACATTTTTCCCTTTTAAAAGTCTGAACATTATTTTTATTACTTGTTATCTACTTGCCGGGATTTTTGATTAGTAATTCAACTTTGGATTCTTTTAAAATCTACTAAATAACCGTTCGTAAAAGTACACTTTTATGAAGAAAAAAGAGAAGGAGCTTCAAATGAAGTTCCTTCTTTCAATAAATTTTGATATGTAAACTTTAATTTACGTTATCTCATTATAGGTGGCTTTCGTATAAGATAAAAATCAAATTAAGTTCTTTGAAAAGTAGCTGCATTCCCCATCATTCAAGTATAGATGGTATTGTCGATTCTGATAGAACTCAATTGCACTATGCCAGTTGCTATTAGTTTCTAAAACTAATTGTTGATAGCCCTCTTGCATGGCCCATGACTCTAAGTGATTCATCATTATTTTTGCTACACCTGTTCTTCGGAATTCTTTCAAGACAGACATTCGTTCAACTCTTCCGATTCCTGGTTCTTCATAAGAAATAGCGCCTGTACAAATGACCCGGTTTTTGTAGGTACCCACCAAAAATATAGCTCCTTTTTGGCTATAGCTGTGTAAAATGCTTTTCAAATCTGGATTGTAAGTGGGATCTATGAAACCAAAGCGCTCTTCTAATCCTTTTAAGATCAATTCTCTGGCTTCCTCCTCGAATATCTTCGTAATTTGATGTATCTTCACTTCCTCTTTTACTGTGTAAAAATCATTTTTCACCCATCCCATGTACTCTTATCTCCCTAATTGGCTTACAACCTTTTCAACTGGCAGACTTATGTAAAAATTTTAGAAGACAACTGACTATCAAGCGAAAAATTTTTAGCTCAATACATAAAATTCAGAAGGGTCTCTTGAAACTACAGTTCCGGTCTGTTTGCCTTCAACGATTCGCTTCATTTCACCTTGTTTATTGAAGTTAAAGATATTGACTGCTATATCGAACTCTTTTGCAAGGAGAAGCGCAGACTGGTCCATGACCTTGATGTTTTCTTTTAAAATATCGTCGTAGTTCAATGTGCGGTACATTTTTGCTTCAGCATACTGGTTCGGGTCATAATCGAATACGCCATCCACCCCCTGCTTCGCTACGAAGATGGCATCGCAATCCATCTCAATCGCCCGCTGTACACTTGGGTAATCAGTCGTTACGAACGGCTGCCCATTTCCTCCTCCAAAAATAACGATAGACCCTTTCTCTAAATGCCTTTTCGCTCTTAATTGGATATAAGGTTCAGCCACAGACGGAACCGGAATGGATGTCATGACCCTGATTTCCTTGTCTGTTTTACTTTTCAAGACCCCTCGCAGCATTAAGCTGTTCATGATTGTCCCCAATGTCCCGATGTTATCGGCCTCTACTCTGTCAATGTTCCATTTATCCGCTAAGCTCCCGCGAAAGATATTCCCTCCGCCAATCACAAGGGCTACTTCAATATCCATGTCCGTAATTGAAAGGATTTCATCGGCTATATGGTCCAGCTTCTGATGATCAAAACTTTCACCCTCTTTACTGGCTAATGCTCCACCGCTTAATTTGATAAGTACGCGTTTTATTATTTTCATAAACAAATCCCTCTTTCTATTTAATCAGAATTTTCTTTCGAATTTTTCACTTTTTAAATTATATTAATAGTTACCGTTAGAAAGATATAAGAAATATTTATGCTTAGGTATTGTAAATTTAGACACTAGTCGTAAAAGTAAACTTGTACAAAAAAAGGAAATAAACTTTATATGAAGCTCCTGCCATGCGATAAGCGGTGATATTTCTCTGATTATCTGCCAGAAATTTTCTTGATAAATTAGTTAAATACTTTGTTTTTGGTTTTTCTGCAGTTGTTTTTGAGAGAAAAAAACAACTGTTAAAGTCAGCAAACTCACCGTGGTAAACAGGGCAAAAATTCCGCTGAAAAGTACCCGAACCGAGTGAGATTCCAGCCAATTGCCGAAATAAAGAAGAGCCACAAAAGTAAGGAGGCTTTGCAAGGTTTTCGCAAATCCCGTCACCCTGCCGACAAAAGCTTTCGGTGGCGTAATTTGAAGAAGTGTATTGAACATCGTAAACCCGATTTGAAAGGCTGCTCCTAATAAGAAAACGCTTATCGCGGCAGTCAGAACTTCGTTGCTTAACGAGAATAAAACGAACGGAATGGCCATGATGAAGATGACCAGTGGAATGGCCAGTGTGTTTTTTAACCAATTATTATGTTTTGAGATGACTACCCCGATTACCAAAGCTCCAGCTGCGTATGCACCCTCAATTATCCCCAATGATTCTGCTCCCTTGCCCAGTTCATTCCTAACAAAGATAGCTACAGAAAGGTTATAAATATAGACGAAGATAGCAGGAAGAAGGGATAATCCCACATAAAACAACAAGTTTTTTTGAGTTATTACGAGCTTGAAGCCTACATTCATATCTCTCCAAAAATTTCGGTTTTGTGGACTTTCCTCATTGGGGGAAACGTATCCTTTTCTGGTTTTATAAATTAAGACCGCCCCAATAAGAAAAGTTAAAGCGTTCAAAAAAACCACATTAATTGAACCGAACCAAGCGACAAAAATGCCACCGATACCTGCCCCTGACAGTTTACCAACCTGAATCCAAACCTGGGTCAGGGCATTTGCCCGATACATTTCCTTGTCTGCCATGATTTCCCTTACGAACGCTGCATTGGCTGGGACAAAATATGCTGTGCCCACAGCATTCAATAACTGCATTAAATAAATGATAAATATAGTCAAATCACCAAACCAATATACAAAAGGTACGATAGAGATGGAGAAAAAACGAAATATGTTGAAGGCCACCATGATAATTCTTCTATCGTAGCGGTCTGCTACCATGCCGCCAAAAGAGGATAAACACATTAAGGGGATAAAGCCGATGGCCAGAGTGATTCCGACCTGTGCGGATGAGTCAGTCAGTTCCAATATGAGCCAAGTAATAGCGATGAACTGCATCCCATTCCCAACCGCCGAAATAACGGAACCTGATAAATAGAATAGATACGCTTTATTTTTCAGCATTAAAAAATCCTTTCCAACTGCCTATATTTTTAAGGATCTTTAATCGATAAAAAAGAAGTAGCCAAGCCTTCCATCACTGTGTTGTATGGATAATTTCGACTATTTCATCTTAACTGCTATACTTATTATAAGGATGACAACTGTGATTAAAAACTGACACATCTGAAAAGAAGTGTCACCCTTTGAGGTGGAGAATGAATCGATTATTATTGAAGCTTTGGCGAAGGTTGCGTGAAGGAGAAGTTAAACAAGAAGAAATCGCTCAAATTTTAGAGTTGTCTCAACGACAAACCAAAAGATGGCTGGAACGATGGGCGGAAGAGAAATGGCTCGTCTACTTGCCTGGTACAGGCCGAGGGAGAAAGACGAAAATCCACTGGTTAAACGACGTCGAAAAAGCATTTGAAAAAGAGTTTCTTCAACTATTAGTAAAGGAGCCCCTGCCCAGTGTCATTCACTATCTGGACTGGGAATGGTCTGAGAATGCAAGACGCAGGTTATCAAAACAGGTAACTGAAAAATTTGGTTACCAGCCAGTTTCCGATCATCGCTTTATTTTTCCCATGAAATATCCGTTCTTAACCTTTAACCCCCTCAAAGCGATTGATTTAAACAGCATCCATATCTGCGACAACTTATACAGCCGGCTTTTTTCGGTAAATGAAGCAGGACTAATACGAGGAGAAGTGGCTCATTCCTGGGATTTCACGGATAACAAACTCTCTATTTTCTTGAAAAAACATGTAAAATTTCACGATGGGTCCATACTGAATAGCACCGATGTGAAAACTTGTCTGGAGCTCTTTTTCTCCGACGCTCACTACAGATCCGTGACGCCACAAATATCCACTGTTCATACTCCCCATCCATTGGTTGTCGAAATTGAGTTAAGCACACCGTGTTCCTATTTATTGCATCTCTTGAGCATGACTCAAGCAAGTATTTACAAAATGAAAAATCAGGACATTCTGGGAACGGGACCTTTTTACATGGATTATTCGGATAACAAAGTAACCCGAATAAAGGCTCATGATGACTTTTATCAAGAACGTCCCTATATTGACACTATCGATTTCATTAAGGTGAATTCAGACGCAGAATTAATTTTTCGGACAAATGCACGTGACACTTTGAATGATGCACAAAAAATAAAAAGTGAATCTGGGTCCGGCATACTGGTATTCAATCTCTTTCAAGATTCAGGTATTCAAAATAAAGAAGTACGCGAATATATCCATTCGCTTATCAGGAAAAAGATTGGTTTGATACTAAACATCATTAAAAACTCAACAGAGAATAACCGAGGGTGTTTATTGAATGAAAGTCTTCCTTATATCGTCCCGAAATCTGAAACCCTCAAGTTGGCGCAGCCTTTGGTCCTCGCAGCTAGCAAGTTCACACTGAAGTTAGCTGAACAGGTTAAAAAAGTATTGGAAGACGGAGGGATACAAGTAAACCTTTTGATTCTGGAACATGAAGAGTATGTAAGCATTAAATGTAGCGAGTTAGAAGCCGACCTATTCATCAGCCGAGAACACTTTTCCCTGGATCAAAATCTTTCTTTTTATCTCTATTTCAAAGCAGGCTATTCGCAAATTTCAGACCTGATGGAGATGAACGAAGTAGTTGCTCAGACTTTATCAGTTTATCCTGAAACACCTGTGGAGAACTGGCTTCCTTTGCATTTGAAAATAGAAAATGAAGTCTTTTCGAATTCTTGGATGGTGCCTTTGTATTTTAATCAGCGCCATATCCCTTATCCGCCTGAAATGATGGGAATCAAAACGACGAATTACGGTTATGCTGATTACGCTAAGATATGGATTAAACCATCCTATTAACTGCAGTTCTAGGCATCTGCAACGATATAAGAATGTGGAGTACCTAGCTTTTTTTGAGCCATAAGAAATTTAAAAACTTCTAGAGCAGCATTGATATAAAATTAGTTAGATCTTGACAATCTTTTATAAAAAAATGGCACTTCTGATAACTATTGATATGTAAACTGTGAGTTACTTTTTACTGTTCCACTCTTCTAATGACATCATCTGAAATTCCTCTTTGAAATCCACTTTCAATGGAGCTATCAGTTCTAGGGAATTGCCATCCGGATCCTCAAAATAAATGGCAGCGTGAGCATGGGGATAGTTGGGCAAAACCAAAGGCTGTTTTTCGGGTGGAAAACCAAAATCGGTTTTTATTTTTATCCCTTTTTGCTCTAGCCAATCTTTCGCCTTTTCCATATTGTCTATGTCCACTCGGAAAGCGATATGCCTTAACGATGGATGATAGGGCGTTTCCACTTTATCGGTTTCCCATAGACCTAACCAACTATGTTCTTTCTCAATCCAGAAAAAGGCCAGTTTTTCTTTTTGATAGGCAACTTCTAGTCCTAACTTTTTATAAAACTCGATTGATTCCAAAAGGTTACTTACTGGCAAATGTGCTTCATACAGTCCTTTAATCATTGATCTTCTCCCTTTCTTGTTTACCTATTACTCTTAGATGTATCTTGATAGTTCTTTTATGAGTAAGCAACTCAGCATCTTTCAGATAGATGCTCAATCTCTATCCGAACTTCAACAATATACCTTTGACTTAAATAGGTTTTTACTAATTTTTCTCTTGTATACCTTTCTACCAATATAATACAATTCCGAAAAATTTCCTACCTCATTCAAAAGAATGAACTTTCACTATTAACTAAAATCAAAAAAATATAACTGCATTAAATAAAACCGTTCGTAAAAGTACACATTTACGAACGCTTTGAAAAGGGCTGAAAAACGGCAAAAAGAGCGTTCGTAAATGTACTAAATCACTTTACGAACGTTCGCAAAAACGCATCTGCTTTCACGAACACTTTTCAGGTGTTAATTAGATGGATGAAAGAATTATTATTCCAGGTAATTTGTGGAACATCGTAAATTTTGCTGCCTTCGCATCAGCAGCAAAAATCAGAACGAAGGCCGTCAATTGGAAGCCATAAAAAAAGAAGATGCCGGAGAGGCACCTTCTAAGTTAAGTCATCTATTTTAGCGGATTGATTCCAAAGCAGTTGACCATGGAATCACCTGATCCAACATTTGATTTACGGAGTCTCCCTGCACCGAAGCAGGTTTTAGCATGGAGCCGTTTTCGAAATCGGTGAACAGCGACAATGCCGGGTGAACACGTACATCCGCCACCATCACTTCTCCGAGGATGCCGCGCAAATGTTCCGCTGCCCGTGCGTCGCCGACTGAACCGTACGATCTGATTCCTGCCGCTTTGTTGTTCCATTCTATACGAAGATAATTTACAAATACTCTTTTTCGATTGTGCGGCTGCTGCGCACGGTGTCAATCGGACGCACCATTTTTTCAATGCGTTCCCGCTGGGCTTCAAGAAATGGCGGCAGGCTTAATTTTTCGCCCAGTGTTTCATACGGTTCGTCTCCGAGGAAACCAGGTCCATCGGTTGCCCATTCAAAGAGAAGCCCCGGTGCCACTCTTGCATACAAGGATTCAAAGAAGAAGCGGTCGACATAGCCGGATGTACCAAAGCCCGCTCCCATGTGATCGATCCATTCATTCAATGCAGCCGTGTCATGTACCCGGAACGCAGTATGGTGAACGGTGCCGAAGCCTTGCTGGCCGGCAGGCAGAACCGCGTTGTATTCAACAATGACCTGTGCTCCGTTGCCGCCTTGTCCCATTTCAAAAAGATGCAGCGCTCCTTCTTTGGCGATTTCGCGCATCATCATCACTTTTTCGAGTACTTCTTTCAGGTAATCGAATTGCGCAATGCGGATGTGGATCGGCCCGAGGCCAGTTATTGCAAACTCCAGTGGCACAGGTCCGTTTTGCCACGGTGTACCGGATGCTACGCCTTCATTGCGTTCATCGGAAACGAGCATGTATTGCTGCTCATCGAAGTCAGTGAAGGATACGGTTTTCTTGCCGAACAATTCCTTGATTCCGGTATGGGCCACGTCGTATTTGTCGAAGCGCTTCAGCCAGTAATCCATTGCCGCGTCAGATGGTACCCGGAAAGCTGTCTTGTAGATTTCGTTGGTGCCATGGGTCCCTTTTGGAATCCCCGGGAAATTGAAAAACGTCATATCGGTACCGGCAGAGCCCTTGTCATCGGCAAAAAACAGATGATACGTCTGGATATCGTCCTGGTTGACGGTCTTTTTGACCAGTCGCATGCCGAGTACATAAGTGAAAAACTCATAATTCTTTTCCGCGCTGCTTGTGATTGCGGTGACGTGGTGGATCCCTTTTAGTTCATTCATTGTAAAACGCTCCTTTTCCTGGTGAAAATTTTATCTCGAATTTACGATAGTATCCTGCAAACATTCAGATTTTCAACGCCTGATAGCCGACTTTTTTCAAATCGCTTATCATCGCTTCTGTTTCCTCCACTGTGAGGCCGGCAAACAATTCGTTGATCTTGTTTTCGTGCTCCGGCCAAATTCGGTCCATCAGACCCTTGCCTTCTTCGGTCAGCTCGGCATACGTGACACGGCGGTCTTCGGCGCATTCCGATCGACGGACGAAGTTTTTTGCTTCCAGTTTGTCTACCACATAGGTGATGCTGCTGCTCGCAATCAACACCTTTTTGCCGATCGATTGAATGGGTTGTCTGCCCTGGTGATACAGCAGTTCCAGCACCGAGAATTCGGTGGGGTTCAGTCCGTTGCTGGCGGCATCGCTTTTGATGACTTCCCGCACGGCATCGGCAGCCCGGATAATGACCGTGACGGCTTTCAGGTTGCGGTTCGGCAATTCCATCTTTTTCACCTCAAATAGTTGTAATTCATATATCTTTAATTAAAGACAATTCTATCATGTGGAAATCGGCCCGTCAATCATGCGGCCTGCCTTCCTCCCGCTCCTGCAGACTGTGCAATGGCTTTTCCTTTCGCTGAAACGGCATCGTGTGTATAATTTCAAGTAATCACATACAACGACAATTGTTTTCTAGGGTTCCGCAAGCTGCTGCTTGGCCTGGTCCGAGAGAAAACGCACAGCTTGCTGTGACACGGAAGGACAAAAGCCTGGGAGGAACTGTTTAACAGTTGCTTTCCGGCTTTTTTATTTGGAATCAGGAGGAAACGATATGAATGTGGAATGGGCGAAAGTGTATGTTGCTGCATTTTTTGAAGTTTTTTGGGTTATCGGGCTGAAGCATGCAGACGGCTTCTGGCCCTGGAGCGGTACTGTGGTGGCCATCCTCATCAGTTTCTATCTGATGATCATGGCGGGGCGTAAGCTCCCGGTCGGCACCGTCTATGCAGTGTTTGTCGGGATGGGAACGGCCGGCACTGTGTTGTCCGATATCCTGTTTTTCGGCGAACCGGTGGAGCTTTCAAAACTTCTGCTGATCGGCATTCTACTGGCCGGTGTGGTCGGGTTGAAATTGGTGACAGATGACAACGGGGAAAAAGGAGGGGAATCGTAATGGCTTGGATGGCGCTGCTTGCTGCGGGAGCTTTTGAAATGGCCGGCGTGGCAATGATCAACAAATGGCATAACGAGCGTAATTGGCTCTCCTTCCTGCTGATGCTCGGGGGATTCGGTTTCAGTTTCTTCTTCCTGTCTATTGCGATGGAAACTCTGCCGATGGGCACGGCCTATGCCATATGGACCGGCATCGGTGCATCCGGAGGCGCCATTATCGGCATGCTTTTTTATAATGAAGCAAAGGACTGGAAGCGAATCGTCTTTATTGCCATGGTGCTCGGTTCTGCAGTGGGGTTGAAAATGGTCTCGTAAGGAAAAAAAACCGGAAGAAAAGACTGCCTGTGGTTTCCGGCAGTCTTTTTTCGGTGGCAGCATTTTGATCCGGTAAACTGTTCGTTTCCCGCCTCTTTCATTTCCGGCACACAGCGATGCCGATCGGGTAATGGATATCGCTTCTCGGCGGTTCTATCAATACCCCTTTTTGGTAGTAAAATTTCTTTTCCGAATAGTCATCAAACAAAGTGTGAAATTCGTTCCAATTCAATTGATGGACATGAAACTCGGTGTTGCATGGTTTTCCTCTGCCGTAGCCGAATGGCGTGGAAAGGATCAGCATGCCACCGGGTTTCAACATGTCATAGACATTTCCAAGAAATCTTGTTTCGTCGGTTAAATGCTCGATGGTTTCAAAAGAGATGATGGCATCGAATGTGCCGAGTTGTTGGGGCAACTGCGGATTCAGGGCATCGTTCTTCACATAACTGACTTTCGGATGATAGTACCTGTGTTTGGCGTAGCGGATTGCTTCGGCATCTGCGTCAACCGCGATCACTTCTTCGAGCTGCCTGTTTTTTGCTTTGGCCAGCAACTGTGCTCCATACCCCACTCCGCACGCGAGATCCAGCACACGTCCTTGAGCATATTCTATCGCAAAATGATAGCGCGCGATGTGTTCAAGCAACAAGCCGTTCATCGGGTTCATCAGTTCGGGTATGACTCTTTCACCGGTATAGGTCAGCAAGGAAATCTTCCTTTCTATGTTTGCAGCTTGATCGTAAGGTCAGTATTCGACAAATTCTGCTGAAAACCTTTGCCCGGTTGTTTTTTCAGTTTATGTGACGTTGAAAATGGTTATATTCCCACAAGGTGCAGGTCATCAGGCAACACAAAAAAATCATATACCTGCCCGGCTGCCAGTGATTCTGCCTGCTGCCGGGAAAGCGTACAGTCCAATTGCGCCCCCCCAACATGCAACTTGCATTGATACAATCCATGATGGAACTTCATTCGCCCGACTTCCCCCCGCACCAGCAGAGCTCCTGCTGGTGCCGGCGTCCCTGGTGCCAACAGCTGCAGTGCTTCCGGACGAAGTATCAAACACCATTCGCCGGCTTTGACGGAGTTCCCGGCTGAAAATTCGAAAACCCCTTCATTTGAAATAAAACGGCCGCCGTGGACTGTGCCCGGGATTATGTTTTTCATCCCTAAAAACCGGGCGATCTGTGTACTGGCGGGCAGTTCGTACAGTTCCATGGCTGTGCCGACCTGCAACAGGCGTCCGTTCCCCATGATACCGATCCGGTCGGACAATTCAAACGCTTCCTCCCTGTCGTGAGTGACAAACAATACGGTAACACCAAGCTGTTTCTGGATGCGGCTGAGCAGCTCCCGCATTTCTTCCCGCAGGCCGGGGTCCAGCGCACTGAACGGTTCATCCATCAGCAAGAGCCGTGGATCGGCCACCAAAGCCCTGGCCAACGCCACCCGCTGCTGTTGGCCGCCGCTCAATCCATCCGGAAACCGGCTTTCAAACCCTGCCAAGCCGACAAACTCCAGCATCTCCTGTGCAAGAGAAAGGCGTTTTTTCCGTTTGACTTTCTGCATTTTTAACCCGAATGCCACATTGTCCTCAATCGTCATGTGTGGAAACAATAAAGGCTGTTGAAATACCATCGAGAATCTTCTGTCTTCCGGGGGGACAGCAGTCAATTCGGAATCTCCTAACCACAATTGCCCCGAATCCGCCTGCAATAGCCCAGCCACCAATTTCAGCAGCGTGGTTTTTCCGCAGCCGGAAGGCCCCAGCAATGTGAAGAATTCTGCTTCCCGGATGGTCAGGTCGACTGGCTGGAGCACAAACGGTTCCTGTCCTGCTGCAGCTGTTTTGCTGTATTTCTTTTCAAGATGGAGAATGCGTAAATCGTTCATCATCCCACTCCTTTAAATCTTGCCGGTGACGGTTTTTTTGGTTTGATAATAGTTCTTCAAAGCGATGTCCATTCCGAGCAGGGTTACAATGGCCAGGCCGGCGAACATCAGCGAATAGGCGGCCGCAACGGCAGGATCTCCGCCACTGATAAATGGAAACAGCAGAATCGGCAATGTAATGACCTGCCCGGAGCCGATGATAAACGTGATCAGGTATTGGCTCAGGGAAATCAGAATGCTCAAACTTGCCCCCGCTGCAATGCCAGGCAGCAAATGGGGCAAAACGACATGCAAAAATCGTTGGATCGCTCCCGCTCCGAGCATGCGCGCCTGATTTTCCCAGTCAACCGCCAACGTGTTATAGCTGATTACCACCGCCCGCACCATATAAGGCAGTGTCGGCGAAAGATGGGCCAGGACGACGCCGAAAATCGTTTCGGTGAGGCCCAGCCTCAGGAACGTCAGGTGGATGCCCATGACGGCGACAAACGGTGGAATAATGATCGGGGCAAAAATGATTGCTTCCATCAGCCATTTGCCGCGGAACTGATAGCGCGCCAGCGCATTTGCTGCAGGCACCGCCAGAACAATATTCACTGCGGTGACAACCAAGGCGATCACCAAACTGGTTCCGATGGCTTGCCAGGTACCGGAACTGCCGAACAGCACATAATCCCATGCCCGCCAGCTGAAAGCTTCGGGTAACACCTCGGGCCATTGCCAGTTCAGCGAAACACTCGACAACAGCAAAGCAAGGAAAGGCAGCCCGATGACAAGGAGAAAAATGAGGGTGAGGAAGATTTTTACCGGAGAGATGAACCTGCCCATTAAGCCCACCCTTTCCAAACCTGCCAGCGCTTGCTGAAATAATAGATGACAAGGCCAAGCGCGATCGTCAACGCCGCCAGGATGATATTTACCGCCAAAGCTTCCGGACGGTCAGCGAATGTTCCACTTGTATAGAGTTGGTAGGAATACACCGGCAGCATGCCCGGATACGTGACACCCAGGAGAAACGGCACTTCAAAAGCTGAAAATGTAAAGACAAATACGATGAACACCGCAATGGTCCAAGAAGGCAGCATCACCGGCAAAACAATCTCACGGATGAAATTCCATTTTTCAGCACCGAAGACGCGCGAAACATCCCGCCACGACCGCTGGATGCGGGACAATACAGGATAGATCAGCAGCGAGACAAATGGCGCTTCCTTCCAGGCATAAGTTAAAATGATGCCCCAACCGAACGGATCATTGACCAGGACGGGAAAATCCGTTAGTTCATCAATCACGCCGAGAGACGCGAGCAGTTTCGATAACAGGCCGCTTTGCATGAACAAGAGAACCACCACATAGCCGCCCACCAAGTGCGGGATGGTCAACGGCAGCTGAAATAGCCGGTGCCAGACCCTTGCTTGTCCCGTCTTCGAAGCTTCATTCAGCAGGAACAGGGAAACGCCCAATATTCCACCCAGTATGCCGGCCAGAATCGACGATAACACAGCCACTCTCAACGTCAGCTCCAGCGACTCCCAAAATCCATCCGATTGCACCACTTCAGCATATGCAGTGAGTTCCAGGCGGGTTTCCCCAATTGCCGGAAAATATCCAAGACTTTTCAGCAAGCCATCAAAAAGCCCCCCGAAAAACAGGAGGACAATGGTTGCAATGGCCGGCAGCAGCAAAAGGTACGGTTTACTCTTTCGCCACATTTTCCACCCATCCTTTTTCGATAATTTTGATATAGTCAGCTGACAGTTCCGGCAAGCGGTGATTTTCCAATTCTTCCAAAGACAGCGTGGCTGCACCGAGATCCACAGCATTCATCGCCTGTTGTTGCGCAGGAGACAGCTTCTCCGGGTCCAGCGCTGACAAATCGCCCCAATTGGCCGGCGACAGCTTGGCGATCTGCGCTTCCGGCGACAGCATTTCATTGATGGCCACCATCGCTCCCGCTTTCTCCGAAGAATTGAAGGGAATAGCCAGGAAATGGGTATTGGCCAGTGTCCCGCCAGCCAATAAGAACGTCCGGGTCGTGTCGGGGAATCGGCCTTTCAGTACTTCGCTTGCCGCCAGGGCGGGATCGTAGCTCATGGTCAGGGCGACTTCCCCGCTTGCATACAATTGATCCAGCTTTGCCAGGCTTTCGGGATACGTTTCCCCTTCACGCCATAAATAAGGTTCGATGTCATTCAAATACTCCCACATCGGCTCCAACCGGCCTTCGAGGTCTTCGATCTCATCTGCCGGCAGTCCGTATTGCTCGTGTCCCCCGGTCGTTTCATACAGTACATGGCGGATAAAGGCACTGCCCGTAAAATCAGGCATCGCAGGATACGTGAACTGCCCGGGATTTTCCCGGACCCATCCGGCCAGCTCGGCCATGGATGTCGGTGGACTGGCAACTTTGCTCTCATCGTGCACAAAGACGAATTGCGCTTGGCCCCACGGCGCTTCCAGACCTTCCACCGGCTCGCCGAAATCTTCAGCAATTTCCGGCGCATCCGAGTCGACGTACTCATTGTAATTCGGCAATTGTCCGGTAAAATCGGCCCATAGCAGTCCGTTGTCTTTCGCAGCTTTGAAATTCTCCCCGTTGATCCAAATGATGTCCATGCTGCCATCCGTTTTGCCGACGGATTTCTCGTCCAGCAACTGATTGATGATGTCCTGGGCATCGTTCATTGGTACACGGTTCAAGTCGATGTCGTAATTTTCTTTCATCCGCGGGGCGACCCAGTCATCCAGGTAGCGGTTGATGCTGTCGCTTCCGCCCCACATATACATATTGACTTCCTGTCCGGCCGCGGCAGATTCAACCGATGGCCATTCCCCCGTCAGCAAAGTGTCTGCGTCCTGAGCATTCCCATTCCCGGTCTCCCCCGCACACGCGCCCAGTGTAAACACCAGCACGGCCGGCGCCAGCAATGCAGCTATTTTCATGGCTTCCACTTCCCATCCCCGTTGATCAATTTCTTATTTTTTTCCTGCCTCCTGTTTTTTGGCCCACTGATTGCGGATGATAATCGGCACCACCGTCAGCAAAATGAAGACCAGCACCGCCAGGAGGATAATTTTCGGATTTCCAGTGACAAAACTGCTGCCGAGAAAATTATAGGCGAACGTGCCGGGAATAATACCGATCAGTGTCGCGAGGGCAAAAGGGAGGAAGCGGACCTTTGCAATAGCGGCCACGTAGCTGATCAAATCAAAGTTGATGACAGGAATCAGCCGGAACAGCAGAATATACAGAAAGCCGTTCCGCTCCATTTGCTGCTGGATTTTTGCGGCGTTTCCGCCCCATTTCTTCCGGACCAGGCTCTTGCCGAGTGTCTGCGCGACATAAAAGGACAACAAGGCTCCCAGCGTTGCGCCAATGATGGTGTACAGGGTGCCCAGCCAAGCGCCAAAAGCCAGGCCGCCCGCCAGTGACAAGATGGATGCCGGAAAGAAAATGAGGGGCCTGACGGTGTATATGGCGATATAGAGGATGGGCGACCACCACCCGAATGACAATATCCAGTTGCGAAGATCGTGGACATCCACCTGGAACACAGAGCGGCTGAGCCAAATGCCCACCCCGACTGCCGCGAGCACCGCAAGCCATTTGATTAATTGAACTCGGTTGGCATTTTTCAAAATGTCCGATTGTGGGATGCGATGCCCAGGTACCTTCTTTTCATTTCTTCATAACGCTGGCGGTTGACACCTGAGTCGGACACTCCGACGCGGGAAGCCGAACGGAACTCGATTTGCTGAGCGGCATCATTGAAGTAGAATTCAATATCGTCTTTGAACTTGAATGCCTTGGATTTTGCGACAGCGTAGACGTAATGTTCGTCATCCTGAAGGACCTCCACGCCTTCGAAACCTTTCAGCATGCCGATCAGGCATTTTTTTGAGTCTGCACGGCTTCCGCTGTAAGGAAAGCCTTCCACATATTTGTCTTTTGAACTTGTCTGGGACGAAATTGCATTCGGTGTGGGCGGAACTTCCTTCAGGCGCCCGTTTTCCACTCCGAGCTTCGGTTTGAGGTTGTTTTGGAGCGCCATATTCACAAGCCCGAGCCCAGCGGCAGCGGCTGTCGCATACACCGCTATTTTTTCTGCCGGCAACTCGCCGGCTTTCGCTTTATTGAATGTCTTGACGACCGGCTGATTCAACAAATTGTCGACATAGACTTTTTTCCCTATTTTTACCAGAACTTCGCTGTAAGTCGGATACGGATGGATGACACCCGCTAATTTCCCAAGGTTGATGTGGAGGGATTTGATGGTCTGGATCTGGCTGATGATTTCACCGGCACGGTCCCCCAGAATGCTTGCGCCCAAAATATAACCTTTTTTGTCAAGAATGAGCTTCACTTTGCCGAAGCTGTCCTTTTTCGTGTTGGCGCGGTCCAGATCGGCGTATTCATGTTCGTACACCCGAATGGAATCCCCGTATTTCTCGCGTGCCTCGTGTTCCGACAAGCCGGACCTGCCCAGTTCCGGATCTGTATAGGTGCACCAGGTCACATGCTCGTAATCCATTTTTTTATTGATCGGCAAAATGGCATTTTGTGCAGCGGTGATGCCCTGGACATTCGCCATATGGGACAATTGGTAAGGCCCCACAACATCTCCGATGGCATAAATCCCTTTCGCTGTCGTCTCCAGATGGTCATCCACCTGGATGCTCTTTGCAGTGTATTCGACTCCTGCCTGTTCCAGGTTGTAGCCATCCACATTTGCTTTTCGCCCCAACGCTACCAGAAGCCCTTCGCTGGCAACCGTTGTTTTGTTGCCATCTTTGTCAATGACCAATTCGATCCAGTCACCGTTCTGTTCCGCTTTTACGGCTGTGGCAGAGGTATGAATCTCAACGCCTTCCTCTTTCAGGCGCTGCTGGATCATCAGCACGAGTTCTTCTTCGTCTTTAGGCAAGATCCGTTCAAACTTCTCGACCAGTGTCACTTTTATCCCCAGCCGGTTTAACGCCTGGCTCAACTCGACCCCGATGGGTCCCCCGCCGAGAATTGTCATCGATTTCGGAAATGATGTCAGGTTGAAGATGGTTTCGTTCGTCAGGTACGGTACCTTATCCAGTCCCTCGATTGGCGGAACCAGCGGGGAAGAGCCGGTGGCAAGAATGATTTTCTTCGCTTCGATACGCTCCCCTTCAACGTCCACTTCGTGCGGTCCGGTAAACGTGGCAAATCCTTTGATGTAATCGATGCCGGCTTCTTTCAGAACTTCCGGGTTCTCCCCCGCATACACTTTTTGGATGACTGCCTGAATGTCCTGCAGGACGACCGCAGTATCGATTTGCAGGTCCGGCGCATATTTTTTGGCATGATGAATTTCTTCAGCGATATTAATCAATGCTTTGCTTGGAATGCAGCCGGACCATGTACAATCCCCGCCAGGCAAATCCTTATCGATCAGCACGACTTTTTTGGAAAAGCCCGCTCCTGTAAACGCCGCTGTCAAACCAGCCGCTCCTGCTCCAATTACAGCGATATCGTAGTTCTTCACCATCTGTATCATTTCCTTTCCGCTTGTGTACTCTCTTCAGTTTAGCAAAAAGCATGGGAGATTATCGGGCTGTAACCCTCGCCCTCCTTTATTTCCCGTAAATATACCCAAAAAATGCTACAGGAGGTGCAATACGGGTTTGAACGGAAAACATATACTATACTGAAATCATCCCGAATTTGAAAAGGTGATTTTTATGCTCGATACACATGCGAGAAAACATGTCCAACCGGTTGTGAACAAAACAGCCGACCTGTTGTTGAAATTCGGCTTTACGGCTGACGGCGTTACCATCTCCGCTCTATTTATCGGCATGTCTTCCGGGCTTTTCATTTATTTGGAGCAGCCGGTATGGGCCCTTATCGCTCTGTGGTTTTCCGGCTACCTGGACGTGGTGGACGGTACCATGGCACGAAAAACGAAATCCTCTTCCTGGGGGACCCTGCTGGACATAAGCTTTGACCGGCTGGTGGAAATCAGTGTCATTCTGGGTCTGGCTTTTCGGTTTCCGGAGTCGATGTGGGCTTTGCTCTTATTAAGCGCCTCCATCATTGTAGGCATGACGGTGTTTTTGACCGTTGGCGCATTATCCGAGAAACAGAGCGAGAAGTCTTTCTATTACCAGGCAGGTCTCGCAGAAAGAACCGAAGGGTTTATACTTTTCAGCCTGATGATTGTCTTTTCAATGTACCTGACCCTATTTACGCTGCTTTTTTTGGCAGTTCAACTGATCACTATTTTCCAGCGGATGGCAGAGGCCAGACGGATCTTACAATAGAGAGGAGTGAATGACTATGCAGACCCTTGTTCTGGTGGGAGGCGGGCACGCGCACCTCCATTCTCTCGAACAGTTTAAAAAAGAACCGTTGCAGGCAGCACGCGTCGTTCTCATATCCCCTTCGATCCATCAATACTATTCCGGCATGTTTTCCGGCTTTGCCGAAGGTGTATACAGCCAGGAGGACATCCGAATCGACCTCAACCGTTTCTGTGAACAAGCTGGTGCGGAGTTCATCCTGGATTCCGTTGTTGCCATCGATGCGCAAGCCAAAGAGCTCACGGGCGCTGACGGGGCCATCTATGGTTATGACCGGGTCTCATTTGATATCGGTTCCCTGACAGCGGTGCCCGGCCAGATCAAAGAACATGTTTCTTCCATCAAGCCAAATTTCCTGTTTCCGGAGCAACTGTTGCGTGTAAGGGATTCCGACGCTCCGGTCATCGTAGGCGGCGGCGCTTCAGGTGTGGAATTGGCTTTTTCAATTCTAGCCTGGAGAAGCAGGCAAAACCGCCCTGTCAAACCGCTGCTGTTCAGCTCGTCCGCCTTGTTGTCCGGCCAGGGCAATGAGATTTCCCGAAAAATTGAAGCGATTGCCGACCGAAAGGGATTGCCATTCCACACGGATTCTTCGATTGAAGAAATTGATGGGCACAGTGTGACGACCAACAAGGGAGAATCCTTTCCCCAGTCAGATATTCTCTGGTTGACCGGACCGAAAAGTTCCGGGCTCTTCCGTCGTTCCGGAATGCCGACAGATTCCCATGGCTTCCTGCTTGTCAACGATGCGCTGCAAAACATGAAACATCCCGATGTGTTCGGCGCCGGTGACTGCGTCACAATTGATCGCTATCCGGCATTGGCCAAAAATGGGGTTTATGCTGTCAGGCAAGGCCCCATCCTGTGGCAGAATCTGAAAAACAGCCTGGCTTCGGATGAATTGCAGTCTTTTGTACCCCAAAAGCGTTTTGTCGCCATTCTTTCCACCGGTGACGGGGAAGCTTTTCTCAGCTATGGCAACCGTTCGCTTCACGGTGCACTCCCCTGGAAACTGAAGAAGTATATCGATCGTAAATTCATGAGCCGCTATAAAAATCCATAAATATGAAATTTGGTTCGCCATGTTAATCCATGGGCTATTCGGGGTATAGAAAGAGCAATACGCGAACTATGATGAAGGAGGAACAACAATGGACTCAACACTATGGCTATGGATAGCACTCGGAATTCTCGTTGTCGGACTGATCATCGCTGGCATCGGGGCAGGTCTTTTCATCTCCGGCATGAAAGAACCCATGAAAGAGATGAAAGGCTCGGCGAACAATCTGAAAGAACGCGTGGACAAGCTGAATCTGGAAGCCTCAAGCCTGCAGCATACCACCACTGAATTGCAAGAGGAGATTGCCGTGAAATCCGAAAAAATCAGCGTGCTGACCGATGGGATCAAGGGCACAAAGAATTCGCTTATCGATTTGAATACATCGATTCGCACGATTACCGACCGAATCATTTACCGGGCTGAACATGACCGGGAGAATGTGAGACAGGTCAAGAAAATAACCACTACAGCTGACGACATGATCCACCTGCCGGAGCACCTGCAGACCCTCCATCCCGAGGGCACAGCTGAAAACTACGATACCCTCCACTTTGGAAAAGTGCGTTAACCACCGATTACTGAAGGCAGCCCTCGCCGGCTGCTTTTTTTATGGAAGGAACAGAAAAGGCATGCCACATCAGTAAATTGGGAAAGCGAATAAATAAATAAATCAATTTATTTTGATTTACTTGTTGCCCTTTTCAATCCCATGCATTACAATCAATATATCAAATAAAATTGATTAAACAGAAAGCGAGTGAGCGACATGGCTGTAAATCCTCAGGCCACGATGGAGAAAACAAGTGATTTTGAACAGCTTGCCCTGAAATACAAGGCGTTATCAGATCCAAAGCGGCTTGAAATTCTCAATAAAATTTGTCATATGAATTCTGCCTGTGTCTGCGATCTCATGAATGAAATGGAGATTCCCCAGTCGAAATTATCCTATCACCTGAAAATATTGCTGACCGCCGGATTGCTGGACAAGAAAACAGAAGGCACGTGGAGTTTTTACTCGATCAACCAGAAGGAAATGAACCATTTGATATCCAATCAAATATGCAAGGTCATCACTCCATCCTGTTAAAGGGATGGACCCATTTTTAGTCTATAAATCAAAAAAAATTGATTAAGGAGCGATGAAAATGATGAACAATCAATTGCCGATCGCCATCATCGGCGGCGGACCCGTGGGGATGGCGGCGGCTGCGCAGCTTGCGCTTAAAGGAAAAAACTTTGTGCTGTTTGAGGCGGGAGCCGAGCCGGGTGCAAATTTTCCGGACTACGGCCATGTCCGGCTGTTCTCTTCGTGGCGCTATAATATGGATGCAGCAGCGAAGACGCTGCTCGAAAAGCACGGAATAAGCCTGCCGGATGAAGGAGGGCTGCCGCTCGGGGCTGAAATTGTATCCCAATACCTGAAACCACTGAGCAAAATACCTGAACTTGCACCTTTCCTCCACCTCAACAGCAAAGTCGTGCACGTCTCCAGAAGCGGCTTGGATAAAATGAAGGATGAGGCACGCGACGATCGGCCCTTCCGTATTATCGTGGAGCAGTTCGGAACATACCGGGAATTCGAAGCGCAAGCAATGATAGATGCTACCGGTACGTGGCAAAACCCCAATCCGCTAATTTCAGGGGGCATGCCGCAAAGCAGGGAATCCGTCCATACACGCCTTCCGGATATTCTGAACAAGGACCGGCACGCATTTTCAGGGAAACATACAGCAGTCGCGGGGAGCGGCCACTCTGCATTCAATTCCATTTTGGACTTATTGGAACTGCAGAAATCCAGCCCCGAAACGGCAATCACTTGGATGGTGCGCGGGAAAGTTGAGCCTTCCCTTTTTGGCGGCGGCGCTTCCGACCAGCTTGCTGCCAGAGGAGAACTGGGCGAAAAGATGAAAGAGGTCATTGCTGAAGGAAGAGTAACCGTGATACCGGAATGTTTCATCCGGCAAATCGCTCGAAATGATGATGGCCAGATTTTGCTTACAGCAATACAAAAAAATGCTGAAATGGCCTTCGGTCCTTTTGATGAAGTAATCGCCAATACAGGCTCCCGCCCAGACTTCTCATTTCTTGGTGAAATTCGCTACGCATTCGATCCATCACTTGAAAGCGTCTCGGCCCTGGCCCCTCTGATAGACCCGAATATCCATAGTTGCGGAACTGTAAGACCGCACGGGGAAAAAGAATTGCGCCAGCCCGAAAAGAATTTCTATATTGTCGGAGCGAAAAGTTATGGTCGTGCTCCCACCTTTCTGCTGGCTACAGGATACGAACAGGTGCGTTCGGTGGTTGCCTATCTGACGGGTGATCTTGAAGCATCAGAAAGAGTGGAATTGGCGTTGCCGGAAACGGGCGTTTGCAGTTCCCGCCCCGTCACGGTCCAACTTACAGGTAAACCAACCACCGCATGCTGTTGAGATGAAAAGAAGGCTTCGGATCCGAAGCCTTCTTTTTGGTGGTCAACCGCGGAGGGAAAAATCTCTTCTAATAAGTTTACATAATAATAATATAAATACATAATAACTTGCTTATGTGTTCAAAGCGTCCCTTCCCCCACTGGAACTGGACACCAAAAAAACGCCCCCCAGCCGGGAGGCGTTTAAATTCACTCTTTCACTTTTTTCAGATAGACTTCCTTCACTTTGCCGTCTGAAGCCTCATCGAGTACAAATGAGCCGTTCGAATAACGGTCAACCGGTTTAAGGTTTGCTGCAGGCAAAGTCAGGTTGATGTTCTTGGTGGTTTCCAACAGCAATTCGTCTTTTGCTGTTACGGCGTCGATTGAAATGACCCGATGAGGGTTCGATTTCAATTCACGCAGCATCACCACTCCGCGCTTGGCACGGCTGCCTGTTTCAAATTCAGTCATGCGCATCTTTTTGGCTGCCCCGCGATGGGTAACGAGAACAAGATCCTGTTTGACATCCGGATCGATCATAATGGCGGATACGGCCACATCTTTATCTTTCAGGTTAATCCCTTTGACTCCACCGGTACGCAACCCGGTCAATGGCACTTCCTCCATCGGGAACCGGACGCCATAGGCATGGTGCGTTCCGATGAACAGTTCATTTTCCTTCGTTACCAGCCCGGCAAAAATCATCGAATCGTCTTTTTTCAGATTCATCGTTTTGATGGCGCGTGAATAACGCTGGACTTTATAGTCCTGCAGGGCAGAGCGTTTGACCTGGCCAAGTTTGGATACGGTCAGGATGCTCGCGTCCGCATCAAAATTTTCAAAAGGATAGACGGCCAGAATCGATTCATCGGCTTCCAATTGGATGATGCTGGACAAATGCTGTCCAAGGTCCTTCCATTTGATGTCCGGCAATTCATTGATCGGCTGATAGATGAAGTTTCCTTTTGTCGTGAAAATCAAGATGGTATGCTGGGTATTCAGATTTGCTTCGAACAGAAGATGGTCAGATTCCTTCATTGCGAAATCACGGCCATTCGAAGCGGCATGCGATCTGGTGCTCGTCCGTTTCACATAGCCCTCTTTTGTCACCGTAACGACCACTTCTTCGCTCGGTATCATCACTTCGCGTGTAATCGTAATTTCTTCAATTTTCTCTTCAATGACGGAACGGCGCGGTTCTGCAAATTGTTTGCGAACGCCGGCCAGCTCTTTTTTGATGACATTTTTTAATTTCGTTGCACTTGTCAAAATTCCGCTCAATTCTTCAATCAGTTTTTTAAGGGCCATTTCCTCTTTTTGCAATTCAGTGATATCTGTATTGGTCAACCTATAGAGCTGCAAGGAAACGATCGCTTCCGCCTGGGCTTCAGAAAATGAAAATGACGCGATCAGATTGTTTTTCGCATCCCGTTTATCTTTGGAAGCGCGGATGGTTTTGATGACTTTATCCAGAATGGACAATGCTTTCATCAAACCTTCGACAATATGCATCCGGTCTTTTGCTTTATGCAGATCAAACTCTGATCGTTTCGTCACAATTTCTTTTTGGTGTGCGATGTAGGCATCGAGCAAAGTCTGGAGTGTCATCATCGTCGGACGCCGCTTATAGATGGCCACCATATTGAAGTTGTAGCTGACTTGAAGATCCGTATTTTTGTAAAGGTAATTGAGGATGCCGTTTGCCTGTACATCTTTTTTCAGTTCGATGACAATGCGCAGACCGGTGCGATCCGATTCATCACGGACTTCTGAAATGCCATCCAGTTTCCGGTCAAAGCGCTGATCATCAATTTTTTTGATCATCGTGGCTTTGTTGACTTCAAAAGGCACTTCCGTGATGACAATCTGTTCTTTGCCGCCTTTCAGCGGTTCGATGGCAGCTTTCGACCGGACAATAATTTTGCCTTTGCCGGTTTCATAGGCTTTTTTGATGCCATCCACGCCCTGAATGATTCCTCCTGTAGGAAAATCAGGACCTTTGATGACCTTCATCAATTCATCTACTGTGGCATCGGGGTTATCCATCCGCATTAACACGGCATCGAGTACCTCGTGCAGGGCGTGCGGTGGAATATCAGTGGCGTAACCGGCAGAAATTCCCGTGGAACCATTCACCATTAAATTCGGGAAACGGGCCGGCAAGACCGTCGGTTCCATATCGGAATCATCAAAGTTCGGGATGAATTCCACTGTGCGCTTGTCGATATCGCGCAGCAATTCACCTGAAATGGCGGAAAGACGGGCTTCCGTGTAACGCATCGCGGCAGGTGAATCGCCGTCCATCGACCCGTTATTTCCGTGCATTTCTACGAGCATATGGCGTATTTTCCAGTCCTGGCTGAGACGCACCATCGCTTCGTAAACAGAACTGTCGCCATGCGGGTGGTAATTCCCGATGACATTTCCGACAGTCTTGGCTGATTTACGGAACGCTTTATCATTGGTGTTGCCTTCGTGATACATCGCATACAGGATGCGCCGCTGAACCGGCTTCAAGCCGTCGCGTGCATCGGGCAAAGCCCGGTCCTGGATGATGTACTTACTGTAACGCCCAAACCGATCGCCGATGACTTCTTCCAATGGCAGATCCTGATAACGTTCGATTTGCGTCATACGAGTTCCTCCTCAGCGTGGATCAGGTCGTTTTCCAGAATGTTGCCGTCTTCTTCCATCCCAAAGTCGACATTATTCTCTATCCACTTTCTTCTTGGTTCGACTTTGTCCCCCATCAATGTGGTAATGCGGCGTTCGGCACGTGCACCGTCTTCAATCGTGACACGGATCAATGTACGCGTTTCCGGGTTCATTGTCGTTTCCCATAATTGGTCGGCGTTCATCTCCCCGAGACCTTTGTAGCGCTGGAGCACATAGCCCTTGCCGACTTTTTTCGTCGACGCTTCAAGATCGGCTTCCGTCCAGGCATAGTCGACCACTTCTTTCTTGCCGATTCCTTTGGAAACTTTATAGAGCGGCGGCAATGCAATAAACACTTTGCCGGCTTCGATGAGCGGTTTCATGTAACGGAAGAAGAATGTCAGCAGCAGAACCTGAATGTGCGCACCGTCCGTATCGGCATCTGTCATGATAATGATTTTGTTGTAGGCAATGTCGTCAATAGAGAAATCAGATGACACGCCCCCACCGATTGCGTGGATGATCGTCGAAATCTCTTCGTTTTTCATAATCTCTTCAAGCTTCGCCTTTTCCGTGTTGACAACTTTACCGCGGAGCGGCAGAATCGCCTGGAAAGTACGGTCCCGGCCCTGTTTTGCAGAACCTCCGGCAGAATCACCCTCCACCAGATAGAGCTCGTTTTTTGAGGCATTTCGGGACTGTGCCGGAGTCAGTTTGCCCGACAGCAGCATGTCCGATTTCTTGCGTTTTTTGCCGTTTCTCGCATCTTCCCGCGCTTTCCGTGCCGCCAATCGGGCCTGTGAAGCACGAATCGCTTTACGCACCAATGATGCACTGAGGTCAGCATTTTCTTCCAAAAAGTACATGAGTTTTTGGGAAACGACAGCATCCACGATACTGCGCGCTTCACTTGTCCCCAGTTTGCTCTTGGTCTGCCCTTCAAATTGCAGCAAAGCTTCCGGAATCCGCACCGAAACTATTGCCGCTATCCCTTCACGGATATCAGAGCCTTCAAGGTTTTTGTCTTTATCTTTCAATAAATTGATTTTCCGGGCATAATCATTGAAAACACGTGTCATGGCCGCCCTGGCACCGGTTTCATGCGTACCGCCGTCACGGGTCCGGACATTATTGACGAATGACAGGATCGTTTCGGAATAACCGTCATTGAATTGGAATGAAAATTCGACTTCCATTTCATCCTGTTTGCCTTCGATATAGGCGACTTTATGAAGCGTGTCTTTTTCTTCGTTCAAGTATTCGACAAATGCTTCGATGCCGGTTTCATAGAAAAATTCCGCGTACCGCTGTTCTTCGCTCCGTTTGTCGGTGAGCTCGATTTTCAGCCCTTTTAACAGGAACGCAGATTCACGCAGGCGCTCACTCAAAGTTTCGTAGTTGTATTTAGTGGCAGAAAAAATAGTCGGATCCGGCCGGAAATGGATATCCGTTCCACTTTCCTTTGTAGTGCCGATTTCTTCCAGCGTCGTGGCAGGCTTGCCGCCGTTTTCAAAGCGCTGACGGTATTTTTTGCCGTCCCGGTGGATTGTCACTTCCAGGTATTCTGAAAGCGCATTTACCACGGAGGCGCCAACACCATGCAGTCCCCCGCTCGTTTTATACCCGCCCTGGCCGAATTTACCGCCGGCATGCAGGACCGTCAAGATAACTTCAGGCGTCGGTTTTCCGCTGCGGTGCATCCCCGTGGGCATGCCACGGCCGTAATCACGGACGCTGATGCTATTGTCTTCATGTATGGTCACACTGATCTTATCGCCGAACCCGGCCAAAGCTTCATCGACCGAGTTATCAACAATTTCGTAGACCAAATGGTGAAGGCCCCGTGTGTCCGTTGAACCGATATACATCCCTGGGCGTTTTCTTACGGCATCTAAGCCTTCAAGTACCTGGATCGCTTCTTCGTTGTAAGCCGTATTCTTCGTTTTAGCCATCTAATTCCCTCCAACAAACATCTGTTCGCATATCTCTATCTTTTAATCGTATCGATAACTCCGGCATCTGTCAATAACCATAGAAAAAGAGCGCCAGGCGCCCTTTTCCTCTTGCAGCCTTATTTAAGGATGGCGTGTTCGACTTTGATACAGCGGTCCATAATGACCGTATAGCCGAGTTCGGTTAACCGTTTAAATACATCATCATCCACTACATTCAACTGGGTCCAGAAAACCGGACTGTCAATTTCAAGAAATTCTTCAGCCAGGCTTTCGAGGAATTCACTGCGTCTGAAAACATTTACAATGTCCACGGGTTCAGGAATGTCCTTCAATGAGGCATAACTTTTTTCACCCAATACTTCATCAGCCATCGGATTCACCGGGATAATCCGGTAACCGGCTCTTTGCATCGCTTCCGATACCATATAGGAGGTTCTGTTCGGATTCGGGCTCAGACCGACGACAGCGATGGTTTTTGCAGTGTCCAATACTTCCTTGATCTGTTCTCGTGTGGGATTATTCAAGAGGATCACCTATCCTTTTTATTCTATCATACATGTTATTCTCGCTGTTTCATAAAAATCCTGCAAGTATTGTTCAATGATCTTTCAGCATGTTAAACTTAGAAGACAAAATAGAGAGAATAGAAGGAGTTCAAAATGGATATATTGCTTCCTGTGTTATTGGCCTATTTACTGGGTTCGATCCCTTCTGCGTTATGGATCGGCAAAATTTTCTACAATACGGATGTCCGCACGAAAGGCAGCGGAAATCTGGGCGCCACCAATACGTTCCGGGTTCTCGGTTTAACTGCCGGCCTGATTGTCACTGTCCTGGATATCCTAAAAGGGACAGCGGCTACACTTATTCCTCTGTATATCGATACAAACATTCATCCGCTTGTGTTCGGCCTGATTGCTGTTGTCGGCCATATGTATCCGGTTTTCGCTAAATTCAAAGGCGGCAAAGCTGTCGCCACTTCCGGCGGCATCCTGCTCGGCTACCAGTGGCCCTTGTTCATCGTGGCGGTGGCTGTTCTGCTTATCGGCCTGAAAATCACCAAAATGGTTTCTCTTTCTTCGATGATCCTTGCAGTCGTGGCGGTTATCTACGCCATCATATACGCTGTAAGCACTGGAGATTATCCTTTTCTCGCCGTGATTCTTGTACTTTCGTCATTTATCTTCTACCGGCACCGCACCAACATTTCGCGCATACGCGCGGGCACCGAACCGAAAATCACGTGGTGGGGTTGATTGCCAACCGGTAACCTGAAAGGATGTGTTGCTAGATGGAAATAAAAATCAGCGAAGATGCTTTCAACTGGTTTCATAAAGAAATGGAAGTCACAGCGGGTGAACGGGTCCGGTTCTTTGTCCGTTTCGGAGGTTCCGGCCTACAGCCCGGCTTTTCCCTTGGCGTGACTAAAGATGAGCCGCAAGAAGCGGCAGTCGAAGTTGAACGGGATCAGGTGACCTATTTCATCGAACAGAACGACCTTTGGTATTTTGATGGCCACGATCTGTCCGTCAGCGTCAACGATGAGCTCGGAGAACTGGATTATTCCTACGAATAAAATTGAAAAAGCCGGAACAGGAGAAGAAGTTCTTCCGTTCCGGCTTTTTGCTTTTGAAATTCAATCGGCATTTCGAGGTTGCTGACGCTCAGTTATTTTTTCTCCAGCTTTTCCACTTGCTCCAACAAATCTTCAGCTTCCAGTATCGTCTTCTGCCAATCACCGAAAAGATCAAAATGCGGATAATCCCCCCGCAAATCCAGCCACTCGGCCCGAAGACTATATTGCATTCCCCATTGTTCCAATTTCACCAGGTCACAGCAGCCAACTTTTGTTACAGTGCTGCAGCCTGGAAACCGGTCGTCGATCCAGTAATGGGTCAGGAAGGCGATGTTTCCTGCTTCCACTTCCGATTTCCAGCGGATTAACTCGGTTCTTTTAATTCCGAACGCCATAACCTTCCCTCTTTTTTATTTCCTCGTATTTTTCATGCCATGCCGGGTAGATTTTCTTCAATGAAACAGGACGGAAAGTATCTTTTTTCACGACAACATGTTCAGACGTCGCTTTTGCCGCCACTGTCCCGTCTTCATGCTGCACTTCGTACCCGTAGATTGTCCGCAAACGGCCGTGTTCTTCCACCCATGTTTTCACAATCGCTTTTTGGCCATAGCGCAATGCCGCTTTGTATTGGATGGATATATCGGTAACCGGAGACAGATAGCCCTGGCTTTCCATCTCTGCGTAGGTGAAACCGACGTCTTCGATCAATTTTGTTCGGCCGATTTCCAACCAGATTAGGTAATTGGCGTGATAAACAATCCCCATCTGATCGGTTTCCGCATAGCGGATTTCTATTTCTTTTTCACTGATATGCATTCCAGTTTCACCTCTACAGTCAGTATACAGAAATTATTTTTAAAATTCTAAGAGAAAAGGCTGCCCGAGGGCAGCCTTTTCTTTGTTAATCTTTTTTTATTGTCCAGACTCCAGCCGTCCAGCTCTTCGGGTCATAAGTCAATCCAGCTGCGTGGCAAAGATCGTCACTTCGCTGGCTCGCCTTATGCCTTTCAGAGCTTAACAGGCGCTGTCGCTTTTCTATACTTCCAACAATTTGTTGCGAAGCACCATTTGCAGGATACCGCCGTGGCGGTAGTAGTCTACTTCAACTTCAGAATCGAAACGTGCAAGGACATCGAACTCTGTCACTTTGCCGTCTTCTGCAGTTGCAGTAACTTTCAGGATATCACGCGGTTTCACATCATCCGTCAAGTTGACTGAGATGGATTCGTGGCCTGTCAGACCAAGAGAATCAGCACTTTCGCCGTTCAGGAATTGAAGTGGCAGAACGCCCATCATGACAAGGTTCGAACGGTGAATACGCTCGTAGCTTTCCGCGATGACAGTTTTGATGCCCAATAGGAAGGTACCTTTAGCTGCCCAGTCACGTGAAGAGCCCATGCCGTAATCTTTTCCTGTCAGAATGGCAAGGCCAGTGCCCTGTTTTTGATATTCCATGGCAGCATCGTAAATCGCCATTGTTTCGCCCGTTGGCCAGTAAGTTGTGTAACCGCCAGTTGTGCCTGGAGCTACCTGGTTACGGATGCGGATGTTGGCGAATGTTCCGCGCATCATGACCTGGTGGTTACCGCGACGAGAACCGTAAGAGTTGAAATTGCGCGGCTCTACGCCGTTTTCACGCAAGTATTTGCCTGCTGGAGTATCTTTACCGATCGCACCGGCTGGTGAGATGTGGTCAGTTGTAATCGAGTCAGCAAATTTCGCTACTACACGCAAATCTTTCAAGGGTTGAATCGGTGCCGGTTCTGTCGACATGTTTTCGAAGAACGGCGGGTTTTGGATATACGTCGAGTTATCATCGAAATCGTACAATGCATCATCATTTGTTTCAATGGCGTTCCACGCTTCGTTTTCGCTGAATACATGTTCGTATTCTTTGCGGAACAATTCCGGAGTAACCGTTGAATGAACAACATCTTTGATTTCGGCTGTTGTCGGCCAGATATCTTTGAAGAAGACGTCATTGCCGTCTTTGTCCTGTCCAATTGGATCCACTGCGAAATCGATATCCACAGTACCAGCCAGTGCATAGGCTACAACCAGCATTGGAGACGCCAGGTAGTTGGCTTTCACTAATGGGTGGATACGGCCTTCAAAGTTACGGTTTCCTGAAAGAACGGAAGAAACCAGCAGGTCGTTGTCCAGAATCGCATCTTCGATTTCCGGAAGCAATGGACCTGAGTTACCGATACAAGTCGTACAGCCGTAACCGACAAGGTTAAAGCCGATTTGGTTCAAGGAATCAAGCAAACCGGAATCCTGCAGATAACCGGTAACAACTTTCGAACCCGGTGCCAGTGATGTTTTCACATATGCCGGCGGAGTCAATCCAAGATCAACCGCTTTTTTCGCGACAAGCCCCGCTCCAAGCATTACGTATGGATTCGATGTATTTGTACATGAAGTGATTGCAGCAATTGCCAAAGAACCGGTCTTCATTTCTACGTTGCGTCCATCTTTGAAGTTTACGGTTGCTGTTTTAGCGATTTCCGCATCATTCAGTGCAAAGCCGTGCGGTCCTTCAGAAGCCGTTACCGCTTTATTGAATTCTGTTTTCATTTGAGACAACGGAATCAAATCCTGCGGACGTTTCGGCCCTGCAAGGTTCGGTTCGATTTCAGACAAGTCGATTTCAACCAAATCCGTGTAGATCGGATCTTCGTTCTCAACCGTGAAGAACATGTCATTCGCTTTTAAGTATTCTTTCGTGATTGCGATCTGCTCTTCTGTACGGGCAGTCAGACGCATATAGTTCAATGCCTCTTCATCAACCGGGAAGAAACCGCAAGTTGCGCCGTATTCAGGAGCCATGTTGGCAATTGTCGCACGGTCAGCAAGCGGCAATGTTGTTACGCCAGTGCCGAAGAACTCGACGAATTTACCTACAACGCCTTTTTTACGCAATGTTTCAGTGACTTTAAGCGCCAAATCCGTCGCAGTTGCGCCGTTTGGCAATTCGCCAGTCATTTTCACACCGATAACTTCCGGAATTGGGAAGTAAGATGGTTGTCCAAGCATACCGGCTTCCGCCTCGATGCCACCAACGCCCCATCCAAGAACACCGATTCCGTTGATCATTGTCGTGTGGGAATCAGTACCCACCAATGTATCCGGGAATGCTTCGAATGTTCCATCTGCGTTTTCAATTGCATGGACAACGTTCGCCAGGTACTCAAGGTTAACCTGGTGGACGATCCCTGTAGCAGGTGGAACTGCACGGTAGTTGTCATAAGCTTTTTGTGCCCAGTTCAGGAATTGATAACGTTCCGCGTTGCGGTCAAATTCCAGTTCCATGTTGATGCGAAGTGCATCTTCAGTGCCGTAGTTGTCTACTTGGACAGAGTGGTCAATGACAAGGTCAACCGGAATTTCCGGGTTGATTTTGTCCGGGTCTCCGCCAAGTTTCGACATAGCTGAACGCAAGGCTGCCAAATCAACGACAACAGGTACTCCAGTGAAATCCTGCAAAATTACGCGGGATGGTTTGAATGGAACCTCTGCTTCTTTGTTGGCATTTTTGCCCCATTTTGCTAATTCTTCAACGTGCTCGTCCTTGATTACATATCCGTCATGCTGACGCAATACGGATTCCAATAGAACTTTTACTGAGTAAGGAAGGCGTGATACTTCCGCGATTCCTGCTTCTTCTAATGCGGCTAAACGATAGTAATTATACGTTTTCCCGTTTAGCTCAAAAGAAGTACGGCTGTTGTGCAAACTGCTTTTTGCCATGTTGTGTTCCTCCTTTGAATCTTCTGAAAAGGCCTGAAATAGCTTCTTTTCTCCTATACCATCATAACGAAAACCCATGCATAAGTAAATTACATTAAAATTATGGAATGTGATAAGTTTTTCTAATTACTGTTTCTTTTCTCCATTGATTTCGCTTAATACATCTTCCAGTTGCTTAAAATGCCGTTTTTCATGCAATCCGACAAAAGGAAACCACTGCATAAGCGGTACTTTGCCAAAAACGGGGTGAGGCAATGACTTGGATCGTAAAGACGCTTCTGGGGCATTATCATAAATGCCATTCAGCAGCTGGCGTGACGCCGCCAATTTATCTTTCATGGTTTCCAGTTTGATGAAATCTTCTGACGGCTTCGTAAAGGAAGGTGCCTTAACTTTAATCGCCCTGCTGACAGTCAGTTGGATCGGTTTTTTAACCGCCTTATGGCTGGTCTCCCGTTCCAATTCTTTTGAAATATTCTTCGCAATAACATTTTCCATCATTTGAAGATGGTCCAGGACCTGCATTGCCGACCATTTCCCCTGAGCTGGCTTGTCGTTCAATTGTTCATCAGAAAACCCTTCAACTGCTTTCAGAATACGATTTCTGATCTTTTCATTGTCCTCTTTAAACATGATACCTCCCCTTTCAGCTTCATTGGCCAGCCTTAATCTTTCCATACCCTGTTTTTTGCCGGACAACTCACTCAATTCTTTCTCTTCTTATATAAGTATGAAGGATTATTTTTTTCTTGTCGACTTCTTTTGAACTTTCTGATATATCCTTATGTATCAAACTATTCAAGGATAAATAATATTTTAATAAATTCCCGCTCCCCTTATCCATACAATTCCATTATTCTATCCACTTCGGCAACACACGAAAGTACGTTCTATTTATGCAGGGATATGGTATAATTTTCAGTAAACACGGGAGCGGAGGTGACCAGAAATGCCCTATGGCTATGAAAAATACCGGCTGGAAAATGGCATAAGTCCGAATACGGTGGTCCATGAAGTGCAATTGATCCATTCCCTTCTTGCTTTTCTTTCAAGAGAATACAAAAAATCCGTTGAACCGCATGAAATCCGGCCCGCCGATATCCAGAAATTTCTGCAGGAACAGCGCGCTTCGGGCATTAAAGACAGTACATTGAACCGGAAAATAATATTTATACGCCAGTGGTTCGATTATATGTGGCGCATCGGGCGGATCCCCGTCGACTTCATGCCCAAATTCAAGTTTTCTGAAAAACTGGATCTGACTCCGCCGGATATCCACCTGGATTACGGCAAACTATTGGAGAAAAAAGAAGCGGTGCTCGATTCCGGGCAGCTCTCGTTAAATGCCAAGATCCTTTACATCCTTTATCTGCGGGGCCTTCGCCTTCGGGACATGGCCACCATTGACATCAGCAATTTTGAGGACAAAGGGCACAAGCTGACGCTGGCCTTCGAGAAAAAAGATGGCTATATGAGCCGTATCGACTTTACCGGCAAGGAAATTGCGGTCCTGTTGGAAGGAATTGAGCGCGCTGTATTCCGGGGGACTCCCTATCTGCTGTCTTCAAAGGTGAACAACGAATTCACCATGTTTCAAATGGGATCGCTTTCCGATTATACAGAAGCACTGTCTGCTTTTATCGGCATGCCGATGCGTTCAGGTGACATCCGCTTTGCGTATGTCCACTATCTGTATTCCGAGGAGCAGAAAAATTTGGAGGAAATCCAGGAAATCCTTGGCGTGTCACTGGATTCGGCTTCCCGCATCCTGAAAGATTCGCTGCAGCGCCTGAAAAAATAGTTTATGCGGATAGATGAAGACACGGAAAAAGCCAGTGAAGGGACCACTCTCCCCCACTGGCTTTTTTCCGTTTTCCCGGGCTGTCGTTTGCGCTGCCCACTGTTCTTTTCGCAAGATCGCTTGTCCGGCTTCGTTAGGATAAGAAACCGAAGTTCAAGGCCAAATTGAAAACAACCAACGTGTGGATGAGCACAAACCACATTCCCTGTCTGTTCAGACGCTCATAGTTTTCGTATTGCATGCGGTTTCACCCTCTCTTTTTTCTTTCATTATACCGAATAATCAGAATACTTTCAATACTTTGGACCTTTATCCAGCATAACGGGTATGCTTAAATAGAAGAAAATACAGGTGAGGAGGCAACATGATGAAAAAAGCGTTGCTTGTGGTCGATTATACAGTGGATTTCGTGGCAGATGACGGCCGTCTGACTTGCGGCAAGCCCGGACAAGCGATTGAAGATTCGATTTGCGCAATCACAGAACAATTTCTGCAGCAGCAGGATTTCGTGGTAATGCCGGTCGATTTGCATGAAGAAGGAGATGTTTTGCATCCGGAACATGAATTATTTCCGCCGCATAACATCAGAGGAACCGCCGGCCGGGAATTATACGGGAAATTGAAAGCGGTGCATGAAGCCAATCAGGAAAAGATTGTCTGGATGGATAAGACCAGATACAGTGCATTCGCCGGCACCTCTCTGGAGCTGTTGCTGCGTGAACGGAAAGTGGAAGAAATTCATATCATCGGCGTCTGTACCGACATCTGCGTGCTCCATACAGCAGTTGATGCCTATAATAAAGGCTTCCGGATCGTCATCCATAAAGACGCGGTTGCAAGCTTTGACCAGGCAGGCCACGACTGGGCTTTGAGGCACTTCAGCAATACCTTGGGTGCGGAAGTTTTATAAATTTTTCCTGCCCGATGTTTTAAATCACCCCAATACGGTTATATCTAAAGTGTGCTACTTATAACTTATTAAAAGGAGATGGAAAACAATGGGCTTTATTTTATTCTTAATCATGGGTGGTGTCATCGGTTGGCTAGCAGGACTTATTTTAGGTAAAGATGTACCCGGTGGCATCATTGGCAACATTATCGCTGGTATTATCGGAGCTTGGCTCGGTAGCCTGCTGCTTGGAGACTGGGGGCCTGAAATCTGGGGCGTTTACATCGTTCCTGCATTGATCGGTGCCTTGATCCTGGTATTCGTATTGAGCCTGATTCTTGGGTCAATGGGCAAAAACAAACGCAACCGTGCATAAATAACTTCAGAAACAAGAAAAGAGCGGACAATGTGTCCGCTCTTTTTTATGTCCTATTCTGAAAATTCCTTTTTGTAAAGATTGTGGTAATACAAGATGTCCTCCACGTATTCATCGCTGTGGTTGTACTGGAAAATTGCCTTTTCGAGATCTCCGTCAGCCGCCCCGTTCTTTGCCAGATAATTGGCTGCGCTATGGAGTGCATCGGTAAGGTTATAGGGGTCGGCGATGCCGTCTCCATTGCCGTCGATGCCATAGCCTCCGTGTGCCTCAATAACTCCGGGATCGGTTTTTTCATCTTCCGGTATTGCCCCCTGCCCCAATTCCGAGCATGTGGGATGGCTCCAGCCGACAAACGTGCAGGGCATGAACTGCATGTGCCCTTCCGCTCCGACAGGTGATAACAGCGGGTCCATTGTGGAAAACCGGGTTTCCACTCTATGGTGGGCGGCGAGCAAGGTCCACGGGATATCATATTGTTCCGCTGTTTCTTTGTAAAGTGGAATGTTTTCTTCAGGAACGTCCATTTCCCATAGAATCTTGGGGGTTTCTTTCAACGCTGTCTTAACGGTATCGGGATTGAAAAGATAATAGACACTGATAAACAAGGTGATGCCCACAAGCATCGCAGGAACTAACAGGATCAGGAACAGCAATTTCCGCTTGTTCCCCTTTTTCAACTTTTTCTTTTTCATCTGTTCACACCCAGTTGCTGTTTTCTACAGTTTACCACAAGGGCCCTCTTTATTCTTCAGTTGGCCCGGACTATCTTTCCCCCCGTTTCAAAGGTAAAGTGAAAGATGGAGGTGTTGAGGATGTGGCAGGATTTTAAAGCCTTTGCCTTGAAAGGAAATGTGTTGGATCTCGCAGTCGCGGTGGTCATCGGCACAGCTTTCGGTAAAATTGTAACTTCTTTGGTGGAAGATCTGATCATGCCCGCAGTGGGCTTGCTTCTCGGAGGCTTCAGCATTGCAAACGAAGTCTACACAGTAGGAGACGTAACTTTAAGCTATGGCGCCTTTTTGCAGGCAGTGATTGACTTTTTGATAATCGCCTTTTCCATTTTCATGATCATCCGCCTGTTCATGAAATTCCAACGGAAAGAAGCCCTGCCGGAGAAAGAAACCTTGCCGGTGCTGGACAAAAAAGAAGAATTGCTCATGGAGATACGCGACCTTTTAAAGAAACAACAGTTGTGAAACAATCCATCAAAAAAAGAGGCTTTATTCCGTTTCGGAATAAAGCCTCTTCAATTCTGCGTATGCGATTCACCGGGCTGAGCGGAATCATTCCGCCAACAAGTCCTGCATATCTGCAGCAATTTCTTTTTCCGGCACATCGGTGTAGCCATCGTAATTATGCACTATTTCCCCTTGTTGATCGATCAGATAAAAACTTGTACCGTGCACAACCTGGTCGCTCGACGGGTCATTCTTTACAAAAGCCTTAAAATTGTCTTTTGCATACGCCGCAATGGCGTCCTGGGAGTAGCCTGTCAGCAAATGCCATTTGCCAGGGTCCGGCACATTGAATTTATCAAGATAATCAGCCAATACTTCCGGTTTATCAATCACCGGATCCACGCTGAACGCTACGATTTTATAGTCTTCGATGCCCTGGTCCTGCAGTTCCTGCTGTATCCCGACCATATTGAATGTCATGGGCGGGCAGACCGTTGTGCAGTTGGTGAACACGAAAGTCGCCAGCCACGGACTGCCTTTCAAATCCCCCAGCGACAATTCCTCACCGCGATGGTCGGTATGGGCAAACTCTTCGATTGCGGAATCCCCGCAAGCGGCCAGAAGCACCGTCAACCCGATGATGGCGGATAGATAGATTTTTTTCATGCTGCTGCCTCCACACTACATACTGCCTCCATCTTAAAGCAACAATGCGGCACCCACAACTCCGTTTCCTCCCCCTTTGTCACGAATTTGTGAATTCAAAGCCTGATTGCGATCAATGCTTCATGAATCGCTTCAAGTTTGGTTTCGACTCTGTGCATCAGGTAGAACGAGACAAAAATCGGAAACCCCACTTCCTGGATCAAGCGCATCCATTCCTCCATGCCTTCCCCTCCTCTTTTTGCTGTTATTCAAAAAAGCCCTCCACAGACGGAGGGCTCCATTCCTTAGACTTCGTAATCGACGACGTTCCGTTCAATCACCCGTGCGCCTTTAGCGATTGCAAAAGGTGATCCTTCGACTTCGAAAATGTTTTGTGTGATGATGGTCTGCATCCCGGCCGCGAGTTCCAGAGCCGTCAGGTCTGCCCTCGGTTCGTCTACAGATAACACTGCACCTTTGCCTGCTGCTGTTTCAAAAATCAATTCCAATGTCTTTGCCATTCCCTATTCCCCCTTTAGTAGTGTTAAGCGTAGATTGAAAGATTCGACTGTTTTTCCAGGTTGATCAACGGTTTCATTCCGAAATCCGTCAATACTCGAGCCGTTTCGAAAATCGGTGTGGCCGCTGCACTGTCCGATACATTGTGGTACGCTTTCAGTTTCTTTTGCGGTTTGCCGAGCGCATCAACGCCGTTGTCAAAAGTCAGGCGGATGCTTGCGTTCTTAAAGTTGCTGGTTGCCATTTTGTTTCACCTCCTCTCACCCCCTATATAGACAGTTCGGGCAAAAAGGGATACATTTTTAATGAATTTTTTTTATATTGCTCTTATAATGGAGATATCGGAAGGTTAGAGGTGTATAAAATGGCTTTAGACGGTTGGTTTTTATGGTTCATTCTGTTTTGGGTAGTGGTGCTTGTCGGTTTATTCGCGATCGGCGGTTTTTTCATGTTCAGGAAATTTCTGAAATCGATTCCGAAAAAGGACGGCAAATCAGATTTGAATTGGGAAGAATATTACGTGGATCAGACGATTCATTTATGGGGCGATCAGGAGAAAGCATTGCTGAACGAACTGGTACAGCCGGTGCCAGACCTGTTCCGCCCGGTCGCCAAACAAAAGATTGCCGGCAGGATCGGCCAGATTCTGCTCGAAGAAAAGGCATCGAAAATGGAGCATCAGCATATTATCCGTGGCTATATCCAGGCTACGCCAAAGCGCGACCATAAGTTTTTACGGAAGAAATTGCACGAACTCGACATCGATGTGGCCCCGTACGAACATTATTTTGAGCAATAGCGAAAAGCGGAAGCGCCCGTTAAGCTCTGAAAGGCATAAGACGAATCAGCGAAGTGGCGCTCTTTGCCTCGCAGCTGATACGGCTTATGACCCGAAGAGCTGGGCCGCTGGAGTCTGGACAATCAATAAAAGCGCAGTCCCATTAACCGGGGACTGCGCTTTTTCCACCTTTTAGAAAGTGAAGTATGTAAATCGATATTCCGCAAAACAGCTTCGCTTGCCTGGGGGCTCGCGCCGAGCTAACTCGTGCTCGTTTCACTTCGCCCGAGTGGATCTCAGCACTTCGCTTGGTCCCCTGGGCGTCTTCGCTGTTTTGCTCCATATCTCAGAATTTCTTCTATAAAGAGATTGTCTTTTTTAGAACGTTTCAAGAAGGAGAAACCTCGATTCTAACAGAACAAAAATGAAGCGTCTGCCTAAAGCGCAATGATTAAAGAGTCTAACCATTTTTCGACAGTATAAAAGCACAGTTCCCTTAACCGGGAATAGACTAACATAATAAAATGGGACAATATAAAACACCTTCGTGATGGTACACTTTACAAAAGTACTTTAATCGGAGGTGTTTTTGCGTGGGCAAAAACGTATATTCAAGTGAGACAAAGTGGGCCGTGGTAAGAGAAAAAATGAGTGGCCAACTGACAACGAAAGAAATTATGGAGAAACATGGCATCAAAAATAAATCACAGATTGAGACGTGGATGAGATGGTACCGGGCAAATGAAATCCACCGGTTCGACCAACCGGCCGGCCGGCAAGCAATATTCGTTTGGGCATGGGCCGGAATTCGCGAGTGAAGACGAGAAGAAAGATCGCCAAAATGCGCATTTGAAAATGGAGAACGAGATTTTAAAAAAGTATTTGGAACTGAAAGAGGAGTTGAAAAAGAAGTAATTCTTCACTTGGTCGAAAACTACCGAAAAAAATATACGGTGACGGCCATCTTGTCTGCGTTGAGTGTCCCGCGTTCTACTTATTACCGGTGGCTCGCCGATGGCGTCACAAGCGTGTTAAACGAAGTGGAAGAAGCGATTATCACGTTGTGCAGGAAAACGAAGTATCGTTTTGGGCATCGGAAAATCAAGAAATTATTGAAGGACGATTACAAGCTGGATCGGCATCGCAATACGGTTCAAACCATCATGCAAAAGCATCACCTGCAATGCCGGATCAAACCGAAACGGAAATGGAAATCACAAGGCGAATCTGTCATCATCGCACCGAATCTTCTGGAACGTAATTTCACGGCTTCTGCGCCGAACCAGAAATGGGTAACGGATATCACGTATATCCAGTACGGAAGTTTGACGATGTACCTGTCGACGATCATGGACCTGTTCAATAACGAAATTGTCGCGTACAAGATGTATGATCACCAGCAGACACCGCTGGTCATCGATACCTTGAACGAAGCACTGAAATTGCGGGGCTATCCCGAGGGGATTATCATCCACTCTGATCAGGGGAGTGTCTATACGTCATATGCCTATCAGGGTTTGATCAAGGAAAAACATGCGGTGAGCAGTATGTCACGGCGTGGGAACTGTTGGGACAATGCGGTCATTGAATCCTTCCACTCTAATATCAAATCGGAGGAATTCCAATACATTAAATTCAATTCGATGCACAATATCCAAGTTGTGGAGAAAGTGATTGAATACATGCGTTACTATAACGAAGATCGAATCCTAGAAAAATTAGGCTACCTGGCACCCAAGGAATTTGGGGCGCAAGCAGCCTAAAGATGGTGTTTTATATGTGTCTCAAATCGCTATGTCAGTCTAGAACTGCGCTTTTATTTTTTTCTTCAATTTTCCTGAACTGCATATACATTGCGGTGCGCCAGGGAATGATCATCCCGAAAGCAAGTATCCAGAACATGCCGCCGAGTTCGCCAATGTCGATTGTGGAACTGAGGATCACTTTCGCAGCAAGCCGGACAAGCAGTAACCCGATCAAAATGAACAGGAACGCTTTTGACTGCTTTAAGTAGATTTCGCCATCTTTCACTTCAAATTTCGAAGTCCAGATGAGAACGACAGAGAAAAGGATGCCGGCCGCCAAAGCTTCCGCAATTTGCGGTGGGGAAACCCGGAAAAACGGAAAGATGAACATCAGCGCTCCGGTGGACATAAATAATGGAGGGAGCAGGATTTTCTTTGCGGAGGCCGGCTTCTTGGCCGAACGGGACCTGACAAAAATTGCGAAAATCCCCATCAGGACCGCTCCAACTGTGGTTATGGCCAGATAAATTTCCGGCGGGACCTCATTAAACATCCAATCCCTCCTCCAGTTCATCCAGACGGCTCCGCAGTTCATCAATTCTTATAAATCGGACAAAACGATGAATTTCTTTGCCTTCATGAAAAATCAGCACGATTGGCGCTGAAAAAAGCAGAAGCTCTCCAGCCAATTCGGGCAACCTGGCCCCGTTCACCAGATAGAACGGGAGTTTGTAGTCGTCTTCGAATACCTCAACCTGTGGCCGCAAGCCTTCGCATACCGAACAATTATCAGTTTTTACAAACAGCAGAAAAGACTCTGCGTTGTTGACCAACTGGTGATATTCTTCTATTGATTGGATAGTTTTCATAGCTTTCACCTGCTTTTATATCGATTAGAAGCCTTGGAAATCCCCGAACAACGGCCCCAGGATCCGGATTAGATAAGTCATTCCGTCAAAGAACAGCAATATTCCGACTGCAATCATGATAAAGCCGCCGCCCTTCATGATGGTGTTGTTGTGCTTGCGCAACCAGCCCATCCGTGTCACGAAAAACGACAGGACGAAGAATGGAATTGCAAAACCAAGCACGTAGGCAAGCATATACCAGACCCCTGAACCCGGGTTGGCTGCTGCCAGGGCATAGATTGCAGCTGTGATTGGGCCTGTGCATGGTGTCCACCCCGCCGCAAACGCCAAGCCGATGACAAAGGTGCCGAGAAAACCGGATGGCCGATTTTTAAAAGAAAACTTTTTATCTGCCATCAGGAATTTCGGCTTGAAAAATCCGATGATCATCAAACCGAAAATAACGATGAAAATGGCACCGATTTGTCGGATCAGATCATCATACGTGATAAACCATTCATAGAAAAATGATGTACTGAAACCGAGGGCGATGAAGATGGTCGAAAATCCAAGCAGGAAGAACAATGTATGGAACATGCCCCTCCGTTGCATAATTTTCTTGTCATTTTTGATTTCATCAAGCGACATGCCGGTAATATAAGATAAGAATGCCGGATATAAAGGCAATGTGCATGGTGAAATGAAGCTTAGGAATCCTGCACCGAAAGCCAGGAAAAGATTGATATCAGTTGCCACTTTTTCCACTCCTTCATTCTACTCATTTCATCTTATCAAATAAGTCCACAGAAAACTGCCCTTTTGCCTGTGAACTCTTTGTGAATGAGTGGGACAAAATGCATTTTGTCCCCACTCATTTGCGACGAAGCTAGCGCAGCGATGCAGCGCCCTTTCATGTCCCGAAGCTAGCGAAGCGATGCAGGGACAGGAGCACAGGTTTTAGACAAAAGGTATTTTGTACGACTCATCTGCGAGGAATCTCGCGAAGCGATGAAGGAATCAGGCCAGGAAAATTATATGTCTCTTCTATAATAAATGAAAAACAGGAGAGAAAGATTCCTCTTTTCTCTCCTGCCATTATTATCGGCGATGAATTTTCCGCCTAGACTTCCACAATGCCGTTCTGCAACAAGTACATTTTATGGTAGAGGCCCCGCTCAGCCAGCAGCTGCTGGTGTGAGCCCCGTTCGACAATTTCCCCTTGGTGCAATACGAGAATCAGTTCGGCATCCTGTATCGTGCTCAGCCTGTGGGCGATTGCAATTGTCGTTCGGCCCTGTCTCATCTTTTCGAGGCTGGACTGGATGGCGACTTCCGTTTCAGTATCGATATTCGCCGTTGCTTCGTCGAGAACCAGAATTTTCGGATCAGCGGCCATTGTCCGGGCAAACGCCAGCAATTGCCGTTGTCCGCTTGAGAACGTCGAGCCTCTTTCCGTCACTTTATGGTCATAACCGTCCGGCAGCCCTGCGATGAATTTATCAGCCTGCACAAATTCAGCTGCTGCGCGCACATCGGAGAACCTAATATCCGGATGATACAAGCGGATGTTGCTTTCGATGGTACCGTAAAACAGGAATGGGTCCTGCAGCACCAATCCCATCTTTTTGCGCAATTCGGCAGCACGATAATCTTTGACCGAGAGCCCGTCAATGAAGATCTCGCCTCGTTCAAATTCATAGAACCGCATAAGCAGATTGATGATTGAACTTTTCCCGCTGCCGGTATGGCCGACCAATGCGACAGTCTCTCCGGGTTCCGCGGTAAAGGAAATATTTTTTAAAACATCGGCGTTGCCGTCATAGGAAAAACTGACATTCCGAAATTCGATGCGGCCATCCGCTATTTTGCTGTCACTGACCTTCTGGGCAGGTGCTTCATCTTTCTCATCCAACAGATCGAAGACGCGCGAAGCGGCGACAATCGCCTGCTGGAAAATCGACAGCCGCTGCATGACCTGGTTGATTGGTTCAAAGAACCGGTCGATATAGGTGACGAACGCATAAATCACACCGATTTCTACAGTTGCTGAAAACGACGTGATGCCGAAATAGCTGAGCAGCATAATGAGCGCCAGCGTATAAACAAGGTCGATAGCGGGACGCAGCAGCAAGCCGTCAATTTTGATATTGCGTTTTCCCGCCTGCCAATGTTTTTCATTGATGTCATTGAATTCGTCCTGCATCCGTCCTTCCTGACTGAACGCCTGGATCATGCCCATGCCCTGAACGGATTCTGAGATTTTGGCGTTCAGCTGACCGAGCCGCTCACGCAGATCCTGATAGTAAATGGAACTGTATTTGCGGTAAATGTACATGATCCAAAGGAGAATCGGCAGCAGAATCAACGTGATCAGCGCGAGTCTGACGTTCAGGAAGAACATGGCAATATAAACGCCGATGATCAGGAAAATACTTTGGATGAAACCGATGAGCACCGTGACGAACATTTCCTTGATCGCCTCTGTGTCATTGGTGACCCTGGATACGATTCCGCCGGCCGGCGTCCTGTCAAAATATCGCATGCCGAGGCCCTGCACCTTCGTAAACACATCAATGCGCATCTGTTGGATGATTTTCAGGGCCGCTTCCTGAAACTTCAATAATTGAAAATAGCTGATGATGACATTGGAAATCTGGATGAATACATAACCGAGCGCCAGTCCGACAATCGGTCCGGTCGGAAAATTTCCTTCTGTCAGATAGTTGTCGATAAAGGTTTTGATGAGCAATGGGCCGATTACGTCGCCCAATACCGTAAGCACCAGGAGCAGCATGGCAACCGACAGCATCCTTTTATGAGGCAGCAAATAGACGAGCAGCCGTTTGAAAACAAGCCATTGGTCCTTTCCCGTCAGTTCTTTCTGTTTTTCATTCATTGCGCCTCGCCTCCCTGTTCGACGAGCGCTTCCAGTTGCTGCAGCTCATACATTTCGTAATAAATGCCCTGTTTCTTCATCAGTTCCTCGTGCGTTCCGATTTCCGCTACCGTGCCTTCCTGCATCACCAGAATCTGGTGGGCATGCTGGATGGCGCTGAGCCGGTGCGAAGTGATGATGGTCGTTTCACCTGTCCGCGTCCGCTTCAGGGATTCGAGGATCGCTTCTTCCGTCTTGGCATCAACAGCCGACAGGGAATCATCCAGTATCAGCAGCTCCGGGCGCATCATCAAAGCACGGGCAATCGAAATGCGCTGTTTTTGTCCACCCGAAAGCGAAACGCCGCGTTCGCCGACGACCGTTGCATAGCCATCGGTAAAATTCAAGATGTCCTGGTGGATATGCGCCAGCTGCGCCGCTTCCCAGATTTCCTGTTCTGTAGCCTGCGGTCTGGCAAAAGCGATATTGCCGCCGACCGAGGTCGAAAACAGGAAATGATCCTGGGGCACGTAGCCAATCGCTTCTCTCAATTTCTTCTTTTTATAGTCATTGATGGAGCGCCCACCGAAACGGATTTCGCCGCGGTAATTCTCAAATTCCCGCAGCAGCAGGCGGAGAATGGCCGATTTCCCTGAGCCGGTTTTCCCAACAATGCCCAGGGTTTCGCCGCGCTTAACCGTGAATTTGACCGCGTGCAATGCTGCACGGTCGTCTCCGGTAAATTTGAATTCCTCCAGATCGAAAATGATGTCCCCTTCCGGATGGATATCGAGGGCGCCTTTGTGGTCGCCGATATCCGCCGGTTCTGCCAGCAGCTGGCGGATGCGGTCGTAGGATGCACGGCCGCGTTCAACGATATTGAACAACCAGCCAAAAGCGAGCATCGGCCAGACCAGCAGCCCAAGATACGCTGTAAAAGCGACAAGGTCTCCAATCGTCATGTCGCCATTCACGACAAAATAGGAGCCAAACCCGATGGCCAGCATATAACAAATGCCGATAATGGCCGAAATGGTCGGATCGAACAAAGAGTCCACTCGTGCCACCCGGATATTTTCATCCACCACCCGTTTCGACAATGCCCTGAAATCTTCAATATCTTCCTTCTCCTGGCCGAACGTCTTGATCACTTTCATGCCGGAAATGCTCTCCTGGGTCTTGTCATTCAAACCGGAAAACGCCGCCTGGGCTTCGTGGAACCGGAGATGCATCAGCTTGCCGTAATAATTCGTCATGTATGCCATCAAGGGGAGCGGCAGCAGCACAATCAACGTCAGCTTCCAGTCGATGGTGATGGCCATCGCCGCAATGACAAAACCGCCGGTCGCCAGGGAATCGACCAGCGTCAGCACTCCCGCTCCCGCCGTCATCTGAACAGCCTGCAGATCGTTGGTTGCATGCGCCATCAAATCTCCCACCCGCCGCTTCTGGTAAAACGATGGGGACATTTGCGTAAAGTGATGGAACAGCTTCTCGCGCAGGTTGCGCGCCAATGTAATCGATGAGCCGAAGATCAACAGACGCCACGCATAGCGGAGCACATACATGATCAAAGCCGATCCGGCAAGTATCCCGAGCCACTTCAACAGGTAGGCCGAAGTCAGGGTTCCCTGGCTGATCTCGTCAACGACAAAGCCGATGATCCTCGGCGGCAGCACCCCGAGAAACGCGACGATCAGGAGCAGGAAAACGCCGGTGATGTATTGTTTCTTCCGTTCTTTAAAAAACCAGCCCAATTCCAAAAAAACGCGCATATTATCTTTCTCCCTGCTGTAGATTAGTGTATGTATCGAACCCTTCCAGTTTATCAAATTATTAGACAAAATTGGAAGAAGTATTTCGTATGTTGAAATAAATCCGTCTTCCGGTGGAGATTGCGGACAGTAAAAAGCCAATGCAAGAATTTCTGCATTGGCCTGGCTTTAATGGTAGGTGCTATTTATTGTTCAATCAGCGACTTGGCCAGCTCCAGTTGATGGCGTACCTGGCCGAAGCCTGTGCCGCCAAGCGAAGTTCTCCGCTCCACGGCAGTTCGAGGCAGTAAGGTTTCGTAAATATCTTCTTCTATCAGCCCACTCGCCGCCTTCATGTCGCCGATCGGCAAATCTTTCAGGTAATAGCCGCGCTGAATGCAGGTGAACACCAGCTTCCCGGTGACATCGTGCGCTTCCCTGAACGGCATTCCTTTTGCCGCCAGGTAATCGGCAAGCTCTGTGGCATTGGAAAAATCGGCTGAAACCGCCTTTTCCATGGAATCCGTGCGGACGGTCATCGTTCGGACCATTCCTTCGAAAATCGGCAGGGAGCCCATCAATGTATGGACGGTATCAAACATGCCTTCCTTGTCTTCCTGCATGTCTTTATTATACGCCAGCGGCAGGCCTTTCAAGGTGGTCAGCAAACCAAACAGATTGCCGTAAACACGTCCGGTCTTGCCGCGGATCAGTTCTGCCATGTCCGGATTCTTTTTCTGCGGCATGATGCTCGATCCGGTCGAGAACGTGTCATCCAGTTCGATAAACCGGAATTCCTCGCTTGACCACAGAATAATTTCTTCGGCAAAACGTGACATGTGCATCATCAGCATGGACGCATTCGACAGAAATTCAACGATGAAATCACGATCGCTGACAGCATCGATGCTGTTGGGATAAACGTCCGAGAAGCCGAGGTGCTCCGCAGTCATTTGGCGGTCAATTGGAAAAGTGGTTCCGGACATCGCCCCCGCTCCAAGCGGTGATATGTCGATGCGTTTCATCGATTCAGTCAACCGTTCCTTGTCGCGCTGCAGCATCCAGAAATACGTCAACAGGTGGTGGCCGAACGAAATCGGCTGCGCCCGCTGCAGATGTGTATAGCCCGGCACGATCGTTTCCGTGTGTGTTTCTGCCTGTTCCACAATCGCCTGTTGGAAATGGTTGACCGCTTCGATGATGTCGCCGACGCGGTTTTTCAAATACAAATGCATATCGGTTGCAACTTGGTCGTTGCGGCTTCTGCCTGTATGAAGTTTGCCGCCGACCGGACCGATTTCGTCGATCAGGAACTTCTCCAGATTCAAATGGATGTCTTCATTGGCGGCGCTGTAGTCGAGCTCTCCTGCCGCCGCTTTTTGCTTCAGTGCATCAAGGCCCGAAAGTATCAAAGCCGTGTCTTCCTCCGACAGAATCCGGCAGGCGCCGAGCATTTTCACATGCGCTTTGCTGCCTTCGAGATCTTCCATTACCAGCTCCTGGTCAAAAGCAATCGAGGCGCCAAACTCATCGACCCATTGTTCGGCCGATTTCTGAAAACGGCCTCCCCAAAGCTTGGTCATGACTGCACCTTTTCTTTCACCTGTTCGGTGACAGGCACCGGCTTTTTATTGACCATCGCATTAACGACTGTCGGAAGCCCCCATAATTCGATGAAACCGACCGCTGACTGGTGATTGAAAGTGTCGTCTGTGGAATACGTCGCCAATTGTTCGCTGTACAGTGAATTCGGAGACTTTCTTCCTTCTACGATGGCGTGTCCTTTGAACATTTTCACACGTACCGTGCCATTGACGAATTCCTGGGTTTCTTTCAGGAATGCTTCCAGCGCTGTGCGGAGGGGTGAGAACCATAAGCCTTCGTAAATAATTTCAGTTATTTTTTTCTCGATGACCGGCTTGAAATGCGCCATTTCCTTGACCATCGTAATGTCTTCCAATTCTTTATGTGCAGCAATCAAGGTCATTGCAGCTGGAGCTTCGTAAATTTCACGCGATTTGATGCCGACCAGACGATTCTCGACATGATCGATACGGCCGATGCCGTGTTTTCCTGCCACATGATTCAATTCGAAAATCAGTTCTTTGAATGTATAGGAAATGCCGTCCAGTTTCACCGGCACTCCTTTGACAAACTCGATTTCCACCGTATCCGGCGTATCCGGAGTGTTTTCAAGGGCATTCGTCAGTTCGTACGCTTCTTCCGGCGGCGTCGCCCACGGATCTTCCAGCACGCCGCATTCATTGGCACGGCCCCAAAGATTCATATCGATCGAGAACGGGCTGTCGAGGTTGACCGGAATCGGCACATTGTTTTCCTTGGCATAGGCGATCTCTTCGTCACGCGACCAACCCCATTGTCTGACGGGCGCTACGACTTCCAGGTTCGGATTCAATGATTTGATCGACACTTCAAAACGCACCTGGTCATTGCCTTTGCCCGTGCAGCCATGGGCCACGGCAGTTGCACCGCTCATTTCAGCGATTTCCACCAGCTTTTTGGAGATCAGCGGACGCGACAGCGCGGAGACCAGCGGATATTTCCCTTCGTATAATGTATGGGCCTGCATGGATATTAATGCATAATTATCCGCAAATTCGTCTCTTGCATCAATCATGTAACTTTCAACCGCTCCAACCTGCAGCGCTTTTTTCTTGATGAACTCCAGATCCTTGCCTTCTCCAATATCAAGGCACACTGCCACTACGTCATAACCTTCTGACTTCAACCACGGAATGGCCACCGATGTATCCAGTCCACCTGAATAGGCGAGAACGATTTTTTTATTCAATAGAAAAACCACCTTTGTATTTTTATACATTAATTAAAATTAATATACATACAATACCACGCATGAAAATTGAACGCAAGTGGTAAGGGCTAAAAAATGAACAAAAAAAAGAACGGTGGAAGCGGCTTCCACCGTTCTGCCGTTAATTGGTATCTTCTGCTTCTTCTTCACCGTCGCCAACGGTATATTCATGCGTATCCAAATCGATGCGGACTTCTTCCATCTCGCCGGTGTCCATGTTGTTGAACAGGAAGCCGATTTCGTTGTCGCGGACAATCGGCTGGCCAAGTATGAGAAGGCTGGCGAGCTGCTCTTTATTGATATAAGCCTGCAGCGCTTCCGACTGTTCGACTGATTCTTCATCTTTCAGAATCGTAATGCTGTCAGCTTCCGCTTCCAATGGGAACGCTTGTTCCAGCGGGCCATTGTATGAAATATCCACTTTCATGCCAGTGCGGATATCACTCAACACAGCCTCGGAAGTTTCACTGCCACCGGAAGTATCCACTTCGACATCTTCAGCGAACGAGAAATAGATGTTGTTGACAAGCACTTTATCATTGCGGATCTGCGTAATAAAACCGCTTTCTGTCATTTCTTTTTGTTCCTGTTCCACCGCAACTTCTTCTTTTTTCTCTGTTTCGGCAGGTTTTGCCTCTTCATCTGAACAAGCTGATAGGAACAACATTCCAGCGATTAATAAACCCCATTTTTTCAAATTGATTCAGTCCTTTTCCAGTTAATCGTGATGGCTTTCGTTAGTCACTAACGCGTTTATTTTACATGCTGCGGCTAATTGTTGCAATAAAACCAATTTTATAAATTGAACTAATAATCTATAGAAGCCGATATTCCGCAAAACAGCGCCGGCGCGACATATTTATGCTGATTCTTTATATAGCAGTAAATTTACGCTTCTTTGTAATGGAAAATTCCCTTATCATCCATTTGCTCAGTAATGAGGCCGTCTTCAAGCAGGTAATCAATCTGGCCAATGGTTTCAGAAAGTGTCAGCCCCAATTCCTTTTCGTAGGCATGAGGGAACAGCTGCTTGGTTAAATCATAGACTGTCTTTTCTTCATTGCCGATCATCGCCAGCACCTTCATGGCGCGCTGATGCTGTTTCGCCAGCCGTTCGGTGATCAGTTCATGGACATTGCGGACGTCCTCGCCGTGGCCGCTGTATATTATATCCACCGGCATTTTCAGTAATCGGCCCAATGACTCGTTATACTGGAGCAACGACTTGGGGCGGCCCATCGATGGATCGAGCGGAGGCTCAATCAGTGGATTGGAGGAAACTTTCGCGATAACATGGTCTCCCCCGATCATCTGCCTTGTCTCTTCGTTCCAAAAGGACAAATGACTTTGCGCGTGGCCAAGTGTTTCCATAACAGCCCATTCCGGATGGCCGGGCAGCACATCCCCTTCATTGATGGTCATATCAAGCGGACGGCTGCCCATCAGCGTCAGCGGCCGCTTCATGCGTTTGATCCAGAAAAGTTGGTCGTCCGGCACACCTTCCTCTTTGAGGCGTTCCAGATAGAAGGCATCATGAAAGTCAAAAAAAGCCTGGTCTCTCCGGAGCCATAAATCGTTATAGGGATGGCCGTATAATCTGGCATTATCAAAACCGTCGATCCAGCCGGCATGGTCCGGGTGATGATGGGTAAGAATCACTTGCTCCACATCTTCCGGCTGCACCCCAGCTTCGTTCAGTCCGAATTTCAACGCTTCCCACGCTTCCGGTGTTTTGGGCCCGGCGTCGACAAGGGTCAATGCATCCCCTTTTAATAGATAGGAATTTACGTCACCGACCGCGAAAGGCGTCGGAATAATGATTTTGTGTAGGTTCAATTCTTATCTCTCCTTAAAAAAATGAATGACTGTTCATCCATCATACCTGTAAAACCGCGCTCCGTCACCCCGCAGCGTTATTTGACATTCAAATGGGCTGTCCGTATAATTTATATACATATGTAAGCGATGATGAAGATCAGTACAGATGGTGATGGTGTAAAGAGAGTGTTGCTTCAGCTGAAAGGCACACCCCCGCTCCCTTCTGGAACCTGCTTTTGAGCTGCCGTGAAAACACGGCCGTAAGTCCGCGTTAAGGATATCGAGTAGTGTCTTAAATGGCAAAGCTGGGTGGTACCGCGGAAACAAAGCGTTTTCGTCCTTGATGAACAGGGATGATTGCGCTTTTTATTATGAGAAAAGGAAGTGGAGAAAGATGAAAATTGTATGTGTAGGAGCCGGATCAATGGCGGAATCCATGATTCACGGATGGATCAACAAACGAATCATGAAACCGGAGGATATTTCGGTGATGAATAGATCAGACCAGGACCGCCTGGAATTACTGCACGATGAATATGGTGTCAATATCGTCGATGAATCAAAAACAGAATTGAAAGATGCCAATTTTATCCTGTTGGCGATGAAACCGAAAGACGTGGCAGCAGCATTGGCCGGCATTAAGAAAAAACTGTCCGGCAATACGGTCATTGTTTCAGTGGCAGCGGGTGTGTCGATCGACACGATTCAGCGCCATGTCGGAAATTTCCCTGTGGCCCGGGCGATGCCGAATACCTCGGCTCAAGTCGGAAAATCAGCAACGGGAGTGGCCTGGAGTAAACATGTGACGGTCGAGCAGCAACATGAATTGCGCAAGCTGCTTTCTTCCATCGGCAGCGTTACCGTGGTCGAAGAAGATCAATTGCATGCCTTGACAGGAGTGGCGGGCAGTGGACCGGCTTATATCTATTATTTTGCAGAAGCGATGCGGGAAGCGGGCATCGCCAATGGCCTTTCTTCAGCGGATGCCAAAAAATTGGTGCGCCAGACCTTCCTGGGCGCCGCAGAAATGATGCAGCAGGAAGATTTTGCAGAGTTGCGCCAGAAGGTAACAAGCCCGAACGGCACCACAGCAGCGGGCCTTGAATCCTTGGCAGCCAATGATTTCAAGGATATCGTCGGACAATGTGTCAGCGCTGCGGCAGCGCGTTCGCGTGAGCTGGGTAAAGAGTTCAAGTAATTTTGCCAGTGAACTGATAAGGGGGACAATATCCATGGTGAAACTTTTTGAACCGATGACGATCAAAGATATAACTTTTAAAAACAGGATTGTCATGGCACCGATGTGCATGTACCAGAGCGACCAGGAAGACGGCCGCATCACAGACTGGCACCGCATCCACTACCCAACGCGGGCAGTCGGCGGCACGGGCCTGATCATCCTGGAAGCGACAGCAGTCCAGCCCCAGGGCCGTATTTCATCACGCGATCTTGGAATTTGGGAGGACGCCCATGTTGAAGGGTTGGCGGAACTGGTCGGCCTGATAAAAAAGAACGGGGCGAAAGCTGGAATTCAGCTTGCCCATGCCGGCAGAAAAGCAACCGTTGACGGAGATATCCACGCACCGAGCGCTTTGGCATTTAATGACAGTTACAAAACTCCGACGGAAATGTCGAAAGCAGATATCACCGAAACAGTGAAAGCTTTCCGAAGCGCTGCTGTCCGGGCCGACCGTGCCGGTTTTGATGTTATCGAATTGCACGGAGCACACGGTTATCTGTTGAATGAATTTCTGTCCCCTCTGACAAATAAACGTACGGACGAATATGGAGGAAGTTCGGAAAATCGCTACCGCATACTTCGGGAAGTCATTGAAGCGGTAAATGAAATCTGGACCAAGCCGCTGTTTGTCCGAATTTCTGCCCATGATTATACGAAAGGCGGAATGACGCCGGAACAGTACATTGAAATGGCCAAGTGGATGAAGCAGCAGGGTGTCGATCTGATCGATGTCAGTTCAGGTGCTCTGGTGCCTGCCAAAATCCCGGTTTATCCGGGTTATCAGGTGAAATTTTCGGAAACGATCAAACACCATGCGGAAATTCCGACCGGCGCCGTGGGTCTCATCACGAGTCCCCTCCATGCAGAGGAAATCCTGCAGAACGGACGGGCCGATATGATTTTCCTAGCCCGCGAATTGCTGCGGGATCCCTACTGGGCTTTCCGCGCTTCCAAGGAATTGGACGCTGAAATCGAAGTCCCGGTGCCGTATGAACGCGGATGGGTATAAGTCAGTTGCAAAATAGACTGGCTTTAGTATAATTAATGTAACGCAAAAAACCGAATGCATATGCATTCGGCCAGCTGTATGCCGCATTGAGCGCGGTTGGCTGGAATTCTAGGCATCAAATAACCGTCATTCCACGCCACATGGGACGGTTATTTTTTTTTATTTGTGACTAAAATCATTGAAATGATCAAGGTCAAGCCGCTGATCGTCAGCCCGATGCTTGTAAAAACCAATCCGAATGATTCGTAAACTGTCATATCACCACCCCCTTTCCTGGGGAATGGCCAAACCGCCCTCATACAGCTGTAACTCTATTTTACCATAAAACGAACGTTTGTTCTATTATTTATCAAAAATTTTATCCAGTAATATGAAGTTATAATTCAAACTGTGGTAATTTTTCCCACTCCCTTTCCCTCACTTTCAGGACACCGTTTCCTGATGGATGCTCTTTTCCTTCTGTTCCCTTTAATCGAGTAGGAGGGAGCGATTAACTCCCGACCTCTCACACCACCGTACGTACCGTTCGGTATACGGCGGTTCAATTAAGATGCATAACGCAAAGTTTCATAACGTGCTACCAGACTTTTGAGCCCT
>NZ_VIFV01000021.1 GCF_007004625.1 Planococcus salinarum | reverse complement strand
CTTCGTCAAACTGTATAAATCTACCAAATGGACAGTGCTACCTTTATTCGGGTGCTTCCCTTTTTGGCAAAAATAATTGAAAAATTGTGACTGAATATTTCGTCAGTTTTTATGCAACACTAGTGAATTTTTATGCATAATAAAAAACCATGGATGCGTCGTGCAAATCGCAGTCCATGGTTCCCGGGCATAATGGAAGAAGCGTATCGTCAGCGATACACGGAGCGGGATACTATGGACTGGATCTGCTGTGTCGTTGCAATGAATAGAATAGCCATAATACCCCACCTCTTTCCTCAAGTTATCTTTAAGATACCGGATTATTCTGAAATGGTCAATCCCTTTTTTATTCATGATTCCAATTTTTAAGAGAATTCGGAAGAAGGGCTTCCAAAGTCTTGCAAACAATTAATAGAAGCGCTACCATTAAACTAATATTCTGAACATACCAACTGGTCAGTATAAAAGAAAGGTGGAACTTATTTTGGATTTTTCCTATTCGCAGAAGACACAGGATCTGCAGCAACGCTTAACGAGTTTTATGGAAGAGCATGTTTATCCGAACGAAAGGGTTTATGAAAAACAACTGAATGAGCAGCAAAACCGCTGGGCGCAAGTGCCTCCCATTATGGAAGAACTGAAGCAGAAAGCGAAAGAGCAGGGGCTGTGGAATTTGTTTCTCCCGGACAGCGAATATGGTGCCGGCCTCAACAACCAGGAATACGCGCCGCTGTGTGAAATCATGGGCAGGTCGCTGATCGGTCCGGAAGTTTTCAATTGCGGCGCACCGGATACCGGCAATATGGAAGTACTGGTACGGTACGGAACTGAAGAACAGAAATCGCAATGGCTCCAACCGCTTTTGAACGGGGAGATCCGCTCATGTTTTTCGATGACCGAACCGGATGCAGCATCGAGTGATGCAACGAATATTTCTGCAACCATTACTAAAGATGGGGACGAATGGATCGTCAACGGCCGCAAATGGTGGTCCTCAGGGGCAGGCGATCCACGTTGCAAAATCGCCATCGTGATGGGCAAGAACGATCCGGATGCAGCGAAATATGAACAGCAGTCCATGATTTTGGTCCCTTTGGATACGCCAGGAGTGACGATTGAACGTATGCTGCCGGTTTTCGGCTACGACCACGCACCACATGGACATGCGGAAATCAATTTTGACAATGTTCGTGTGCCGGCGGGCAACATGATTTGGGGCGAAGGGAAAGGATTTGCGATTGCCCAGGGAAGGCTCGGGCCCGGCAGAATCCATCATTGCATGCGCCTGATCGGGGCGGCAGAACGCGCACTGGAAGAAATGTGTGGGCGCGTCCAGGAAAGGTCACCTTTCGGCAAGCCGCTGGCGAACCAGGGAGTCATCCGTGAATGGATCGCTGATTCACGCATCGACATTGAACAGGCACGTCTTTTGACGCTGAAAGCGGCCTATATGATGGATACCGTCGGCAATAAAGAAGCGAAAGCGGAAATCGCCATGATTAAAGTCACAGCACCGAGTATGACGCTGCGCGTCATTGACCGCGCAATCCAGGCTTTTGGTGCAGCGGGCGTCAGTGACGATTTCACACTTGCGGCACAATGGGCGAATGCACGGACGCTGCGACTGGCGGACGGACCGGATGAAGTACACAGAAGCCAAATCGCCAAATTGGAATTAAAAAAATATCTATAGGAAACGAGGGAGAACCAGTGGGGGATTTTACGCAAGCAACGATTCCGGTTAGAAAAGGGGAAGAAATTAACCTGCAAAAACTTGAAGAATTTCTTCGCTCGTCAATTGGAGGACTGCCCGAAGGTGAACTTGAAATTCGCCAATTTGGCGCGGGCCATTCCAACTTAACCTATGCACTGAAAATTGGTGAATGGGAAGGGGTTCTCCGTAAACCGCCGCTTGGGCCAGTGGCTCCGAAAGCGCACGATATGGAAAGGGAATTCAAAATTCTGCAGTCGCTTGCGCCGATTTTTCCTGCAGCCCCAAAACCATATGTGTTTTCGGAAGAAACTTCTATAACTGGCAGTCCATTCTTCGTTATGGAAAGGCGGCATGGGATTGTGCTGGACACCGAATTTCCAGAAGGAACAGAAACGACTGCAGAACTCAGCAGGAAAATTTCCGAAAAAATGGTGGATACGCTGGTAGAGCTTCATGCCATCGATTACAAAAAAACGGCGCTTGCCGGCATGGCGAAACCGGAAGGATTTATGGAACGGCAGGTCAATGGGTGGATTGGCCGTTATGAACGTGCGAAAACAGATGATATCGAAGAGGTAGAAGCTCTGAAAAAATGGATGCTGGCCAATATACCGGAATCACAGGAACCAACAATCATCCATTACGATTTTAAATTGAATAATGCGTTGTTCAGTGAAGATTATACGGAAATAACCGGACTTTTTGATTGGGAAATGGCAACTGTCGGTGACCCGCTTGCAGATTTGGGTGCAGCAATGAGCTACTGGATCCAGGCGGATGATCCGGAACTTCTGAAAAAGGGAATGGGCAAACCGCCTGTTACTGTCAAGGAAGGATTTTACACACGTGAGGAATTTATTCACCGCTATGCGGAAAAGAGCGGCCGGGATGTTTCTCAAATTGATTTTTACCTGACGTTCGCTTATTTTAAACTGGCAGTCATTGTCCAACAGATTTATTTCCGGTATAAAAATGGTCAGACACAGGATCCGCGATTTGCGAATTTCGATCGATTCGTTAAAAGCCTGATCCGCTATGCACTTGGAGCCGCAACAAAATAGATTGGAGTAAAGAGAAGGCCGGAATTTACGGCCTTTTCTTTTTTAGGTGATTTGACGGAGAAAAAAACGGACGGCAGCGGGTATGAATAGAGAAAGGAGGCGATCTGGTGGACGTCAATAAATACGGCCAGCAATTATTCTCAGAAGGATTTGTGGAAAATCCCTATCCATATTACGCACAATTGCGTCGGGTGAATCCGGTTTATAAAACCCGGTTCCCGGATGGCCAGCACGGATGGTTGATTACAGGCTATACGGAAGCGGTGGAGGCATTGAAGGAGCCGCGTTTTATCAAGGACTTCAGCAAGCTTTACGGAGGTTCGATGGACGAAATGAGTGTATTTACACAGAATATGCTTTTTTCTGATCCGCCAGATCATCGCCGTCTCCGGGGATTTGCGCAAAAAGCCTTTACTCCAAGGGTCATCGAAGGCATGAAAGAGCGGATAGAAGAAATAACCGATCAGCTGTTAAACGACATGGAACAAAAAGAGGAAGTCAATCTGATTGACGATTTCGCTTTTCCATTGCCAATTATCGTTATTTGCGAAATTCTTGGTGTGCCTTCGGAAGACCGCGATAAGTTTCGGATCTGGTCGAATTCACTTATTGAAGGAAGCAGCGGTGAGCCCGGAGTCAGTATTTATCAGCACATGAATGATTTTATCCGCTATCTTGGGGAATGGTTCAGTGAAACAAGGCGGGAACCGAAGGACGACCTGATCAGCAAGCTGATAACAGCGGAAGAAGCCGGTGACCGGCTAACGGAAAAAGAGTTATATGGGCTAGTGACCTTATTGATTATTGCTGGCCACGAGACCACGGTCAATTTAATAGGCAACAGTTTTTTGAACTTGCTAAAGCATCCGGAACAGAAAGAGCTGTTAAGGAGAAATCCGGAACTGATTGACCAAGCAATCGAGGAATCATTGCGTTTCGATGGACCAGTTGAATTCAGTACATCAAGATGGGCAAGTGAAAACTTTCAATTTGCCGGAAAAGAAATCAGGCGGGGGGAATTAGTGGTAGTTGCTTTGAATGCAGCGAACCGCGATTCTGATAAATTCCAAGACCCCGAAGTATTCAATATCAGCCGGGAAAAGAACCCGCATCTCGCTTTTGGAACAGGTATCCATCATTGTCTCGGAGCGCCGCTTGCACGGCTCGAGGGAAAGATAGCAATCAGCAAGCTGTTGGACCGTTTTCCGAATGTGAGATTGCGTGTGCCGGAAAGCGAACTTGTCTGGAGACCGGGAATGATCGTTCGTGGTGTTAAAGAAATTCCGGTGACAGTAAAAGAATAAGTGCTTTATAAAAAGTGGAAAAATAAGGTTTAAGTCTTGCGAAATGGGTAAAGAATACTAAAATATTCTACAGAAAGGAGTGGAATCAATGAATCACGCAAAAGCACTGGTAATCAAATTCCTGATGATTGCAGTCGTCCTCTTGATTATCTTGACTTTATTCTTTGATGTTCCGTTCATGGATACTATTTGGATCAGCTTAGCGCTGACAATAATAGCTTATTTGATGGGTGACCTGATGATTTTCAGAAAAGCAGGTGACCGCTCCGAGCAGAATAAGCGCAATGCCATTGCGACAGTTTCGGATATTGTTGTGGCTTTTCTTGTAATATGGCTGCTTGGCGATGCACTGGTGGGCAATAACGTCGATATCATTACGCCTGCGATTATCTCTGCAATCGTTATCGGAGGCGGAGAATGGTTCTTCCACAAGTATCTGGACAGCAGTATTTTTCCGGAGAAACACGATACAGCAAACACTGCACATACCCGTTGAACTTTTGAGCTCCTGACTGTCAGGGGCTTTTTTATTTTGTGCGAGCCAGTTGAAAAAGTGAAAACCGGGCTTAATGTGTTTGTCACAGGCAACAACAGGGGAAATATTTGATATAGAAATAATTAGGGGGAAGCGGCGATGAAAAAATTCACTTTATGGATCAAAGAAAAGTTATGGGTGACCCCTGCTGCCTACAGCATACTTGCAGTAGCATTATCGATCATCTTCTTTTACATCGATTTGCATTGGATCGACGCGATGAGTGAATACATACCATCAATACTCCTGACAAACGTTGATTTGGCAAAAACAATCATGGGGAGCTTATCCGGTGCGTTGCTGACAATGACGACTTTTACGTTTTCCACCATTCTGGTCGTGCTGACAATGTATTCCTCACAATTCTCGCCCCGAACATTGAAGAATTTCGTCCATGACCGACTGACGTGGAGAGTACTGGGCATATTTCTTGGCGGTTTTATCTATAACACCCTGTCGCTGCTGTTCATGAGGGCGCATCTTTACAGTCACGATGTGATTTCCACTTTTGTGGGCATCCTGATAGCATTCTTCTGTCTCGCGACTTTTGCCTATTTTATTCATCATATTTCCTCCACAGTCCAGGTTGGGAAGCTCATTATCGAATTGGTCGATGATACGGAGCGGGTCGTGGGTAAATTCGATAAACTCGAGTCAGGCAGTGCCAGTTCCGGTGCGGGCTGGAAACCGGATGGCATCAAGCAAACCATCATGGCAGGAAAGACCGGATTCATTGGTTATATCTATTTTGAAAAATTGCAGGATTTTGCCCAAAAAAAGAATATGGAAATTGAAGTGCTTTCCTGCATCGGTGAATATGTCCATGAAAATAAACCGCTGGTCAATATCTTTAAGGCGGATTCCGACGATTTTCCTGTCGATGAATTTTTCGTGTTCGGCGAAGAACGAACTTCCGAACAGGATATTGAATTTGCCATGCAGAAACTTGTCGAAATTGGCTTGAGGGCCATCTCGCCGGGCATTAACGATCCTAACACTGCAAATGATATTATTGTCCGCCTCGGCAATCTGCTCGGTAAAATAGGGAATCTCAGTACAGGTGGATTGGTGTTCACTGACAAGGAAGGCAATGGACGCGTACTGTACCCGTTGCCGAAGTTCGAGGAAATTCTGTATAAAGTTTATTACCAGATCGCCTATTATGGAAAAGATGATATTTCAGTAATGTCGGCAATAACAGATTCATTGGTAGTTACCGCTGAATCAACCTCTTCAGAACGATATGAAGATTTGTGGGACATTCAATTATATGTGCTGGAGGCAATCAATCCCCAGGAAATGAAGTCTCTGGACCGCAAGTTCCTGCAGGGGAAAGTGGACAGACTTGCTGACCAGCTTGGAAAGTCTTCAGTCAATTTGCTGATGTTAAAAGGGAATTGATTGATGCAATTTTCATCAGATGAAAGGAAAGAGGCGATGACAATGGACAATGGCCAGATCTTCAGGGGCATAGAAATGCTGAAGGATTTATCGGTTAGGGAATTTTTCATGTTCTTCGTCTATCTCTCTTTGATTTTCGTCATCAAGCTGGCAATTGAGTGGACCCTGAAAATGATTTTAAAACGAACGCCATACAAGAAAAGGTTTATACCGATTATTGAAGCCATCCTGAACTGGCTGGCTTTCTACAGTTCCATTATTTTGTTCTTGTTCTATTTCTGGAAGGAAAGATGGCTTACCTATCCGTTTTACGAGACCGATGGCGTTGAGGTGACTATTTTCCTGATCGTGGTAGTCGTAATGATTGTGACTTTTGCGAGCCGCATCATCAAGACATTCACGCGTCATGTAATGCCTTATATATACGAGCAATTTGATATCGATGTCGGGTTGAGTTTTACCATCAACCGACTGATTTACTACACAGTCATGTTTCTTGCCCTAGCGTTAAGCTTCACCACAGTCGGACTTGATCTCACGGCATTGGGCGTCGTTTTCAGTGTCCTGGGCATAGGGATCGGTTTCGGTGTCCGCAATATCGCCGCTAACTTTGTATCAGGCATCATCATTCTTTTCGAACGGCCGATGGAAGTCGGGGAAATGGTGGAAATTGATAAAAAAATAGGGAAAATTAAAAGGATCAAATTGCGCTCCACAGTGGTGGAAACCTTAAAGGATGGAACAATGGTGGTACCGAACCAATATTTTATCGAGCAGATTGTAAAAAATCGTTCCAGTGCCGAATTGTTCGCCCGGGTAGAGGTCAGTGTCGCTTATGGCAGTGATACGGCGAAAGTCGAGAAGTTGATCTGTGAAGCTGCAGAAAAGGAAATGTCTGCGATGGATGGAGTCCCGGAGAATCAGCAGCCGGATGTGCGGTTCATCGGATTCCGGAATTCCGCATTGGATTTTCAGGTGGAGGTGCACGTCACCGATGTCGAGATGAAAGAGCGGCTCGAAAGCAGGCTCCGCCATGGGATTGCCGGCTTATTCTTTGGAAATGATGTGAAGCTGGCAGCAGCACAGCCCCCGCTGAATAGTTAAAGCCCTTTGCCTGATAGGCAAAGGGCTTTTCGAGTACCAGTTATTCTTCCCGGATTCGTTCATGGGAGCCGCCGGACCGCTGTACATTATTGATGATGCTGCCGCTCATCGTGAGGATGGATCCACCGGACATATCAATGACTGTGCCATTGTTCAAGTAAAAGACAATTGAGTCTACTTTGGTTACGCCATTTTCCTTGATGATGCGTTCTTCGATTTTTTCGAAATCCGTCCAATCATATTTGTCGGAAGTTATCGCCAACGGGGCATTATAGACGAACTGTTCTGAAGTTATGTAATAATAGTCGGTCAATGAAAAGCTGAGCCCAAGAACCCCCAAAACGGCTAATGCAAGAGCAGTGCCATATTTTTTCAGCTTCTGTTCGACAGTAGCCAGGACAATCAAAGCACCCGCCAACAGCGCAAGGCCAATGCCCCCGGTGAGCAGCGATGCAGGGGATGTGCCGATTGCCAGCGCATCGGGAGTGATGAAGGTGGCTTTGATGGGGTAAAAAACAGCAACGGGCGCAACCAGAGCGGAAATCAACAAAATAACTGCAATGGCAATATAAACGATTTTCTTTTGGTCAACTAAATCATACATCACTTACTCCTCCTCTTGTGCCGGGTCGTCAAAGTCGGAATAGTCCGGCTCTATATGTACGAGCACGACACAATTGGGTTTCGATTTTTTTACTTTTCTTTCAATTTCTTCCGTTATCCAATGGCTTTCCGTTACATTCAACCGGGGATCCACTTCAATGGTCAAGTCCACAAACATGACATTGCCGTGATGTCTCCCTTTAAAGTCGCTTAATTTTCGGACACCGGGCACTTTTCGTATTATGACAGACAGGGTCTCGAGCTCATCTTCATTGAATGCGTCAGTCAAGGTCATCACCGATTCTTTGAATATGTCCAAAGCGGTTTTCAAAATAATCAGGCCGACGATAAAAGCTGTGATGACGTCGAGGACCGGTGCGCCGAGGATAGCGCCAACGATTCCAATCCCGGCACCGATGCTGACAACGGCATCGGACCGGTTGTCATAAGCCGCCGCTTTGACAGCGCTGCTGTTGATTTCACGGCTCAATTTCAAGTTGTAGCGGTAAACAGCATACATGACGATTGCGGAAAAGAAAGCGATTCCGGCAGTATACAAAGAAGGTTCCGTCTGTTCACCTGGATTTACTAAATTTCGTCCGGCCCCGAGCAGAACCTGGAGGCCAATGACCGCCATGATGAAAGAGGCCAACAGCGAAGCCACCGTTTCAGCGCGTAAATGGCCGTAATGGTGGTTTTCATCCGGCGGTTTCTGAGAGATCCGCAATCCCACCAATACAGCGACGGATGCAATGATATCAGTCAGGTTATTGAGTCCGTCGGCTTTCAGCGCTTCTGATGAGCCGGCAAAACCGAAAGCCAGTTTCAGGGCGCTGAGAAAGACATAAGCCCCTATGCTCAGCCAGGCGCCTTTTTCCCCGCGGCGTAAATTTGTGTATAATTCCATAAAGTTTCCTGCCTCCAAATCTTCGGGACAAAGTGAAAACGACCCCCGCATGAGAGTCGCTGTCGTTATTCATCCTGTTCAGCTTCATCAATTTTCTGAACTTCCAGGTAGAGGATATGATGGCCATCAACTTCTTTGATCAGAAATTCATATCCTTGTTCAATTATCTTTTCTCCGGGTATGGCATCAAAACTTTTGCTCATGATCCACCCGCCAATAGTATCGATGTCTTCTTCATCAATTTCTATATCCAGTATATCATTAATGCTGTCAATCAGCATCTTGGCACTGAAGATATAATGTGCATCTCCAATTTTTTGTACTTCGGGAACTTCTTCCATATCAAATTCATCCTGGATATCGCCGACGATTTCCTCGATGATGTCTTCAATTGTCACAAGCCCCGCTGTCCCCCCATATTCATCGCGCAGTATCGCCATATGAATGCGCTCACGCTGTATCTTCAGCAATAATTCGTTCAAGGGCATCGTGTCGATGACCTGGATAACGGGAAGCACAAAATTTTCAACGGCTTTATCGCCATTGAGCGGATTTCTGATATAGGCCGTAAGAAGATATTTCATATTGAGCACGCCAATGATATGATCCCTGTCTCCGTCGATGACGGGATAGCGGGTAAACTTCTCAATACCGGGAACTTCGAACACCTCTTTCAGAGTCAGTTCTTTTTCGATGATTTTCATCCCGGTCCTTGGAACCATTATTTCTTTGGCAATGCGTTCATCAAATTCAAAAATCTTATTGACGAATGCGAATTCCGAGGAATTGATTTCTCCACTTCTCAAACTGTCCGCCAACAGCAACTTCAGATCTTCTTCCGTATGTCCGATGTCCGACTGTGTAACCTGGCTGATGCCAAACCACCCCGTAATGATTCTCGACGCTTTATGAAAAAGCCAGATAAAGCCATACATAAGGTAATAGGAGGCAATTAATGGTTTGGCGATTGCCAAGGTGATTTTTTCAGCATTGTGGATGGCGATCGTTTTCGGGATCAGCTCACCAATTATCGACAAAATCGACAGTACAATGAAAAATGCAATCAGGAATGCCACTACGCCCGCAACATCGGTCTGCAACTGCAGGTTCGCAATCAGGGGAGTGATGATATCCAGAACGGCTGCGTGGCCAAGCCAGCCCAAACCGAGTACGGATAACATAATGCCAATCTGGCAGGCAGACAAATAATCGTCCACATTCGACAGGACGCGGCCGGCAGCTGCTGCATTTCTGTGGCCGTCTTCCATCAATTGGTCAATCCGGCTTTTATGTACTTTTACAATGGCATATTCACTTGCCGAAAAAAAGGCCGCAGTGCTGATAAGCAGAAAAAATGTAATTAAGTGTATGGCTATATCCAAATAATTCCTTTGCTTCAGTCAAAAAGGTTATGAGTGAAACAAAGTTTGCACCTCCTGGTTAAATAATTTGAATAGAAGATTAATACTTTATATGCCGCTTTGGCGCTGTTTTGCGGAATATCGACTTATGCAAATTATTATCTCAACAAATATAGAAATATAAAGTAATTCAATAATACGGCAAGGAAAATGAAAAGACAAATAATTCCGTAAAATGAAATTTACACAATTGTAATTTAAAACACATAAGCATTCAGTTATCCTTAATAGGAGATAAAGAAAAAGGAGGGGCTCCAGTGGCACAAAATAAATACCTGGAAATTCTAAAAGCATCCACCAAGCTTGGAATGACTTCATTTGGTGGTCCCACGGCCCATCTTGGATATTTTCGGAATGAGTATGTTGAAAAGCGGAAATGGCTTGATGATAAAGCTTATGCAGACATTGTTGCATTATGCCAATTCCTGCCAGGCCCGGCAAGTTCTCAGGTCGGTATTTCGATTGGGATGCTGCGGGGAGGGATTCTTGGAGGGTTCTTGTCATGGTTCGGTTTCACCATGCCATCTGTCCTTATACTGGCATTGTTTGCGATGTTCATTTCAGGAGGAGCTTTTGATACCGGTTGGATCCAGGGCTTAAAAATAGTGGCAGTTGCCGTTGTTGCCCATGCGCTGCTCGGGATGGGCAAGTCTTTGGTGCCGGACAGGCAAAGGGTGGCTATTGCCGTTTTATCGGCGGCAGCTATATTACTGGTGCCGACAGCCTGGGCGCAAATCGCAGTCATCATACTGGCCGGGTCAATCGGGTTCTTCATCTACCGCTACGAAAAAGCGCCGGAAGCTGTCCAATTGGTTCTTACTTTCGGCAAAAAGACCGGTATAGCTGCATGGACAATTTTCGCCGGATTATTGATCGGGCTGCCGTTGCTGCGACCCCTGATCGAATCGGGTTACTATGCGATTTTTGATATTTTTTACCGTGTCGGTTCGATTGTGTTCGGTGGCGGCCATGTAGTGTTGCCGATGCTTGAACGTGAAGTTGTGCCTGAATTTATGGATGCCGATACATTCATCGCCGGCTACGGTGCGGCACAGGCGGTTCCGGGTCCACTGTTCACGCTGTCAGCTTATCTGGGCCAATTGATGGGCAGTGGGTGGGGGGTATTCATCGCTGTCTTTGCCATGTTTCTGCCCTCGTTCCTGCTGGTCATCGGCACATTGCCGTTCTGGAGCATCATACGGACCAAATCCGGCGTCCAAGCCGCGTTGAAGGGAGTAAATGCAGCTGTGGTGGGCATTTTGCTTGCTGCGCTGTATGATCCCGTATTTGTTTCAGCGATAAACGGCCCGGCTGACTTTGCCGTTGCGGTAATCGCTTTTGCCATGTTAGTCTATTTTAAACTCGCCCCTTGGATTGTTGTTCTGATAACCGCAATTCTCGGCGCTGCAATGTATGCATTCCTATAGATGAAAGGAAGATGACTATGGCGACTGCCAGGGATTTGGATGAACAGGATGTGCTGAAAGATTTTAAAGAAGAGTTTTATATGGAAGACGGACAAATTTATATGGACGGAAATTCTCTCGGACTCATGTCAAAACGGGCCGAAGCAAAAATGCTCAGTTTGGTGGATAGCTGGAGAAGTTACGGAATCGACGGCTGGACAGAAGGGGACAATCCCTGGTTCACACTGGCAGAGGAGATGAGTTCGCGTATCGCTCCTTTTGTCGGTGCGAAGCCACATGAAGTGATGGTGACGGGCTCGATCACCTCAAACATCCACCAGATGCTGTCGACATTATTCCAGCCGACAGCAGAACGATCGGTTATCCTTGTCGATGAATTGAATTTCCCGTCGGACATTTATGCGGTGGAAAGCCATCTCCGCCTGCGCGGACTGAATCCGGAAATTGCCATGCGGAAAATTGAAAGCAGGGATGGCTATACATTGGAACTGGAGGATATTTTGGAGAAATTGACCGAAGATGTGTCAATTGTCCTGTTGCCGTCCGTGCTTTACCGGAGCGGGCAGTTGCTGGCGATTCGGGAAATAACGGAAGCCGCGCATGAAAAAGGGATCCTTGTTGGATTTGATCTTGCCCATTCGATAGGTGCCATGCCACACCGGCTTCACGAAGACGGCGTTGATTTCGCGGTTTGGTGCCATTATAAATACATGAATTCAGGACCTGGCGGGACGGGTGGCCTTTACATCCATGAGCGCCATCACCAGCTATTGCCGGGCAATGCCGGATGGTTCGGGTCTGATAAAACAAAGCAATTTGACATGACCCATCAATTTTCCAAAGCAGAAGGGGCAGGAGCATATCAAATCGGGACCCCGAATATCTTCAGTATGGCCCCGCTGCTGGGCAGCATTGAAGTTTTCGAGGAGGCCGGAATTTCGCGTGTCCGCGAAAAGTCGCTGCAGTTGACTCTTGCGCTGCGCAAAGGGCTGGCAGCGGGAGTTCCGGAATTGACTGATGTAACTCCTGAACAGGATGAGGATCGCGGTGGACATATTGCATTATCCCATCCCGAAGCGGCCAGAATCTGCAAAGCGCTGAAAGCGGAAGGCGTCGTGCCGGATTTCCGGGCACCGAATATCATACGTCTTGCGCCAGTTGCTCTTTATACATCGTTCGAAGATGTGGAACGTACAGTTAAAATTCTTGAAATGATCATGAATGAAGAATTATATAAAAACTACAGCAACGAACGAAATGTGGTGGCATAAATGAGTGTTAAGGAAATTTTCGACATTTCCATGGAACTGAACGATGAAACTCCGGAATGGCCGGGGGACCGGCCGTTTGAATATGCCCTTTCCGTGACCAAGGAACAGAGCGGATCAGTCAATATAGGGGAACTGAAATCCAGCACCCATATGGGAACTCATATAGATGCCCCTTTTCATTATGATGATCAAGGCCTGAGGATAGACGAAATGCCATTGGAAGTTTATCTTTCAACCGCCCAGGTGCTGGATGTGCAAGGGTTGGATAAAATTGGCGTAGAAAATATGCAGGAACCGGAAGATGGAGTGACCGCAGTTTTGTTGAAGACCTGCAGCTGGAAGAATCGCAGGGACTTTCCAAAGAGCTGGCCTGTTTTTTCGGAGGCCATCGCTGTGTGGATGAAAGAAAGGGGAATCCGGCTGCTCGGAGTCGACGTACCTTCGGTGGATCCGGAAACCAGCAAGGAGTTGCCGATGCATCATTCGATGAATACAAACGGGCGTTTTATTCTGGAGGGCATTGTCCTTGATGGTGTTGAGCCAGGAGTTTACCAACTATCCGCTTTGCCATTGAAAATAACAGGCGCAGAAGGAAGTCCCGTCCGGGCAGTGCTGTATCGCTGAAATGCAAAAAAATAAAACCTTCACCTTTTTTCGGGGTGAAGGTTTTTACATATAGTTTGAACGGAAATAAGTTTCCATACCTTTTATATTCATGGCAATTTCATCACAAATTTCCTGATATAATGCCCATTGTTCTGTTTCATCCAAAGACCGGAGCTCAGGATTCCTAATATTCCATCGCAGCAGTTTTTGAGCGGGCAAATCTGCCGGTATATCATCCTGCTCCAATTCCCCGTCATGCATAGCGATGATTAAATCCGCTCCGCTGACTTCATCGTGATTGTAGGATCTCGGTTCGACATCAGGCAGGTCAAGGATGATTTCCCTCATGACTTCGATAGGGGTTTCGCTGACTGAGGGCTGGCTCCAAGCGGCACTTCGGATTTCCCAATCCGGGAGTTCGAGGCGATTTGCCCATATCTCAGCCATTAGTCCACGGTGCTGGTGCGAAGACAGAAAGTAGACGGTTTGCTTAGACATGGCTGTTCTCCTTCTTCCTTGTTTTCGAGTTTTCTTGTATTTAGTAATGTTTACCCATATCCAGGCAAATTAAACTGTTGTTTTTGTGACGGAAATAGCACAAATGAGGTTAGTTGGACTTAGAAAGGGGAAATGCCCAAAGCATTCCTCTGCGATATCAACGCATCCAGACCTCGTCATTTCACTACCAGAACGGAGCAGGGAGATTCTTTCAGCAGTTTTTTGCTGACAGAACCGATAAAGAACTTTTGCAGTCCGGACTTGCCGCTGTTGCCGACCACGAGCAGATCAACTTTTTGTTCTTCAATAAAGGCTGGAATTGTTTTGGAAGCATTGCCTTCCAGTGCCAAAACATCTGCCTCAATCTTTTTTTCATCCAATTGCTGCTGAATAGAGTTGTGCATATGCTTTGAAAATTCGGAGGAGCGCTCCAGGGTGTCTTTCGGAACACGGCGCCCATTATTGTCACCGATTCCATAAGGCATAAATTGTGCATAGGTACTGTCGACTTCGGAAGATACTACAGGTGAAGAGGCATCACCAGCACTCATGAATCCGATGCTTTCCTCTGTTTCTTCGTTAACGTAGATGATTGATAACTGCAGTTCCGGAAAATCCTGTTTTAGTTCCATTGCTTTATCCAGCGCTATCCTGCTGCCGTCTGAACCGTCGTATGCCACGGCGACTTTTTTGAACATCATCTTCACCTCACTAAGAATTTCTCTTATTACTGAAAGTACCCGCCATTCAGAAAAGAGAAACATTCGGATGCCGCTGAAGAATTGGAAGTGGTGCAATGGGGCTGCAGTGCCGGAAAGTGAGGGCCACTTCCCATCCGTACCATTCAGTATCTAAAAGAATATTCTCTTTTTTTAAAATAATGTTGACAATTCAAAAAAGGCAGTGGTACGCTTGAACTATCAAATTTGAAGGAATGGAGGTTTTGACGATGAAAAAAGTACTTGTAAACACTCAATTCAATTTCATATTTACGTCAGGCCATCCTGTTTTTTGTCTTTGAATTTATTTCGTGACTAGAAGTATTGGGACGGGTCTGAGTACCTGTCCTTTTTTCGTGAGCGCATGCCGAGAAAAATCGGCATGCGCTTTTTTATGGCTATGAAACGATTTTAATCGGAATGCAGAGTCCGTGAGATGGATGTAACCCTATGAAAGTTTTGGGGCGTTGTCGCATTTCGGTGTCCAGACTCAAGCGGCCCGGCTCTTCGGGGCATAAGCCGGCCCAGCTGCGTGGCAAAGAACGCCACTTCATTGATCTTGCTATAAACCCTGCTCCTGCATCGCTGCGCTGCTTCGTCGCAAGAGATAGGCCCAAACAAGTTTGGGCTATCTCTCGCTGTCGCATTTCTAATAAGTTTTAACCAGCACCTGCTGTTTAAATAATCGGCACTGGGGATCAGTTGCCAAATAAAAAACAAAGGAGAATATGAAAATGGAAAAAATCCAACAAAGAAAAATTATGACGAAGGAAGCGCTCGAAGGCGACTAGCTGAAATCGGAAACGAAAGAAGGAATTGTATATGTTTGATGTTTTATGGAAATTAAAATGGTTTTTTAAAGAAAATTGGATCCGCTATACAATAGCGGTCGGCTTATTGCTTATTGCCAATGTCCTGGAGATCATTCCACCATGGTTGATCGGGGTCGCCATCGACTCGATTGCGCAAAATGAGTTGACATCGGAATTGCTGTGGGAATACATCATCATTTTGGCGGTTGCAATGATTCTTGCCTATCTGATTAATTTTGTCTGGCAATACCAATTGTTCGGCGGTGCTTATGTCATTGAGCGCCAGCTCCGTTCAAGTTTGATGGGACATTTCCTGAAAATGACGCCGACATTCTTCGAAAAGAACCGGACTGGCGATTTGATGGCGAGGTCCACAAACGACCTGCGGGCTATATCGGAAACCGCTGGCTTTGGGATATTGACACTTGTCGATTCGACATTATATATGGGGACCATCATCATCGCGATGGGATTCCTCGTCTCGTGGGAACTGACGTTACTGGCATTGATTCCACTGCCGATCCTGGCGATTGTCGTCCAGATACTGGGAAGGAAAATTCACGAACGCTATACATCGGCGCAGGATGCGTTCGGTGATATGAACGACAGTGTTCTTGAATCAGTCGGCGGCGTGCGAGTGGTGAGGGCTTATGTACAGGAACGTGCTTCCGAGCAGCAATTCGCCGAAATGACGGATGATGTCTATGAAAAGAATATGGCGGTTGAACGGATTGATGCGCTGTTTGCGCCGGTCACAAAGGTGCTGACGGCGATCAGTTACATGATCGGCCTCGGCTACGGTGCCCTTTTGGTGGCGGACGGGGTTATGACGCTCGGTGACCTTGTAGCGTTCAATGTATATCTCGGGATGATCGTCTGGCCGATGTTCGCAATCGGCGAACTGATCAATATCCTTCAACGGGGCAATGCCTCACTGGACCGTGTAAATGAAACCCTGGATTACGAGGAAGACGTTGTCGATCCGGTGAAACCGGTATATGCGGAAAAACCGGAAAATATCGGTTTCCGTGATTTCAGTTTCACATATCCACAATCAAGTTCCATTAACCTGCAGGGCATCAATCTGTCCATGAACAGCGGGCAAACTCTGGGGATCGTAGGGAAAACGGGAAGCGGAAAAACGACCTTCGTGAAACAATTGATGAGGGAATATCCTGCAGGTGAAGGTTCAATTATGCTGAATGGCATCGAACTGGCGGATCTGACGAAAGATCAGCTTAGGGGCTGGATCGGCTATGTTCCGCAGGATCATGTCCTGTTCTCAAGAACGATCCGGGCGAATATTCTGTTCGGAAAATCAGATGCGACCGAAGAAGACATTGCTGAAGCGATTCGTCTTTCCCACTTCACCAAAGATTTGGAAATGCTGCCGAACGGCCTTGATACGTTAGTGGGGGAAAAAGGGGTCGCATTATCGGGGGGTCAGAAACAGCGGATTTCGATTGCGAGAGCGTTGATCAAAAATCCTGAAATTTTAATACTCGATGATTCCCTATCAGCTGTAGATGCGAAAACAGAAGCGCGGATCATCGAAAATATTCAAAAAGAACGTTCCGGGAAAACAACAATCATCACTACGCACCGCTTGTCAGCGGTTCAGCATGCTGATTGGATTGTCGTCCTGGATGACGGAGAAGTCATCGAAGAAGGAACGCATGATGATTTGCTGAAGAAAAATGGATGGTATAACGAACAATTCCTCCGTCAGCAGATTGAGGAGGTGTAAGAATGACTACAGGAAAAAGACTATTAAATTATGCTCTGAATTTTAAAGGGGTTTTGATTGTCGGCCTCGTATTTCTGGCAATTGCAGTTGCTGCAGACTTGGCGACACCACTTATTGCAAAAGAAATAATAGACAATCATATCGCAACATCCGGTGAAGCGATCGATTTTGAACCGATTGCCTACCTGTTGGCGTTGTTCTTTGCACTCGGAATCGTCACTGCCGTATTCCGCTACCTGCAGTATATTCTGTTGCAGAAAGGCGCGAATAGGATCATCCGGAAAATGCGCAATGATGTTTTCGAGCACGTGCAACGGTTGCCGATCCGTTACTTCGATAACCTGCCGGCCGGCAAAGTTGTCGCCAGGATTACGAATGATACGGAAGCCATCCGTGAATTATTTGTTACGGTGCTGTCGCAGTTCGCGACAAGCTTCATGTATATGGCAGGTATTTATGCAGCTCTGTTCTATCTTGACTGGCGCATGGCGCTGATTACGTTTGTCATCGTGCCGCTGTTATATGTATGGATGCTGGTCTACCGGAAATATGCTGCAAAATACAATCATGTGGTCCGTGAAAAAGTCAGTGACATGAATGCGATGATCAATGAGTCAATCCAAGGCATGACGATCATCCAGGCATTCAGACGCGAGAAGCAGATGAAAGAGGAATTTGAGAGCATGAACAATGTGCATTTTAAATTTCAGCAAAAGCTGTTGATCTTGGAAGCAGCAGCCTCACATAACATGGTAGGGGTTCTGCGTTCGATGGTTTTCATCGCTTTCATCTGGTATTTTGGTGGGTCGACCATGTCCGGCAACGAAGTTGTAACCGTGGGTGTCCTTTATGCCTTCGTCGATTACATCATCCGCCTGTTCAATCCGATCAGCGGCATCGTCAACCAGTTTGCGAAATTGGAACAGGCGTTGGTGGCCGCTGAGCGGGTCTTCCGCTTGCTTGACCGCAGCGGGGAAGATGTCAGCGATGAGAAGATTGCAAGATACCGCGGCAATGTGCGCTTTGAAGATGTCTGGTTCGCTTATAAGGATGAAGAATATGTCTTGAAGGATCTGACGTTCGAAGCGAAACAAGGGGAAACGGTTGCGCTGGTCGGCCACACCGGTTCAGGGAAAAGTTCCATCATGAACCTGCTGTTCCGTTTCTACGATGTTTCCAAAGGCAGTATTACGATTGATGGCATCAACATCAATGACATGTCGAGGCAGGCTGTGCGGGAACATATGGGAATTGTATTGCAGGACCCGTATTTATTTTCCGGCACGATTGAGTCGAACATCACATTGGGCGATAAGCGTATCAGCCGAGAACGTGCAGTTAGAGCGCTGGAAGAAGTTGGCGGTGAACGCGTGCTGAAGCATCTGCCGAATGGCATTGATGAGCCCGTTGTCGAAAAAGGCAGCACACTGTCTTCCGGCCAGCGTCAATTGGTGTCATTTGCGCGCGCGTTGGCTTTTGATCCGGCGATACTGATACTGGACGAGGCCACATCGAATATCGATACCGAAACGGAAGAAATCATTCAACATGCGATGGAAGTGCTGAAAAAAGGAAGAACAACTTTCATCATTGCACACAGATTATCGACTATAAAAAATGCGGATCGCATCCTGGTGCTCGACCGCGGTGAAATTGCCGAATCCGGTTCACACGATGAACTGATGAAACTCGGCGGCACCTATTTCCAGATGTATCAGATCCAATCAGGAATGTCTTCTGCCCAGAAAATCGGGTAAGGGGGCATTCCCTTTTTTTATTTCAAGATTTATTTATTTGAATTAATAATACATTCCAACCGATATTTCGCAAAACAGCTGCGCTTGCCAAAAACCGTGCTCATGTCTCTGCATCGCTTCGCTAGCTACGAGACATGAAAAGGCGTTGCATCGCTTCGCTGCTTCGTTGCAAAGCGCCGGCCGAACTACCTTCGGCCAACACTTGGCTCGCGCTGAGCTAACTCGTGCTCGGTCCCCTTCGCCCGAGTGGATCTTGCACTTCGTCGGCATGCGCCTGCTCCCCTGGGCGTCTTCGCTGTTTTGCTCCATATCTCTAAAGACTTCTCTCAGCGCCGGCGCGCCAATGGACTGGGCGAAGCTATAAGACGAGTGGTCTTCTCGGCTTATTGCGGGAGCTTTGTCCTAAGCGCCGAAGCGAATGGAAATTGCAAACTTTAATTCAAGCATTCAAATTGCTATTGCTGTTAACTTTGTAAGTCTTTACTTTATAATGAAAAGAACGATAAGAAAAAGCGCTGGAACTTTCCAGCGCTTTAATCGTATACATGATAGAGCATGAGTTCGTGAATCATTTCTTTCACGACCTCTTCATCTTCAGGTTGTTTATTGCCCCAGGTGATTGTGCCGTCGGGGTGGTATTCGCCCGTGATGCGCTCGTTCCGATAAAAGAACGAGATGTTCCAGCCAGGCAGCTGGCGGTTTTCAAACATCGGTGTAAATTTAAAATGCTGCAGCATAAAGATCCTCCTTTGCCTCTGCTTCCATTATAAAGGCAGAAAATCGGATTGACAAAGAAGAAAAAGAAATGAGTGACGAAATTGAATATTATCCTTACATTGCTTTTTATGGCATTCATTGGCGCGTTGATCGGTGGCGTCACCAATCACATCGCCATCAAAATGCTGTTTTGGCCTTACGAAGCCAAATATATCGGCAATTTCCGCATTCCATTCACACCGGGTCTGATTCCAAAAAGGCGGGATGAACTTTCAACCCAGCTCGGGCGCACAGTGGTCGAGCATCTTTTGACGCCGGAAACATTCAAGAAACGCTTTTTTAATGCAGAGATGCGTGTGAAAACAGAAAAATGGATCCAGCGCCAATTAGCCAAACATATTTTTGAATCACCCAAAACCTTGAAAGATTGGTTCGATGCAGCTGGCCAGAAAAACGTCGAACTGAAAATTGAACAGAAAATCGACAAACTGGTCGAACGTCAATACGACTTGATGCTTTCTTATATTGACGGGAAAACTGTCCGGGAGCTGATGCCCGAATCCTGGAAAGATGAAGCTGAAGTTAAAATGCTCCAGTCAGTGAAATATGCCATTGACAGAGGCTCTGATTACTTTGAATCGATGGAAGGCCGGCGTGCCATCAAGACGCTGCTCGATGAATTCTTAGCTTCCCGCGGCCGCTTCGGCAATATGCTGCATTCGCTTCTCGGTGAATCCCGCCCACTGGTTGACCGGATTCAGCCTGAAATCATCAAATTCCTGAATTCACCCAAAACTTTCGAGTTATTGGTATCAATCGCCTATGCCGAATGGGATAAACTGCAGGACCGCCGGGCTGATGCACTGCTTGCGGAATTTGACTTTGATCCTGCACTCCAGGCAGTAAAACAATATGTGCGTGAAACTGCCAATATCGAAGGGCGTTTAAACGCAACACTTGCAGACTCCTGGCCTGGAGGGTTAGAATGGACAAGTAAAAACTTTACTCCACTTGTCACCGATTTCATTTTCGAGCAAGGGGAGCACAAATTGGAAGAGACCGTACAAAAGATCAATATCGAAGGTATGGTGAAAGAGCAAGTGGATTCTTTGCCGCTGAGCCGCCTGGAAGAACTCGTTCTGGGGATTTCACGGAGAGAATTCAAAATGATCACAGTGCTGGGCGCATTTATCGGTGGAGCCGTGGGTATCCTCCAGGGAGTGTTGGTCACAGTACTGAATATATTGTAGAGGAGAATTTATAATGGCAGTAAACATTTATGACGACATCAACAAATTGGAAGGTACATTCCGTTCAACAGAGGAATTCCAGAAACTTGAGGCAGCTGTAGACGAAGTAAAAGCAGACGACGAAGCAAATGAATTGTTCAAGAGTTTCCGCGATCTTCAGATTACACTTCAGCAGAAACAGCAGCAAGGTGAAGAAATCTCTGAAGAAGAAATGATGAACGCTCAAACAACAGCACAGGCTGCGCAGCAAAACGAGAAGATCCTTGCAATGCTGGAAGCCGAAATGGGCCTTAGCCAGATGATCGAAGAAGTTAACCGTGTTCTGATTAAACCGGTTCAATCTTTATACGAAAGCATGTAATAAGAAAAGCGACAGCGCCCGTTTAGCTCTGAAAGGCATAAGACGAATCGGCGAAGCAGCGCTCTTCGCTGCACAGCTGAGTCGGCTTATGACCCGAAGAGCTGGGCCGCTGGAGTCTGGACACGGAAACACTATTTTCTAAGAATCTTCATATGCAAAAGTAATATTTTCTTATCCATTAAAAATTTCCTTTAGTAAAAAATAGAGGAATTTGAAAAAAGACACCGAATAAGTAAAGATGAATGACAATTCATTTTTACGAAAGGGTGTCTTTTTTTTATGTATGAAACAATCAGATTTGAAAAACAGGGCCGCATCGGCCATGTCGTATTAAACCGTCCAAATTCCATGAACGCAATGAATGGAAAGATGATGAAGGAGTTGGCAGATTGCTTCGAATCATTGAAGGATGAGCAATCGCTTCATGTGGTGAAAATTTACGGTGAAGGCCGTGCATTTTCCGCCGGGGGCGATATCAAAGAAATGATGGATCCAAACAATCCGATGGACATTGACCTGGTCATGAAAGACGTAAGCAGGTTGGCGAAGGCACTCTATACACTTCCGCAAATAACGATTGCCGTTATCCACGGTGCCTCAGCGGGCCTGGGTTTCAGTATGGCACTAGCCTGTGACCATGCAATCGCAGAGGAAAACAGTAAATTGGCCATGAACTTCATAGGCATCGGGTTGGTTCCGGATGGAGGCGGCCATTTCTTTATGAAAGAACGGGTCGGCGTGCCAAAAGCCAAAGAAATCATCTGGGCCGGTCAAACCTTGAAAGCTCATGATGCATTGGCGAAAGGGCTCATTGAAGAAGTGACAGCCGAAGGCCGTGCCATGGAGCATGCAGAAGCATATGCCAATGAGGTATTGGCTTCACCAGTACTTGCCAGACTGGCATCGAAAAACATCCTCCATACCCTGAAACTGGAAGAACTTGAAAAGGTACTGGAAATGGAAGCATCCGCTCAATCAGCGATGCGCAAATCAAAAGATCACCTGGAAGGCATACAGGCTTTTGTCGAAAAGCGCAAACCGGAATTTACAGGACAATAAGAAAAGCGGAAACGGCCGTTCAGCTCCGACAAGCGTCAGATACTCTGGCGAAGCAGCGGAGCGATGCAACGCTTCACCATGTCCCGATGCAGGGACAGAGACAGGAGCACTGGCCGGCTGGAGTCTAGACAATGAAAAAAAAGGTGTCCCAGCATAAGTTGCGGGACACCTTTTTATCTGTGATCAGACATGAAAAAGCAAGAGCTTGCCGGCAGGTGACGCCAAGCGGTGTGTTTTGTCTTCGAGATCTTTTTCCTTCAATATTTCCTGGCCTCTTTCTTTTGCCTGCTCATCAGTCTCAGCAGTGAAGGTTTCATCTGCAATCATTTTGCCGGTCTTTTCGAATGCGGTTAATTTATAGGTTCTCATAATGGATCAATCCTTTCTGAATCACTATTCAGTTTCAGTATAAAGGGTTTTATCCAAAATGTCCTGCCATAATTTGAAACGTTTCGGGACTGAGACCGTATAAGGACTGTACATATATAAAGGAGGATATAAAATGGCGTTGTCCGTTGAACACGCAACAAAAAAATTCGGGGATTTCACAGCGGTGGATGATTTGTCATTGAGAGTCGAAGAAGGGGAGATGCATGGTTTCCTGGGAGCAAACGGTTCCGGGAAGACCACGACTTTCCGGATGATTCTCGGGTTGCTCGATCCTACACAGGGACAAATAACCTGGAACGGCAAACCGATCACTTATGAGTCAAGTCCAATTATCGGCTATTTGCCGGAAGAACGTGGTTTATACTCGAAGATGAAAGTGGAAGACCAGCTAATTTACTTGGCACAGCTGCGGAAAATGTCGAAAGTCGATGCTCGGAGAGAAACCGCTGCGTGGCTTGAGCGCTTTGAAGTTCCGCATTACGCTGGCAAGAAAGTGGAAGAATTGTCAAAGGGGAATCAGCAAAAAATCCAGTTGATTGCATCATTGGTACATAAACCATCGCTGATTATTTTGGACGAACCATTCTCCGGCCTGGACCCGGTGAATGTCGGCATGCTGAAAAGCGCTATTCTGGATGTCCAAAAACAAGGGGCAACCATCGTTTTCTCCAGCCACCGCATGGACCATGTCGAGGAATTGTGTGATGACATGAGCATCCTTGATCACGGGAAGGTAGTGGTTAGCGGCTCCATCCGTGAAGTAAAGCGGAATTTCGGCAAACAGAATGTCCGGCTCAAAATTGATCAGGATCTGGCCAGCCTCAGCCGGCTGCCTGGAGTTGAAAACTATACGAAAACGATCGATGGCGCATTACTTCAGATTTCAGACGAATCGTCAGCGCAATCGATACTGGAAGAAGCCATGAAATTGGGGCAGCTGCGCCATTTTTCAATTGAAGAACCTTCACTCGAAGAGATCTTTATTGCAAAGGTGGGGAAGGCGTATGCATAGTTTCTGGATTATATTCAAACAGGCGTTCATGACGAAAGCGCGGACGAAATCTTTTATCATCACGACAATCATCGTTGCCGCTGCGTTTTTCCTGCTTGCGAACCTGCCGAATATCATCGAATCCTTCCAGGGGGAAGATGATGGCCAGGTTCTCCATGTCATTGATGAAAGTGGGGGGCTGACTGTGCAATTGCAGGCTCAGCTTGAACAGTCGGAAAGCGATATACAGGCGATGCCGACGGATCTGTCCGAAGAAGAGCTGAAGCAGGGCATAACAGAAGGCACAATCGAATCCTACCTGGTGATGGAGGAAGGAAACACGCTTTCTGCACGCTACGTCTCCGAATCAGCGAATGAAATTGGTGCAGGGGCGGAGGTAGAAAACGCTGTGCAGGCGATTCAGACAGCCATGACAGCCGAGAGGCTTGGCCTTACTGATGCGGAAGTCGGCGAATTGTTCACGCCTGCTGATTTTGCACGGGAAGCCGTGTCGGAAAGCTCCAAGACGGAAGAGGAGCTGAGCCAGGCAAGGGGGCTTGTCTACGTTCTCATCCTGCTCATTTACGTCGCAGTCATCTATTACCCGAATATGATTGCCATGGAAGTGGCCAATGAAAAATCTTCACGCGTCATGGAAATTTTGATCTCTTCTGTGTCGCCGGTTAAGCATATGTTTGCGAAAATTGCTGGAATTGGCACGCTTGGCATTGTGCAGATGATGATTTTTGGAATCGCCGGATATTTTGCCTTTAAAACGTCCGGATCGGATATGGCAGAAGGATTTTTCAGTGTTATGGGATTCTCGGAGATAAAAGTAAGCACGTTCCTGTTTGCCATTCTCTTCTTCCTGCTGGGTTATTTCCTTTATGCAGTTCTCGCGGCGTTGCTTGGTTCGCTCGTCAGCAGAACCGAAGATGTTCAGCAATTGATGTTGCCGATGATGTTCCTGATCATCATTTCATCGTTCATCGCATTTTCCGGAATTGGCATGCCGGAAGCGGGCTATGTGACGATTTCATCTTTCATACCATTCTTTGCACCGCTCGTCATGTTTCTGCGCGTCGGCATGCTCGACATCCCTCTTTGGGAACCGTTGCTGTCCATCGCCATCATGCTTCTTACAATCGGTGTGCTCGGCTGGTTCGGTGCCCGCGTTTACCGCGGCGGGGTATTGATGTATGGTTCTTCCCAGTCACTGAAAGATATCGGCAAAGCGATCCGTCTGGGCAATAAAAAATAGTGAATTATATAAGTTGAATTAATAGATTTTATAATCGATATTCCGCAAAACAGCTGCGCTTGCCGGGGGCTTGCGCTGAACTAACTAAAACCCGTGCTCCTGCATCGCTTCACTGCTTCGTCGCAAAGAGCTGCCCTCGCTAGCTTCGGTCAACTCTTCGCTGTTTTGCTCCATATCTCAGAGATTTCTCTCAGCAAAGGCGCGGCTCAGGAGCAGGCGAAAGCCGACGGAGTAAAAGACGAGTGGTCTTCTCGGCTTATTGTGGGAGCTAAGGTGCGCCAAACAAAGATGGCGCCTCCTTTGCGTCGAGCAGTGCGCAGGAGCATAATCTTCGCACTGTCCATAGCGCCAAAGCGATATATTCTATTTACTACATTCAACTTATAAAACCTACAAATGCTGTTTGCGGAGAGATTTCCGCAAACAGTTTTTTTTATGGGGTGGGCATGGTAAAATTAGAACAAATATTCGCTGCCGGAAAAGAGGAGAAAGTATGGCGCCAATCCGTTTTATACATACCGCAGATTTACATTTGGGCAGTCCGTTCACCGGCATATCCGGCCTTGCATCAGCACAGCGGAAAAAGTTGGCAGATACCGTATATCAGGCTTTTGACACACTTATCGATTATTCGGTCAGAGAAGAGCCGGATTTTTTGTTGATAGCCGGTGATATCTATGACGGGGAAGACCGGACACTTCGCGCACAATATAGATTCCAAAAGGGAATGGAGCGGCTCAAAGAGGCGGGAATTCCTGTAATCATCTGCCATGGCAACCACGACCATCTGGATGGCGGATGGACCCGCTTTGAACTGCCGGGGAATGTCCATGTTTTTGATGGCGGGGTTACCAGCCACAGTTTTACAGTTTCCGGAAACAAGGTTACCGTTACGGGTTTCAGCTACGATAAGCGCCATGTAAAAGAAGCCAAAATCCATGAATTCCCGCAAGCGGATGAATCGTCTGCCTACCATATCGGCATGCTTCACGGCAGTATGGATGGGGATTCCAGCCATGCGGTTTATGCTCCTTTTAAAAAAGAGCAGCTGCTCAGCAAAAATTATCAGTATTGGGCACTCGGCCATATCCATCTTCGACAGATTCTCCACACTGATCCATACATTGTTTATCCGGGAAATATACAGGGACGGCACCGGAAGGAAACCGGGCCGAAAGGATTTTACGATGTGCGTCTGGAGAACGCTGAGACCAGCATGGAGTTCATCCGCACATCGGCCGTGTGTTTCGATTCGCTTGAAGTGTCCTGTAAAGGAATCATACACATGAACGAATTGATTGATGCCTGTACAGAAGCTGTAGAAAAATATACAGCCGAAAATGACGCCGTTATGGCTGTTCTTCATCTGAAGGATGTGGATGAGCACTCCGCTGAACTTTTGGAAGGGGTTCCGGCGGAGGCATTACTGGAAGCGATACAGGAGGCGATTGAATCCAGTGCCGCTGAAGCCTGGATCACCAGCATAATTATGGAGGATGCCTACAGTGAAACCCGCGTCTCGGCTATTGGCGAAAAAATTTCCGCGACAATGGCTGAATGGGATCAAACCGATTGGAAGCGGGTGCTGAAGGATCTTTATCAGCATCCGAAAGCCAGCAGGTATCTGGATTCATTAACTGAGGAATTTATAGAAGAATTAGCGGCTGAGGCGGTTCCGAAAATCCATAAAGCCATGAGAGCGGGTGACTGAAAGAATGAAAATTGAAAAAATGATGATTTACGGCTTCGGCAAGCACGAAAATCTTACATTGGATATCAATGAAGAATTAGCGGTTTTCTACGGCAATAACGAAGCTGGAAAAACCACCATCCAACAATTCATCATTCAGATTTTATTGGGATTTCCATCACGCAATCAGTCAGGAAACCGATATGAACCGAAAGCCGGGGGAAGATATGGAGGCCAGCTCTATTTACACGATGCACAGTACGGAAAAGTGACAGTCGAACGTGTAAAAGGCAAGGCAGCTGGAGATGTAACCGTCTATTTTGAAGATGGCTCCCGGGGAGCGGAAAGCGAACTGAAAAAGATTCTGCGAGATTATGACCGTGCTTCATATGAAGCGATTTTTTCATTTTCCATCCATGAATTGCAGGGACTGGATAAAATGACGGAAGAACAATTGAGCCGAACCCTGCTGGCTTCAGGCACTACAGGGGTCGATGCCATCACACAGATGGAAACGGAACTTGAAAAGGATATGGGCACTCTGTTCAAAAAAGGTGGGCGCAATCCTCAGCTGAACCTTTTGATCGAGCAGCTCCGGAACGATGAGCGTGAATTGAAGGAACACCGCGAACAGGCGGATTTATATGGACCTTACCTTGAACAGCTGGATGGATTGGACTACCGCCTTGAAGAGATGGCGTCGCGGGAAAATTCCATTTCCAATTTGCTTGCGGAAGCTGCAAAACGCCAGCAGGCAGCTCCATTAGCAGAGCAGAAGAAGCGGCTGGAAGAGCAGCTGAGCTCCATTGCAGTCGATTACTTTCCGGCTGACGGCAGCCATCGGATGGATCGTTTGGCTGAAAGGATATCAGAAGCTTCAGCGAAAAAGAAACACTCGGAAAAAGAACTTGCCGGTTTACCTGAAATTACACACAGCGGAACAATCGGTGAAGGACTGGAAGAATTGCTTGAAAAGGAATCGGAATGGCTGCAGTTATTATCGCGATATAGAGAGATGGAAGAAGAAGCGGAAAAGTTAACAGAAGAACATGGCCGCCTGCTTGGGCTGAGCGGCATGGGAGAAAATGAGGCGTTGCAGTTTGACGTATCATTGATTAATGAAGAAAAACTTCGGAAGTTAGCGGAAGAAGCAGATAAGGAAGAAGAAGACAGCCGCTTCCGTGAGCGGGAACTACAGGATGAAAAGAAGAAACTGATTGAAGCCGAAAAAGAGATGTCTTATCTTGAAAACACCGCTCCGACACCTGAACAGCTGGAGGCTGCGGCAAAATGGCCGAAAAATGCACTGAAGCTTGCTGAGGCGAAGGCCTTGAAGCGGATGGACGCTGAACCGGCAAATCAGCTCTTTTCCTATATACTTGTTGCACTTGGTGCTGCAGGTATTTTTGCAGGGCTTTTGAGCGGGGATATACTGATTACAATCATAGCTTTCACAGCGGCTGCAGTGGGAGTGATGATGCTTATAAAAATTCGCAAAAAACCGGGTTTATCGGAAGATTTGGATGATATTATTGAACGTTTCAGCGGAAAAGAAGCCGAAATGGAAATGCTTCAGCGCAAAATCGCTGAGCATAACCGAAAAGTCGAGGAAACCTTGCGTACCATCTCCAGGGCCGATCAACAAATTGATGAACTGACGAGCAGTATCAGTCTGCTGCCTGCCAAAGAAGAGTTCGTCTCCTATCTAGCAAATCTGGGAATAACCTCCACTGCAGGTTCTTCTACTGTAATCGAGTTATTTCGAACAATCAGGAAAGTACAGGAAATTCACGGTAAACTGATCAGAACCAAAGAAGCTTTGAAAAAAATCGATATGGAGAAAGCTGAATGGCTGGAAAAAGCAGCAGCGGCAGCAGGCATAAATATTCAGGCTGGAGAATTGTATACAATTCTCCGTTCAGAATCCAAAAAACTTCATGAGCGAAACGAAAGAAATCAGCGGCTAACTGACAAGAGGGAAGCGGTGACCGCAGAACTGCAGCGGCAATCCAATTACCTGGAAGAGCTGGAATCGGAAAGAGCCGCTCTGCTGGAAGAAAGCGGGACTGCAGATATTGAACAGTTTCATCATTTTCATCTTGAGTGGCTGCGCAAAAAGGAATTGCAGCAGGAGCTCGAACTCGTCAGCAGCCAGTTGTCAGCGATTGGTGCAACTGACCCGAAACCGGAAGAAACGGTTTATTCCATCCAGGATTCCATTAATAACTTGGAAAAAGAGCGTTCTCTATTAAAAAACGAACGCAATCAAATGTTGAATGCAAGAGCTGAACTCCAGCAAAAGGTGAACCACCTGCTTACAGATGAAGATTATGAAATGAAACTCCAGCAATATGAAGAGAAAAAGGCGCAGTTCAACGAGCTGGCCCAGCGCTGGTCAGTGAACAAAGCGATTATAGAGGCGATTCGCAGTACAATGGCCGAGCTGAAAGAGAAATCGCTGCCTGCCGTGCTCTCCAAAGCCTGCGAGTATTTTCAGCGTTTGACAGGAGAGTCCTATACAGCGATGGAAATCCACCCGGATGGACATTTTGAAGCGGTCAGAAGGGACAATATCCGTTTTCGTATGGCGGAACTGAGCCAGGCGACTAAAGAGCAGGCGTACTTGGCACTACGGCTCAGTCTGGCGGTTTCGATGCAGAAGAGTCATCCTTTCCCGATCATAATGGATGATCCGTTTGTCCATTTTGATCGCCTGCGGCTTCAGCAAGTGATAAACTTGATAAAAGAACTGCAAAGGGATCATCAGTTCATTTATTTCACCTGTCACGAAGAAATGTGCAAGGCCTGGCCTGATGCACAAATTATCGATGTGGCCAACACTGGAAGGAGTGTGTATTTATGAAAAAAGGCATTACCCAACGAGCTGTTGGAGAAACAATAGATGAATTCCTTTTGATCAAGCAATCGGTAAAAGGGGTGACCACCACGGGGAACCCTTTCATATCACTGGTTTTGCAGGACAAAAGCGGAGACATCGAAGCGAAATTATGGGATACCAAAGATGAACATGAAAAACTGTTTGCAGCAGAAACGATTGTCCGGGTAGGCGGAGAAATACACAACTACCGGGGGAAAAATCAATTGCGCATAAAGAGCATCCGTCCGGCAAAGCCGGAAGAAAACCAGTCAATCGGTGATTTGCTGCCGGCTTCCGAAAGGACTACGGAAGAATTATCTGAAGAAATTATGCAGTATCTTTTTGAAATGGAAAATCCGCAAATCCAGCGGATCACCCGCCACATACTGAAAAAGCATCAGCAAAGCATATTGACCTTTCCAGCAGCGACCCGCAATCACCATGACTACGTGTCAGGATTGGCGGATCATGTAGTTTCGATGTTGAGCCTGGGAAAAGCACTGCTTGGAATTTATCCGACGTTGAATAAAGATCTGCTGTATGCCGGAATCATCCTGCACGATATCGGCAAAGTATTCGAACTGTCAGGTCCGATTGCAACCACTTATACAGTAGAGGGCAATCTCTTGGGACACATTTCAATTATGGTGACGGAAATCTCCAAAACAGCAGACGAGCTTGAAATTGAAGGGGAAGAAGTCATGCTGCTCCAACACATGGTCTTATCCCACCACGGGAAAGAAGAATGGGGCAGTCCGAAACGGCCGATGATCAAAGAAGCGGAAATACTTCATTACATTGATAATATTGATGCAAAAATGAGCATGCTTGACCGTGCGCTTGAAAAAACAAAACCCGGCGAATTTTCCGAGAGGCTGTTCCCGCTGGAAAACCGTTCCTTTTACAAACCGAAAATCTAATGCAAAAACCCCCATTTCAAAAAGAAATGGGGGTTTTATAATGCTATTCATCTTTATTCTTCAGCAGGAGCTCCTGCGTTCATGATTTCGTCCAATGCGCCTTCCAGTTCTTCATCCTGGATTTCAACATTCGCTTCTTCCATCAATGCCGCAATTTTAGGAAGCAATGCTGCCTGGTCAGCTTTTTGCATGGCCAGTTCACTGCGGATTTCTTCTTTTTGCTCTTCCAGAGGCTCCTGGCCTTCCACTTCACGCTTGTCTGTAACTTGGATTATGTGGAAACCGTGCTGTGTTTGAACAGGTTCACTGATTTCATCGACTTCCAGAGAGTAAGCCGCTTCTTCGAACTCAGGTACCATGGCGCCTGCACCGAACCAGTCAAGGCTTCCACCGTTTGCTGCAGAACCCGGATCAGAAGAATATTCTTCTGCCAATTGGGCAAAATCTCCACCGGCTTCGAGTTCTTCTTTCACTGTAGCAGCTGTTTCTTCATCAGCCACCAGGATATGGCGTGCGTTAAGTTCCGTTCCCTGACGCTCGTAATGCGCTTGAATTTCTTCGTCCGTTACTTCCACGCCATCTGTCAATGCTTTTTCCTGCAGTAAATTTAAACGGATTACTTTTTCATAGCTTTCTTCTGTTTGATTGTTTTGCTCGAGGAAGGCTTCGTAATTTTCGCCCATCTCTTCTTTAGAACTTTCAATCTCAGCCTGAACTTCTTCGTCCGTGACTTCATATTCCTCAGCCAAAACTTTTTCGATCATCAGGATCTGAATCGCCTGGTCGCCAATGGACGTTTTCATTTCTTCATACAGGTCCTCTTTGGTAACATCTCCGACTTCTGAAGTAACGATGACTGTGCTGTCTGCGTTGTCATCACTGCAAGCTGTCAATGCCAATACCGACGCCGCTAAAGATAAGGTTAATACTGATTTTTTCATAGTTTTCGCTCCCAACTCACATTCTTATTGCCGTTGTTACTATACCATAAACGTTTAAAAATTAAAAAAGTTTCTCCGAAATTATAAGCTTCTTGCAAAATTCAGGCAAAAAAAAGCTATCTGCCGAAGGGCAAATAGACTTATGGGGTAAATTCAACGCCAACATAGAGTGATACCAATAGTATAGTAATCAATATATTGATGGTGCGGAATATTTTCTCGTGATTTTCTTCTGGAATTTCCCGTGATGTCACCAATGCCAAAGTCATTCGGTTGATTTGGAACAGGTAAAACACTGAGAACATAACTACAAACGCGATAATCATGTATTTCCTCCCCTCTGCCTTAGATTTAAGTATAACAAATTGAGAGGGAAAATACAGGATTAAGCCATTGATTGTGGAACCAGTATTTCAAAACCGGACTCTGTTTCTTCAATCAATGCATGCTTCGGTGTGCGAAGCAAATGCCGGATATAGATCAGGTCTGTCAGACAGAGGCTGCAATGATAAGCAAGTAGAATTGCAAAGTAATGAATATAGGCAGGGTAGAGAACGCTTAACAGGATAATCAAAAAATTTATAAGTACAAAAGGCGTCATCAAAGCAAGCAGAAATCTTGTTTTGGCCACCGGTTCTTTAACATGAAGTGAAATTCCGGGAAGCATGCCAAGCTGTTTCCGCAGGATAAACTTCAGGCATTTCCGGCTGCCGATTAGCGGCAGGAAATGGAGAACTTTATGAAGCGGGTAGACTGCAAGTATCGCCAGGATAAAATACAGGAAATAGCGATCGGATAGAGGGGCAGTATAAAAGAAATTCAAAAAGATATAGAAAGTCGTAAAAACGCCCATCCCAGCCATCACTGCAAAGGTGAAAAGGCGATTCAGGCCATATTCTTTTTTAACATTTATCGTTTTCCAGCAATGCATATAAGTATCCCCCGTGCGATGGTATTCTCCGATGAGTCGATACATACAATACAATGAATTTCTGATTAATGCAACCTAATTCAATACAATAATTCCGAGAGGGATATCGTTATTTTTTGACAACGTCAACGACATGATTTTCTTCATTGAATTTAGATTCGATATTTTTAAATGAAGCCTCAAAAATTTCCATGAAATCATCTCCATAAATTGTGCGGATAACAGCCATTACATCCAGGAACTCCGGGAATTTTCCGTAAAGTTCACGCAGTTTGAGCGAGCCGTCAATCACAGAATGTGGTGTCTCATGATAGCGTTCGATCATTTCCTGCATAAGATTCTGTCCTTTTTCCGTCAGTTCGACATACGTGTTTCGTTTATCTGTATCACGCTTCGAGAAAGAAAGAAGCTCCCGTTCTTCGAGTTTTTTTGAAAAGTTAAAGGCGGTGGAGACATGCATGACACCGAATTTTGCCACATCTGAAATGGAAGCGCCTTTTAAATGATAGGCAATCCACAAAATGTGATGCTCATTGATATTCAAATCATAAGGTTTGATCCACAATTGCCAGTCTTTTTCGACTGCTTTCCACAACGCTTTGGATAATTGTCCGATACGCTGGCTAAACATCATCGCTTCTTTCATCGTATACTCGCGTTCGTCCACAAAAGCACCTACTTCCCATATTTTGAGATTTTCTTAATTATAGCAATAAAGTAAAGTGAATTAAAGTCCGAATAGTAAAAAAACTTATTAAAAAACTGCCTTTTGGCAGTTTTTTAATAAGTTTATCAATTGAAGAGCGATTTATACTGAATCTTTTTTATCAGTTTCTGACGTGGATTCATCAGAATTCTGGTTTTTAACATATTTTTTATCGTCATCTTTTTCTTCTTTGTTGTCTTTGCTGATGGATTTCTGCAATTCTTCAATTGCATTCTGGATAGCCAGTATTTCCAACTGAAGGTGCTCTTTAGCAGGAGCAGTACTTTCCTGCCATTCAGCCATGGACTCTTTTAATCCATCCATTGCTTCAGGTACTTGTGTTTTGGCTTCGATCTTCAAGTGGTTTACAGATTCTTTTAACTGGTTGACCTTTTCTTTTACATCAGCCATTTTTTCCTTCCAATCTGTTGAAGCCGTTTTGACAGAAGTTCGCAGGTCTTCACCCGATTGTGGTGTTGAAAACAATGTTGCTGCTGCTCCGGCAGCCAGTCCTGTCGCGAGTCCGATAAAAAAGTTCGATGCTTTCATGAATAATGCGCCCCTTTCGTCCTATAAAGGTCTTTTCCTCTATTCCACTTAATTAAAACATAAAAATGAATTGCTGTTCAAAGAAAAAAAGCTTTCCGGTATATTATATACCGGAAAGTTTTGGTCAAGCCGCTTGAGATACGGCAGTATCAAATTTGGATCGTTTCACTAAATTGACGACAACCGGATAGATAAGGCCGAATGCCACCCCGTTGAAAATCGTGGCCGGTAAGACAACTGTTGTAAATAACAAAGCGAATGGTATGTCAGCCCCGATGAGCACAATGGCCACCGATAAAAAAATCGAGCCGGATAATACGGTGCCGCCTGCACACAAAGCAATGGCCACCGGCAGTTTCGCTGCGGCTTTCTTCAGTATGAAGACAAACGCCAAAAAGACGAAAGCAGTGATGAATTTATCAATGATATTCGGGAAAAACCCTCCGGGGAAAGTTGAAAACAATCCGGAAATTACACCTGTTGTAACAGCGAGTAAAAAGGTTGATTTTAAATTAGGGAACAGCAGGATGCCGACAAACATCATCGTCAACATAAAATCCGGCTTCATTCCACCGTTGATTCCAGGGATGACAACATATAATGCCGCCCCAACGCTGACCAGCAGCGCCATAAGTACAAGATTCTTCGTATTCATTTCTCATCTCTCCTCAGCTCAAGGCTATATTTTAAATTCTTCCCGGCGTGTCCTCGTGACCGCAGGCGAAAAACTTATTTCTGATTCTATAGGTTCCCGACGGTTAAATCAAGCGTCGGCAGCCAACTTGTTCTTTACCTGTTCGGCAAGCTCCTGAATCCGCTCAGTCGTATACTCTTTTTCTTTGGTGATCCATTTCGCTCCGAAGCCATCCGTTTCGCCGTAGCGGGGGATGAAGTGCAAATGGAAGTGAAAAACGCTCTGGCCGGCTTTGGCGCCATTGTTATTGAGCAGGTTTAGGCCTTCCGGATTGAAAGTCTCTTTGATTGCAGATGCAATTTTCGGAGCAACGCTGAAAAGCTGTGCAGCTTCATCTCCCTGGAGATCGTAGACCGATTCACGGTGCGTTTTCGGAATCAGCAGGGTATGCCCTTTGGACAAAGGCATAATGTCCATGAAGGCGAAAACATGCTCATCTTCATAGATTTTTACGCTGGGAATTTCGCCTGAAATGATTTTGCAGAAAATGCAATTCGTCATATACAACACCCTTTCCATTTTCTTCAGTCTATCATAATACACATGAAGGAAAAGAAATTGCACGCAGTTTTTGGTACAATGCTATATAAGGTGAAAAAATAATTAGTCTGTCTATACCGCGTCAGCGCTGAGAGAAGTCTATAGAGAGATGGAGCAAAACAGCGAAGACGCCCAGGGGACCAAGTGAAGTGCTGAGATCCACTCGGGCGAAGTGAAACGAGCCCGAGTTAGCTCAGCGCGAGCCCCCAGGCAAGCGGAGCTGTTTTGCGGAATATCGGGTACTTTAATTTCAATTTGATTCAACTTACATAGTAAGAAAGAGGTGTTTGAATTGGCTGTTTTGGAAGTGGAAGCATTAACAGGGGGATATACCCGGAAACCGGTTTTGAAAGAAGTCAGTTTTTCAATCGGCAAAGGTGAACTTGTCGGCTTGATCGGCTTGAACGGGGCGGGGAAAAGCACCACCATTAAGCATATCATAGGCATCATGCAGGCAAAATCCGGAGAAATACGTCTGAACGGAAAAAGTTTTCAGGAAGATATGGATGCTTACCGTTCATCTTTCTCCTATATACCAGAAACGCCGGTCCTATATGAAGAATTAACGCTGCGTGAACATTTGGAGCTTACTGCCATGGCCTACGGTCTCGACAAAGATACATTTGAAAAACGTTCCGCAGAATTATTGAAGGAATTCCGGATGGAAAAGAGGCTGAGATGGTTCCCTTCCCATTTTTCAAAAGGGATGCGCCAAAAAGTGATGATCATGAGCGCTTTTCTCGTGAATCCGGCGCTCTATATTATTGACGAACCATTTGTCGGCTTGGATCCGCTCGGCATTAAATCGCTGCTGGATCAAATGGAAGAGCAGAAGAGGCAGGGGGCATCGGTGCTCATGTCCACCCATATCCTTGCCACTGCTGAGAAATACTGTGACCGCATCATCCTGCTCCACAACGGCAGCGTCCGGGCAATCGGTACGATGGATGATCTCCGGACGGAATTCCGCATGCCGAACGCTACACTTGATGACCTTTACATCGCGATGACCGAGGATGATGACAATGAAGAACCTGCATGATGTCTGGTCAAAGCGACTTCATAGCTACAGCATTGAAGTCCAGAATTATTTAAAATATATTTTCACAGGACATATTGCCGTGGTTTTACTGTTTGCTCTTGGTGCAGCTGGCTACGCTTACAGCGATTGGGTGCAGAATGTCCCGCAGGATTTTCCGGCGGCTTGGCTGCTGGCTTTGATTTTTGGTGTAATGCTTGCCTATAGTCCGCCATCGACATTATTGAAAGAAGCGGATATGGTGTATTTTCTGCCGCTCGAAAGCAAACTGGATGAATTTTTGAAGCCCGCGCTGCGTTGGTCTTTTTTGTCACAGCTGTATTTGCCCGTTATTGCATTTATCGTTTCACTGCCGATGGTCAACGCGATCTATGGACTGGAAACTTCTTATCTGATCGGATTCCCCCTATTATTAATGATCATCAAATGGTGGAATATCCAGCTGGAATTTTTCTATCGAAAAGCCTTTGCCGGCAATGGAGCCTGGCTGGACCGGCTCGTGCGTTTTGCTATGACTGCGGCGTTCACCTTTTTGTATGTGGAAAACCTCATTCTGTTTGCCGCATTCTTCCTGTTTTTCATGATTGTCTATGGCAAATGGGTGCAGAATCGCGCCGCCGGCCTTCCTTTTCCTTACGAACATTTCGTGCGGCTGGAAGAAAATCGCATGCTGCGTTTTTATCAATTCGCCAATTATTTTACGGATGTTCCGCAGATCAAAGGGAAAATCAAAGCGCGGCGCTGGCTGAACTGGATCTATAAGTTTGTCGGAAAGCAGCCGAAAGACGCGCATTATTATTTGGTGTGGCGGACGTTCATCCGCTCCGATGAGTTATTCTATTTATGGATTCGCTTAACGTTGCTGTCGATTGCCGGAGCATTGCTGATTCCGTTCACCATTGCGGCGGCTGTCTTTGCAGGAGCGCTTGCATTTGCTACCGCCATCCAATTATGGCAGGGGCTGAACCAAACCCAGCATTTCCGGATGGACAATCTGTTTCCGCTGTCCGAATTCTCAAGGCAGCAGGCGGTATGGAAACTGATTGCGGTTTTACAGGTGCTCCAATCCATATTGGCAGCGGTGGTTGTTCTGTTTACAGGGGCTCCTCTTACCGCCGGCATCCTGTTTGTTACCATCCTGGTTGTATCGGTGGCCACCCTTGCTTTTGCGAAGAATAAACAGAAGAAATGAAAGAATCCCGCCTGCTGACGATTCAGCAGGCGGGATTCTTTACTTATTTGTGGGCATTGATGGCTGCACTGCCCAGCGTCTTGGCAGCAATCAGCATCGCCCGTTCGTTGAAATCGAATTTCGGGTGGTGATGCGGATAAACTTCGCCATCCGGCATAGCGCCAGTCAGGAAAAAAGTGCCCGGCACCTTCTCCAGATAATAAGCAAAATCTTCTCCTATCATGAGGGGCGGCGTATTATACAATTTTTCGACACCCGGTACCTGTTCGGCGATTTCTTTTAAATACACCGTTTCTTTCTCGTGGTTCACGAGAGGGGAGTAGCCGCGGTTATAAGTGAATTCGTATGTGCATCCTGCTGCAAGGCAGTTGCCGTTAATGACGCGTTCCATTTCCTGTTCCATGAGGTCTCGGATCTCTTCATTGAAAGTGCGGATCGTTCCTTTTAGAACAGCTTGGTCAGCGATGATGTTGAAAGGATTCTCGGCAACAAATGATCCGACCGACAAAACAGCTGACTCTAAGGGGTCCACACGCCGCGACACCAATTGCTGCAGGTTCATGACGATTTGTGAGCCCAGTACAATGGCGTCTTTCGTATTGTGCGGCATCGCACCGTGTCCGCCGCGGCCCTGGATTTTCAATGTAAAGCTGTCGGCGGCTGCAATAATCGGACCAACGCGGTAATCGATTTGGCCAAGGGGAGTCATAGACCATAAATGGGTGCCGAATATCCTATCGACACCTTCAAGGACGCCTTCTTTGATCATTGCTTTTGCTCCGCCCGGCACCAGTTCTTCGGCATGCTGGTGAATCAGCACATAGGTTCCTTCCAGTTCACTTCTCAGGCTGTGCAGAATTTTGCCCAGCACAAGAAGCGTCGCGGTATGGCCGTCGTGACCGCACGCATGCATGACATTTGGGTTCTGGGATTTATACGGAACGTCTTTTTGATCCTGGATGGGCAATGCATCGAAGTCAGCCCGCAGTGCGATTGTTTTGCCGGGTTTAGAGCCGCGGATTGTTGCGACGACGCCGTTGCCGCCAACGTTGTGGCGCACCTCCACACCCAATTGCTCGTAGTAATGGCGGATATAATGGGCCGTTTTTATTTCGTTGAATGAAACCTCAGGGTGCATATGGAGATGTCTCCGAATATCCACCATCTCGGGGTATGCGGTATCGAGCTCAGCGTATAATTTTTCGATCACCAATCAGATTCCTCCTCGAAATATCTATTATTCAGTAAATAATAACATAAAAAATTGACAATAAAAAAAAGAGAGCAAAGTTCGCTCTCTTTCGATGTCTAGACTCCAGTGCCTAGCTCTTCGGGACATAATTCAACCCAGCTGTGTGGCAAAGAGCGCCACTTCGCTGGTCTGCCTTATGCCTTTCAGAGCTGGACAGGCACGTCCTCTTTTCTTTTAGTAGGTAAAGTTCATATAAGATGCGACAAAGTAGATGATGACAATGATGAGAGATGGCAGTGCATAAGTCATGACGGTTGCACTGTTTCTTCTGATCAGTGAATACAATGCCAATAGGGACATGATGAAAACCCCAGAGGCGATGATCATTGTTGCGCCCGGTGTTGCAGCGGCAATTAAACTGCCTTCTCTGTATACAGGATCAGACAAAGCAAGAATGATCATATTGAAGATATTCGATCCGAGGATCGCACCGACAGCCATATTGACATTGTTGAGGCGTAATGCAACAAATACAGCAATCGCTTCCGGCAGTGAAGTTGCGGCTGCAATCAGGAAACTGCCGATAAAACTGGAACCGATGCCGGTAATGATGGCGATCTGGTCACCTGTGATCGACAAGGCAGTTCCGGCACCCAGAATGACAAGTGCCGCTATGATGAAGCGGACGATTGCGGCTTTTGGCGAAAGGGTCGCGCTCGGGTTGTCCGGCTCTTCCTCTTCTTCAGCTGCAGCTTCAGCTGCAGGGTCGAGTGAAGGCAACTTATTGATAAGTACCATACCGACGATATAAGTGATACCGATGATCAGGGCGTCAAGGCCGATACCAAGAACCTGTGTCTCGATTCGCAGCCAAAGCGCCATTATGACCAATACGGTCAACAGGATACCCAAGAGAGCTGTATAAATATTGTTTCGTGACGCGCGGTCCAAAATGCGGCGCTTACGAAGCAGGAAGTCAAATCCTGCCAGGATGAATAAGTTGAAAAGGTTGGATCCGATCATGTTCCCGACTGCGATATCGGCGTTACCGATGACAGCAGCTGAAAAACTCGTTGAAACTTCCGGCAGGGAAGTTGCCCCGGCCAATAGCAAAGTACCGACCATCATGCCACCCATTGCTGTCTTTTCACTGATGACATCCGCGTACTGCGATAATTTGATTGAAGCATAGACGGTGATGATGCCGGCGATTAAAAAATAAACAAAAACCACTTAATTTTCCTCCTGTTCTAAATATGTACTGCGCCCCGCCATCAGCGGGGCTTGTCGATCATTCATCTTCTGGTTTTGCTTGATAAGTGGTGACATACGAAGATCCCGCGAAAATATTGACCGGTTTCGACGGCGGTGCACCTTCGGGTTTGGAATGCGCTTTAGAAAAAGCCTGCGATTCTTTCCATTTTTCAAAGAAAGCCGGAGATTCCCACTCAGTCAACACGACATAGGTGTCGGAATCCAGAGGACGCAGCACACGGAACGCGACATAACCTGGTTCGCTTTCTATTGCTCCTGCACGGTTTTTAAAGCGATGTTCAAAAATCGGACGGCCTTCCTCAGTGACAGGAATATTATTGAAGACAAAAAAACCTTTCTCCTTGAATTCCCCTGTACCATCCACCACCTCATAGCGGCGGGGGGTCTGGAAGATGCTCTTGCCTTCCGTTTCGTGCAGTATCAATGTCGTGTTTTCGCCCTGCATGACAACCATGCTTTCTTCGGGGTGTTTCTCACGCATTTTTCTCATGTACTCATATGTTCCTGTAGTCATGAATAAATTCATCTTAAATCCCTCCTATATATTCAGTATAACTTTCCCTGAACAAAATAACAGCAAACCTCTTTGTCGAACTGGTGAATTCAGAAGCGTCTAATTTATGACATTTGTGCACAGAATCTATACAATGGAAAACAGAGCGTCTATAGTATATACGGATATAGCAACGATATGCAGTGGATGATACATTTTGAAGGGATGATTTTTGATATGGCTTTTAACGATACTTACCTGAGGGCGACAAGAGGCGAAAAAACTGACCATGTACCGGTTTGGTTTATGAGGCAGGCTGGCCGCTCACAGCCCGAATACCGCAAAATCAAGGAAAAATACTCGCTTGAAGAAATTACGCACCAACCTGAGCTTTGTGCCTATGTAACCAAGCTTCCGGTTGATCAATATAATGTTGATGCTGCAATTCTGTACAAAGATATTGTAACCCCGCTGCCGGCAATCGGTGTGGATGTGAAAATCAAATCTGGCATCGGTCCAGTGATCGACAATCCGATCCGCACAATGGAAGATATCAGCCGCCTTGGCGAGATCAATCCGGAACAGGACGTCGATTATATCCTGAAGACCATCAAATTGTTAACCGAAGAGCAATTGGACGTCCCGCTCATCGGTTTCTCCGGAGCGCCTTTCACGCTTGCCAGCTATATGATCGAAGGCGGACCGTCACGCAGCTACAATAAAACCAAAGCGATGATGGTGTCACAACCGCAAATGTGGTTTGCCTTGATGGACAAATTGGCGGACACGATCATTCCTTATGTGAAAGCCCAAATCAAAGCGGGAGCCAAAGCAATCCAGATTTTCGATTCATGGGTTGGCGCTTTGAACGTGGAAGATTACCGGATTTTCATCAAACCGGTTATGGACCGCATTTTCAATGAACTTCGGACAGAGGGAGTGCCATTGACAATTTTTGGAGTCGGTGCAAGCCATCTGGCGAAGGAATGGCATGAACTGCCGGTTGATGTTGTTGGTCTCGATTGGCGTTTGCCGATTTCAGAAGCACGCCAAATGGGCTTGACAAAATCCTTGATGGGGAATTTCGATCCTTCCTATCTATTGGCGGATTGGCCGGTAATCGAAGAACGCGCAAGAAGAATCCTCGATATGGGCATGCAGGACGATGGCTACATCTTCAACCTGGGACACGGGGTTTTCCCGGAAGTGAATCCGGATACATTAAAACGCCTTACAACATTCGTGCATGAATACAGTGCGGCATATAAATCTCAAAAATGATGGACTAAAAAATCTCAGGGGTGATTGATGATGAAAAAGACAATGGGTTTATTGGTAATGGCATATGGAACGCCTTATAAGGAAGAAGATATCGAAAGATACTACACGCACATCCGGCGCGGCCGCAAGCCGAGCGAAGAAAGTCTGCAAGATCTCCGCGACCGCTACAAGGCAATCGGGGGGATTTCTCCCTTGGCGAGAATTACAGAGGAGCAGGCACAGGCTTTAGGCGACCGCCTGAATGCCATGCAGGATGACATCGAATTTAAAGTTTATCTTGGGTTGAAGCACATCGAACCTTTCGTCGAAGACGGAGTGGAAGCGATGAAGCAAGACGGCATTACAGAAGCGGTTTCCATTGTTCTGGCGCCTCACTTCTCAACGTTCTCTGTTAAATCCTATAACGGCCGCGCTGCAGAAGCAGCAGAAGCAGCGGGCATCTCTCTGACATCTGTGGAAAGCTGGTACACAGAACCGAAATTCATCCAATACTGGACCGAAAAAGTCAGTGCGACATTCGCCGAAATGTCTGAAGAAGAACGTGAAAAATCCTGCCTGATCGTTTCTGCGCATTCCCTGCCGGAGAAAATCATTGCCAACGGCGACCCGTATCCGGATCAATTAAAAGAAACTGCGGACCTGATTGCTCAGGCGGCAGGCGTGGAAAACTACGAAATAGGGTGGCAAAGTGCCGGGCAAACGCCTGAACCGTGGATCGGCCCTGATGTTCAGGACCTGACGCGTGAATTGCATGATGTCAAAGGCTATAACTCATTTGTCTACACGCCGGTAGGCTTTGTAACGGACCACCTTGAAGTGCTTTTCGACAATGACTACGAATGCAAAGTGGTATGTGATGAAATCGGTGCAACTTACCGCCGTCCGGAAATGCCCAACGTGCAGCCATTGTTCATCGATGGCCTTGCTGATGTTGTAATGAGAAAATTGGCTGAAAAATAATCTGCCTGTTTTTAGATCATGCGACGTGCGAAAGTGGCGGCAAGCATTTTACCGGGCTCTTTCGCAATTGAGATCTGGAGGATTATATTAAAATGAAAAAACTTATATGGGTCGTTTTGTTATCATCCCTTTTGATGCTGTCAGCTTGTGGAGAAGAATCCGAAACCTCGGGTGCAGGCATGAACGTTGAACCGATCGAAACAAAATTCAATTCCGGGGAAACTTCTGAACCTGGGGATAAAATGATCCTTTCTGTTACCGTGACACAAGGTGAAGAATTTGTGGAAGACGCGGATGAAGTGGTTTATGAAGTGTGGGAATCAGGCAACCGGGAAGAAAGTGAAATGCTTCCTGCTGACCATATCGGAGATGGTGTCTATGAAGTTGAAACTGCGTTCGACGAAGAAGGCGTGTATTACGCGCAGGCGCACACAACCGCCCGCCGCCTTCACGTAATGCCGAAACAGGAAATTACCGTTGGCGATCCGGATCCGGAGACAATCGTGCCGGATGACAGCGGTGACGAAGACAGCATGGACAGCATGGAGGGCCACGGCGACGGCCATTGATACAGTTGTATAACAGCAAATGAAAAGGCAGGCGCATCGGCGCCTGCCTTTTCTCATTTTATACTTCTTCGCAGGAATTGCACTTGGTACCGTAGCACTCGTGCTGTTCTTCAATCTTTTCTCCACACGTTGCACATTGTTTTGGCGGCAGGTTCTTGAAAAATTCGACTACGTTCTCAACCATTCATCCCAGCTCCTTTTTTGTTATAGTACTGTTATAATTAAACCCAGTGTATTATAACAGTTTAGAGAAGTCAACTCTAAGTCGTGAATAATTATGAAAAATCCGTTAAACTGAAAGAAGTAAACAATCTAAAGGAGAGAGATTAATGTATTTCGTAGATAATAAGGGAATTACCGATCCGCGCATCAACCTGGCTATTGAAGAATACCTGCTGAAGAAGATGGACGTTGAAAAAGATCCTTTCCTGTTGTTCTATATCAATGAACCGTCAATCATCATCGGGAAGAACCAGAATACCGCCGAAGAAATTAATACGGATTATGTCGATTCGAACGGCATCCACGTCGTGCGCCGCCTGTCTGGTGGAGGAGCGGTTTACCACGATCTCGGCAATTTGAATTACAGTTTCATCACGATTGATGACGGTGAAAGCTTCCGTAATTTCCGTAAGTTCACCGAGCCGGTTGTGAGAGCTCTCAACAGCCTTGGGGTCAACGCAGAATTATCAGGACGCAACGACTTGATGGCTGAAGGGCGCAAAGTTTCCGGCAATGCTCAATTTTCCACCCGCGGCCGCATGTTCAGCCACGGTACTTTGATGTTCGATACGGACGTGGAAGAAGTTGTTTCTGCGCTCAAAGTCAGCAAAGAGAAAATCGAATCAAAAGGGATCAAATCCATCCGGAGCCGGGTGGCGAATATTTCCGAGTTCCTGGAACAAACTATGACTATCACGGAATTCCGTTCTTCAATCCTTCACTCAGTTTTTGAAGGTGAAGCAAACGTCAAGCTTTGGGAGCTAACGGAGGAAGACTGGGTAGGCATACATGAAATTTCCCGCGAGCGCTACGGCAACTGGGAGTGGAATTATGGCAAATCGCCTAAATTCAATGTGAAACATTCACACCGGTTCCCTGTTGGCGGCATTGATGTGCGCCTGCAGGTTGAAAAGGGTTTGGTGGAAGATGCAAAAATCTTTGGCGACTTTTTCGGTGTGGGTGATGTATCCGAACTCGAAACTGCCATTACCGGCGTGAAATACGAGCGCGCTGCACTGGATGAGGCAATTTCCGGAATTGATATTCCGAAACTTCTCGGCGGAATTACGAAAGATGAATTTCTGCAATTAATTTATTAAGAAATAATGAAGAGCCTGCTATTGAGCAGGCTCTTTTGTTAAAATGGAGAGAAAAGGAAGGGGGGCTTTCATGTCGGATCAGCGCATATTTATCGTTGAAGATGATTTGAAGATTGCCAGACTGCTGGCAGAGACCTTGAGGAAGTATCATTATGAAGTGGAAACTGCCAAGGATTTTGACCGCATTCTGGAAGAGGCTGAAGTATTTGAACCCCATCTGATTCTGCTGGATATCAATCTTCCTTCTTATGATGGCTATTATTGGTGCAGGCAACTTCGACTGGCAACCACATGTCCAATCCTCTTCATTTCAGCACGTTCCGGCGAAATGGATCAGATCTTCGCATTGGAAAACGGCGGCGATGATTTTATTACGAAACCTTTCCATTATGAAATCGTCCTTGCAAAAATAAGAAGCCATCTCCGCAGAGCCTACGGCGAGTATGCTGTAAAACAGGATGAACGATCTGTTAAAGCGGGACGCATTGCTCTTTATATGGAAAGAATGGAATTGCATGTGAAAAATGAAGTGATTCCGCTGCAAAAAAAAGAAGCCGCAATTCTCGGATTGCTGTTGTCCCAATACCCGAAAGTCGTTTCCCGGGAGCAATTGCTCGAGGAGTTATGGGATGACCAGGCTTTTGTAGATGAAAACACCCTCAACGTCAATATGACGAGAGTGCGCAAAAAGCTTGCTGAATATGGTGTGCAGTCCATCATTGAAACGGTAAGGGGAGCTGGCTATCGTCTCCTGATTGATGAGGAGGAACTTTGATGCTGCGTCTTTTTTTAAAAGAACATGCCGCTTTCATGGTGTTTCAGGCTGTACTGGTAGCCTTCATCATGATCCTTTATTGGCTGGATGGTTTTCGTAATCTGGATACAGCCATCTATTCCTTTGTTATCAGCATCCTGCTGACATCGGCATTTCTGGGTGCCCGTTATATCAAGCGCCATCGCTATTATAAGAAAATCACCGAAAATCCCAATAATATGGAACACATGCTGCAAAAAGAAGGGCGATCCCCTGAGCAGCTCCAACTGGAACGTTACCTTCAAAAGCTGTATAAAGTTTACCAGAATGAAGCGCAGTCCCTCTACGCTTCTCAAAACAGGCATCTTCAATTCATGAACCAATGGGTGCACCAGATGAAAACGCCTATTTCTGTCATACAGCTGCTTCTTCAAAATCCCGGTGAACTGGATAAAGGTAGTGTTTCAGAAGAAATCGACCGGCTGAAAGCAAGTCTGGATACGGTGCTGATGAACGCGCGGCTCGATACTTTTGAACAGGATATGCAAATTGAGCAAGTAAATCTGCATGCGCTGTCAACCGAAATCATCACGGAAAACAAACGGCTTTTCATATCAAAGCAAATTTATCCCGTAATTGAGGTGGATAAAAAAATTATCACGGCCACCGACCGTAAATGGATGAAATTCATAGTAGGGCAATTGCTGACAAATGCCATTAAATACACGTTCGAAAGAGATAAAAAAGTATATATTTCTGCTATTTGCCACGACAGCCACATCCATCTTTCAATACGTGATGAAGGTATCGGTATTCCGTCCACTGATTTAGGGAGGGTGACCAAAGCCTTTTTTACCGGTGAAAATGGCCGGAAAACAGCCGAATCCACCGGTATGGGTCTTTATATCGCCAAAGAAGTCTGCCGCAAACTGGGTCATGAATTGACGATTGAATCAAGCGTCGGCCAAGGAACAACTGTGTCCATCCTTTTCTCAAATCAGGATACGGTTCTACAGGAGGGAAAAAATGCCATTAGTGAAAATTGATGATATTACGAAAGTTTATGAAGGAAAAGTGACGCACCGGGCTGTAAACCAATTGGGATTTGAAGTTGAAAAAGGGCAGTTCCTGGCAATTATGGGGCCTTCCGGCAGCGGCAAGACGACATTGCTGAATCTTATTTCAACCATTGATGACCTTACTTCCGGCAGCATCCAGATCGACGGCATCAACCCGCACGAGTTGGACAAAAACGAACTGGCACTTTTCCGCAGACGGAAATTGGGCTTTGTTTTTCAGGATTTCAATCTGCTGCAGATGTTGACAGTCGAGGAAAACCTTGTTCTGCCGTTGACACTCGATTATATTCCATTGGATCAAATGACGAGCAGAGTTCTGGAAATTGCTGATCGGCTAAGCCTGGCGCCAATCCTCCACAAACGCCCCAATGAGATTTCGGGAGGCGAGGCGCAGCGTACAGCAATCGGCCGCGCGCTCATCCATAAACCGGATCTGATTCTCGCGGATGAGCCGACAGGAAATCTGGACTCCAAAGCATCGCGTGAAGTTTTGGAGCTGCTGTCAGCAATCAACCGGGAAGAAGGCGCGACGATTATCATGGTGACTCATGATCCGATCGCCGCCAGTTACTGCAACCGGGTCCTGTTTATCAAAGATGGAGAATTTTTCAATGAAATCTACAGCGATGACCGGCGCCAGACGTTTTACCAGCGCATCTTGAACGTCCTCTCCTTGTTGGGGGGGAATGTGAATGACCTTTCGGCAGCTCGCTTACCGTAATGTGCTGCGCAATTTCAGAAGCTATGCAGCTTTTTTTCTTGCCAGTGTAGTGTCCGTAATGGTGTTCTTCGTCTATTCGATGTTCATATTCCATCCGTTATTCGAAGAAGAGGGGCTTGGGACGTTGGCGGTGCGCGGGATGCTGATTGCTGAAGTCGTACTCTATATATTCACCCTTTTCTTCCTGTTTTATTCGATGAGTGCATTTTTGCAGGCCAGGTCGAAGGAGTTCGGGGTATTAGTGCATCTCGGGATGACCAAAAAGCAATTAAGCAAAATGATTTTTTTTGAAATGATGATTCTGGGCAGCATATCGACGGCTGCCGGTATCGCATTCGGCTTTACGTTTTCAAAGTTTTTCTTCATGATTGGCCGTGAAATCATGGAACTCGAATCGCTGCCTCTATACCTCAGCTGGCAGCCATTTGTTTTGACGATCGGCGCATTCGCAAGCCTGTTCATTATCATTTCATTCATCAGCGTCGGCTTTATCCGCACAAAAAGAGTTCTGAATCTGTTGCAGGGATATTGGAAAGCGGATGAAATGGGGAGAAATTCAATCATTCTCTCGGTTTCCGGCATCGGTTTCCTGGCAGTAGCGTATACACTGGCTGCTTTTGTCGATGATGACTCCGTCTATACGATGGCCTTCATCATTCCGCCTCTTGCGACAATTGGCACTTATCTTTTCTTTACGCATTCGATCCAAGCGCTACTCAATCTTTTAAAAAAGAAAAAAACGTTTTTCTGGGACAAAACCAGACTTGTTTCGATTGCCGACTCATCCGTCAAATTGAAAGACAGCGCACAGATGTTTTTTATCGTGACGATTGTTTCCACCATTGCCTTTCTCACAGTCGGGACCTTGGCATCGTTCACTTCCTATACCGGTGATTTCCGGGAGTCGAATCCGCTGAGCCTGATTTATATTTCGTTTGAAGAAAACCCGCAGGAAGATGAGCATATCAATTTGCTGAAAAACCAGTTGGAGCAAAAAGGGCTTGCCTATGGCGTTGCCCAATTGACCGTCAAAAGGCAAACCTCGGCAGCCAGCGGCAATGAAGTTGATATATTGCAGGCGTCGCAATTCAACCGGCTGGCCGCAATGCTTGGCCATGAAGTGGTTGATCCTGATTCCGGAGAAGGAATCTTCATCCCGTATTCGCAGGAATCCCTGGCAGCTTTGAATGAGACGGTAACAGACACCGTGCTCAGTGAAAGCGATGTACCGCTTTTTATCGACGATGCTTACCCGCATATCATGTTTCCGAACCATACGCTGAATGCCAACAGCATTATCGTAAACGACCAGGACTTTGAAGCAATCGACGAACCGCTAACCGGCTACACCGGGGAGCAGTCGAGTTTTACGTATTACGCATTTGATGTGCCGGACTGGACAGCGACGCTCGGTATTGGCAATTCGCTGTCAGACAGAATGGCTGAAGCTTTCGAAACCGGGAATTTTGATGAGATAGCTTTTTACTTTGAAAATCCGGGTGAGGATTACCGCTGGTTCAAATCTTCTTTCGCGTTGATGCTGTTCATCGGCGTTATGGTCGCGCTGGTATTTCTGTTGGCGGCGGGCAGTTTCATCTATTTCAAGCTCTACACTGGATTGGAAAGGGACCGGAAGCAATATGCCTTACTGGTGCGTCTCGGAATGACTGAAAAAGAATTGCTCAAAATCGTCAACCGGCAATTGGTGCCGCAGTTTTTCCTGCCGTGGACAATTGCGCTTCTTCACAGCTGTTTTGCCTTCATTTCGCTGCAGGTCGTATGGGATGAATTTGCCGAACTTTCGATACTCGGTGAAATGGCCGCAGTGCTGGCAGGCTTCACACTTGTTCAGTTGCTTTATTTTTACCTGATTCGCTGGCGTTATATTGCACACTTGCAGGCATCGTGATTTTCACGGTGTCTGTTGTATTGTCTGAAGATTTATTTTATAATGAAGAAAGCGACGATTATGAATGAGTATTCATTCAATACGAAAGAGGGATGCCAAAATGAATTTAGTCAAACGTGTTCACGAAATTGCCGGCCAGAATCCATCAAAAGCGGCTTATCATTTTATGGGAAAAGATACTTCCTACGGAGAGTTTGAACAAACTGTCGGAAAGTTTGCCAACGCCCTGGAATCATTGGGAGTGAAAAAAGGGGACCATGTTGCGTTCCTGTTAAGCAACACACCTCATTTCATGATTTCACTTTATGCAACAATGCGTCTCGGAGCTACTGCTGTGCCGGTCAATCCGATCTATACCCCTGATGAAATCGCTTACATAGTAAACAACAGCGATGCAAATGTAGTCATTGCTTTGGATGCGTTGTTGCCGCTTATTGAAAAAGCGCATATGGCTCTTCCAAAAGTAGAGTCCTATATTATCTGTGAAACTGACCCGTCAACCGGGACCAAACTTGCTCAATTGCCGGATGCAGTAAAAGGGAAAGTGCACGCCTTCAGCAGCATGCTATTCAATGCCTCTTCTGTAAACCTGCCCGTCGAAGTGGCTGAAGACGACACTGCGGTCATTCTTTACACATCCGGAACTACGGGGAAACCGAAAGGCGCAATGCTGACGCATGGCAATCTCTATTCCAATGCCCGGGATGTCGGTGAATACTTGAAAATCTCATCTGCCGACCGGGTTGTGGCAACGTTGCCTGTATTCCATGTATTCGCTTTGACAGTAGTTGTTAATGCACCACTGATCCAGGGAGCTACAATCATTCTTGTTCCCCGTTTCAATCCGAAAGACGTATTTGATGCCATCAAAGCAACGAAAGCGACCGTCTTTGCAGGCGTTCCGACAATGTACAATTTCATGTACCAATTTCCGGATGCGCAACCTTCTGATTTCGATTCCATCCGGATGGCAATCTCAGGCGGTTCTGCCCTTCCGGTGGCTTTGCTCCATAATTTCGAAGACAAATTCAATGTCCGCATTTCCGAAGGGTACGGACTTTCTGAAGCATCGCCTGTTACTTGCTTCAACCCGATTGACCGCGAGCGCAAAGCCGGTTCAATTGGAACGTCCATCATCAATGTAGAAAACAAAGTCGTCAATGAACTCGGAGAAGAAGTGGCTGTCGGGGAAGTCGGGGAATTGATCGTTCGCGGTCCGAACGTCATGAAGGGTTATTACAAGATGCCGGAAGAAACGAATGCAACGATCAAAGATGGCTGGCTTTATACGGGTGACTTGGCAACAGTGGATGAAGAAGGATATTTCTTCATCGTGGACCGTAAAAAAGACATGATTATCGTAGGTGGCTATAACGTGTACCCGCGTGAAGTCGAAGAAGTGCTGTTCGCGCATCCGGGCGTATCCGAAGCGGCTGTCGTCGGCTTGCCGGACTCGGATTTCGGCGAATCGATCAACGCATATGTTGTTTTGAAGGACCAGGTCTACACAACCGGAGACCTTCAGAGATACTGCACAGAACATTTGGCGAAATACAAAGTGCCGAAGCATTTTGAAATCATTGATGAGCTGCCGAAAAACACTACAGGCAAAATCCTGCGCCGCTCGTTGAAGGACCAGGCGTTGAAACAGCAATAATAGGAGTTGCAAAACCCCCGTCGTATTTGCCGGGGGTTTTGTGTTATATTTTTTCTGAAAAAATACCTTAACAAAATTATTTAAACTAAAAACTATTTAATTCTCTGCTTCTGCGTTGAGAGAAGTCTCTAGAGATATGGAGAAAAACAGCGAAGACGCCCAGGGGAGCAGGCGAATGCCGACGAAGTGCAAGATCCACTCGGGCGAAGGGGAACGAGCCCGAGTTAGCTCGACACGAGCCAAGAGTTGGCCGCAGCCTGCAAGGCCGGCTCTTTGCGACGAAGCTAGCGCAACGATGCAGGAGCACAGGGTTTTTGGCAAGCGAGCTGTTTTGCGGAATATCGCTTTCCACATTTTTTATCTCAATTTATAAATTTCAAAATTCATTGAACTTACTGACTTTTTTCATTATAGTGGAAGAGTAAGTATTGCGAGAATCGAAATAGTTTCGAGGAGGAAACAGAGTGGTTAAAAAAGCAGTGGAAACAAAAGATTTAACAAAATTGGTATCGGTGGCAGATCCGCATATTTCACCAGATGGCACAGAAGCCGTTTTTATCCGGACGCATATTGATGAAGAGGAAAATACATATATAGCACACCTTTGGCACGTTGATCTCGACTCAAGCGAATTGACGCAATGGACATATGGCAAGCAGCGGGTGTCATCACCGCAATGGTCGGAAGACGGAAAATCCGTTGCGTTTCTTTCAGACCGGACCGAAAAGAACCAACTTTACATTTTGCCTGCAAAAGGCGGCGAAGCACGTGAATTGACCAATTTTGAAAAAGGGGTCAACAGCTTCCGCTGGTCTCCGTGCAACAAGAGGATCTGGTTCGATGCAATGGTGAAAGAAGGCAAGACATTCACAGACAAAGAAGAGAAAGATGAAAAGAAATTTCCGGAACCGTACGTTGTGGATAAAATGAAATACAAAATGGACGGCATGGGCCTGCTGCCGAAAGAGTTTCACCGGCAGGTTGGCCTCATTGACATTGAAACGGAGGAAGTCGAACAGATCACTGACGGCACATACCATCACGGCCTGGAAGCCGTGTCGCATGACGGCAGTAAAATTGTCTACGGCGTGACACGCGAAGAAAACCTCGATTTCGTCTTCCGCCAGCCGCTGTTCATTTACCATACCGACAGCAAAAAGGAAACACCGCTGGTTGACGAAGAAGGCTATTTCGGAGACGCAGTATTTTCCCATGACGATGCACATATCGCTTATGTGGGCAGCACGCGCCATTTTCAGAATGCGACGCATACGGAGCTTTATGTCCACACGATTGCATCGGATACCTCTATGTGCCTGACAGAAGGCCTGGACATTCCTGTCGGCGATTATGTGGTGGCGGATCATCAGCAGAATGCGAGTGCACCGGGAGCTGTTTGGACGAAAGACGATCATCTTTATTTCCAGGTGTCTACAATGGGCGATGTGCGTCTGTATTTTGCATCGCTTGACGGTGCAGTCTATCCGGCTTCACCGGATATGGAGCATGTCTATGGCTACGATGTGGCACGCAGCGGCGAGTTTGCGCTTGCGGCAATCACCAACCCGGTGGACCCAGGCGAACTATACCTTTTGACGATTGCAACCGGCGAGCGAAAAGCGCTGACCCAATTCAATAAAGCTTATATGGAAGAAACCGAATTGGTGGCGCCGGAACTGATCATTGCCAAAGGGGCTAAGGAATGGGCTGTCCATGGCTGGCTGATGAAGCCCCAGGGTTTCAAAGAAGGAGAGAAATATCCACTCGTGGTCAATATCCACGGTGGCCCGCATGCGATGTATGCCAATTCATTTTTCCATGAAATGCAGTTGCTGGCGGCTCGCGGTTTTGGTGTCCTCTATGTCAATCCGCGAGGCAGCCACGGCTACAGCCAGCAATTTGTCGATGCGGTGCGCGGCGATTACGGCGGCGGTGACTACGAAGACATCATGAAATCGCTGGACGGCGCCATTGAAGCGAACAGCTGGATTGATACGGAACGCCTCGGCGTCACCGGCGGCAGCTACGGCGGCTTCATGACCAATTGGATCGTCGGACACAGTAACCGCTTTAAAGCGGCCGTAACTCAACGGTCAATATCCAACTGGATTTCCTTCTTCGGCGTGTCGGATATCGGTTATTATTTCTCCGAATGGCAGATGCAGGCGGATATGACAGATGTCGATAAGCTATGGCACCATTCTCCGTTGAAATATGCCAAGAATGTGGAAACCCCATTATTGATCCTGCATTCCGAAAACGATTACCGCTGCCCGATCGAACAATCGGAGCAATTGTATATCACGCTGAAAAGCATGGGCAAAGAAACGGAATTTGTGCGATTCCCTGAAGCCGACCATAATCTGTCCCGTACAGGAAAACCGAATCTGCGCTTTGCACGTCTAGAACAGATTGCAGGCTGGATGGAGAAGTACTTGAAATAAAACTATATAGTTCGAACTAATAATTTTTAATAATCGATATTCCGCAAAACAGCTTCGCTTGCCGGGGGCTTGCGCTGAGCTAACTCGGTCTCGTTGCACTTCGCCCGAGTGGATCTCAGCACTTCGCTTGGTCCCCAAGGCGTCTTCGCTGTTTTGCTCCATATCTCAGGATCACCTTCTATAATGGAATATCCTTTCAAGTCTGTTTCGAGAAGTTGATAACACTGTTGTACACAGAACCAGCATGGAGCGGCAGGCGGTGAAGGGCAAAGATATGCTCCTGCATCGCTGCGCTGCTTCGTCGCAAACGATTCACGCAAGCGTGAATCGCTTCCTGCGGGACAAAGAGCGAGACTGAGACCCCGCAAGAGCGTCAGCGATGAGGAGGCTCAGGCCGCTCCCCGCGGAAACATACTAACATTAGTAGCACAGACCACGGCCATGGTCTGTGCTACTATTTTTTTGTAGAAGTGAAGTGAAGTCGTGCGGATGCGTGGATCTCAGAATCCGGACCAGGAAACCG
>NZ_VIFV01000020.1 GCF_007004625.1 Planococcus salinarum | reverse complement strand
TCGCAGAGCCGGATCCGGAATTCATAGTAATTGGAGAGGTTAATCATGCCGTCCGTAATCTTCCGGTCCGTTCCGACAAACGATTTCACCACGGTTCGCATATTGTCGTAAGTGAATACAGATGGAACGAAACCTAAGTGGTCAATCAATTTGGTGTGCGCATCCTGTACACAGATCATCGTCTCGGATTCATAAAGCAGCGCAAATCGATAATTGCTGTAAGCCAAGGTGAAGACCGCCAGGGAATAAGATTTCTGTTTCCCGTCAATTACCAGTTTTACTTCTCCCCAATCAAATTCCACTTCCCAGGCAGCTGAATAGCGTTGGCGAATATAGACCTCTTTTGTCCGTCTCTCCTCGGTATTGATGAAATTCCGAACCGTCGTATAGCCGATGTCATATCCTCCCTCTATAAATATTGATGTATCAACGGTTTGCACCGTTTTCAGGGTGCCAAAAAATATTTTTTTGGCCCTGTTGAAACCATTTATTTTAAAACCTGTGAATCTCTGGTAATGAAAGAATACGCTCCGCTGGAACCAATTCCAGTTATTGGTTCTAATCCGCTATGTCATGCACATTGGATCTCTGCGTCGCTTATGATGACGCACCCTCCCATGTCTCTTGGCATCAAGTGCCTACATTCCTTCGTTCGGTCTATTCATAAGGCAGAGGCCAGCGAAGCTCCTTTAGGGACTCGGTGGTCGGATGGATAAAATGGTGCCGGCTTCTCCGTGTCATTCTCATGTCGTCGATCTCGCGTGAAATGCAGACTTCTTAAGCGGCCTCTTGGAGGCACAGGCTGTCGTTCATCATGCGCTTCGTGTCAAAATGGATCTCTTTCGTACAAAGCGTGTGGAGCACTTTCAGTAATTTTCCGCATAACACCACAATGGATTGTTTTTTCCGCAGGGGGTTGTGCGTGCGCGTTGTATAGTATTCATGTAATTTCTTAAACGCTTCGTTGTGGCGGATCATCGGCATCATCACCCGGAACAACAGGGCTCTGAGTTTCCGTCTGCCGCGTTTGGAGATGCGTTTCTGGCCTTTGTGCATGCCCGAGGAGTTCTCCCGCAAGGTGAGTCCCGCTAGCTTGATGAGTTGGCGTGGATCACTGTAATGGGAGAAGCTGCCGATTTCAGACAACAGGTCGATAATCGTCGGATCCCCAAGGGCAGGCACAGTCGAAAGGTATTCGTATTCAGGCGTCGTCTGGATCATGGCAGTGAGTTCCAGCGTCAGCTCATCCAGCTCTTTTTCCAGTTGGCGATACCGGCGGAGAAGCGTGGCGATTTCAAGTTGTGCCATCTTTTTCCCTTCCGTGATGCCAATGGACGAAGAAGCAAGTTCGATTAACTGCTTCGCTTTCGGTCGTTGCGGTGATTTCATTCCGTCTACCGTCCGGTAGAGGGCTAGCAGTTCTTCCACCTCTTTTCCGGTGATGTCACTGGGGAACGGCGTACGTTCAAGCGCTGCCAATGCCATCTTACCGAATGTGGGAAAGACCTGGACGAACTCCGGAAAATAGCGGTCCAGCCACCGGATCATCTTGTTTTTGATGGCGCCAAATTCTTCGGTCATCTGGGAACGAAGCGTGGCGCCGACGCGCAATTCCGCTTCCATGCCTTCCAGGGCGCGCGGATAGCTGAAGCGCCCGTCTTTTACCAGGCGTGCAATAACCAGCGCATCTTTCTGGTCGTTTTTCGTTTGTAAATTGTCGTCCAGCTCTTTCGAGCGTTTCACGTGCATCGGATTCGTCATGACGAGCGGAATCCCGTGATCGTTAAGGAAATGGAAGAGATTGAGCCAGTAATGTCCGGTCGGTTCGATGCCGACTAGCACATCGGTCTTCCCGAATTCCTTCATTGCGCTTACGAGGCGCTCGTAGAAGAAATCAAACCCTTCTTTCGATTGATGGACAGGGAAGGCTTTCACCAGCTGCCGTCCGCGATCATCGACGAATGTCGCATAATGCTTGCGCTTGGCGATGTCCATTCCTACAACAATTGTTGTATTCATGACTTGATTTATTTTTTCATTCAGTTTAGAATTCATTTTGGAGTCCTCCTTGGTATCAAATTAGGGGTCAATTCGTCTGTGTATTGACACCCCACATCATACCAAGAGGGCTCTTTCTGTTTCAATCCCCCGTAAATCCTTCTAACAGGAATGCTCCTTTACAACGTTAAATTGTTCTTTTATCGTATTAGATATAGTATAAATTAAAATAAAAAATCACAATCATGCTTCAATTGTGATTTCCTCGACTACTTACAAGTCTCTTACAATTTCCATATCCAAAATCTCCTTCCGCTTTTCCCAATCAGGCATTAGCGTCCAAAGTAAATTGTAAAATTTTTCACTATGATCATTGTAGATAAAGTGAATTAACTCGTGCAGAATTACATATTCAATACAGAATTTCGGAGCTTTGATCAATTCTGTATTAAGTGAAATTGTATTTGCCTCAATCCATGCGGAGCCCCACCGCGCTTTCATGGACCGCATTTCCACTGTCGGTTCTGCAAGTCCGTATTTTTTTACAAGAGGATAAAGTTTCTCTACTAATTCACCGAAAGTTTTTTTCGCTTTATCTAGATACCATAATTCCATTAGTTCGGATTTTCGATTGTGGTCGTCTTTGTTTTTGACAAACAGGTAAATAAATCCTCGGAAGTACTTTACTGATTCTTCTCCGCTTGTTACTTGCACTTTTAGACGATATTGCTTGCCGAGATATTTGAACGATTCACCGCTGACATATTCCCGCTCACTTTGCATATACGGCTGAACGGTTTCAAATTGACCGATCTGTCTTGTGATCCATGCGCCCTTTCCTTTAACAAAGTCGTAGATAAAAGAAAGCGGCACTTTTTCATTTGCCGAAACCATTATTCGCATATCAGGTTTGATATTGAGATTGACATTTTTAACGTTTTTTCTTTCCAGTTCAAACTCAATCCAATTAGAACCGTACGGGACTTGATGTTTCTCCATGTTGTTCACGTCCTTAGTAACGTCTAAGAGCTACCGTTTTAATTTGCTCGATTAAATGATCAATGACTTCTAACGGAATATCAGATTCCAGTTCTTTCGAAAAATCAAAGAACATATCATCCAAATCCTGCGCAATTCGGTTGTGGACATCAATATTGCTGTGCCAATCACGTTTCTTGTAATCTTTAATAATATCGTCCGTTTTTAGCGCAAGTTCACCTAGCGCATTATAATCGACACTAAACTCGGCTGCTTGTAAAATATCTTTTGTTATACCATAAAGAGCTTGTGCATTACCATTTTTCTTAATCAATTCGGGATAGTCATCCACAGGCTCCCCACTCCGGTACTCTTCTACAATTTCTTTCATCTTGTTCAAGTACTCAGCTTCAGAAATCCGCTTGTCCTTATACGCTGCAATCGCTTCCTGGATACGCTCAGAAAACCGCTTATAGTAAGCCGGATTTTCATCCCATTTCGTATTGACGCTTTTTGTTAAGCGAGTCCGAATCGCATCCGCTTTTGCACGCTTTGAACCGAGCCGTTCAATTTCTTCTTCAAATGCCTGTTCATTAAGAATATCAACCGGATTGGTAATCCGAATAACATCCTCAGCCGAGATATAGTGATCCATTAGCTTCTGCATTTTTGCTTCATATTCTTTATGGTCAATCGCATCCGAGTAGCGGAGTTTCACATTTTTCCGGAGCTCCTGGTAAAATCTCAAGTCTTTTTTATACGTTTTCAATTCTTCCTCAGAAAGCGCATTATAAACTTTTTCTGATTCTAAAGCGATGCCCAGATTCCGGCCAAATTTGCTTAACACATCATAGAAAGCATTGCGGCGCTCCTCGTCTTCCAGTGATACTTCATACTCTTCCGTATCGATTTTATTGCGGATAGAGCCGAACATTTGCACTAAATCGGAATGGTGTTGGCGAAGTTGGCCAATGATGCTGATCACATCATACATTGTCCCTTCCAAATCAGTTGGGTCGAAATTTTCAAGCCCTGCACCGGAATACATTTCCAAAGCCGAATCCAGTTTCTCAAGCAATCCCCGATAATCGATAATCAAGCCATAATCCTTGCCTTCATATAATCGATTAACACGAGCAATGGCTTGCAGCAACGTATGCTCTTTCATCGGTTTATCGACATAGAGAACAGTTGCACGCGGCGCATCAAAGCCGGTCAGCAGTTTATCGACCACAATCAACACATCGATTTCATCACCATGGATGAATTCTTCTTTTATTGCGTCTTCATACACTTCCGGTGTACCGTACCGGGCCATCATCTTTTTCCAAAAGCCTTGTATCTTATCTTTCGATTCTTCATCTACAGAATCATGGCCTTCCCGCTGGTCCGGCGGCGAAATTACCACCGCGCAGTTCAAATCTTCCAGATCTTCAAATGCTTCTAGATAACGGATTGCTTCAATTTTGCTGTTAGTCGCGAGCATTCCTTTGAATTGGCTTCCTTGTGTTTTGTAATGATTTAGGAAATGTTCATTTATATCAAAGGCAATCATACTGATGCGCTGATTAGAAGAGGCAATGCGTTCAAAAAGACTCCACTTCTGCATGACCTCTTGCTTATGCTCATCTGTTAAATGACGAGTTATCATGTCAAGCCGGTTATCAATCGCTTTTCGATTGACTGTCTGGTCCACCATTTTTCCTTCGTAAAGAAGAGGAACAATCGCTTTGTCTTTTACACCGTCCGCAATGGTATAGGTGTGGATCAGCTTTCCGAATTTAATCATCGTACTTTTTTCTTTTTTCATCAGCGGAGTTCCTGTAAACCCAAGATAACACGCATTAGGAAACACTTTTTTCATTTTGATATGGAGTTCCCCGTACTGGCTCCGGTGCGACTCATCCACCAACACAAAAATGTCCTTTGACTCAATCGGCTCTTGAAGAATAGAGGCTGTATCGAATTTATGGACGAGTGTCGTCACGATATCCACATTGCCGTCATTGATCAATTCAACCAAATGGCTTCCTTTCGTCGCTCGCCTCGCTTTAAGGCGGGTATGGTTGAATGTGTTATGGATCTGTTTATCCAGGTCAACCCGGTCGGTTACGACGATTACTTTCGGGTTGAAATCATTCAATTTGGATAGTACGTATTTGGCGAACATAACCATCGTCAAACTTTTTCCCGATCCTTGTGTATGCCAAATGACACCGCTTGTCCGATTGCCTTTTTCATCTCTGATTTCAATCGTTTTCAGAATTTCTTTGATGGCAAAATATTGCTGGTAGCGCGTTACTTTTTTTAGATCTTTATCAAATAAAGTGAAGAACTGAGTCAATTCCAGCATTCGCTTCGGATGGAACAGCGAAACGATGTTTTTGTCTTGCATCGTTGGCAAGCGGCCCTGAACGGTTTTATTCAAACCCTCTTGAAGCCAATCTTCGTTTTCTTCTTTCCAGACCGACCAGAATTTTTTGGGTGTATTACAGGTGGCGTACATCGTCTCATTTTTATTGGTCGCCATGACGATTTGAACATATTTAAACAATTGCGGCGCATAATCTTTCCCTTGATTGCGTATCATCTGGCTGATTCCTTGCTGCATGGAAATCGACGCTTTCTTGCATTCAATAACTCCGAATGGGATACCGTTGACAAACAGCACTAAATCCGGTCGGACTGTCCCATTACCGTCTTGGCGTTCAACGGAAAATTCTTCCGTTACGTGAAAAATATTATTTTCAATGTCTTCCCAGTCAATAAACTGAATGGTAAATGATTTTTTCGAGCCATCTGGCAAAAACTCAGTATAGCTTCGCCCTAACAATAGTGTCTCAAATATCTTTTCATTTGTTTTCACCAATCCGTCTGTCAATGCTTCGTCCAAGTCACGCATTGCCTGCTGGATATTGGTTTCACTGAATTGATATGTATTCCCCTTGTATTCATAGCGATTCAACTCTTTTAACTTCCGCTCCAACACAGCTTTCAATAAAACCTCATATAAATTGCCCCGCATCGCTTCAGCTTCGTTCGAATTGAGCTTCTGGTAGCCTAAGCCCGCCAGCACTTCGATTGCGGGCCCTTGGCTGATATATTGTTCGTCAAAAACATTTTCTCCCGCCATTTTTCCACCTCCGGTTTGTTAGTATATGAAAAGAGCAAAGGGATTAGACCTTTACTCGAATCTTTCCTGTTAACAAGGTTTGCATGAGAGCTTTTCGTTGCTTTTGGTATTCTTTACTTTCTTTTTTTAGCAGGTTAATTTCTTTATCGAAGGTAGATAATAATCTCGATATCGCTTCTTGCTCCGCAAGAGAAGGCACTTTTATTGGTAACTTATAAAGATTTTTTGGTTGAATTCTTTTTGATCCAGTCCCTGTAGATATTTTCTCTAAATCTGTGTAGTAATTTTCTCTAGCAAAATAATAATAAAACCATAGAGGATTTACTTCATCTCTAAAATCAAAAGCTGGTATATCTGTGGATGTTTGAAAGCCATCTAACTCTTCAGGAATTAAACCTAAAGCACCTTTATGGAGATTTTGTTTTCCATAAATAAATTGCCCTGCTTTTCTCAAATACTGAGTTGTAGCTCCTTCTTTTTCTATTGCAGAGAAACTTCTTTTTTCAATACCTTTTAAATTTAGTTTTACTGTAATTTTCTTATTCAAATCAGCTTCATGTGCAACTTCTTTGCTCTCTATTATCAGATCACCGATTAGTTTATTATCCCATTCTTCGTAAAATCCAGGCATTCTAATTTCACCCACCAACAATTTCTGCATGAGTCCTTTTTTTTGGTCTTTTTTCTGCTCAATCAGGGTTTCTTTTAGATTTATTGCTTTGGCCCAAGTGGTGAGGATATCTATTATTTCTTTTTGTTCCTTAAGTGGTGGTAAAGGAATTTCTATTTCAGATAGCAATTTTTGATTTAAATTGCTTATACTTGAACCTCCACCCTTGGTCATAAATTGTTGCTTGACCAAGGAAGATGAACAGAAAATTGCACAATACTCACTTAAAACTTCGTTGCTTTGATTTCTTGCTCTTATAGTAAAACCAGAATGGGTAACTTTTCCATGAATTTTTTTTGCATATAGAACTCTTCCAATAAGTTCTTTATTCCCGTTAGATCTAACAAACACGAAATCTCCATTTTGCATTAAGTAGTCTGCTGGTAGAGATTCAACAGCGACTGTCGATAGCTCTTCTTTATCAATTGTATTTCGCAACTGAAAATTGAGCCACAACGCACTTTAATTTTGAGCCACTTCTGAATGGCTACTTTCGAGCCATTTTTGCGTTTCTCTCATCCGGTAAGAGGGGCCGATCATGTTTACCACATGCGATTTATGCGTTAGTCGATCCGTCAATGCTGCGGTCAAAATGGGATCATGGAACACTTCTTCCCATTTCGCAAAGGACAGGTTGCTCGTGATAATGGTCGAGGATCGACCAGCACGCAGCGACAAATGCGTAAACAATAATTCGGCGCCTTCTTTATCGAAGGAGATGTAGCCTAATTCATCAATGATGACGAGGTCGTACTTCTCAAATCGCAATTCGAAAGAGCGTAAGGTCCTTTCGGACCGGCTTTCCTTCAATTGGTTGATCAAGGAAGAAACACTCGCGAAATAGACCTTGTAACCGGCTAAACAGGCTTCTACCCCTAAGCCAATCGCCAGATGGCTCTTGCCAGTTCCAGGGGAACCGGTCAGAATCACATTCTGTCCAGCTTTGATGAAATCTAGCGTCTGTAAGTTGGGCAGCTTTTGCTGCGCATCTGCGGGCAACGCTCTTATGTCAATTTCCTCGAGCAGCTTCTTCTCTGGAAAGTTCGCACGGCGGATTCGTGTGGATTTTGACCGGATCCACCGGTCATTCTTTTCCTTCGTTAATACGCTGTGTAACAGGTCAATTGCAGCTGTCGCTTCTTCGAACGCTTCGTCTTCTTCGACTAACTCACGGATACCAGGGAGACGCAATTCTTTGCACATATCGATGACGCGTTGCTTTTTATCCATGTTCAAGCACTCCTTCGTCGACTTGATTGAACATCACTGAAAAGGCCTTAATGTTTTGATGCGCCTGTGCAACCGTCTCATCTGGATTCATAGGTACCGCAGGTACCAGATCCGTTTGTTCGCTTAGAAAAATTAACTTTTCTGTGGTGATTTCGCCAAGACCTTTTGTCTCAATTTGTCGGACGGCTGCCATCACTTTACCCAACTGATTTTTCTCTCGCACATAAAAGAGTAGCTCTAGAAAATCTTTCTCTTTTCCGATATAATGGTTATTGAAGAGTTTTTTAATTTGAATTGGTGCTTGGCTCAAACATTCACTTTGAGCTAAAGCGCCTTTTTTCTTTGTAAAGGTTTTTATGTAGTGATAGAGATCCATTTCCCATTGGTGAACGCCCCAATTCCTCCGGTGTTCTGCGACAAATTCCCCTTCAATAAAGAGACGGACTGAATCTGCACTTACCTTTGCACGAATCCATGCGCCTACATGGCCTTCAGGTACGGAGTATCGGTTTTGCTTGATCATGACGGTGCTGTATTTATCCACCCGACATTCCAAGACTTCCGAAACATCGAAGGGCAGAGGAAGCGCCTCTTGAGCAGCGACTGCTTTTTCCTGATCTTTCAATTCTATATGAGCGATTTTCTTTTCATGGTGAATCCGTTTATTGAGCGATAGAACCGTTTGGGTTAGGCGTTTCCGAGCTTCTTCAAGAGAAGGGAACGCAATGTCATGCGAAAATGCTTTTCTGCGAATAACCTCCACACTCCGTTCAACATGCCCCTTCTGATTTCCTTTTCTTGGCTCGCAGAGCCGGATCCGGAATTCATAGTAATTGGAAAGGTTGATCATGCCATCTGTGATCTTCCGGTCCGTTCCGACAAACGATTTCACCACGGTTCGCATATTGTCGTAGGTGAAAACAGATGGAACGAAACCTAAGTGATCAATCAATTTGGTGTGCGCATCCTGTACACAGATCATCGTTTCGGATTCATAAAGCAGCGCAAATCGGTAATTGCTGTAAGCCAAGGTGAAGACCGCCAGCGAATAGGATTTCTGTTTCCCATCAATCACTAGTTTCACTTCTCCCCAATCAAATTCCACTTCCCAAGCCGCTGAATAGCGTTGGCGAATATAGACCTCTTTTGCCCGTCTCTCCTCGGTATTGACGAAATTCCGAACCGTCGTATAGCCGATGTCATATCCTTCTTCTTGCAGTTTTTCATACATATCAATCTTTTTCATTTGTTGCTTGCTCATGTTATTTTTGCGTTTCCATTCGTTGTCCTGAATGAATCCCCTGATCCGTTCCATGATCTCTTCCGTCATTTTGCGTTTTACCCCAGCCCTTTTCTTGTAGGAGGGAGGCGATAAGATATCCTCTGTAACCGCCAGGTTACGGACATCGGTCGCCTTACTCTTCTCGAAGGCTTCGATGTATTTGGAAACGGTGTTTCTGGAGACCTTCACTGCTGTGGAAATTTGTCTTTGGCTGACATCTTGAAGATGCAGCTGAATCACCTGTTGCTTCTTGTTCAATGTAATCACTCCTGTTTTCCCCCTAACGATTGTGCTAGGGTTATTTTCCTACAGAAGTGGCTCAGTTTTCAATTGCGTTGGTGGCTCAGTTTTAAGTTACCATATACATCAATAAGGAAAGTATTTTTAAAGTCTGAAACTCCTACAATAGATATTTCTTCACCTTGATCGCCTGTTCGGTAATTAAGCCCATTCTTAAATTCCAGTAATTCGCCCAATGTCTTGGTTCTCCAAGTATGGGTTTCCTTAGAATCTTCTACTTGTTTCATTTCCATTTTCTTCACCACTTTCAGTTAAGCTTTCTCTTAAATTTATAATATAAGAATTTTGCAATTGCGCCTCCGTATCAGCCACAATTTGAGGAACTATTGAGTCTGACACAAAGGGGCGAATCGAATCATTTTGTTATCGCCATCAAAATAATTCGAAGCCTTATATTTTCTAGCTTTCTCTACTGTTACTTCAGCCTTTTCTCCTTAATAAATACATCAAAATCATCTTTTGTATTTTTTGTTAATCTTTGTTGATGATATTTTCCATATTCTTCTTGAGCTAATCGATCGGCAACTTCTTTCTTCACTTTCCCAGCGTTTTCAAGGATTTCTTGTTCATTGAACTGTAAAAAAGCATTCAGTCTTTCAATCCAATTTTTCATGTACATAGGCTTCTGTTGCTCGGCCTGCAATTCGGCATAGTCCAAATACATTGTGACGATTCGATTGAGTGACTTTACCTCATGCTCATTCAAGTAGTTTTTGGCAATAGTTACATCGGATTTTCGGACTTTTGATTCTTTCCAAGTAGTTAATCCCATATTTTCCTTTGTGGCGTCAGCACGAGACGCGATTAGTTCCGCTGCCGTTTGACCATGGATTGCAAAATGAAGTTTGTTCTGAACGGTCGCAAAAAACTCTCTGGACATTGCTGCATCTTTATTATAATCAATTGAAGTGGCATAAATATCCGTAATTTTATTGTAAAAGCGTTTCTCAGAAGCACGAATGTCTCGAATACGCTCAAGCAATTCATCAAAATAATCCTGTCCTAAATTACGAATTTCTTTTAACCGTTCGTCATCCATCGTAAATCCTTTTACAAGATATTCGTTTAGCCGCTCCGTCGCCCATTTGCGAAACTGCGTGCCTCGATGCGAACGGACACGGTATCCAATAGCGAGAATCATTTCGAGGTTGTAAAAAGAAACTTCTCGTTCTACTTCTCTCTCTCCCTCGATTTGAACTATCCGGTTTCTCCGGATAGTTGCAAATTCGCCAAGTTCGCCATCTTCATAAATATTCTTAATGTGTTCATTAATTGTCTTCAGGCTTTTTTGAAACAACTCCGCAATCGCTTTCTGCGTCATCCAAACGGTTTCATCTTCCAAGCGGACATTAATCTTTGTTTCGCCATCTTCCGTTTGATACATCAGTAAATCTGTTTGGTTATCCATCAACTCACCTCCACTTTCACAATCCCAGTTCCTGCAAATACTTATCCATTTGCGCCTCTACTTCTTCGAGTTCCTGCTTGATTTTTTTAATATTTTCTTTCACTTGGACCATATCAATCGTTTCTTCTTCTTCAAACGTATCGACGTAACGAGGGATGTTCAAGTTGAAATCATTTTCTTTTATTTCTTCGAACGCCGCAATGTAGGAATATTTCTCTTCCGCCGCGTAGTTCTCATATGTTTCTACTATTTTCGCGATATCGCTTTCGCGGAGCTTGTTCTGGTTTTTGCCTTTCTCGTATCGGCCTTCGCCAGATGCATCGATAAAGAGAACGTCTTTCCGCTTGCGGTCTTTTTTCAATACAAGCACACAAGCGGGAATACCAGTTCCAAAGAAAAGCCCCTCTGGCAAACCAATAACCGCATCCAATAAATTCATCTCCACGATTTGTTGGCGGATTTTTCCTTCGCTCGATCCTCGGAACAATACGCCATGAGGAAGAATGGTGGCCATACGACCATTTTCAGCCAATGAATACAGCATATGCTGAACGAACGCAAAATCTCCTTTAGAAGTCGGCGGCACACCCCATTCAAAACGGCGATGCTGATCTAAGCTTGCTTCCATTTTAAATTTATTGTCGTTTGCTCCTTCTCCCGCAAAGCCCATTGCCCATTTATCGAGCGAAAATGGCGGATTGGCTACAATGGCCTGGAACTTCATCAATTTGCCGTCTTCCAAATGAAGCGGATTGGCTAACGTATCGCCCCATTCGATTTTTGCATCGTCAATGCCGTGCAGATACATGTTCATCAATGCCAAAGAATGCGTTGCACCGTTTCTTTCTTGTCCGTAAATTGCGACTTTGTTACTTGGTACCTGGTTGGCTACACGGATCAGTAACGATCCAGAACCACAAGTAGGATCGTAAATCCTGTCGTTTTCCTGTGGTTTTACGAGGCGAGCCAATAATTCAGATGCCATCGTCGGCGTGTAAAATTCTCCACCTTTTTTTCCGGCATCTGATGCAAAACGTTCGATCATAAATTGATACGCGTCACCAATTACATCTTCGTTTCCGACTACAGATGGTTTTAATGTCAGTTTATTAAAATCTTCTAATAGTGAACGCAGCATAGCGTTTCGTTCTTTCGCTTTTCCAAGAGTTGATTCGCTATTAAAATCAATATTGCGGAATACGCCTCGCAGTTTAGCGGTGTTTTCATTTTCCAAGCGTTCCAACGCCTTGTTGATGATTTCCCCTATTTCAACATCATTCCGTTTGCTGTATAGGTAATCGAAGGTCGACAATTGATCCAACACAAATCGCTCTCTCGACAAAGCACGTTGAATGCGCTGCTCATCGCCTTCATATTTTTTTGCGTATTCTTCCGTCTGTTCCTTATATGCATCACTTAAATACTTGATGAACAACATTGTCAAAATATAATCTTTGTAGGTACTGGAATCGATTTTCCCTCTGAATGTATCGGCTGCTTGCCATAATACCGTGTTAATTTGCTGTTTTGTCACTTGTTCTCTCATTTTGCTTCCTCCTTTAATGTCCCAAAAAGTATGTGGTCTGAAACGCCTTTAAACCATTTTTCTTTTTCTTTCAATAATTGCTTAAACAAATTTTTTTCCTGTAGATGGAGTTTCCATATTTCAATGAGTATCTGCTGTTTTGATAAGGGGATTCTAGCAATTGGTAAGTTCCTTAAAACATTTTGATTGGTACTTGGAATGCGGCTCCCTGCATGGGATCGTTCCAATTCGTTTTTCACTTCCTCGGAATTTAAATACCAAGCAAGATATTCAGGCAAGAAATCATCTTGATTAATTTTAATCACTGCAAAGTAAGATGGAATAAGTAGCCCGCTTTGTTCTTCGTCTATATAGACAGCCGTATTTGGATGGCTTAGACGCATCAGTACATCGCCTTTTTCGGTAAAATAATGATTGTCTAAAATATCGCTGCTCGCGAACTGATCAAAAGAGAGATCTTGTATTACGCCTTCTTCTGTTATATTTTTCAAGGTTAGCAATTTATAAGACACTTTTTCCTCGTCTTCCATTTCTGCTTTTTTTCTGCTTAAAACAAGTCCCATTTTAACGTTTGCAATATCTTCAAGCTTCATTTTGCACCTCCGTTTCAAAGTAAAATAAATCATTTTACATTTGTTAAATACAGTATATAACTAGTAAATTCATTTGTCAACATTATGTAAATTGTTCATTTATATAAATCATTTTATACAAAGAGCCTCTTTTTCTGAAAAGGGGGTCTTATTGAAACTTAAATCAAAAGAATCTGCTTGAGGGGAAAAAAAAAGACTGCCAAATCTTTTTCGACAGTCTAGAAAACCTCATTTACTTATGGTACGGTTCACCCTTCATAATCCGAAACGCCCGATAAACCTGCTCCACCAATATCAACCTCATCAACTGATGCGGAAAAGTCATCTTGGAAAACGACAATTTCTCATCCGCCCGCTTCAACACCTCATCATGCAAGCCGAGCGATCCGCCGATAACAAAGACGATTTTGCTGCGTCCGTAAGTCATCAGGGATTCCAGGTCTTTCGCCAACCCTTCCGACGTTTTCATCTTGCCATCGATTGCCAATGCGATGACGTAAGCATCGGCTGGAATTTTTGCGAGGATCCGGTCGCCTTCCTTCTTTTTGACGATTTCCATGTCGGCCTCGCTCAATTGCTCCGGCGCTTTTTCGTCCGCCACTTCGATTTCGTTAATCTTCGAGTAACTTCCAAGCCGTTTCGTGTATTCTTCTATTCCCGATTTCAGGTATTTCTCTTTCAGTTTTCCTACAGTGACAATTGAGATATTCACAAGATATCCCCCTTTACAGTAAATTTACAAACAAGTTATCCACCATTGTTATACACATATCCACAGGCACTTCTACATATTGTGGCATTTTAAGAACTCGCCACTAGATACAAAGCGGGCTCTTCGCAGTAATCACACTTTGTGGATAACTTTTCTTGTTCAGATAATTCTGTAAGGATAGGATAGCTTTCGGTCTCTGCGATGAATACATCCAAGCCATGTTCTATATGGGTTTTGCAGCATTTAATCTTCATTTTATCAATTCCTTTCGATTTCCGAATATTCTACACAGTTATGCACATTTCATTCATATTTATCCACAAGTCATTGTAACAGAAGAAACTCAATTCGTATAATCATCATTTATTCCACCTGTGGATAGTTGTGCCATCTCACTTCCCCAAAAAGTTATCCACATGTCATTTTTCTGCTTTTCCGAACGATACAAGTGTACTCTACTGTTTTTGTTAACAAATTTTACAATAATATTATAATGTAAAAAAGGAAGTAGAAAATTTTACGTAAAGAAACCGCAGAGCTGGTCGGCTCTGCGGCAGATTTTAAACAGTTGGCGGCTTGGCACCCATCGCAGCCCATTCTTCTTTTGCGGGTCCGTACAGCCCGGGGACCTGTAATCCAGCCTGGCGCATCAATACCGTCATTTGTGCGCGGTGATGCACCTGATGCAGCAGCAACACTTTCAAAATGGTGGCTACGGTCCATTTCTCCCCATACATATCGTATTCTTCCTGCAGCGTTTCATCAGTCCAATTATCTCTCATGGCCCTGATCATCGACTGGTTGGTGAAACGGTAGGCTTCCGCAATTTCCTCGGCTGTATCCGGTACGGGTTTGCTGAAATCCGCTCCCGAAAACTGCAGGCCAGTATGTGAAACCATTTCTTCCAATGTCGTCGCGAGATGCCAGCCAAGACGCCCAAGATTCCGGTGTCCTTCCGTGAAATTTTTCTGAAGGGATTCATCTGTCAAAGAATCCAGCATCTGCTGCGTTCCTTTTGCTTCCTCTTTCCAGGTTGTATAAAAGTCATTCATCGTTCTGAACATGTCCATCCTCCGTTCATCAATTCTTGTCTATATTAATTTCGCCTAAAACGGTCTTTTTCCTGCAATAAAAAAAGACCGGAGATTTCTCTCCGGCTCATTTTTTAAGAGGTAAACGGGCGGTGTCGCTTTTCGATTTCCAGACTCCGGCGACCCAGCTCCTCGGGTCATAAGCCCGCCCAGCTGCCGTGGTAAAAAACGCCACTCTGCTGGTCTGTCTTATGCCTTTCGGAGCTTAACGGGTGCCGTCGCTTTTCGATGTCCAGACTCCGGCGACCCAGCTCCTCGGGTCATAAGCCAGCCCAGCTGCCGTGGCAAAAAGCGCCACTCTGCTGGTCTGTCTTATGCCTTTCTGAGCTTAACGGGTGCCGTCGCTTTTCTTTTTTTATTGCAATGAAGAATTGTCCACAAGCTCGAATTCGAACTCCAAAAGTTCCCCATCGCGGTAAGCTTTCACCTGCAGGCTTTCCCCGATTTCTTTTTCTTCGTACAGATGCTTGCGGAGCGCTATGCTGCCGTCAATCGGTTCACCGTCCATCTCGACGATGACGTCGTATTCCTGCAGACCGGATTCAGCGGCGCCGGAATCCGGCAGCACCGAGTTGACCACTACGCCGGAAGTGACATCTTCCGGCAGATTCAATGTATCCTCGCGATACATCTGTGGCACCTGGTTCAAATCCATCAGAGTAATGCCCATAGCCGGGCGCACCACCTGGCCATCCGACTCCAGCTCTTCAATAATCGGGATGGCTGTATTGATTGGAATTGCAAAACCAATGCCTTCCGCAGTTGTCGGATTGATCTTCATCGAATTGATGCCGATCAGCTGGCCGCTGATATTGATCAGCGCACCCCCGCTGTTGCCGGGATTGATAGCCGCGTCTGTCTGCAATACTTCAACTTCCCAGTCGACCACATTATCTCCATCGATATCGACCGGTACTGCCCGGTCCGTGCCGGAGACCACGCCGGTCGTTACCGAACCATAAAAATCAAGTCCGAGCGGATTCCCGATCGCAATGACCGTTTCACCTTGCTTCAATACATCCGAATCACCGAACTCAGCGGTATCCTCTATTCCTTCATCGTCCATACTGAGGACTGCCAAATCTGTCCAGACATCGCTGCCGACCAGTGTCGCCTGTTTTTTCGCACCATCCGGCATCGTCACCTCAATGTCAGTGGCTCCAATAACAACATGGTGGTTCGTCACCACAAAAGCGGTGCCGTTTTCATTTTTATAGATGACCCCGGAGCCGGTTCCGACTGCCTGGTTCGGAGATTCGGAAAAGAAATCCGAGCCCGCCTGCAGATTGGTGACGCCAACGACCGTATCATCGGCTATCTCCACCGCGTCCGTCACATCATTCGTTACTTCCACTGAACGCTGCTCTGTCTGCTGCTCCTGATTTCCCTGCTGGTTTTGCGCTGATTCCGTTCCATTGCCGGGCAACAGTTCCGGCCGCAGGAACAACAGCAGCGCTATCAATAAAGCGCCCACCAGGACGCCCCCAAGCCCCGCCATAAATACGCGGCCCCGTTTCGGCCGCTGTCTTCCATTCGGTGTCTGATCGTAATACCCCATCTTCCCCATCCTCTCAGAAAACTATCTTTCCCTAATTTTATGAATAGAATTCTGACAATGCAAGCTTGAGCACTCTGTTAGAGTTTCTATATATAAAGCACGAGTAAGAAGATTGAAACCGATATTACGCAAAACAGCTTCGCTTTCCTGGGGGCTCGCGCTGAGCTAACTCGGACTCAGTCCCCTTCGTCCGAGTGGATCTCAGCACTTCGCTCGAAACGGAGTTGGAAAGCCAACTCCGTTTCTGTTCCCCTGGGAGTCTTCGCTGTTTTGCTCCATATCTCAGCTCGCTTGCTAGAAGGGATGTCCTTTTAAGGTTGTTCTAAGTATGGAATTAGGCACCGTAGTTCTAAACATACTTAGAATGGAGCATTAGGCGGTGAAGGGCAAAGATATGCTCCTGCATCGCTGCGCTGCTTCGTCGCAAAGACTTGTCCTCGCATGCTTCGGCCAATGTCTTTCCTGCGGGAACCAGAGTGAGTCTGAGACCCCGCAAGGAGCAATGCGACTGAGGAGGCTCAGGCCCGCTCCCCGCGGAAAGCGTCCGGCTAAAGCGAAATGATTCAAGAATTTATTATTTTTTCAACAACTAAAAAAGGCTCCGCAACTGCGAAGCCCTTTTCCTTATTGTCCAGACTCCAGCGGCCCAGCTCTTCGGGTCATAAGCCGGCCCAGCTGCCGTGGCAAAAAGCGCCACTCTGCTGGTTTGTTTTATAACCAATGCTCCTGCATCGCTCCGCTGCTTCGTCGCAAGAGATAGGCCCAAACGAGTTTGGGCTATCTCTCGCTTTCGCTTTTCCTTATACCAATACCAACTTGGTCGCCACATTCGCATCCGTATCCAGCAGGTCCACATACTCGCCAACGATGATGCCTTTGGTTTGCAGGGTCTGCTCCACGCTCATGCGTGCCAAATCCTTCATGTTGTTGTCTTTGCTCAAATGCGACAAGTAGATTTTGGTCGGCTTTTCGGCCATCACTTCGCTCATCGCCACTGCCGCGTCTTCATTGGACACATGGCCGACATCGCTCAGGATCCGGCGCTTGACCGACCAGGGATACCGGCTCATCTGCAGCATGCCGACGTCGTGATTGCTTTCGAACACGTATGCGTCGGACGCCTGGATGATGCCTTTCATCTTGTCGCTGACATAGCCCGTATCCGTGATTAACGCCAGTTTGCGGCCGTTTTCATGGAACACATAAAACATTGGGTCAGCGGCATCGTGCGATACGGCAAACGACTGGATATCCAGCCCGCCGAACGTTTTCACCGAATCCATATCGAAATGGAAACGCTGCTCCACCGCTATGTTCCCGACCAGGTTGTCCATCGCCAGCCAGGTTTTGGCGTTCGCGTAGATCGGCACTTTGTGTTTGCGTGCCACAATGCCGAGCCCTTTGATGTGATCGCTGTGCTCATGGGTGACCAGGATGCCGTCCAGGTCACTCATCTTTTTGCCGATGGAAGCGAAAAGCTCTTCCATCTTCCGTCCGCTCAGCCCGGCATCCACCAGAAACGAATGCTGGTCATTTTCTATATAGATGGCATTGCCGCTTGAGCCGCTTGCCAACACACTAAAACGCATAATTAAAACTCCTTACTCCGAACCTTCTTCTTCCGGCTTCTTGAATTCGATGACTCCATCTTTGATTGCATTTACAAAATAATCCGCCGTCGAACCATCTTCCAGTTCCACGATGATCCTCCAGGTCGGCAGGAACATCCGTGTATCATCCGATACTGCCACATACACCGAATACCCCAGGTTTACAGATGTGACTTTGCTGTTTTGCTGGAGCACCCGTTTTGAATAAAGCGTTTCGATCGCCCTTTTAGGAGAAATCAGATCTTTGCTTTGCGCATTTTCCACGAGGTCGGTAAAGAGGGTCTGTTCATAGCGGACAGCCTCGCCTTCATCGTTCCAAAGCAGTGTCACTCTGCCACTATCACTATGATACAACGTTTTGTCATTGATTTCCTGAAAAAAGATTGCCTTGTTTTCTTCTTCGACAATATCCCACAGGACATATTCATCGCCTTCATGGATGTTCGATGCCAGAAAAGCTTCCAGGCTTTCTTTGTTTGTCTCGTCTCCCAAACGGATCGGTTCGTTGAACGCCACATTCAGTAAATACTTGTCCTCTACCGCCACCCGGGTGTCTTCGACCGGAACATCTTCGGTCGTCAACATTTTCCGGGTGCCGCTGATGTATGGTTCGTCTTCAAGTTCTGATGGTAAATCAGCCGGGTAGGTTATATTATCGCCTTCCAGCCGTTCATCCACTGCCGGTTCAGCCAGGATCGAGAAGTTTTCGGCTTCTGTGTAACGTTCCAGGTACAGGGAATATAAAAAGATATTTAAAATGGAAAAGACGATGATAAATATCGACTTTGTTCTACTCCAATCCAAATGGTCCTCCCCCTAACACTTCATTCGATAATTCCAGCCACGTTCCGTTCATTTTAAAATACCAGGTCGGTTCGACAATCATCAGCCGGTCCGCATCGTTCGAGCTCCGCACCAATTCATAGCCCGGCATAACTTCAGTCACAGCGTCTCTTTCTTCTTCTTCCAGGCGCAATAATGCCGCAAGCACCGCTGTTCCGGAAGCCTGCTGTTTTTCGACCGTTCTGCCGGTCGATTCCAGCACATAGATTGGCCGGTCGTAACGGAATACCTGTTCTTCACCGTCAGCCATTCCCCATTGCACATCTATCGCAGTCGATACTGCCGATCCGAAAACGGGAAGATTATTGATGAACAATCGGTACTCGATTTCCTGGTTGAGCGGTTCCATTCCAAAATAATGGTACTCATTTGTCCATCCGCCGTGATCATTGATGAAACCGATCGTATTGAAAACCAGTTCCGAGGGAATTGCCGGGTCAGCAGTTTCCGCTTTGGACTGTACATAATTCAAGCCTTTAATCGCGGAATCCTTTTCGAGGAAGGCACCGGTGTTATCGGTATAGCCGCCATCGATCAAATTGGTGGCAGGTTCCGCAGAGCCGTCAAACAGCCCATCCGCATATTCCTCAAGCGGAGTTTCTTCATACAAATAGATATAACTTGTCGAATCCACCGGCTCGGCCGGCACGTAAATCGGCATGATTCCGAGAGATGGATCTGTTATATAAGGAGCATATTGTTCTGCAGGTTCGAGTATGTCCTCTTCAAACTCTGCAAAGTCGTTCATCTGGACAATGCCTTCGTATATTCGTCCGGATTCTGAATTGATGAAATAAATGACAAGTTCCCCATTTGCAGCGCTCTCCCAGTTAACGACCATTCTATTGAACGTTGCTTCCGGTACATTTGTTTCGGAAATATCCATCATGGTATCAAAAACCGGAAACGGAACTGCGCCCGGATAATACAGCACTGCCCGCGAAGGATCGTGCATGATATCCGCCATTTCAGCAGGTGTTGCTTCATCCGTCTGCAAATTCAACTCGCTCATTGGCCATTGCCGCATCGAATTCATGAATAAATCAATTTCATCTTCATTGACCGTGCCTTTTGCACTTTCTTCGCTATGGTAAAGGAGCTTCACCGGCTGAACAACCTGCTCTATTTTCTTGGTTTCGCCAACAGCGATATCAATAGCAGGCGGCTGGTCGATGGGATCCAGTTGCGTTGGGGTAAAATTCCAGATGGTAAACGTCAATCCCAGGCTGAGAAACACAAGTAAAAATAAGACCACCGACTTTATTTGCTCGATGTATTTCATTCCCACTCACCTCCGTCATCAGTTTCGAATGGGAGCGTGAAGAAAATCGTTGTCCCTTTTCCATAATCGCTTTCCGCCCAGATGGTTCCGCCATGGATATTGATGACTTCTTTGGAAATGGCCAGACCCAGTCCGGTGCCGCCCATCTCCCTTGAACGCGCCCGGTCGACACGGTAGAACCGATCGAAGATCTTATCGAGATTCTCTTTCGGAATTCCCATGCCCTGGTCGCTGATCTTCGTCTGCAGCAGTCCGTCTTCTTCACTGAGTTTGAAGGAAACTTTGCCGCCTTCCGGTGAATATTTCAATGCATTGGAAATGATATTATCGAAGACCTGTGTCATCTTATCAGGATCGATTTCAACGAAATAAGGTGTTTTGGGCATATCTCGCTCAAATGTGACATTCTGCGATTTCGACATCTCGAAGCGGTCGATGATGCGATTGAAAAATACTTTAAAATCGACCATTTCTCTACTCAATTCGCTGTCTCCGGCATCCATCTTGGACAGCTTCAGCAAGTCATTGACAAGGCGGATCATCCGCTCGGTCTCCGTCTGTGTAACATTGAGGAAACGCGGCGCCAAGTCTTCATCCTGCCAGGCGCCTTCGGCCAGCGCTTCGAGATAGCTGCGCATTGTCGTCAGCGGTGTACGCAGTTCATGCGATACATTGGCCACGAATTCGCGGCGTTCCATGTCGATTTTTTCCTGCTCCGTATTATCATGGAGCACGGCAATCAAACCGTTGACGAATCCGGTTTCCTTCTGGATAACCGAGAAATTCGTTCTCAATAATGCGCTTTTTTCATACGTGCCGAAATCGAGTGTGATGGCATCTTTCATGTGAATGAGATCTTCAAACGTATATTCACTTTCCAGCCCCAAAACTGTCGTAATCGGACGGTTCATCACCGTTTCACGTGAAACATTCAATAAGCGGAGCGCCGGATCGTTGATCAGGATGATTCTCCCTCTCCGGTCCGTGGACAATACCCCATCTGTCATATTCGCCAGGATGGAAGCCAGTTTCCGGCGTTCGCTTTCTGTCGATTGCTGGGATTCCTGCAGCCGGTTCGTCAAATGGTTGAACGCTTTTGCCAATTGGCCGATTTCATCATCGCCATAGACCCGCACTTTGCGGGAGAAATTCCCTTTCGCCATGGCCTGGGCATGCTTCCGCATATCTGAAATCGGCTTGGAAATGGTTTGTGCCACCAGAATCCCAAGAATCGCTGTAATCAGAAGCGACAGAGCGGTTCCGCCTGCGAGAATCGAGTTGATTTCGTCCATTTGATCATAGACGTTCTCCACTTTCGACTCCAAATAGAGGATACCGAGCAATTCGCCTCCTACGGTGATGATCGGTTGAGTCGTTACCCACACGCGCCGGTCGGTTTCTTCATTTATCTTGATCTGTTCCCGTGGTAAGACATTAACGATCGACTCCCGGACCAATTCATCCGCCGATCGCTGTCCTATCAGCGGCTGTTTCTCAATCGCTGATGAACCCAATATCCGGTACCGTGAATCCACCACCCGGATTTCCGAGATGTCTGAGGAAGATGAGCTAAAGCCGTTTAAGACCGAACGGAGGCTCTGTTCCACTGTCAGATCATCGTCAGTCCGGGTCTTGATGATTTCTTCCCGGACGCTGAACTCGATAATTTCCATGCGGTCCATAATCGACTCTTCAAAGTTATCAATCAGTTTTTCTTCCAATTGCTGTGCAAAGTAAAGGCCGATTATCTGCATCGCCAAAAGGATCAGCAAGATATAAATCAGCACAATCTTCACATGGATTGATTTGAAAAAAGTTACTTTCTGCATTCAGTCTACTCCTGTTCAGGATTTCGCAAATAATAGCCCACACCGCGGCGTGTTACAATCCACGCCGGATGGCTCGGGTTATCTTCAATTTTTTCACGCAGGCGGCGAATCGTAACATCCACTGTGCGGACGTCTCCGAAATAATCGTAGCCCCATACTGTCTGAAGCAAATGTTCACGTGTCATGACCTGGCCGATGTGCTTGCCGAGATAATGAAGCAATTCAAACTCACGGTGAGTCAGTTCAATTGTTTCCTCGCGCTTGAGCACCAGATACGCATCCGGCTGGATTGTCAAAACACCCACCTGGATATCGTTCGAATTCGGTCCGGCTTCTTCGGAAGGGACAATGTTCTGGCGGCGCAGGTTCGCCTTGACGCGCGCCACCAATTCCCGTGTTGAGAACGGTTTCGTCACATAATCATCGGCACCCAGCTCCAAGCCGAGCACTTTATCAATTTCCGAATCTTTCGCTGTCAGCATGATGATCGGAAAATCATATTTTTTACGCACTTCCCGGCACACTTCCATGCCGTCGCGATTCGGAAGCATGATATCCAGCAGCATCAGATCCGGCTTTACTTCTTCCGCCAATTTGATGGCTTCATCACCGTCATATGCGCACACAACGTTGAATCCTTCTTTTTTCAAGTTAAATTGCAGAATATCTGCAATCGGCTTTTCATCGTCCACTACCAAAATCGTCTTATTCATCAATGATCTCCCCTTTTTTGAATAGAAATTCCCACCCTGATCTTAAACTTTTCTAACTTTACTTTATCACTGTTCAGGCTGTTTAGCATCTCTCATTCATTGCGTGTTATTTCCCGGGAAATAATCACTCGCTTTTCAAGGGAGCATTGTTTTGTTGCGACCAACTATCTCCAGCTCCGTTTTTTGCGTTGCAGAAAATGCCGCTGCCGGTGTCCCTGTATATGAATGCCAGCGGCGAAAAGGATCACTTTTCGCCGCTGGCATTCAAGTTTTCTATCGAAAAAGAGTCGGCTGAATAACGGCCGTCCCCCTTCATGCTTTACTCGCTTACATAATTCAGCGGATCTTTTGTAACCCCGTTCTCGGAAATTTCAAAATGCAGGTGGATCCCCGTAGAGCGTCCGGTCATTCCCATGATGCCGAGTTTTGTTCCCTGCGGCACTTTGTCGCCGACTTTCACATCGATCGAGTCAAGGTGTGCATAAATCGTTTCAAAGCCATTATTGTGGTCAATGATGACGCGTTTGCCGAAGCTGCCGTCTGTACCTGCAGCTTTTACGACCCCGTGGTCAGACGCCAGGATATCAAAGCCATCCGGGCGGGCGATATCGATGCCATTATGCTGTCCGCCCCAGCGCGGTCCTTTCTTGCTGGAAATGTACCCGCCCTGTGCCGGCCAGACAAATTTCCCGGTCCCGATTGAAGGCAATTCTTTCACACCGTTCAAAACCACTTTTTCAACCGGTTCTGCCGTCATTTTTTCGTCTATTGCTTCGCGCTTCAACTGTTCGCCGTCTTTTTCGATGATTGTATACGTTACTTGTTTTTCGCCGTCTTTTCCTTTTTGTTCAACTTCCGTGTTGCCGACAAACAAATCGGTGTCTTCTTTCCCGACAGTTTCAAATTTGACGCCTTCTTCCACTCTCTGCTGCTTTTCAACAGTGACAGTGATATCTTCCACTGCCAGCAGGAGCGCAGCCGCTTCTTCGGGACTGCTTATCGATTCCGGGTCCGCCTGATCGCTTGTGCCGGAAATGCTTTCTTCAATATCAATTGAAGTGATTTGGGTTTGACCCGCTTTTAAGTCGGGTAAACCATTTCGTGTACGCTTGTTTTCTTCCCATTGATCCAACTCTTCAGGGCTTGCATATGCCAGAAGCAGCTGACGGATTGTTTCATCATAGGCTGAATGGTCTTTCAGCTGGGCAATGACTTTTCCATCAAGCGTCAAAGCAAATGTGGACGCTTTTACAGCCAATTCCTGCTCAAGCTTTTCAATGATTTCCTGTTCATTTTTCACTGATGGTTCGAAAACCTGTTCGGCGATCACGCTGAAGCTCTCATCGGCTTCCAAGTTCAATCCATTGAACTCTTCGCCTGCTTCTGTAACTTTCGCTTCAACAAGTTCTTCGATTCTTTCGCTGTCACTGACGGCACCTACATAATCGCCATTGTTATATATATGATAAACCGTTTCAAGGTCTTTGTTTCCAAGTTTTGCTGCGGATGTCGGATTGGTATTCAGGCCTAACACCAGAAACACCGAGGCCGCTATTTTTATCAGGTTTGAGCCGCTAATGCTGAAGCTCTTGTCATTAAAGTTCCCCATATGGCAGTCATAATCCCCTCTCAACTTACAAATTCTTCTTAATTTTTTCTAAATTATTTTAAGCCTCCATCACCATATCATAAACTTATGCCGAAATAGTATAAAACTGCCCACTGTAAATAAAACGATATATTTATTCCATTTTATTCTATATTATGTATCTTATTAGGATATTTATTTGTCTTTATTGGATTTTTTCTTATTATGAGTAATTAAAAAGGGTTTTAAAGGTAAAAATCCGTAATTTTTGTCATGTTACTGTAGCATTCTGAATATTTAATCACTCCTATTTTAGTAACATAACAAAAAAAGTCGTCCAAATTGTGTACGACTAAAATAACTGAAGCGCCCTCTGGAGCGAACGGATCCTCAACTTGATAAGCTTTCAGACGTAAAAAAGCCGGACACAAGTGTGTCCGGTTTTGTGTTATTTATTTTCTTTGTCTAGACTCCAGCGACCCAGCTCCTCGGAAAAAAGGCTGCTCCTGTCTCTGCATCGCTACGCTAGCTTCGAGACATGAAAAACCGTTGCATCTCTTGCCGTCGCTTTTCTCTGTCCAGACTCCGGCGACCCAGCTCCTCGGGTCATAAGCCAGCCCAGCTGCGCGGCGGGACGCCACTTCGCTGGTCCGTCTTATGCCTTTCAGAGCTTAACGGGTGCCGTCGCTTTTCTCTATTATCTCCAAACACTGGTAACAATGTTGGTCTGGTTGCGGTCAGGTCCGACCGAGAAGATGGAAATTTGAACGCCTGTCAATTGCGAGATGCGCTCCAGGTAATGGCGCGCGTTTTCCGGCAATTCATCAAGTGATTTGCAGCTTGTTACATCTTCCGTCCAGCCTGGAAGTTCTTCGTAGACCGGCTCACAATCCGCAAGCATGCGAAGGTTCGCCGGGTATTCTGTAATCAGCTCGCCCTGATAGCGGTAAGCCGTACAGATTTTCACCGTATCAAGCCCCGTCAACACGTCGATCGAGTTCACTGTCAAATCCGTCAACCCGCTGACACGGCGTGCGTGGCGTACAACAACGCTGTCAAACCACCCGATGCGGCGCGGACGGCCTGTTGTGGTGCCGTATTCCTTGCCGACTGTGCGGATCTGATCACCGATATCATCAAACAATTCTGTCGGGAAAGGTCCGTCACCCACTCGGGATGTATAAGCTTTGCAGACACCGATGACGTGCGAAATCATCGTAGGGCCCACGCCCGCTCCGATGGTGACACCGCCGGCAACCGGGTTGGACGACGTAACAAACGGGTATGTCCCCTGGTCGATATCGAGCATAACGCCTTGTGCGCCTTCAAACAATACGCGGCGGCCTTCGTCAAATGCATCATTCAATACTTTTGAAGTATCTGTTACGTATTTGGCAATTTCCTGGCCGTATTGATAGTATTCTTCCATGATTTCCTCGACAGTAAAACCTTCTGTTTCGTAGAATTTCTCGAACAGGCGGTTTTTCTCTTTCAAGTTCATGCGAAGTTTTTCCTCGAATACGACATGATCCAGCAGATCTGCCATCCGGATTCCGACACGCGCGGCTTTGTCCATATAAGCCGGTCCGATGCCTTTGCCTGTTGTGCCGATTTTGTTGGCGCCGCGGCGCGCTTCTTCGACTTCATCCTGCTTGATGTGGTAAGGCAGAAGAACGTGCGCACGGTTGGAAATACGCAGGTTTTCAGTAGTCACTCCCCGTTCGTGCAGGCCTTTCAATTCTTTTACCAATGCTTTCGGATCCACGACCATGCCGTTGCCGATCACTGATACTTTATCTTTATAGAATATTCCTGATGGAATCAAGTGCAATTTGTATGTTTCTCCGCCAAAAATGATTGTGTGCCCGGCGTTATTTCCGCCCTGATAGCGTGCAATCACTTCTGCGTGCTCGGATAGAAAATCCGTGATTTTCCCTTTTCCTTCGTCTCCCCATTGCGTTCCTACTACTACGACTGATGTCATTGTCCGCACCTCCGACAGGCTTGCGCCCTTGTTTCAAACAGTGTTCATTGTACCAATGAAAGCCGCTTTCGTCAATCCGAAATCAAAGAAAACACGAACGCAAAATGTGTTTCCACATTTGAACGTTCGTGTTTAGAAGTCGCCGCCGGATTCGTGCTGGCTCCAGTCAATCGTGACGAATTTGTTGTATTCTTTTACGAAAGCCAATTTCACCGTACCGGTCGGGCCGTTACGCTGTTTGGCGACGATGATTTCAATCATGTTCTGGTCTTCGGTTTCTTTGTCGTAATAATCTTCACGGTACAGGAACGAAACAATGTCGGCATCCTGCTCAATACTTCCGGATTCACGAAGATCCGACATCATCGGCCGTTTGTCCTGCCGCTGCTCGACTCCACGGGACAACTGCGAAAGTGCGATGACCGGAACTTCAAGTTCACGGGCAAGCCCTTTCAGGGAACGGGAAATATCCGATACTTCCTGCTGGCGGTTTTCACCGGATTTGCCGGTTCCGGCGATCAACTGAAGATAATCGATCATGATCATGCCGAGGCCGTATTCCTGTTTCAACCGACGGCATTTCGCGCGGATATCGTTGACCCGGATGCCCGGTGTATCATCGATGAAAATACCGGCATTCGACAAACTGCCCATGGCCATCGTCAGCTTACGCCAATCTTCATTCTGCAAAGCACCGGTACGCAGCACCTGCGCATCGATATTGCCTTCCGCACAGAGCATACGCATGACGAGCTGCTCCGCGCCCATTTCCAGGCTGAAGATGGCGACGTTCTCATCCGTCTTTGTGGCTACGTTCTGCGCTACATTCAACGCAAACGCGGTCTTACCGACAGAAGGCCGTGCAGCAACGATGATGAGGTCGTTGCGCTGAAACCCGGCCGTTATCTTATCGAGGTCCCGGAAACCCGTAGGAATGCCTGTTACATCCCCTTTGCGGGTATGCAGCAATTCGATGTTGTCATAAGTTTTCACCAACACGTCTTTGATGTGAATAAAGTCTCCGGCGTTTTTACGGCTGGATACTTCCATCATTTTCTTTTCCGCTTCCGCGAGCAATTCTTCCACTTCGTCCTCGCGGGTAAAGCCGTCTTCCACAATGGAAGTCGCCACGCGGATCAGGCGGCGCAGCAACCCTTTTTCTTCTACGATATGGGCGTAATGGCCGACGTTCGCGGCGGTCGGAACCGCATTGGCGATTTCCGTCAGGTACGACAGCCCGCCGACATCTTCCAATTCCTTTTTAGCGGAAAGCTCTTCCGTGACAGTCACCACATCAATCGCTTTTCCACGATCCGATAAATTGATCATTGTCTGGAAGATTTTTTGGTGCGCGATGCGGTAGAAATCTTCCGGCATGACAATTTCCGCGACCGAAATCAGGGATTGCGGTTCCAAGAATATGGCACCAAGAACCGATTGCTCGGCCTCCTGGTTATGCGGAGGGACACGATCCATTATTTCGTTCATCGGCCCATCTCCTTATGCTTCTTCTGTTACATGAACTTTGAGCGTCGCTGTTACATCGTGGTGCAATTTCACCGGTATATTTGTGTAGCCGAGTGCACGAATGGCATCATCCAATTCCATTTTGCGCTTGTCCAGTTTGATACCGTGTGTTTTTTCAAGCTCTTTGGCAACCTGTTTTGTCGTGATGGAGCCGAACAAACGGCCGCCTTCACCGGATTTCGCTGTCAGCTCGATTGTCAGGCTTTCCAGCTCTTCTTTTAACTTCTGCGCTTCCGCCAATTCATGGGCAGACTCTTTTGCCTCTTTGTTCTTCTGGCCGGCCAATTGGCTGATTGCTGCCTGATCGGCTTCTTTCGCCAAATTGTTCTTCAGCAGGAAGTTGTGTGCATAGCCGTCCGCCACGTTTTTGATTTCGCCTTTTTTGCCTTTGCCTTTTACGTCTTTCAGGAATATAACTTTCATTCTGTTTGCTCCCCCTCATAAATTTCTGAAATTGTTTCCTTTAAACTCATGATTGCTTCTTCGATTGTCGCGTCCGGCATTTGCGTTGCCGCATTCGTCAAATGGCCGCCGCCTCCGAGATTTTCCATGATAACCTGGACATTCACTTCTCCGAGTGACCGTGCCGAAATGCCGATGCCGCCTTCATTCCGCTCCGCTATAACAAACGATGCGTTGACGTCTTTCATCGTCAGCAGGATATCCGCTGTCTGTGCGATTAGCACCGGGCTGTAAACACGATCCGGCTGGCCATGGGCAATCACAATGCCATTATTGACAAATTCCACTGTTTCCACAATCTTTGCGCGTTCGAGATATGTGTCCATGTCTTCTTTCAACAGCCGCTGCACAAGCACGGTGTCTGCCCCATTTGCGCGAAGGTAGGATGCGGCTTCGAACGTACGGGCTCCTGTCCGCAGTGTGAAACTTTTCGTATCCACGATAATTCCCGCAAGCATCGCTGTCGCTTCAAGCATCGACAACTTCTCATGCTTCGGCTGGTACTCGATCAATTCCGTGACCAGTTCAGCTGTGGACGATGCATAAGGTTCCATATAAACAAGCATTGTATTGGTGATGAATTCTTCGCCCCTGCGGTGGTGGTCGATCAATACGACCCTTTCCATCCGCTGAAGCAGCCGTTCTTCGATGACCATTGACGGTTTATGGGTATCCACTACAACCAGCAGGGAATTTTCCGTCATATCGGCCAGTGCTTCTTCCGGCGTAATAAACTGCTCGAAAAGATCAGCATCTTTTTCGATTTCTTCCATCAGACGGCTGACACTGCGGTCGTATTCATCAAAGTCGAGGACGATGCGTGCTTTGACTTTGTTCATCGCTGCCATTTTGGCAACACCGACGGCCGCTCCGATCGAATCCATGTCCGGCATCTTGTGCCCCATGATAAAGACCTGATCGCTTTCCTGAATAAGATCGCGCAACGCGTGGGAGATGACTCTCGCCCGCACCCGTGTGCGTTTTTCGACCGGATTGGTTTTGCCGCCGTAAAATTTCACTTTTCCGCTCGGATGCTTGATGGCCACCTGGTCGCCACCGCGGCCAAGGACCAGATCGAGCCCCGATTGCGCCATGCTGCCGAGTTCAACAAGCGATGTTGAACCGGCACCCACACCGATGCTCAAAGTCAGCGCCAGATTATCCTTCGCCGTCACTTCGCGGATATCATCCAGGATGGCAAATTTTGAAGTCTCCAGCTGTTTCAGAATTGATTCATTGAACACCGCCATGAAACGGTCTGATGAAACCCGTTTGACGAATATCCCGTACGTCGCTCCCCAATCATTGACGAGGGAAGTGACCAGGCTGTTCAAATTGCTGCGCGTCTGGTCATCCATGCCCTGGGCCAATTCATCATAATTATCGATGAACAGGACCCCGATGACAGTTCGGTCCGCATAATACAATGTCTCAATTTCCATTTGCTCCGTAATGTCGAACAAATAGAACAGGCGGTCGTCCGCCTTATAATAGACCCGGTATTTGCGGTTTCCCAGCGTGACCGTCAAATCCCGGATTTCTTCCGATTTCACCAATGTGTGGAAATCATCCGACAGGCTGTAGATCGATTCGCCGATCAGCGTATCGTATTCAAGGACCGAGCTGATGTAAGGATTTGCCCATTCAATTTTAAACTCTTCATCTGCCAATAAAATACCGATCGGCATTTCAAGCAATGCCTCTTCCCCGACTTTTTTCATCCGGTAGGAAAGGGTCTCAATGCGTCTCTCGTTGGCTTCATATGTCCTTTTTTCGATCAGCCATGTAAATGCAAAAACGGCAGCGAAAAGAAAAAAGAATATGCCTGCGACCAATTCCGATATAAATGCAATCAGAATTGATGCGACCAGCCCCAATATCAGCAATGCCAATAACGGGTACCTCAACTTCCTTTTCCTAAAAAAAGCCGACATTCATTTCAGCTCCTTATTTTCCTTTAAAATCATGTGCCTTTTTGACCCAGCCCCGGATATCGAATCCAAGGTCCACGATTCCAACGATTATTGTAAATGCCTGTAATGGCAGTGCCAGAACAGTGACGAGGACCGTCACCCATTTCGGCCAGCCTTCCTGCTTAATGTAGAAATGATAAAAAGAGATTCCCTGCAGGAACAAAAGCATCTGTAAAAGCATTGTCGCATTCATGAACGCCAAATAGACAATAGTTCCCTGTTCCAGATCTGACAGCAACGAAATAAGTAATACGATTAAATAATTACCATAATACAGATTTCGGCAATTTCATATCAGCAAATGGCGGGAATTTCGGGACCGCTATGCCGAAGCGTTTCAAAATCGGCAAATTGATCAACAGGTGGATCCAGACAACCACAAAAACCGATAAAACGATCAACGTTGGCATCATGGTTTCCATTGTCATCAGCATGTCGCTGACTGTTTCATTGTATTCTTCTATTTGCTCTTCCGTTCCGCCCAGCCGCTCCATCCAATTTCCGCCATTCGTGAAAGTGGCTTTGGAAGCTGTGATGTATTCTTCAATGACGTTGATGCCAAACAGCCAGATTGTTGCCAGATACTGCAGCATGACCGACAGCAACATAACAATGGAAGAGCCGATGAACATATACAATTTGCTTTTTTTGTAATGGATTGAATATCCAATCATCAAACCGAAAGGAATGTAAAGAAGCGCTATCGGCACTGCTAAAATCCCGCCGATAATAAAGCTCAGGAAGAGCGCAGCTGCTGAAAACAGCACTGACGGCTTCCAGGGATAGTTAGCGCTGTACCAGGCAATTGGCAGGACCAGAAAAAACATCGTGATTACACTAAAAATTGGAATGTATACAGAAACGGCCAGCAATACAGTAAAAACGGCCGCCATCAATGCACCATTCGTTATTTGCCTTGTTCGTTGATTTTGCATGAAGCTGTAATTCCCCTTCTTTCGGGTTTATTTCATCCTTCCAATTGTAACACGATTGCAGAACCTGAACAAAAAAGGGTGAACCGGGTATAGAAGCGAGATGGGTGTGCCTGTTCATATATAAATGAGAATGTTTCTACTATATAATCGATATTCCGCAAAACAGCTCGCTTGCCTGGGGACTCGTCCTGAGCTAACTCGGGCTCGTTCCACTTCGCCCAAGTGGATCTCAGCACTTCGCTTGCTCCCCTGGGCGTCTTCGCTGTTTTGCTCCATATCTCAGAATGTCTTCTATATAAGAATTAACTTTTAAGTTTTTTAAGAAAGAAACACCAAGTTCTAAACAAAACTAGAATGAAGCGTCCACCTAGAGCGAAATGATTAGAGCAGAGTATTGTTTTCGACAAACAAAAAAAGACCGGTTTCCCGGTCTTTTTGAAATCGTTATTGTCCAGACTCCAGCGCCCAGATTCTTGGGTCATAAGCCAACCCAGCTGCGTGGCAAAAACCGCCACTTCGCTGGTCCGTCTTATGCCCGGCGAATCTACACGGGCGCTTTCGCATTTCTTTATTATCTTTCTTCCGCAACAAACGGAATAAGTGCCATGATACGAGCGCGTTTGATAGCGATTGTCAACTTACGTTGCCATTTAGCGCTAGTGCCTGTAACACGACGTGGCAAGATTTTTCCTCTTTCAGAAATGAATTTCTTCAACAGGTCAGTATCTTTATAGTCGATGTGCGTGATGTTGTTTGACGTAAAATAACAAACCTTTTTACGCTTTTTGCCTCCGCGACGTGGTGCCATATCGAATTACCTCCTTTTTGCTTAGATTTTAAGCCCTGTGGCCAGTCTTTCTTAGAACGGTAAATCGTCATCCGATACTTCGATCGGTCCGCTTCCGCTTGAGAATGGATCCTGGTCTACACGGGTACGATTATTTTGCTGACTTGGCTGACTTGTCGGTTGGTTCTGCTGATAGGATGGCTGTTGCCCTTGTGAACGGTCTGAATTGGAATTAGCACTTTTCGGTTCAAGGAATTGAACACTGTCCGCCACCACTTCAGTCGTATAAACACGTTTTCCATCCTGTCCCTCGTAACTGCCTGTCTGGATGCGGCCTTCAACACCTGCCAAACTCCCTTTTTTCAGGAAATTTGCTGTGTTTTCAGCTTGTTTGCGCCAAACGGTACAGTTGATAAAATCCGCTTCCTTTTCACCTTGTGCGTTGGAGAATGTCCGGTTTACAGCCAGTGTAAAACGTGTCACCGCCGCACCACTTGGTGTGTAGCGAAGATCTGGATCTTTTGTCAGCCTTCCGACTAAAACAACTCGGTTAATCATTAGAATTCAACCTCCTTTAAGTCAAAAATATTTGTAGTTCCATATGGCGCTTACGCGTCTTTGCGTACAGCGATATGGCGAATGATGTCTTCGTTAATGTTCGCAAGACGTGTAAATTCGTTGATAGCTTCAGAGCCAGAGTTAATTTTAACGATCTGGTAGAAACCTTCACGCAAATCGTTGATCTCGTAAGCTAAACGACGTTTACCCCATTCTTTCGACTCGATGATTTCAGCACCGTTAGAAGTAAGGACTTCGCTAAAACGCTCAACTAGAGCTTTTTTCGCTTCCTCTTCAATTGCAGGCTGAATAATGTACATTAGTTCATACTCTCTCATCGTGTTGTCACCTCCTTATGGACTTGGGCCCTACTGATTTCAGCGGGCAAGGAGCAAGCAATTAAAAATATTACTCACATCACTGTATTGTATCACAATCGCACATGGGCTGCAACTGTCATTTCAACCGGCAAATCGGCTATACTTTCTTTATATATAAAGGATATTTTATCCGCAGTAATTGTTCCATTTTTCTGCCGCTTACCGACTTTCATCCAAAAGGAAGTGAACCGATGCAACCTTCATCCATCATCGAATTAAAACTGGAAGAAATCGCGCCAAAAATGCTGTGGATCAATATCTGGCTGCTGGTCGCTTTTGCTGCGGCCTACCATCTGTTCGTCGAGCCTTTGGCATACGGTTTTTCTTTATGGGGCATCGTCTATTTTATCGTCGGTTATATTGTATTGATCATCTTGCACGAGCTTTTTCACTTGATCGGCTTTGTGATTTTCGGGAAAGTACCCGTTTCTTCCCTGACTTACGGCATGGAATTGTCAAAAGGCTATGCGTATGCCACAAGCAGCGCCCCTCTTCAAAACAAGAGGATGCGCAAAGTGCTGCTGCTTCCATTTTGGACGACTGCGGTCATCCCGACCATCATCGGTTTCTGGATTCAGGATCAGGTTCTGGTGCTGCTCGGTGCGATGCTCGCGGCCGGAGCCGCCGGAGATTTCCTGATGTACGGAAAATTGCGCAAAGAAAAAAACGAAGCGTGGATTCTTGATGATCCCTCACAGCCCCGTCTTCATGTATACGATGAATATCCAAATCCCGAAGAATAGCTGCGTCCGTGACGCGCTGATTTTTCGGGATTTTTCTTTTATTTATTGTCCAGACTCCAACGGCCAACTCCTCGAGTCGTAAGCCACCCCAGCTGCCGTGGCAAAGAACGCCACTCTGCTGGTTTGCCTTACGCTTGTCGGAGCTAAACGGCCGTTTCCGCTTTTCTACTGTCCAGACTCCAGTGGCCCAGCTCTTCGGGTCATAAGGCGGTTCAGTGTCTAGTCTCCAGCGCCTAGCTCTTCGGGATATAAGTCGCCCCAGTTACGTGGCAAAGGAAGCCACTACACTGGTTCGCCTTATACCTGTCAGAGCTGAACAGGCACTTCCGCTTTTCTGGACTATGCGGCAAAGAACGCCACTCCGCTGGTCCGTCTTATGCTTTTCGGAGCTAAGCGGGTGCCGTCGCTTTTCTTAAGCGAAAACTATTTCCCAATTACCGCTTGGCATCTTCGCTTTCAGCAAGCTTTTATCTTTTGCCAGGTAAACCGTGGCTTCCAGAACTTCGCCGTTCACTTCCACAGGAATCACCGATTTCTCATAAAGATCGGTTGCTTCATCTCCTGTACAATCTTCAAGGAAATCGAGTGCCGGCCACAGTACTTCAGGGATGTCATAAACTTCCCCGTGGATTTGATCTGTTCCTTCCAGGTTCATCGCCGGATAGCCCAATCCCGTATCGTAAAGTGAGCCGGTTGCGATTGCCTTTTCGGCTTTCAAGGAAGCCTCTTCCATATAGAAATGGTATTTCCCGCCTGTCTTCAACGTTCCGTATACAAATAACAGCATATTTTTACCCTCCCAAATTAAAAACCGGATGCAAATAGGCATCCGGTTTGGTTTATATTCCTGACTCGGTCCGTCGCCCTGGTTATTCTTGAATTGTATCCATGGCAACATCCCGCGTCTTATACGTTAAATCTGAACAACATGACATCGCCGTCTTTGACAAGGTATTCCTTGCCTTCCTGGCGAACTTTCCCAGCTTCTTTTGCAGCAGCCATTGAACCGGCTTCCACCAGCTCATCATACGCCACCGTTTCTGCACGGATAAACCCACGCTCGAAATCAGAGTGGATAATGCCGGCACACTGTGGTGCTTTCATCCCTTTTTTGAATGTCCATGCACGAACTTCCTGCACGCCGGCAGTAAAGTATGTAGCAAGTCCAAGCAAATTGTACGAGGCTTTGACCAATTGATCCAAGCCCGATTCTTTAATGCCCAGTTCTTCAAGGAACATTTCTTTTTCCTCATCGTCCAACTCGGCCATTTCTTCCTCGATTTTCGCACATACCACAATGACATCCGAATTATCTTCGGAAGCGTATTTTCGTACTTCCTGCACGTACGGATTATTCTCCGCTTCCGCAATTTCATCTTCGGCCACATTGGCAACATAAAGCATAGGCTTTAGCGTCAATAAATTCAAGTTTTTTGCAATGCGCATCTCATCTTCCGTAAAATCGATGGACCGGGCAAGCTTTCCTTCTTCAAATGCTTCGCGCAATTTCATCAGAACCGGCTCTTCCGCAACCGCATCCTTATCTTTTTGTTTCACAAGTTTTGCGGCGCGGGCAATTCTCTTTTCGATGCTTTCCATATCAGCCAGGATCAACTCAAGGTTGATCACTTCGATATCGGAAATCGGATCCACATTCCCGGAGACGTGGGTGATGTTGTCATCTTTGAAACAACGCACGACCTGGCAGATGGCATCCACTTCACGAATGTGTGAAAGGAATTTATTTCCAAGACCTTCACCTTTGCTGGCTCCTTTAACGATGCCGGCAATATCCGTGAATTCAAAAGCTGTCGGTATGGTCTTTTTCGGTTGGACCAATTCAGTCAGTTTGTTCAAGCGCTCATCAGGAACTTCTACAATTCCGACGTTTGGATCTATTGTACAGAACGGGTAGTTTGCCGCTTCCGCGCCCGCTTTGGTTATTGCGTTAAATAATGTGGATTTCCCTACGTTTGGTAATCCTACAATCCCTGCAGTTAATGCCAAAGGATTCACGACCTTTCTTTTTTGAAAAACAATTTATTTTTATACAACCACTCTATTATAGGAACAGAACACCGAAATGTCCATTAATCATTCCGCTTCCGCTTTCACGAGAACTTTTTTCATTTTCTTATTGAATTCAATTCTCGGGATCATGACACTGTGCTGGCATCCTTCGCATTTGATGCGGATATCTGCACCCATCCGGATGATTTTCCACGCATTCGCGCCGCAGGGATGGCCTTTTTTCATTTCGACGATATCATTCAACCCGAACTCTTTCATTTCCATCGCCCATTCTCCTTCCTTATCAACCGATCCTAAAAATCCGCTCTACTCAATCTTCACTTCTTGGCAATTGCCGTAGAATTCGAAGCCTCCGGCGAACGCTGCACCATTACCATGCGCGGATACGGAATTTCCACGCCGCGTTGATCAAGGAATTCCTTCAAATCACGGCGCATGCTTCTGGCAATGGCAAAATGCTGCATCGGCAGGGTTTCAGCCGTAATGCGCATGACCACTTCGGTCGTCGTCAAATTCTGGACGCCGAGGAGTTCCGCGGGCTTGATGATTTGTTCGTAGCGATTCTGCAAAGTATCAAGAAATTCAACGATCAGGTTTTCCACTTTTGCGATATCCGATTCGTAGGAAATATTGACATCCACCACCGCAATCGAATTGTGGATTGAAAAATTGACGACATCTGTTATGGTGCCGTTCGGAAAGATGAATAATTCACCCGTCCATGCCTTTACTTTCGTCGTCCGCAACCCGATTTCTTCCACTGTTCCTTCGGCCAATCCTATCCGCACATAATCGCCGACAGAAAATTGGTCTTCAAAAATGATGAAGAATCCGGTGATGATATCCCGCACCAGATTCTGTGCGCCAAAGCCGATGGCCAGGCCCAGTACTCCGGCACCGGCAATCAACCCGGTGATATCGATTGTAAAAGCAGACAAAACCGCAATGATGGCAACAAAATAAACAACATACGCAACGACGTTTTCAAGTAATTTCGATAAAGTCTGCTGGCGCCGCTGATTGTACTTCAAAGGGCCCCGGATCTTTACCGAAAAAGTTTTCCGAATTATGACTCTGGTGACGATTACTATGATGTAGGCGGCAGCTGTAATCAGAATCACTTTCAAAAAAATCCAGCCTAACCCTACCCACATCTTCTCATCCGTCATCATTTCAAAGGCTGTCTGATACAGACTTTCTATGGTCATTATTGCTTCACTTCCTTATGGCATTAAATTGAATTGATAAATCACCGTGACAGCCATTGCAACAACCAATATACCCGGCAATAAATTCGCCACTCTTATCTTTGTAATGCCCATCAGGTTCAAGCCGATTGCCACAATCATTACGCCACCGGTGGCCGACATTTCCGAGATGAACATATCGAGTGCCGCTTCAGGAATGATCAGGCTTATTTGCGTGGCAAACAGCGCAATCAAACCCTGGTAAACAAAAACCGGTGCAGCGGATAATAGCACTCCGATGCCAAGTGTGGAAGCCAAAATAATTGAAGTGAACCCGTCAATGATGCCTTTGGAAATCAGAACTCCGTGTTCATTGCTGAGACCGCTTTCCAAAGCGCCGATCACTCCCATTGCCCCAATGACGAATATCAGAGTGGCTGTGACGAATCCTTGAGCGATACTGCCCTTGCTTTCTTTCGCGCCCAATTTAACTTCGATCCAATGGCCAAAATGATTGAGTTTTTTATCGAGATCCGCCCATTCACCGAGGACCGTTCCGAGCACCAGACTGATGATGACAATCACGAAATTCTGGCTTTCGAATCCCATTTGCAGTCCGAGCACCACCACGGCAAGTCCGATGGCATACATCACTGTTTCTTTCATCCTGTCAGGGATATTCCGAAGCGCTCTGCCGATAAGGGTTCCCGCAATTATTAATAACGCATTTATCAATGTTCCCAAGAGAACCATTTATCCAGCTCCTTCCCACGCCTAAACCGATTGGCCGATTGCAACATTCAATACACAGTCACATAAACAGAACCTATTTCCCTTCTGAGGAGAATAGGCACCGGCTTGTTACTTCAAAATCTCTAAAATACGCTCCAGGTCTTCTTCCGAGAAAAACTCGATTTCAATTTTTCCCTTGTTCTTGTTTTTCTTGATTTGGACATTCGTGCCAAAACGGTCACGAAGTTCAGATTGCTTTTCTTCTATAAAGATATCTTTCTTTTTCTCAATTGTTTCACGTGGAACATCTTCGTTCAGCCTCTGCACCAGATTTTCCAGCTGGCGAACATTCAGGTTGTCTTTCACTACCTTGTCTGCAATTTCAGGAATGATTTTCTTTGAGCGCAATCCCAATAGCGTCCGGCCATGCCCCATCGACAGTTTCTTGTCGGAAATCATTTGGCGGACGTCTTTCGGCAATGCCAGCAACCGGACATGATTCGCTATGTGCGGACGACTTTTCCCTAAGCGAAATGCCAATTGTTCCTGGGTCAGATTCAGCGCTTCCATCAATTTTTGATAAGCCTCTGCTTCTTCAATCGGTGTTAAATCTTCCCGTTGAAGATTTTCTAATATAGCAAGTTCCATCATTTGTTGATCTGTCAATTCTTTGATGATCGCTGGAATGTCATCTAATTTCGCAAGTTTGGCAGCCCGGAAACGCCGCTCTCCGACGACCAGTTCAAAGCGCTTGCCAGCTTTTCGGACCACTACCGGCTGCAGGATGCCGTGCTCTTTGATAGATTCCGACAATTCATCCAGTGCTGCGTTGTCGAAAATCTTACGCGGTTGGTACGGATTTTCTTTTATCTCGCAAATGTTGATTTGACTGACCGTTTCATTTTTCGTTAAATTTTCACCTGGAAATAAGGCGTTGATCCCTTTGCCCAATCCTTTAGCCATTCCGAATCACTTCCCTCGCCAATTCTAAATACATTTCCGCGCCTTTTGATTTTGCATCATAGATGATGATCGGTTCACCGTGGCTCGGTGCTTCGCTCAAGCGCACATTCCGCGGAATGATTGTCCGGTATACTTTGTCCTGAAAATATTTTTTCACTTCTTCGATAACTTGGATGCCCAAATTTGTCCGTGCATCGAGCATCGTCAGCAATACGCCGTCAATCATCAAATCATGATTTAAATGCTTCTGGACAAGGCGGATAGTGCTCAATAATTGGCTCAACCCTTCCAATGCGTAGTATTCGCACTGCACCGGAATGATGATGGCGTCTGAAGCTGTCAGAGAGTTTATGGTCAGCAGTCCCAGCGAAGGGGGACAATCAATGATGATGTAATCGTACATCCCCTTAACTTCTTCAAGTGCGCTTTTCAGGCGAACTTCCCTGGATATGGTGGAAACCAATTCGATTTCTGCTCCAGCCAATGAAATAGTGGCAGGTACAAGGTGAAGATTTTCTACCTTCGTTTCCATAATGGTGTCCTTGATGTCCACATCGTCGATCAGAACTTCATAAATGCATTGGTCGACGTCCCCTTTATTGACGCCTACCCCGCTTGTTGCGTTCCCTTGCGGATCAATATCTATTAAAAGAACTTTCTGGCCCAAATATGCAAGGCAGGCACTTAAGTTCACTGAAGATGTCGTTTTTCCTACGCCGCCCTTCTGATTGGCGATCGCAATTGTTCTACCCACACCTGCACCAACTTTCTTTCTGCTTTTCTCATTTTCAGGGGATACTGCATTATCGGTTTGTTTCCTTCCCCGTCACTCTATTGTATCAAAATATTTCTTCAGTATGATTACAATGCTATTAAAAAAAAGCCTTCCCCTGACAGGAAAGAACTTTCATGATTTTTTCTTCGGAATTTTTACGGTTATTTGATAGTAATCGTCATGTTCTTCTTCTTCGGAAGATACATCGATTCCACTTTTTGTCACCATCGTCAACGATTGCTTGATCGTATTCATCGCAATCCTTACATCCCGGCTGAACGCTTTGCGTTTCGGTTTGGCTTTTTTCGGTTCAGTCGACAGATGGTTTTTCACCTTTGTTTCCAGTTGCTTAACGTTCAAATTCTGTTCGACCGTTTCATGAAAGAATTTCAATTGAACAGCGGGATCCTTCAATTGCAGCAGCACCCTCGCATGGCGTTCCGTGATAACCCGGTCCATCAACGCCTGCTTCAGCTCTTCAGGCAGTTTCAGCAATCGGAGTTTATTGGATACCGTAGATTGGCCTTTGCCCAAACGCTGGGCGAGGGCTTCCTGTGTAATCTCATGGATTTCCAGAAGATTATGGTAAGCATTCGCTTCCTCAATTGCCGTCAATTCCTCACGTTGGAGGTTTTCGATCAAAGCGATGGACGCCGTTTCTTTATCACTCAATTGACGGATGATAGCCGGAACTTCTTCCCAGCCCAATGTCTTCATCGCCCGGAAACGCCGTTCCCCTGCAATGATTTCAAAATTTTCATCTTCGTCTACACGCACAACAATTGGTTGTATAACGCCGTGCATATGAATGGTACGCGCCAATTCTTCGATTTTGCCTTCATCAAAAATCGTTCTTGGCTGGAATTTATTCGCAATTATTTTATCAATCGGCAGTTTGACAACTTCTTCAGAAGCCTCACTCACCGGTTTCTCGACAACTTCTGTCTCTTCTTTATCTCCGCCCCCGAAGAAACGTGAAAAAGGACTTTTCATCCTCAAGCACCACCTTTTAAAAGCTCACTTGTACATAATTCGCTGTTCCTGCTGCAATACCTGCTTTCGGCTAATGTTTCACGTGAAACATTACGTTTATCTAATTTAAGAAATCGGAGATTTATTCGGTACACCCGGTTTTCTCGGATACTTTTTGGGTGTTTCCTTGAATTTCCGGAAAACCTGTAGGTAACGTTCGCTTTCCTCTACCGGTAAAGTGAACACATGGACACTTTCCAGTTTGACCCCGAGTTTGTCCAATGCCTGTTTGGCATCTTTCAATTCATCCCTTGCAGAAGATGCTTTCATCGCTGCAAATATTCCCCCGTTTTTCACAAGAGGTACACATAACTCTGCCAATACCGACAACCTTGCCACAGCACGGGCCGTCACCAGATCATATTGCGCGCGGTGCGCAGATTGACCGAAGTCTTCGGCGCGGGCATGCACAAATTCCATCCCTTCCAATTCCAGTTTTTCGCTTAAGTGGTTAAGGAATTGAATCCGTTTATTCAAGGAGTCCACAATTGTCACCTGGAGATGCGGGAAACAGATTTTTAGCGGAATGCTCGGAAATCCGGCTCCTGCTCCTACATCGCATATCTTCATTGGCTTTGTGAAATCGAGATAAAAAGCCGCAGTTATCGAATCGTAAAAATGCTTTAAATAGACAGATGGCTGATCCGTAATGGCGGTCAGATTCATCTTCTCGTTCCACTCGACCAGTTCTTCATAATAAATGCTGAACTGGCGAAGCTGCCGGTCGTCCAACACTATTCCTTTTTCGCTGAGGGCGTCTTTAAATTGCTGTTCATTCAATCTGCTTCTTCCTCCCTCTTTTTGTTCAACTTTCGCGTACTCGTATCATATGTAAAAAGGGCTGGTGTATCCCAGCCCTTTTAATCGGCTTTTGTAATCTTTATAAATCAGGTTCCATAAACCGCTTCGGCGCTTAGGACAGGGCAAAGATTATGCTCCTGCGCACTGCTCGTCGCAAAGGCATTATCCTCGCAGGCGTCGGCTAATGCCTTCGAAGCTGTTTTGCGCAATATCGATTACTATAATTCTTTATCTTACTAATTGTATCTAATATTTATTCTTTAAATCATACCGAAACTTTAGCGATTCTTCCTTGTTCAATATACACCAAAAGAATCGAAATGTCAGCAGGGTTTACGCCTGAAATTCGGGAAGCCTGTGCAATAGAGAGAGGTCTGACCTCAGACATTTTCACTCTCGCTTCTGTCGCAATGCCGGAAATCGCATGATAGTCGATGTGGTCCGGAATCTTCTTGTTTTCCATCTTTTTGAGTTTATCCACTTGCTGCAGGGATTTTTCGATATAGCCTTCGTACTTCACCTGAATCTCCACTTGCTCTTTGATGTCTTCGCTGAGTTCAATGTCAGATGGTGTCAATTTGGCGATCATTTCATAATTCATTTCCGGACGTTTCAACAGGTCTGCCCCGCGGATGCCGTCTTTCAGCTCGCTGCCACTTGCATCCCGGATGGCCTGCTGGGTTTCTTCCGTCGGCTTGATCATGACTTTGCGCAAACGGGCGATTTCCACTTCAATGCGCTGCTTTTTCTCGATAAAACGGTCATAGCGTGCTTCGGTGATCATGCCCAGCTTGTAGCCCAGTTCCGTCAGGCGCATATCCGCATTGTCATGGCGCAGCAACAAACGGTATTCCGCACGTGACGTCAGCAGGCGGTAAGGTTCGCTCGTCCCTTTTGTGACGAGGTCGTCGATCAGCACGCCGATATAAGCTTCTGAACGGCTCAGAATCACTTCTTCTTTGCCCAGCACTTTCGCTGCTGCATTGATTCCGGCCATCAATCCCTGGCCTGCCGCTTCTTCGTAGCCGGACGTGCCGTTGATCTGGCCCGCTGTATAAAGGTTTTCAATTTGTTTGGATTCGAGTGTCGGCCATAATTGCGTCGGTACGATCGCATCGTATTCGATGGCGTAGCCTGCACGCATCATATCCGCTTTTTCAAGTCCCGGAATCGATTCCAGCAGTTTGCGCTGCACGTGTTCCGGCAGGCTTGTCGACAATCCCTGAACGTAAACTTCGCTTGTGTTGCGGCCTTCCGGCTCCAGGAAAATCTGGTGGCGCGGCTTGTCGGCGAAACGGACGATTTTGTCTTCGATGGACGGGCAGTAACGCGGGCCTGTCCCTTTTGCCATACCTGAATACATCGGCGACAAATGAAGATTGTCATCGATGATCTGGTGCGTGTCAGAAGTGGTATACGTCAGCCAGCAAGGCAGTTGGTCCATGATGAATTCCGTCGTTTCAAAACCGAAAGCGCGCGGCACATCGTCGCCCGGCTGAATTTCGGTTTTTGAGTAATCGATGCTTTTGCTGTTGACGCGCGGAGGTGTGCCGGTTTTGAAACGCACGGTTTCGAAGCCCAGCTCCTCCAGATGCTCAGCCAGTTTGATCGATGGCTGCTGGTTGTTCGGGCCGCTTGAATAGCGGAGGTCACCGATGATGATTTCACCGCGCAGGAAGGTCCCTGTCGTGATGACCACCGAATTGGCGCGGTAAATGCCGCCAGCCTGTGTAACCAAGCCTTTGACAGTCCCGTCTTCAACAATCAGTTTTTCAACGACTCCCTGATGCAGGGTTAGATTTTCTTCATCTTCCATAAGGCGTTTCATTTCCTGCTGGTAGAGCACTTTATCAGCTTGGGCACGGAGTGCGCGCACAGCCGGCCCTTTTGCTGTATTTAACATTCTCATTTGAATGTGTGTTTTGTCGATAACGCTCCCCATGGCTCCGCCAAGTGCGTCAATTTCGCGTACTACGATCCCTTTCGCCGGTCCACCGATGGACGGGTTGCAGGGCATAAATGCGATCATATCCAAATTCATCGTCAAGGTAAGCGTCTCGGCTCCCATGCGGGCAGAGGCCAGTGCTGCTTCAGCACCTGCATGTCCCGCTCCTACAACGATTACATCGAACGTGCCTGCTTCAAATTGTGGCATGTCCGTTCATTCCCTTCGAATTTTATTTCCCTAGGCAGAACTGTGAGAATAATTGGTTCAGGAGTCCGTCATCCGCTGTATCGCCGATGATTTCCCCCAGTAGTTCCCACGTTCGTGTAACATCTATTTGGATCATATCGACCGGCACGTCCATTTCTGCGGCTGCAATGGCATCCGAAATGGTTTGGTGCGCCTGGTGCAATAATGAGATATGGCGTGCATTTGAAACATACGTCATATCCCCTGCTTCGATTTCACCTTCAAAAAACAGCTCCGCAATGGCCTGTTCGAGCTGATCGATTCCTTCTTCTTCTATTAAAGAAGTCGTCACCATCAAATGATCGCCTGCCAGTTGCTGCATTTGCTCCAAGTCAATTTTGCGGGGCAAATCGGTTTTATTGACGACGACGATGTAATTCATTCCTCTGACCGCTTCAAACAATAAGGCGTCTTCTTCGGTCAGTTCTTCCGCGTAATTCAGTACGTAGAGGATCAGATCCGCTTCCTTCAGCACTTTGCGGGAACGTTCCACGCCGATGCGTTCGACAATGTCCTCGGTTTCCCGGATTCCGGCCGTATCGACCAGCCGGAGCGGTACGCCGCGCACATTCACGTATTCCTCTATTATATCACGGGTCGTGCCCGCAATTTCAGTTACGATGGCTTTATTTTCCTGTACCAGGCTGTTCAGCAGCGATGATTTCCCGACGTTCGGCCGTCCCACGATGACGGTCGAAAGACCTTCCCGGAGAATTTTCCCCTGGGAGGAAGTCTGCAGCAGCTTGTCGATTTCCGCCTGGACCCATTTTGCCTTCTCCAGCATCATCGGCCGCGTCATTTCTTCGACGTCGTCGTATTCCGGATAATCGATATTGACTTCCATCTGGGCAATCGACTCGAGCAGGGCCTGGCGCAATGTGCCGATAAGTTTCGACAGCCGCCCTTCCATCTGCCCGAGCGCCACGTCCATGGCACGGTCCGTCTTGGCGCGAATCAAATCCATCACCGCTTCCGCCTGAGACAGATCGATGCGGCCATTGAGGAATGCGCGCTTGGTGAATTCACCCGGCTCCGCAAGCCGTGCCCCGGCGCGCAGGACTAACTGCAGCACACGGTTGACCGAAACGATTCCCCCGTGGCAATTAATCTCGATGACGTCTTCCCGGGTGAAGGTTTTCGGTCCCTTCATGAATGACAGCATCACTTCTTCGACTGTTTCCTCTGTCCACGGATCCCGAAGATGGCCGTAATGAATAGTATGCGTCGGCTGGGTCGCCAACGTTTGTCCGCTCGCCGCGCGGAACAGGCGGTCGGCGATCGAAATCGCCTCCGGTCCGCTCAAACGGACAATGGCGATGGCCCCTTCGCCGCTGGGTGTCGATATCGCAGCAATCGTATCGAACTCCATGATGTATCCTCCTCTATGTGCAGAAAAATCAAATGCCGGGCCGGAATACTTATCCACACCCGCCACTTTCTCTTTTCGTCCATCCAATTTCCTTTGCTCTTAAAAAAAGTTGTCCACATGTGGACAACGAGAAAAGTACATGACTTTCTAACATATTACATTAGCATAATTCTCTCTGAACCGAAAGACAGAGAACTTCTTACGCGTAATTTTATTCAGTGTTATTCATCGGTCATTCCCTACTCATTTCCATGCATATTTACTCAATGCCAGGCTTTTGTCCTATTTCACTCCATTTCCTGCCGCTCTCTCCATCCCAAACCGCTTTTTCTTCCCCTTTTCCCTCTCTCGGGCCACAGTTCACTTTCCGTCCAATAAAAAAACAGCCCGCTTTTTTACAAGCGGACTGCTTTTTATTATCGCAGCGGTTCGATGACCAGATAGCGGTTCGGATCTTTCCCTTCCGAAAAGGTGTCGATATCAAGGCGTCTCGACAAGGCCTGGTGAATTACTTTGCGTTCATAGGATGGCATCGGTTCAAATTGGACACGGCTTCCGGTGCGGATCGCTTTGTCAGCCATCCGATCGGCCAGCTGCTCCAATGTCTCCTGGCGGCGTTCGCGGTAATTTTCCGCGTCCAATTCCACCATTATGAATCCTTTTGCGTGTTTATTGGCCACCAATTGCGCCAATTGCTGAAGCGAATTCAAGGTATGCCCTCTTTTTCCGATCAGCATCGCCACTTTTTCGCTTTCCAGATAAAAACTGGCTTGCTTACCTTTTACCTTATGGCTGATCGACAAATCGTCGATGCCCATTTCTTTGGCAATGGCCTGTAAGTATTTCTTCGTTTCTTCAATCGCCTGGTCATTCGAGGCACGGGAATTTTCCGGCTCTTTGCCGAATCCTTCCTCTTGTCCCTCTTTTTCAGTACTTCTTTCAATCTGTTCTTCAGTCAGCACAGGAATTTCGGTTTCTTTGCCGCTTTCTGCCGATGCGGGCTCTGGTGTATTCACCGTCACTTCCACTTCGGCCTCCTTGGCGCCAAATCCGAAAAACCCTTTTTTCTCTTGCTGAATGACGGTAATGCTCACTTCTTCGCGTGTAACTTGGAGTTTTTCTAATGCTGCAGATATCGCGTTTTCAACAGTTGTACCCGTCTGCGTAATCTGTTTCACTTTTTAGCCCCTCCTGCTTTCGTTTTAACAGGTTGCTGCACTTCTTTCTTTTCCCATGGACGGTAGATGAACATGTTCTGAATCAATGAAATGATATTTCCGATTACCCAATACAACGTCAATGCTGATGGCAAAATGATACCGAAACCGATGATCATGACCGGCATGAAATACATCATCGCCTTCATTTGCGGATTGTCCATTGCAGGTCCTGTACGCAACACCACATATTGCATCAACCCGGCGATAACCGCCAAAATGATGCTTGGTTCTGCCAGCGGAAAAATGAGGAATGAACCAAGATTGATCTCAGGAGTACTGTTCATACGGCTGATTGCGTGATAGAAACCGATAAGAACGGGCATCTGGACCACAACCGGCAGACAGCCCGCCATCGGGTTGACTCCTTTTTCCTGGAACATCGCCATCATTTCTTTTTGGTATTTCTGCTGGGTTACAGCATCTTTTGATTTATATTTTTCTTTCAGCTTCTTGAGTTCCGGCTGAACTTCCTGCATGCGCTTCGAGCTGCGCGTCTGTTTGATCATCAATGGCAGCATGACCAATCGGATAATGATCGTTACTGCGATGATCCCGAATGCATAGGTTCCAAGCAGGTCCTTAAAATAAGTGATGGCTGATACGAGTGGCCAGACGATGAATTCATTCCAGAACCCGTCACTGTCGCTGTTGATCGGCTGATCGAATTCCGTACAACCGGATAAAAGCAAGGCAACGCCTATCAGCGCGATAAGCAATAAATTACGCTTGTTCAAGCTTCTTCCCCCAAACTGATTTCTAAATAAGTTGAAATAAATCACTGCACCAGCCGATATTCCGCAAAACAGCGAAGATGTGCCATACGAAGATGGCACCACCTTTGCGACGAGCTTGCGCAGGAGCATACTCTTTGCTCTGGCCGAAACGGCATATTCAGGCTGATTCTTTCATTCAACTTCTAAATTTACTTCTATAATAACATTCCCTTTGGTGCGCTTTCTACCTCTTTGGCAAGGCTCGGGCAATTTTTAAAACATGCTGCAAGCTTTTCTTGCTTTCATGGAAATCCATGGTGGCCGCCTGTTGCCTGGCGATGATAACATAATCCGCATTCGGCACCAGCTCATCCTCCATTTCGAGGAAAGCTTGCCTGATATAGCGCTTGATGCGATTTCTCGTCACTGCGTTGCCGACTTTCTTGCTGACGGATAAACCAATCCTCAATTCGGGCTGGTCGCTTTTCAGCATATAGACAATGAATTGACGGTTCGCGAATGACTTTCCCTGCTTGAATACTCTTTGAAATTCTTTATCCTTCTTGATCCGTTGATGCTTATTCATTTTTTCACCTGCTTATTAGGCTATATAAGAAAGTACAGCTTATAAAAATTGAAATTCTTTGTAAAGAAGCGTTTCCCTGTCCAGACTCCGGCGACCCAACTCCTCGGACTTAAGCTGCCCTTCCTGTGCGGCAAAGATCGCCGCTTCGGAAGTTCATCTTAAGCCTGTCGGAGCTTAACGGGTGCCGTCGCTTTTCTCTGTCCAGACTCCGGCGACCCAGCTCTTCGGGTGCCGTCGCTTTTCTCTTTAAATGAAAAAAAAGACCACTGATGCGGTCAGTGGACTTAAGCTGATAATACTTTTCTTCCTTTACGACGGCGTGCTGCGATAACGCGACGTCCGTTCTTTGTGCTCATACGTGCTCTGAAGCCGTGTACTTTGCTGTGTTTACGTTTATTTGGTTGATATGTGCGCAATGTCATACATGACACCTCCTGAATTGAGAGTTAACTATATTTTTTTAAAGACAGTCTTGACTATTGTAAGGGGTGGGCCCATCAAATGTCAATGTATTATTCCAAGTCCATTTATTCTCCCTCCATAATGTTATCCACATTCATAAAAAAGTTTTCCGGATTTGCTGTGCAGAACTTTTTTCGGTAAAATAATTATCCACACCCCTTATCTACAAGTTCCGCACATAGGAACCCCATGTGGACAGCTCCATTGTGCACTGTTGCGGTTATGTGGATAAGTATAAGAAATCCTTGTATTGTCTATTCTTTTTTGGTAACATTAACTTGTTTTCACTTGTTGATAATTTTTATACCGAAATACTTATCCACAAACTGTGGGTAAGGTGTGGATAGTTATTCAACAAGCTGTTCATCAATGTTATCCACAGGCTGTGGTTTTGTGTATGATATACTTAAAAAATATTTTACATATAAAGGAGAAGAGCTATTGGAACACTTAGACGAAATCTGGTCGAGTGTCTTAGCCAAAGTTGAAACAAAAATCTCCAAACCTAGTTTTGAAACATGGTTAAAATCAACAAAACTTTTGACTTATCAGGGTGATACCGTCACCATATCCGCTCCGAATTCATTTGCACGCGACTGGCTTGAAAACCATTACGTCCATCTGATAACAGGAATTCTTTCGGATCTGACAGGCGACGATCTGCTGATAAAATTTGTTGTGCCCAAAGATCAGGACATGGACGATTTTCAGCTTCCAGCGCCCCGCATAAAGCCGGGCCAGAATGACCAGCAGGAATTTTTGCCGGGAATGCTGAACCCCAAATACACATTCGATACGTTTGTAATTGGGTCAGGCAACCGTTTCGCGCACGCTGCATCTCTCGCAGTGGCCGAAGCTCCCGCAAAAGCCTATAATCCGCTGTTCATCTACGGGGGCGTAGGACTTGGCAAGACCCACCTCATGCACGCAATCGGACATTATGTCCTGGAACACAACCCGAATGCCAAAGTGGTTTATTTGTCTTCGGAAAAATTCACCAACGAATTCATCAATTCCATACGGGATAACCAAACCGTCGATTTCCGCAATAAATACCGGAGTGTCGACATTCTTCTGATTGACGACATTCAGTTTTTGGCCGGAAAAGAGCAGACACAGGAAGAATTTTTCCATACCTTTAATACGCTGCACGAAGAATCCAAACAGATCATCATCTCCAGCGATCGGCCGCCCAAAGAGATTCCGACACTAGAAGACCGCTTGCGGTCGCGTTTCGAATGGGGTTTAATAACGGATATTACACCGCCTGACCTGGAAACACGGATTGCCATCCTGCGCAAAAAGGCGAAAGCGGACGGCCTGGATATCCCGAACGATGTAATGACGTATATCGCCAATTCCATCGATTCGAACATCCGTGAACTTGAAGGCGCATTGATCCGCGTAGTGGCCTATTCGTCTTTGATCAATCGCGATATGAGCGCGGATCTTGCTGCAGAAGCGCTGAAAGATATCATGCCGAATGCAAAACCGAAAGTCATCACGATTCTGGACATCCAGCATGCAGTCGGAGATCAATTCAACATAAAAATTGATGATTTCAAGACAAAACGCCGGACAAAAGACATCGCCTACCCAAGGCAGGTAGCCATGTACCTTTCGAGGGAGCTTACTGATTTTTCATTGCCGAAAATCGGGGAAGAATTCGGCGGGCGCGACCATACCACGGTCATCCATGCCCACGAAAAGATTTCAACGATGCTGAAAGACAACCAGCAGCTTCAGCAGGACGTCAAGGACATCAAAAAAGCCCTTACCAAGTAAAAAGAAGCTGTGGATAAACCCCGAAATAGTACAGTGGCTTACACACAGCTTATCTACATGTGGATAAGCCGCACAGTTTCAGAAAAAAGGGGTTATCCACATATTCACAGGCCCTACTACTATTATTACTTTAAAAGCTTTAAACAAAATATATATAAGCGAGGTTCGACAATGAAATTCGAGATAATGCGAGAACGGTTAGTTGAAGGATTAAACGATGTAATGAAAGCAGTCAGTTCAAAAACAACGATCCCGATTTTGACAGGGATCAAAATGGACGTTTCTTCAGAAGGAATGAGATTGACGGGCAGTGATTCAGATATCACGATCCAGACTTTCATCCCGGCTGAAGAAGACGGCGAACAGATCATCCGGGTGGCACAGGGAGGAAGCATTGTTCTCCAGGCGAAAGTATTCGGGGAAATCATCCGCAAATTGCCGACTAATGATGTCGAAATTGAAATCACCGGAAACTTCCAGACACATATTCGTTCAGGTAAATCCGAATTTCATCTAATTGGCTTGGATGCAATGGATTATCCACAGCTTCCTGAAATCCAGGATGACCGCCTGTTCACAATCCCGGCGGATCTATTGAAGACAATCAACCGTGAAACCGTGTTTGCCGTTTCCAGTTCAGAAACGCGTCCGGTCCTTACCGGCGTGCACTGGGAAGTCAAAGATGGGGAACTGGTGTGTGTCGCGACCGACAGCCACCGTCTTGCGCGCCGAAAAACGAAATTGGAAACTCTGCCGGAAGGCGAATACAGTGTCGTCATTCCAGGAAAGAGCCTGAACGAGCTGAATAAGATTCTTGATGACAATTCCGAACCGGTTGAAATCGTCATGACAAACCAGCAGGTACTTTTCAAATCGAAGCATATTCTTTTCTTCTCAAGATTATTGGAAGGAAATTATCCGGATACGTCCCGCCTGATTCCGGCGGAATATAAAACAACTGTCACAGTAAACGGCCGATCGTTGCTGCAGGCAATTGACCGCGCTTCTTTATTGGCACGCGAAGAACGCAATAATGTGGTCCGCTTCTCAGCTGCAGAAGGCAATGATGTCGAAGTTTCTTCCAATTCACCGGAAGTCGGTAAAGTGGAAGAGCAGCTGCAGGCACAAAGTATAGAAGGGGAAGATCTGAAAATCTCCTTCAGCGCGAAATTCATGATGGATGCTTTAAAAGCGATTGATGGGCAGGATGTGGTCATTCAATTCTCAGGTGCTATGCGCCCATTCGTTCTGAAATCAGCGTTGGATGATTCGATTCTTCAGCTGATTCTTCCTGTCCGGACATATTAAATAACCAGCAACACCTCAGGATAGCCCATAGAGGCTATCCTTTTTTACTTCTGGGGGTAAATAGGGTAAAATAGAGGGATAGACTACGAATTGAAGGATGAGTGCATTTTGAAAGAAATCGGTATTGAGACAGAATTTATAACTTTGGGACAATTATTGAAAATGACAGATATAATCAATTCGGGCGGAATGGCGAAATGGTTCCTGAGCGAACATGAGGTTTTCGTCAATGGAGAAGCGGAAAATCGCAGAGGAAGAAAGCTGCGTCCGGAAGACACGGTATCAATTCCAGAGGCGGGGGAATTTCGCATTGTCGTCGCCGAAGGCATGAGCTTCGATGCGGATTGACCGTCTCGAGCTCCTGAATTACCGCAACTACGAAAAGCTGGAGCTGTCGTTTTCCCCGGAGATCAATGTTTTTATAGGAGAGAACGCGCAAGGCAAGACCAATATCATGGAAGCATTGTACGTGCTGTCGATGGCCAAATCCCATCGCACTTCCAATGATAAGGAACTGATACGCTGGGATGCGGAATATGGTAAAATAAAAGCTGATGTATACCGTAAATACGGCAAACTGCCGCTTGAAATCACCTTATCCAAAAAAGGCAAGACTGCGAAAGTCAATCACCTGGAACAGCGCAGGCTCAGCGATTACATCGGGCAACTGAACGTTGTCATGTTCGCCCCGGAGGATCTGCATCTTGTGAAAGGCAGCCCCCAGGTGCGGCGGCGGTTTATCGACATGGAAATCGGCCAGATTTCGCCGGTTTACCTGCATGACCTTCTGACTTATCAGAAGCTGCTGAAACAGCGGAATCATATATTGAAACAACATTACGGCAAACAATCGATCAATGACGTCATGTTCGATGTCTACACGGATCAATTTATAGAAGCAGCGGTAAAAATCATCCGCAAGAGATTCCATTTTATGGAACTTCTTCAAAAATGGGCAGCTCCAATCCACGAGGGAATTTCCAGGGGACTCGAGCAACTGGAAATCCGCTACCAGCCAATCAGCGGTTTGGATCCCGATTGGACGCCAGAAAAAATGGCGTCTTTTTTAGGGGAGAAGCTGGTGGAAGTCAGAAAAAGGGAAATTGACCGCGGAGTGACGCTTGTCGGTCCTCATCGGGATGAGCTCCAATTCTTCGTCAATGGCTATGATGTCCAGACTTACGGCTCCCAGGGCCAGCAGCGTACCACCGCCCTGTCACTGAAATTGGCTGAAATCGAGCTGATCAAACAGGAAGTGGGAGAGCCTCCGGTTTTGTTGCTGGATGATGTGTTGTCGGAATTGGACGATTACCGCCAGTCCCATTTGCTAAATACGATACGCGGTTCGGTCCAGACATTTGTGACCACCACCAGTGTAGATGGAATTCAGCATGAAACGATTCAAAACGCCCGCCTCTTTGAAGTAACAAATGGAACTGTCAAAGAGTAAAATAAGAAGGTGCGTACAGTCCCGGATCATCCGAATAACTGAAGCTGGGCCGTCATCTGGCATGTACTGTAAATGGCGGCGTTTTTGTGCGGATGGCAATGCGAATCGGAAAAATTGGAATTTCATTAACTAATAGATAAACAGTCCAGAGAGTTACAGCGTGCCACGGGAAATAGAAATGTTGTAAGAAAGAGCAGGTGGGTGGAATGGCTATGGAAGAAAACAAACTTCAAGACTCATATGGCGCCAATCAAATCCAGGTACTGGAAGGGTTGGAAGCTGTCCGAAAAAGACCGGGGATGTATATCGGTTCGACGGGTTCACGCGGCCTTCATCATTTGGTGTGGGAAATTGTCGATAACAGTATCGATGAAGCGCTTGCCGGTCATTGCGATCAAATCAAAGTGACAATTGAAAAAGACAACTGGATCCGCGTCGAAGATAACGGTCGGGGAATTCCGGTTGGTATGCAGGAGAAAATGGGACGTCCGGCTGTCGAAGTCATCATGACTGTACTTCATGCCGGCGGTAAATTCGGCGGCGGCGGATATAAAGTGTCGGGCGGACTTCACGGAGTAGGCGCTTCGGTGGTAAATGCTTTGTCAGAAGTGACAGAAGTTTATGTAAACCGTGATTCAAAACGCCATTACATCAAATTCGAACGCGGAGCGGTGACAGAAGAATTGAATGTCATCGGAGAATCCGACCACACAGGAACGACGATCCGTTTCAAAGCCGATGGCGATATCTTCAAGGAAACCACCGTTTATGAATTCGATATCCTTGATCACCGTTTGCGCGAACTGGCTTATTTGAACCGCGGCTTGAAAATCGTTGTGGCCGATGAGCGAGAAGGCGAAGAAAAAGAGAAAAACTATCATTTCGAGGGTGGGATCAAGTCCTACGTCGAACATTTAAATAAATCAAAAGACGCGATCCATGAAGAAGCGATTTTTGTGGAAGCGGAAAAAGAAGGTATCACGGTTGAAGTAGCCATGCAGTATAATGCCGGCTACGCAGCCAATATTTTCTCGTTTGCCAATAATATCAACACCCACGAAGGCGGAACGCACGAATCCGGCTTTAAGACGGCTTTGACGCGCGTCATCAATGATTACGGCCGAAAAAACGGCATGCTCAAAGAAGTGGAAACAAATTTGTCGGGTGATGACGTGCGTGAAGGTTTAACAGCCATCATCTCCATAAAACACCCGGACCCTCAATTCGAAGGACAAACAAAAACGAAATTGGGCAATACGGAAGTCAGCACAATCGTCAATAACCTGTTTTCAGGCGGATTTGAGCGCTTTATGCTTGAAAATCCTTCTACGGCACGCAAAATCGTCGAAAAAGGCGTTATGGCATCGCACGCACGCATGGCGGCTAAAAAGGCCCGGGAATTTACACGCCGCAAATCGGTTCTTGAAGTTTCAAGCCTGCCGGGCAAACTGGCGGATTGTTCTTCGCGTGACCCGAAAGTCAGTGAAATTTATATCGTTGAGGGTGACTCAGCGGGAGGCTCGGCAAAATCAGGCCGTGACCGCCACTTCCAGGCCATTCTGCCACTGCGTGGGAAAATCCTGAATGTTGAAAAAGCCCGTCTCGACAAAATTCTCTCAAACGCGGAGATCCGCAATATCATTACCGCGCTTGGAACCGGCATTGGAGAAGAGTTTAATCTTCAAAAAGCCCGTTACCATAAAGTGGTTATTATGACTGATGCCGATGTTGACGGTGCCCATATCCGCACGCTGCTGTTGACTTTCTTCTTCCGTTATATGCGCCCGTTGATTGAAGCCGGCTATATATATATCGCTCAGCCGCCTTTATTCCAGATCAAACAGGGCAAGCATGTGGAATATGTTTATACTGATGCACAATTGAAAGAAGCATTGGCGAATCTGTCGAGTAATCCGAAACCGAATATTCAGCGCTACAAAGGACTCGGTGAGATGAACGCAACACAGTTGTGGGATACGACAATGGATCCGGATGTCCGGACATTGCTGCAGGTAACATTAAATGATGCCATGACGGCAGACGAGACATTCCACATTCTCATGGGGGATGACGTTGAACCGCGCCGGAACTTCATTGAAGAAAATGCCCGTTATGTTAAGAATTTGGATGTGTAAGGTGATACAGGTGAGAGGGGGCTGCGGATATGGCGGAACGGCCTAGCAGTGGAGTAGAAGAAATAAATATAAGCACGGAGATGCGCACGTCGTTTTTGGACTATGCAATGAGCGTCATCGTCTCCCGTGCCCTGCCGGATGTGCGTGATGGATTGAAACCGGTCCATCGGCGAATCCTTTATGCAATGCACGATCTTGGGATCACTTCCGATAAAGCCTATAAAAAATCTGCTCGTATCGTCGGGGACGTAATTGGTAAATATCACCCGCACGGCGACAGTGCAGTTTATGAAACGATGGTAAGAATGGCGCAGGATTTCAGTTATCGCTATATGCTTGTCGACGGACACGGAAATTTCGGGTCTGTAGATGGTGATGCGGCAGCTGCTATGCGTTATACGGAATCCAGAATGTCCAAAATTTCGATGGAAATATTGCGTGACCTGAATAAAAACACGATCGACTATAAAGAAAACTACGATGGCCAGGAAAAAGAACCGGTCGTCCTGCCAGCCCGTTTCCCGAACTTATTGGTCAACGGTACTTCAGGGATTGCAGTCGGTATGGCTACGAATATTCCGCCGCATAATCTTGGCGAAACGATTGACGCCGTTTTGGCATTGGCGGAAAATCCGGCTATTACAACGGAAGAATTGATGGAATATGTTTCCGGACCGGATTTCCCGACCGGCGGCATTATCCTGGGTCGGAGCGGCATTCGCCGCGCTTACGAAACCGGCAAAGGTTCCGTTCTTATCCGTTCAGTGGTAGAAATAGAAACAAAACCGAATGGCCGTGAAACAATCCTGATCCATGAATTACCGTATCAGGTCAATAAAGCACGCCTCATTGAGAAAATCGCTGAATTGGTGCGGGACAAGAAAATCGATGGCATCACCGACCTTCGCGATGAATCTGACAGAAATGGAATGCGTGTTGTCATCGAAGTTCGCCGCGATGCGAGTGCCAATGTCCTATTGAATAACCTTTACAAGCAAACAGCGATGCAGACAAGCTTCGGCATTAATATGCTGGCTCTTGTAGATGGACATCCGAAGGTTCTGGGACTGAGAGATGTATTATTCCATTATCTGGAGCACCAGAAAGTGGTCATCCGCCGCCGCACCCAGTTCGATTTGCAAAAAGCGGAAGACCGCGCACACATTCTGGAAGGCTTGCGTATTGCACTTGATCATATCGACGCCATCATTGCATTAATACGCGGATCCCAGACAGCAGAAGAAGCACGCAATGGTCTGATGAACGATTTCAACCTTTCCGAGCGCCAATCACAGGCCATTCTCGATATGCGCCTCCAGCGCTTAACAGGCCTGGAACGCGATAAAATCGAAGATGAATATCTTGGGTTGGTCAAAATAATTGAAGAACTTCGTGAAATTCTGGCTAACGAATACCGGATCATTGAAATCATCCGTGAAGAAATGCTGGAAATCAAAGAGCGCTTCAACGATGCAAGAAGAACGGAAATCACTACGGGCGGCTCTGAAATGTTCGAAGACGAAGATTTGATCCCCCGCGAAGATTCAGTTCTTACACTGACTCATAACGGTTACATCAAGCGCCTGCCTGCAAACACTTACCGCAGCCAAAAACGCGGAGGACGCGGCGTTCAGGGAATGGGGACAAATGAAGACGATTTCGTAGAACACCTTCTATATACCTCTACCCATGACACGATCCTGTTCTTCACGAACAAAGGGAAAGTCTACCGGAAAAAAGGCTATCAGATTCCGGAATATGGCCGCACTGCAAAAGGGCTGCCACTCGTGAATCTGCTTGAAATCGGCAAAGAAGAAAAAGTTACCGCTGTAATCCGTGTGGAGGAGTTCAAGGAAGATGCATTCTTCTTCTTTACTACCCGTGATGGAATCAGCAAACGGACTCCGGTAACAAATTATGCCAATATCCGCCAAAATGGTTTGATTGCCATCGGCCTGCGTGAAGAAGATGAGCTGATATCAGTCAAACTGACAGACGGCACGAAGGAAATGGTTATCGGAACACGCAATGGTGCACTGATCCGCTTCCCGGAAACCGATATCCGCAGCATGGGCCGGACAGCAAGCGGCGTCCGCGGCATCCGTTTACGTGAAGGCGACAAAGTCGTAGGCATGGAAATTTTGGATCCCGAAGACAATGTCCTGGTCATTACGGAAAATGGTTACGGCAAACAAACGAAAGAATCCGAATACCGCGTCCAGTCGCGGGGAGGAATGGGGATTAAAACGTGCCAGATCACTGATAAGAATGGACCGCTTGTTGCAGTCCGGACCGTCAATGGCACGGAGGACATCATGCTGATCACCGTCAATGGCGTACTGATCCGTATGGATGTCAATGATATCTCCACCACCGGCAGAAGCACGCAGGGTGTCCGTCTGATTCGTTTGAGCGAAGACGAGATCGTCGCAACAGTTGCGAAGGTCAAGAAAGACATCGATTTGCCGGAACCAGAAGAGGAAGGCGACGATGAGCTTCTTATAGAAGAAAGTGCTGGCGCAGACGTTTACGCGGAAGATGAAGTTGTATCCGACGATGCAGCGGAAAGCGTTGAAGAACTGCCTGAAGAAACTGAAGAATAAATTTTAGGAACCCGCTGAAAGCTTTGCGGGTTCTTTTTTTTCGGCCATTTTTATTAACGGAATTTTTTTGCAATTGAACCAAAAAATAATCATTGAAAACAAATCACCCGAATCAGAAGTTTTTTTAGGTTTCCTGTTGACGCAGCCTTGCCTGCGTGGTATATTTATCAAGTCGCCAAAGAGCGCGGCGTTATAATTTGAACCTTGAAAACTGAACAGCAAAACGTCAACGAAAGACGTCACGAGCGCCTTGGCGCGAGAACGGCTTTTGCGATGGTCGCCTTCGGGCGATCGGAGCACCGCCTTCGAACTACTTGGGTTCGTGACTTAACTTACTGATCAGCATTCGTGCAGATCAAAAGCGAATCGCTTGTCTTCGGACGGCGATGCGCCAGCAGTATTGAGCAATCAACACTACTCTATAATGGAGAGTTTGATCCTGGCTCAGGACGAACGCTGGCGGCATGCCTAATACATGCAAGTCG
>NZ_VIFV01000019.1 GCF_007004625.1 Planococcus salinarum | reverse complement strand
GTTTGCCGCCCGCTTCCTTCAGATTCCACGTCGCCGTGGACACCCTTGCGCTTGGCTAACTGTTACTTCTGCCTTCACAGTTCGGGACTCGCACCCTATAGATTACGCCCATGCCGGGCACACCAAATAAAGCCGATTGCAAATTGTGCAATCGGCTTTTTGCTAATTGAGAAAGATTTAGTTTAAATGGATATTGCGCAAAACAGCTTCGCTTGCCTGGGGGCTCGCGCTGAGCTAACTCGGACTCGCTACACTTCGCCCGAGTGGATCTCAGCACTTCGCTTGGTCCCCTGGGCGTCTACGCTGTTTTGCTCCATATCTCAGAAAGTTTTCTATCCAATAGAGTTATCTTTTAAGTAATTTTCAAGAAGGAGACTCTCAATTTCGAAATAGAATAAGAATGAAGCGTCCGCCTATAGCGAAATGATTAAGGAGACTAATATATCCTAGATAGTTTAAAAAAAGCCGATTGCAATTGCAATCGGCTTTTTGCTATTTCAGTTGATTTGTTAATATGTTTTGCACACCAAATTCATTTTTAACCCATTGTTCAGCTTCCAGCCAGTCATAAACGCGGATAACCTTATCAGGAACCGGTTCCTGATTGTATGGAGTGTTGAACAACACAACAGGAATATCCAGCTCTTCACTGATTTCAACAGCATTGTCATGCTTGTCTTCAAAAAACAGGTCGACATTGTGCTTTCTCGCTGTTTCAATCTTTTTGTGCGTGCCGATCAATTCAATATGGTCGTAAGCAATGGCGTGTTTTTGGAACCATTCCAATGTGATTTCCGATACATTATCGCCCCGGGCGGAAATGTAGAATAACTCATATTGTTCCTTCCACTGATTCAGAATGCTTTTGGCATTGTCGGAAACAGGGGATGAGGCATAAATGGTGGACTCCGCTTTTCGGAACCAGGAGTAAAATTCTCCGGGCTCCAGATGGGGAAGGGCGGATGTCAGATCGTACTCTTTGATGTCGTCCAGTGTCAATTCACTGTTAAATTGCTTGTTTATATGTGGGATCAACGATGTGGGACATGTAACCGTCCCGTCTATATCAATTCCGAAACGATATCTCATAGCATCACTACCTTAAACTTGTTGTTTTTCAGCTTCCGCTTTTTCAGCGGCTTGCTTGTCGAAATATTCCTGCGCAAGTTTATCAATTTCCACTTTCAATTCATCTACCATTGTAGCTTCAGGGACTTTGCGGACCGTTTTCCCTTTCATGAAGAGCAAACCTTCTCCGCGGGCTCCCGCGATGCCGATATCCGCTTCACGCGCTTCTCCGGGACCGTTTACCGCACAACCCAAAACCGCCACTTTCAACGGGGCTTTGATATGGGAGATGTATTCTTCGACTTCGTTGGCAATTGTGATCAGATCGATTTCGATGCGTCCGCATGTCGGGCATGAAATCAGGGTTGCAGCGTTTGACGAAAGTCCGAAAACTTTCAGCATTTCACGCGCCACTTTAACTTCTTCGACAGGGTCTGCGCTCAACGAAACACGCAAAGTATTGCCGATGCCTTTTTGCAGCAGAGCACCAAGGCCTGCAGCTGATTTCACCGTTCCGGAAAATAATGTTCCGGACTCTGTAATGCCAAGATGCAGCGGGTAATCGAAAGCTTTCGATGCTTTTTCGTATGCCTCAACGGCGAGGCCGACGTCCGATGCTTTCAGCGACACGATGATGTCATGGAAATCAAGGTCTTCCAGGATTTTTATGTGGTGAAGTGCAGATTCGACCATCCCGTCAGCTGTCGGGTAGCCGTATTTCTCCAGAATTTTGCGTTCCAATGAACCGGCATTGACGCCGATGCGGATTGGGATGCCTTTTGCTTTGCAGGCATTGACGACCGCTTCGACTTTTTCGCGGCGCCCGATGTTGCCCGGATTGATGCGGATTTTATCAGCACCCTGTTCAATTGCAATCAGCGCTAATTTATAGTCAAAATGGATATCGACAACAAGCGGGATGTTGATGCGTTTTTTTATGTCGCCGATTGCATATGCGGCACGTTCGTCCGGACATGCGACGCGGACAACCTGGCAGCCCGCTTCTTCCAAACGAAGAATTTCAGCGACCGTCGCTTCCACATCATGTGTTTTTGTTGTAGCCATACTTTGTATAAATAATTCATTGCTGCCGCCGATTGTTATGTCTCCAACTTTTACGGGGCGTGTTTTTGAACGGTGAATGGTTTCACTCATCGATAATCTCTCCTTTTGGGATATTCCAGCCGGTCCCGCTTTTGTTCTGCCGGATTTCGGAGGATGGGAATCCTCGCCGACTCTGACTGATGCCTATTGTTATTTTAGCAGTCAAGGCCTGTAAAATACAAGAAAGAACGGTCGGGCCGCTATTTGCGCACTGCCGGCATCTTGGGGTAATACGTAACGGCCAGATACAGATAGGCGATCGTCAGCAGGGACATAAGAAGCGGAAGCCATTGATTTTCCACTAGAAAACCGGTTGCAAACGACAAGATTGTCGGAAATGTGACGGCGAGTGCTGCGGTTCGCCACAACTGCCGGTATTCCCCGCGGCGTTTCAGCCATTTCACGAGCGCTATACCGATCCAGGCAAACAAACTGATCTTGATGAAATGATAAAGAGTAGTCGAAACAAACAGCAGGATAAAGGCTAGTGGATAGAGCAGCCATTCAATTTCTTCTATATATACCAGCAAACCTTCCAAATCGCCTGATACCTCATTTAAACCAATGGTAAACTCGACAAAGGCGGCAATTGTCAGCAGCAGGATAAACAGGAATACAAACCGCATTATTTTCCCGATTGGCAATATCCTGACGGCAGCCTGCTTTTTAGGTTCCAGTAAACTGGCCTTCAGCAATTGAAATATATTCACGGTCATCTTCCTTTCATCTATATTAATATAGTAGCATGATATTAATTTTATAAAAATCTATGGTTTGTTACGGGAATGTAAATTTTTATTAAGGGTATTTACAATTGCATGGTGGACTATTCATAATAGACAGGGTGTCAATAAAGCTAATCTAGGAGTGATTGTGAATCGTGGAAATGAACTGGCAAGAAATACTACTCACCTTCATTGGTGGACTTGGTATATTCCTATTCTCCATCAAGTATATGGGGGACGCTTTACAGAAAGCAGCAGGGGATAAACTCCGGGAAATATTGGATCGCTTTACGACCAATCCATTCATGGGTGTTCTGGTTGGTATTATCGTAACCATTCTTATTCAATCCAGCTCTGGTACGACTGTTATCGTCGTCGGACTGGTAAGCGCAGGGTTCATGACTTTGCGCCAGGCAATCGGTGTCATCATGGGAGCGAATATCGGTACAACCGTTACTGCGTTCATCATCGGACTCGATGTCGGCGCCTACTCGCTGCCAATCATGGCGGCAGGTGCCTTCTTGATTTTCTTCTTCAAGAAAAATCAGATTCAGAATATCGGACAGGTAATTTTCGGTTTCGGGGGCTTGTTCTTCGGAATGGATACGATGAGTGGGGCAATGAAACCTTTGCGCGAGTTGCCAGCCTTCATCGATTGGACTGTCAACCTTAGTGAATTCCCGATTTTGGGAGTTGCGGTCGGGACGCTTGTAACATTCATCGTCCAAAGTTCAAGTGGGACCGTGGCCATTCTCCAGGGCTTATACGCTGAGGGGTTGTTGGACCTGGATGCAGCATTGCCGGTACTGTTCGGCGATAATATTGGTACAACCGTTACAGCAATTCTGGCTGCACTCGGAGCTTCCGTTGCAGCGCGCCGCGCAGCAGCAGTACACGTCCTGTTCAATGTTATAGGATCCGTCATATTCATAATCTTGCTGGTTCCATTCACGGCTTATGTGGAATGGTTGGCAATCACTCTCGGACTGGATCCGAAAATGGAAATTGCATTTGCACACGGTACGTTTAACGTGGCCAATACAATCATCCAATTTCCGCTGATCGGCCTTTGGGCTTATCTTGTAACGAAATTGATACCGGGGGATGAAGTGACGGTCGAATTCAAGCCGAAGCACCTCGATTTGCATTTCATTGAGCAATCGCCTTCAATTGCGCTCGGACAGGCAAAAGAAGAGATCCTTCGCATGGGCCAATATTCTGTGCAGGGACTACAGGAAACATTTGAATACCTTAAAACGAAAAACACCAAAAATGCCGAAACGGGTTATCAACTGGAAGATGCCATAAATAATCTGGACAGCAAAATTACGGATTATCTGGTCCTGATTTCCGCAGAGTCCATCTCTTCAGCAGATTCAACGCGCCATACAGTGCTGATGGAGACGGTACGCGATATCGAACGGATTGGTGACCATTTTGAAAATATTATCGAATTGATCGACTACCAGGTCAATAACCGCGTCAATATTACAGACGATGCAATGGAAGATTTGACAGAAATGTTCACTTTGACGATTGCAACCGTCCAAAAAGCTTTGGATGCACTTGATACGACAAGCCATGAACTTGCCCGTGAAGTTGCAGAGCAGGAAGACCTGATTGATAAGATGGAGCGGAAATTCCGCAAGAAACACATTCTCCGTCTCACAGAAGGCGCTTGTTCAGCACAGGCCGGAATCGTGTTTGTTGATATTGTCAGCAATCTTGAACGGGTCGGGGACCATTCAGTGAATATCGCTGAAGCGATTCTTGGCAACCGGGCTTAAGGGGAGCAGCAGCTCCTGCAGAAAATTAAAATAATGACAGCTTCTCCCTTTCATCTTTCTTTACATTTTAAATAATGTGAGGCACGATGGAAGGGAGTTTTTATTGGGGGAGGAACTGCTATGGAAACATTGGAAGTGATAGGGTGGATCGTTGTCCTGCTGTTTTTTGTAATCGGTTTTATCGGTTTGATATATCCTGTTATTCCGGCGGTGCTGTTCATTTTTGGCGGCTTCGTTATGTACGGACTGTTTTTCGATTTTGCAGATCTGCCCTGGTGGTTCTGGTTGATCCAATTGCTGTTTGTCGGATTGCTGTTCAGCGCAGACGCCCTGTCCAATGCCTATACCGTCAAAAGGTTCGGCGGGTCGCGGGCCGGGTTTTGGGGGAGCATTGCAGGTCTGATCATCGGCCCGTTTGTACTGCCGATCATCGGTATCATAATAGGGCCCTTTATCGGAGCAATCGGTGCGGAACTGATTTTCAATCGCTCCAATCTTAAAAAAGCTTTTTGGTCGGGAATCGGTTCGGTGGTGGGCTTCATCACTTCCGTTTTCACCAAAGGCATTATCCAGCTCGTTATGGTCATTTTGTTCTTTATAGTGGCTTGACTCAGTCAAAGGTCTGATTAAAATGGTTGTTCATGCATTTTAATTGTATCAATCTGTAAATTTTGATACGCTAGGAAAGTAGAACAATAGACTCAAGGAGGAATTTAATCATGGCATATGAATTACCGCAATTACCTTACGCGTATGACGCACTTGAACCACACATCGACAAAGAGACGATGAATATCCATCACACAAAACACCATAATACGTATATCACGAATGTAAACGCCGCTTTGGAAGGCCACGACGATCTTTCTTCAAAATCTGTTGAAGAATTGATTTCTGATCTGAACGCTGTCCCTGAAGATATCCGTACAGCTGTGCGCAACAACGGCGGAGGACATGCCAACCATTCATTGTTCTGGCAATTGATGACTCCGAACGGCACCGGCGCTCCATCAGGTGCACTTGCTGAAGCAATCGACAGCAAATTCGGCAGCTTTGACGAATTCAAAACGAAATTCGAAAATGCCGGCAAAACACGCTTCGGTTCTGGCTGGGCTTGGCTGACTGTTTCAAACGGTGAGCTGGAAGTTACTTCTACGGCCAACCAGGATTCACCATTGATGGACGGCAAGACGCCAATTCTTGGAGTGGACGTATGGGAACATGCCTACTACTTGAAATACCAGAACAAACGCCCGGATTATCTGGCTGCTTTCTGGAACGTAGTAAACTGGGATGAAGTTTCAAAACGCTACGAAGCTGCAAAATAATTCAAGTTATATGAAACCTGACACACACTTTTTCGTCTGAAAAAGTGTGTGTTTTTTATTGTTCGATGATATACTAGCTTGTGGATATTTCACCGAGAGGAGCCCTTCATAAAAATGACCCAACCCACCAAAAGGAGAGTAAGCCAGGCAAAATCCAAGCTGAAATCCCATACCGTCTTTCGCATGAATGTCCTTTTTTTCTCCATTTTCCTGCTATTTTCGATGCTGATCCTACGGCTTGGATATTTGCAGATCGTAAAAGGTGAAGATTATGCGCGCGCTTTGGCGAGAACCGAAGAAGTGCCGGTCAACACCAGTGTTCCACGGGGACGTATTTTTGACAGCGAAGGCCGGGTCCTGGTAGATAATGACCCTGTCAACGCCATTACATATACTGCGATGCAGACCACAAAACGTTCCGAAATGCTGGAAACTGCCAGGGAACTTGCGAAATTGATAGAAAAAGATGATAAACGTGTAACTACCCGTGACAAACAGGATTTTTATATATTGCTCAATACCAAAGAAGCAACAGAAAAAGTGACGGATGAAGAACGCGCAGCAATCCGTAATGAGGAAATTACGGAAAAGGAAAAACAGCGGAAGCTAGACAACCTGATTCGCGAAAAAATTACGGAAGAAGAAATGGCCAGCCTGACCGCTGAAGATATTGAAACATTGGCGATTTTCCGTGAAATGACCTCCGGCTATGCTCTATCACCCCAAATCATCAAAAACGAAGGAGTGTCTCCGGAAGAATTTGCCCGGGTTTCTGAAAGGCTCACCGACCCGAAATTAAAAGGTGTCAATACAATCACTGATTGGAAGCGCGTGAAAACAAGTGACCTGACAATTCTCGGCAGCACGACGACCCCCGAACAGGGTATACCATCCAGTAAATTGGAATATTTCCTGGCTCGTGATTATTCACGCAATGACCGCGTAGGAACCAGCTTCCTGGAACAGCAATACGAAGAAGTTCTGCAGGGGCAGAAATCCGTTGTCAAAAATATAACGGACGGCAGGGGCCGTGTCATTGAGACAATCCCTTCTGATGAAGGCAAGCCGGGCAAAGATATAATGTTGACAATTGACAGTGAATTGCAGTCTTCAGTAGAAGGTATAGTCGAAAAGCATTTGCGTGAGCTGAAAGCGGGACCTAATTCTCAGTTGGTGCGGGATGCCTATCTGGTCATGATGGATCCACACACTGGTGAAATCCTTTCAATGGTCGGCAAGCGAATTGACCGTGACGACAACGGGAAAATGGTTGTAAACGATCTTTCGTATGCAGCTGTTACAGCTGCGTATGAAGTCGGCTCCTCGATAAAAGGTGCGACCTTATTGACCGGATATGACCAGGGTGCCGTAAAAATGGGCGAAACGTTAATCGACGAACCTTTGAAGATTCGCGAAACAACATTGAAGCGTTCAATTTTTAATAAAACGCTTTACAATAGAATCGCCATGACCGATTTAAAGGCGATTGAACGTTCATCCAACGTTTATATGTTCAAGATTGCATTAAAAATAGCCAATGAAACCTATGCATATGATGAACCGATTAATATTCCATCAAGAAGTTTTGACGTGATGCGCAATTCATTTGCCCAGTTTGGGCTTGGAGCGAAAACGGGCATCGATCTTCCTTTTGAAGGAACTGGTTTTAGAGGGGGTTCCACTGAAGGGGGTTCGTTGCTTAACTTTGCAATCGGACAATATGATACTTACACGCCTATGCAATTGGCACAATATATATCAACAATTGCAAATGACGGCTACCGGATGGAGCCTCATCTCGTGAAAGAAATTCGCGGCGCTTCAACTGATGGTGAGAATCTTGGTGCTGTGGAAACGGTAATCGAACCGAAGATTATGAACCGTATAGGCAGCTCGCAGGCAGAAATTGATCATCTTAAAAAAGGTATGCGCAATGTCTATGTCGGGAGCCAGGGTTCTGCACGATCCTATTTCAACGACACTGACTATACCGCTGCCGGTAAAACTGGAACTGCGGAAGTAACATTTTATGATGACAAAACTAACCCTTTCTATAAAAAACCTTCCATTACCACTACACATGTCGGATTTGCACCTTATGAGAATCCCGAAGTTGCCTATGCGGTGATGATTCCATATATCACAACTGATACTCGGGTAGTACCGCCTACCAGTAACTTAATTGTCCGCGCTGCACTCGATAAATATTTCGAGCTGCGCGAAACGAAGTCGGAACAACCGCCTTCCGTCATCAAACCCCCTTATTCGAATAAAGTAATTGAAGAAGGGGAAGAAGATCCAATCGATATCGATGAGGAATAAACTTCCTTAACCGGCCTGCAGCCTTGCAGGCCGGTTTTTTCATGGGAAAATTCATTTATGAAAATCAACGGGTTTCCCTTGTCCATGCATTTACAAATTCTTAACATTGGCTCCATATGTCCTCAACAAACCTTCTATATAGTTAGGAATGTAAACAAAACAAATCATATGGGGGCGTAACAGATGAAAAACTGGAAATTCAAAATGGCTTCAACAATTCTCGGATCGACTTTACTTCTGGCAGCATGCGGAGGTACAGATGAAGGCGGCGGAACTGAAGAAAATGGTTCATCAACAGCCGGTGAAGTTGAAGGTTCAGTAATTGGTGATGGATCATCTACAGTAGCGCCGATTCTGGAAGGCATCGTTGAAGAATATGCGGGAGCTCAACCAGGTGTTCAAGTGACCGTCGGTGTTTCTGGAACAGGCGGAGGCTTCGAAAAGTTCATGCAGGGTGAAACGGATTTCTCCAATGCATCGCGTCCGATAAAAGAAGAAGAAATAGCCGCGCTTGAAGAAGCCGGAATCGATTATACAGAACTCCTGTTGGCGTATGACGGTCTGTCAGTAGTTGTCAACGCGGAAAATGATTTTGTTGATAACCTTACAGTCGACGAGCTGAAGAAACTGTGGGTCGAAGATGGCTCGACGAAAATGTGGTCTGACATCAATCCTGAATGGCCAGAAGAAGAAGTTATCTTCTACGCACCAGGAACGGCATCAGGAACTTACGATTACTTCAATGAAGTGATTCTTGAAGAAGGAGATATTGAAAGCACAGCAACGCTTTCAGAAGATGACAATACGTTGGTACAGGGAATCCAGGGTGATGAGAACGCAATCGGATTCTTCGGTTACGCGTACTATATTGCGAACCAGGATACGCTGAAATTGGTTCCAATCGACGGAGTAGAACCGAATGACGAAACAATCGAATCAGGTGAATACGCACCGTTATCACGACCACTATTCGTTTATGCGAAAAACTCATCAATGAGTGAAAACGAAGCAGCATACGATTTCATGCAATACACAATTGAACATGCCGGTGAAATGGCGCAGGCAGTCGGTTATGTGGCATTGGCAGATGAAGAATACGAAGAACAATTGGCAAAACTTGAAGCTTTAAAATAATTGGATATAGTCCAGATTCAAGGTGAGCAAAAGTTGCTCACCTTTTGGGTGCGAAAGGGGTTTCGTTATGGGACAATCTGTGCAGGAAATGATCGCGCAGTCGAAAGGCAAGAAAAGCAAAAAATTCGTGGAAAAAATGATACCGGTTCTGTTATTCCTTATAGCGACGGTATCTGTACTGACAACAATCGGCATTATGCTTACATTGATTGTTGAAACAGTCACTTTCTTTACAAGAGTTTCCTTCATTGAATTCATATTTGGCACGACGTGGCTGCCATTTTCAAACCTGGATGCTCAATTCGGCATCCTGCCGCTTATCGTCGGGACATTGAAGATCACTCTTATCGCCATAGTGGTTGCAGTGCCAATCGGCATATCGGCAGCCATATACTTGAGTGAGTATGCAACGGACAATGTGCGGCGAGTCATAAAGCCTGTGTTGGAAGTTCTGGCAGGCATTCCCACAATCGTCTATGGATTCTTTGCTTTGACATTTGTTACACCGCTTCTTCAAAGCATATTTCCTGAGATTAAAATATTTAACGCAATTTCCCCCGGGATTGTCGTGGGAATCATGATCATTCCGATGATTGCATCGCTTTCCGAGGATGCCATGTCTTCGGTTCCAAAAAGCATCCGCGACGGTGCACTGGCAATGGGTTCCACTAAATTTGAAGTAGCAATGAAAATCACTGTGCCGGCAGCAATTTCCGGCATTATCGCTTCAGTCGTGCTGGCAATATCACGTGCCATCGGTGAAACGATGATCGTTTCCCTCGCTGCCGGATCTACTCCAAAGTTTGACGGAGATTTCACAGGGTCGATTCAAACAATGACGGCTTACATCGTCCAGGTTTCAAAAGGCGATGCGGGTTATGGCACAACAATTTATTATTCAATTTATGCGGTAGGATTCACACTATTTGTTTTCACACTGGTAATGAACATATTGGCCAATTACGTTTCCAAGCGTTTCAGAGAGGAGTATTGATATGAGATATATTGAACACGACATTGTTGTTAAGCGCATGAACGGAAGAAATGTTGTCAATAAACTCTTCAAGTCGATATTTCTTCTTGCAACGTTATCAGCTTTACTGGCCTTGGTTATCCTGCTGTACCAGATCGTTTCACAAGGCGCAAGCCATCTGTCAATCGATTTTCTCACAAATTTTGCTTCGAGGTTTCCAGCAGAAGCAGGCATTAAAGCGGCGCTTGTAGGATCGATTTGGTTAATGCTGGTCGTGGCACCCACTTCAATTATTTTAGGAGTAGGGTCAGCAATTTATCTGGAAGAATATGCTGGAAAAAATCGCATCACGACATTTATCCAGATGAACATTTCAAATCTTGCAGGCGTGCCATCGGTCGTCTTTGGTTTGCTGGGACTCACCATATTCGTCCGCGCGCTGGCACTTGGAAACAGCATTCTGGCAGCAGGTTTTACTATGAGTCTGTTAATCCTGCCAGTGATAATTGTAGCTTCGCAGGAAGCGATCCGTTCGGTTCCCGGTGAATTGCGTGATGCTTCGTACGGCATGGGTGCTACGAAATGGCAGACGATCGTCAGAATCATTCTGCCGGCTGCTATTCCAGGGATCCTTACAGGAAGTATTCTGGCGTTATCGCGGGCTATCGGTGAAACAGCTCCATTAATCGTAGTCGGTGTACCGGTTATCATTCAATTTTTACCGGAAGGTGTCATGGATACATTCACCGCCTTGCCGATGCAGATTTACGACTGGTCGAGCCGCCCGCAGCAGGAGTTCCAACAAGTTGCCGCTGCTGGGATAATCGTACTGATGAGTGTTCTTCTTTTAATGAATTCAGTGGCAGTATTTATCCGCAATAAATTTGAGAAACGCTATTAGAGTGGAAGGGGTTCTACTATGTCAACAACGCAAGCAATAAACAATAGAAGCAAAACGGCAGGCCTGGAACAGGAGAGTTCTCAGGCAACATCAACAAGTTCTGTCTATGATACGAAACAATTGAATCTTTGGTATGGTGATAATCACGCGCTGAAGAATATTGATTTGGATATTAAGCAAAATGAAGTTACTGCAATCATCGGACCTTCGGGCTGCGGGAAATCGACCTATCTGAAAACCTTGAACCGCATGGTTGAACTGGTACCGAATGTAAAGACTTCCGGCCAGATTATGTACCGAGGAAGAAATATCTTTGATAAAGATTACAGTGTGGAAGAATTGCGTACACGCGTGGGAATGGTCTTTCAGAAGCCGAACCCGTTCCCGAAATCCATTTACGATAATATTGCATATGGACCTCGTATCCATGGCATCAAAAACAAGAAAATCCTTGATGAAATCGTGGAAAAGAGTCTTCGCGGTGCAGCCATCTGGGACGAAGTGAAGGATCGGCTGAACGAAAACGCCTACAGCATTTCCGGCGGCCAGCAGCAGCGAATCTGCATCGCACGGGCATTGGCAATTGAACCGGATGTTATCCTGATGGATGAGCCGACATCGGCACTTGATCCGATATCAACCCTGAAAATTGAAGAACTTGTCCAGGAATTGAAAAAAGATTACAGCATCATCATCGTGACACACAATATGCAGCAGGCTGCCCGTATTTCTGATAAAACAGCATTTTTCCTGAACGGGGAAGTGATCGAGTATGATAATACCGATACTATTTTCTCCAACCCATCAGACAAGCGCACAGAAGACTATATTTCCGGCAGGTTCGGTTAAGAAAGGGAGCGTTCTATTTTGTCAGTACGTGAAAAATTTGATTCAGAATTATATTCTTCCCAGGACCAATTGATCCAGTTGAGCAATATGGCAGTTAATGCACTTGGGAAATCGGTCGGCGCTTTGCTCAATCATGATATAGATGCAGCCCTGGAAGTAATTGAAGAAGATGAAAAGATCAACCGCCTCGAAGAAGAAATCAACGACCGCGTCATCCTGCTGATTGCAAGGCAGGCACCGGTGGCAACGGATTTGCGCAGGCTGATCGTCATCATCAAAGTAGCAAGTGATATGGAACGCGTCGGAGATTACGCGGTCAACATCGCGAAAGAAACAATCCGACTCGGAAAAGAAGAACATTTGGTCCAAATTGTCCAAATTGAAAAAATGCACAAACTGGCGACCACCATGCTTCTGCAGGTCATTGATGCATTCGTGGAAGAAGATGTTTCAAAGGCGCGGGAAATTGCAGAAATTGATGATCAGGTGGATGACCTGTACGGCGAAGTCCTGACGGAGTTGATGTTGGCAGGCAGCGGAAACCCGGAAAAAATAAGGCAGATTACTCAATTGGCCTTTATCGGGCGTTATATGGAACGGTCGGCAGACCATGCCACGAATATCGCGGAGCAGTTATTCTATCTTGTGCGAGGCAGACATTACGATTTGAATAAATAACAGTCGGCCGGTGGGGAGAAGACCTCACCGGTTTTTTTTATGGTAGTGCTGGAGAGAAAACACCTGACTGGAGAGCCCTGTGGTTTAATTATTTTTTACATGAAATAAAATTATTGTTTCAGGATTTATTTATGTGGACTTTATGGTGATATATGCTATAATAATTAAGTCGTATAGATCTTGCTTATTTAAAAATGATCTTTGAAAGAATTAGGAGGGAAACCGATGCGTGTAAACATCACTTTAGCTTGTACAGAATGTAGCGAACGTAACTACAGCACTGTTAAAAATAAGCGCAACAACCCTGAGCGTCTTGAAATGAAAAAATATTGCTCACGTGAAAGAAAAATGACTGTACACCGTGAAACAAAGTAATGAATGGACCGCCAAAACCTCCAGGGTTTTGGCTTTTTTCTTTTAAAAGGAGAGTCTGTTATGGATAAAGCAAGCCAGCGCAAAGAAATGATCAGGTTATTAAAAAATATGGATGCCAAAGAACATAAACAAAAATCGGATGCAATCATCGATTTTCTTCTGGATGATCCGGTATTTAAAGAAGCTGCTGTCATCGGCACGACAATTTCGGCTTATCCCGAAGTAGACACCCGCAGGCTTTTGGAGAAATGCTGGGAGTCCGGCAAAAAGACAGCCGTGCCGAAATGTGATCCGGTTACAAAGGTAATGACTTTCCGGCTGGTCGACGATCCCGTTCAATTGGAGACCGTATATATGAAGCTGAAAGAACCAATTGTCGAATTGACAGAGGAAGTGGCTCCGGAACAAATTGATCTGCTGATAGTGCCGGGTGTCCTGTTTTCTGCGGACGGTTACCGCATCGGATTCGGCGGCGGCTATTATGACCGCTACCTGACCCGGTATAATGGACCGACCCGGTCGCTGGCCTTCGCCAGCCAGCTCGTGGACGCCGTACCTGTCGAAGCACATGATTTGCCGGTCGAGCGCATCTGCACAGAAAATGGATGCCTGGACAAAGGGCAGGTGGAGCGATGAAAAGCCTGTACGATGTCATGCAGTTGCTGAAAAGGTACGGAACAATCATTTACACAGCCGATCGTAAGGCCGACCTTCATTTAATGGAAGAAGAAATCAGGGAGCTTTACCGGCTGCAGTTTATCAGCGCTAAGGAATTTTCTGCTGCCTTGCTGATCCTGCGGAGCGAGCAAAATAAAAAACGCTGAATTTTGGGCAGGTTTTGAAACTTTTTGGTGTTTCATCCGTCTACTAGAGGGTAAGTAGTATGTTGAGGCAGTATAAATCTTTAAAGTATAAACGGAAAATGATTTACTGATTTTTTACATTCAAATGAAACGGATTTGATACCCAATGAAAAATGTAACTTTGGAAAAGGCATCAAGAGGAGGATGTGCTGGATGTTGAAAAAAGAATGGCCAAAACATTCGATTCTTGCAATCGCAATCATCGCAACGTGGTTAAAAACCTACATTGTGTATAAGACTGCATTTTCAATCACCATTGACAATGCATTGCAGGAGTTCATCTTATTTATAAACCCTCTGAGCCTGCTGCTGTTTCTCTACGGAGCAGTGCTGTTCTTCAAGAGTGAAAAGGCGAAAAACCGCTATTTGCTGGCCATGACTTTAATCACTTCGGCCATCCTGTACGGGAATGTGGCGTTTTACCGGTTTTTCAGTGATTTTATCACGTTGCCACTGCTTTTTCAGACACAGAATTTTGGCGATCTGAAATCCAGTGCGGCAGCCAGTATTTTCTGGACAGACATCTTCTATTTCTCTGACTTTTTAATCGTCCTGCTGGCGGTTAAATTCCTGCCGACAGTCAAAATCACTTCAAACATTTCTTCAGTGCAGAGAAAAGCTTACTTCATCCTGTCCGCCGCTTTGATGTTCTTTAACCTCGGGCTTGCGGAAGCTGAACGTCCACAATTGTTGACCCGCAGTTTCGACCGTGAAATGCTGGTCAAAAATATCGGGATGTATAATTATCATCTGTATGATGTTTATGTCCAGTCGAAATCTCAGGCTCAGCGTGCATTGGCGAACGGTTCTGAATTGGTGGAAGTGACCAATTATGTCAGCTCCACACAGGCAGAACCATCCGAGGAGATGCACGGCATTGCTGAAGACCGCAATCTGATCGTAGTCACGCTTGAATCGCTTCAGACTTTTGTGATGAATAACGAAATGAACGGCGAGACCATTACGCCATTCATGAACGATCTGACAAAAGATGAAGATACGATTTATTTCCCTAATTTCTATCACCAGACGGGCCTCGGGAAAACGTCCGATTCGGAGTTCCTTTTGGAAAATTCCCTTTATCCGCGGGGAGGCAGTGCTGTATTCTTCACCCACAGCGGAAACACCTATAATTCGATGGCGGAGAAATTAGGCGAAAATGGATATTTCACGAATGTGCAGCATGCCAATACGGGGAGCTTCTGGAACCGCGATATCATGTACAAAGCCATGGACATTGATGAATTCCAGGATGTTGCAAGCTTTACTATCGGAGAAGGCGAAGCTGTGAACTGGGGGATGAAGGATACTCCTTTCATGGAGCAGTCGGTCGAGCATATGGCCGAAATGCCTCAGCCGTTCTATAGCCGGTTAATCACATTAACCAACCATCATCCTTTCTATTTGGATGAGGAAGACAAGTACATCTCCGAATTCGATTCAAATTCCGGTACATTAAACCGATATTTCCAGACCGCAAGATATCTTGACGAAGCGGTCAAGGAGTTATTTGATGATCTGAAGGAAAAAGGATTGTATGAAAACTCCATAATCGTTATGTACGGCGACCATTATGGTATCTCCGAAAATCATAACGAGGCGATGTCCCAATATCTTGGCAAGGAAATCACACCTTATGAAAATGCCCAACTTCAGAAAGTGCCGATGTTTGTGCACATCCCTGGATACGGCGAAGGCTATGTCGACGAAAAAGTCAGCGGCCAAATTGATATGCGTCCAACGATTCTGAACCTGATGGGCTTGGAATCAGATGATGATATTCAATTCGGTGACGACCTGTTTTCGGAAGAGTACGAAGAATTCACAGTGTTCCGTGATGGCCGCTTTGTAACTGACGAAAACGTATACGCCGCAGGAACCTGTTATGACAGCGAAACAGGGGAAATCGATGATCCTGTTGCCTGTGAACCGTTCATCGAACGTTCAGTGCAGCAACTGGATTACTCGGAAGCCATCATCAATGGTGATTTGCTGAGATTTTACGATGAAGAGACTGGAGCGCTTCTCACGGAGGAAGCAGAAGAAAACATCGACGAAATCGAATAAACAAAAACGGATCCGCATAAAACCGGATCCGTTTTTTTATGTTCCACTGAAAATATTCCTAAAAAAACCTGCCGCAGATGTCTGCGGCAGGTTTTTTTGAATTAAATCGGTGCTGGAAAACCTTGAGTGATTGCAGTAGCTACTGCAAAGGCTCCAAAAATAGCAAAAGTTCCAAAATTAAATAAAAATCCTAATACTTCTTTGTTTTTCAATGTCTGTACAGTTCCTACTGCTGCCAAAATAGCAATGAGGCCAAAAATGATTACTAACAGCCAACCTGAATCCATATATAGGACACTCCCTTCAACATTAACAGCCAGTGCCGTCTTGTTCTCTACTATTGTAATGAATTTTGGAGAGTTTGTCGAGCGTGAAAAATGGCATTCCCATGAACATTCAAATGATCCGCAGGCATGATATAATCTGATGGAGGTGAAATCAATGCTGAAAATTGAACAATTGGAACTTGGTCCCGTCCAGACGAATTGTTATATCGTCTCGAACGATAGAAAAGAAGCACTCATATTTGATCCGGGTGAAGAAGCGGATAAGATACAGGGACTTTTGAAAAAACGCGGTCTTTCTCCGCAGGGGATTCTTTTGACACATGCCCATTTCGACCATATAGGGGCCGTGGACGAAGTCAGGGAATCCTATCGAATTCCGGTTTATCTCCATAGTCTCGAACAGGACTGGCTTGGCCGGCCTAACCTGAATGGTTCGGGCAAATACGCCGCTGTGCCGGATTACCGGGTAAAAGCGGCAGATATTCTGCTCACGGATGAAAAAGAGCTGGCAATCGGGTCTTTTCAAATGGACGTGCTGCATACGCCGGGACATTCCCCGGGCAGTGTCACTTTCTCTTTTGAAGAAGAAGGCTTTGCCATTGTGGGGGATACCCTGTTCCGCGGCAGCATAGGCAGGACTGATCTTATCGGTGGATCTGAAAAGAAGCTATTGCAGTCGATCCGGTCATCACTATTGACGCTTCCTGCGGAAACCGTACTGTTCCCTGGCCACGGACCGGATACAACTCCTGCAGCTGAAAGCAGCAGCAACCCGTTTCTCAGAGAGATTTGAATAAGGGGATCAAATAGAAAAAAGCGGCCAATGCTGGCCGCTTTTTTCTGTTCATTAAGTTGATTAATGTCCTCCACCCGGAATATGGATGAAAGTTGAGTAGTATGTGAAGCCAACGAAGAATACTGTTAAGTAAGCTGCGAAGATATACATATACATACGCTCAGAAATATTTAAGAATCCTAGAAGCACGAACAAGCCGGTATTGGCAACCATCAATAAAGAAACTTCCACCATATCGCCTACATAAAACAGAACTGCAAAAATCCCAGTCCACCATCCCATTAATTTAAACATGTTATTCATGGGTAATCCCTCCTTTGACACTACACAATAATCTCCTGTTTATTATATAGGAAAACGAGTGGATGTGTAAACCGCGAGTTGGTCTTTCTTTGTGACAAACCGGTGTAATTTGGCAAATGAAAAACTGGGGAAGTGGATTTGCAAATACGTACTGATGGTCCAAAAATCATTTTTGGGCGGAAAACAGGGGGTCAAATAATTATTTTGGAAGAAACTGTTTCCTTCCCCCATAAGCATGGTTATACTATGTGTGAACAGCGGGGCGGCGCTGTTCCAATTCATAAAGGAGGAGTTTATGCAGGAAATTATCGAAAGAAAATGTGTCGATCTTCTGCAAAAAGCAGCCCAATGCGGCACAACCGATATCCACATCCAACCCGCACCTTCTTGCTATAATGTTTCTTTCCGCTCCTTCGAAGGTTTGCGGCAAGTGACACAAATCCCCTTTGATTTCGGCGGTCGGATGATTGCTTATTTCAAATACCTATCCCTTTTGGACATGAGTGAAAAAAGAAAACCCCAAACCGGCTCTTTCCATCTTCTTCTAGAAAACAAATCCTATTATTTTCGTATCTCCACATTGCCTTCCGTGTTGACCAAAGAAAGTATTGTTATCCGTATCATGCCGGATGAAGCGGCAAAGCCGATCCGCGAACTTGCGGCTTTCCGGGATTCTGCGCGGCTGCTTGAACAGCTGTCAGAAGCCGGTCAAGGGCTGATCCTTTTGACGGGGCCAACCGGATGCGGTAAATCAACAACGCTGTATTCTCTGCTGAAACATTGTTCCGACAAACTGAACCGCAACATCATTACGCTGGAAGATCCAGTGGAGCGGAAAAACCAGGCAATCCTGCAGATTCAGGTCAATGAAAAAGCAGGCCTTGATTATGCCGCAGGACTCAGGGCGATTCTCCGGCACGATCCCGATATTATCATGATTGGCGAAATCCGGGATGCTGAAACCGCACAGATCGCTGTTCGGGCAGCTTTGACCGGCCATCTCGTCTTCTCGACGATCCATGCCAGACACTCTGTGGGCTGTATTCACCGGCTGAAGGATCTGGGGATATCCCATGAAGACATGTCGCAGACCTTGATAGCGGTTTCTGCGCAGCGTATATTGCCGGTTTATGCTGAAATAGGCGATCAACAAGCTTCTTATCGCGCTTTGTATGAAATCCTGCACGGCAACCGATTGGCGGAAGCCCTGGCAGCTGCCAGGGAAAACCGGGATTATGCACTTCCCGACCGCCTTTCGTTCACCGGGCAAATACGGGAAGGGGTGACCATTGGTGCGTTTGACCGCCAGGAAGCAACCTCCGAAGATTCACCTGCGTGAACGCGGCCGTTTTCTTGCGCGGCTCGCTGTCCTGTTAAATGAGGGGTATTTACTGCCGACTGCGCTGAATCTTCTGCTTCCCATCCACAGCAAGCAACTGGATGCTGCGGAAGCCGGACTCACCGTAATTTTGAAAAGCGGCGGAAATGCAGCGGAATTGTTGAGGTTCCTCGGCTTCAGGGAGGGTGTGCTGTTTCCGGTCGAAATAGCGGAACATCATGGCCGTTTGTCGGAATCTCTGGAAAGCATCGCCAAAAGCTATGGGAGAACGGAACAGGTGAGGATGAAATTGAAGAATATTCTAGTCTATCCGGTATCGCTTCTTGTGTTCACCTCGTTGCTGTTCCTTTTTTTTCGGATGAATTATGTTCCGAATCTGTCGGAGCTGATGGCGTCGCTGCAAACAGGAGATGGGGGCAAAGGAGTGCCTGCATACCTGTTGAAATTGCCGGATCTGTTTATCGCTGCTATGGCAATCTGTCTGGCAGGAGCGGCAGTTTTCTCGAAACTGCTGAAGATGCAGCCGGTAACGAGGCAAATTGACTGGCTTTTGCGCATTCCGGTTATCAGAAGCTATATCCGGCTCTATTGGTCCCACCTGCTTGCCCGGGAACTTGGCACGCTGATTCACAGCGGAGTCTCCTTGCAGGAATCCCTGCGGGTGCTGCGCGAACAGAACCACCATGAGGTCATCCGCTATATTGCGGTGGCCGCAGAATCCGAAATCATTCTCGGACAGTCCATGTCCACGGCAGTCGAAAGGATTGGCATTCTGTCCGGAGATATGCCGGCATTTCTGCGGCACGGGGAGTTGACCGGATACCTGGGGAAGGAATTGATTCTCTACAGTGAGGTGCAAATGGAGCAGATTGAACAGCTAACCCAAAAATGGCTGAAAATCATCCAACCCACCTTTTTCGTCATTATAGCAGCCTGTATTGTCGCGGCTTATCTGGCGATCCTGTTGCCGATGTATAATTTGGTCCATACCATTTGAGGAGGAATTGAAAATGAAAAAACTGAAAAACCAAAAAGGTTTTACATTGATTGAAATGTTGATTGTCATGCTCATCATCACCGTTCTGATCGCTATTGCAATACCAAATGTTTCGAAACAAACGTCCGCTGTCGACGAAAAAGGCTGCAAGGCATTTGTCCAGATGGTCCAGGGACAGGTGGAATCCTACAGAATGGATGAAAAAGCGATTCCGACGATGGCGGACTTGGTGGCGGCAGGCTACTTGAAAGCGGATGAAACAAACTGCCCGAACGGAGATGTCGTCAATATTTCTGTGGATGGGGTCGTATCATCATCAGAACCGGCAGTTTAAACGACAGGGGCTTTTCGCTGTTGGAAGTTGTCATCGTCCTGGCAATTCTGATGGCGGGCATGGGCATCGGTTTGCCGGCGTACAACCAGATTTCTGCTGAGAAAGAAGAGCGGCGTTTTTTCCAGCTGCTGAGAAACGATATTTATTTTGCGCAAAGTGAAGCCTACCGTTCGGGAAGTTCCGTTTCCCTGGTCTTTCGGCCTGACTTGGGCCGGTACGATATTGTAAAAGACATCTATAACCCGCTTTCGTCACGGAAAATGCCAGTGACGGTTACTTTGAAACCAACAAGCAATTTGACTGAAATCGTTTACTGGTCGACGGGCTCCGTGATGGATTCAGGAACGCTCCGGTTCGGTACCAGCAAGGGAGAAATAACGATTGTCGTCCATCTGGGCAAAGGAAGGGTGGTATTCTCTGGGTGAAAAAGGCATATCCTGGGCTGAAACAATGCTCAGCCTGATGATCATTTTCATGCTTTTTGGTACGCTGTTGCCGTTAATGCAGAAAATGCAGCAGACGCTGGATGACAAGCAAATGCAGGCAACGGCTTATGAGACAATGCATGAAGCGGCCAGGACAATTCTGGCGACTGGTTCATCATCCGGCCGGCGGGCGGTGAATGGCACTATTTACACGTGGGAGTTCAACAGCGAATTGTGCGTTTCCTATAACAACTATCGCTTCATGCCGGTGACCGTATGCGCAGAGTAAAAAAGGGAACCGCCGAAACATCAAAGGAACAAGGCTTTGTTTACTATAATGCTTTGCTTGATCTGTTGCTGCTGGCGACTCTGATGCCGCTCATCATCCTATTCTATTTGTATTCAGCAGAATATATGAAGAGTATGGAATCGGGGCAAATTGAGTGGCGCCTTTTTACGGCAGACCTCCAAAGCTATCTGGCAGCCACCGATTCTGTTCGGATCATTAATGAGGGAACGGGTTTGAGGATTGTCCGCAACGGCGTCGAATATGATATCGAAGTGTATGGAACATATATCCGCAAGCAAAAATACAACCAGGGACATGAAATTATGATGACGGGTATCAGCCGTTGCAGTTTCAGCGTGGAAGGGGATGTGCTGCACATCACGGCGCTGCTGTCGAATGGCTTGGAAGAGAGGGCCGAGTATGCCATTACAAGTCCTTAAGTCGGAGAAAGCCGCCGTCTATCCTGTCTCTCTCATATTTTTTCTGTCGGCATTAATCGTCATGTCGCACGCCGGGGCTGTATATGGCCAGCATTATAAAACATATGACGCATTGGAAAATATGCACCGGCATGCTACTATACAACTACTGGCAGAAATCGAGAAAAATAAAATTCCTGAGTGATTAGGGTAGTATCGGGTGGTTGGATGAAAAGAATATATTTGGTCGGATTCATGGGATGCGGCAAAAGCGCAGTGGGCAGAAGGCTCAGTTTTGTACTGAAGATGCCTTATTACGATATGGACAAGGAAATTGCGCGGCAGATGGGCATGACTGTCGCGCAGATATTCGAAAATCACGGAGAGGCGTATTTCAGGGGGCTGGAAACGCAATTCCTGCAAAACCTGAAGGAAGAGGAATGCATCATTTCCACAGGCGGCGGTGTTGCTATGCGGGAAATCAACCGCAAGATCATGCGCCGGACGGGTCTTGTGCTGTTTCTCGACGCACCGTTCCGCGAAATTTGGCGGCGGATTCATAAAGATCCGAAACGGCCCATTGTCGTTAACTCTACCAAAGAGCAGATTGAGACTCTATACAAATCCCGCTATCCGCATTACAAGGCGGCAGCTCACATCACCATCCGCACCGAATTCCGTACTTTGCGGCAAATTACACAATATGCCGCTTTTCAAGTAAATCGGTTAAAAGGCGGATGATAAATATTACTTGTGATTAAATGTTCGTGTTTTGTGGGATTGCGTAAAAAAGATTGCGCTTACCCTTCAATAATGTTAGGATATAGACGAAGTTATACGAAATTTGTATAGCGCTATGGACCAAACGTTTTGATTTGGGCGGATGAAAGCACGGGGAGAGAACGCGAAAGCGTCGCCGAAGGAGCAAGTGGCAAAGGCCATGAATCTCTCAGGCAAAAAGACTCGTGCCGGACGCATCTCTGGAGAACGCTGCAGTGCAGCTACCAAAGAGGAAAACCGTAACGGTAAACTTTCAGGTTCCAGGACAGAGATTTCCCTTCATGGGGAAATCTCTGTCTTTTTTTATGGCATCTGTTAAATGAGGAGGAAGATGAATGGGAGAATTACAACGCACACCTTTATTTGAGTCATACGCGCAGTATGGAGGAAAAACGATCGATTTCGGTGGCTGGGAGTTGCCGGTGCAGTTTTCGAGCATCAAAGAAGAGCATGAAGCTGTGCGAACAAAAGCGGGGCTTTTCGACGTTTCGCACATGGGGGAGATTCTGGTTTCCGGTCCCAACAGCCTGGCATTCCTTCAAAACCTTCTGACCAACGATATTTCCAAAATCAAAGACGGGCAAGCGCAATATACGGCAATGTGCTATCCGGACGGGGGAACGGTCGATGATCTGCTGACTTACCGCTTTGACGAAGAACATTACATGCTGGTCGTCAACGCCTCGAATATCGAAAAGGATTTCGAGTGGATGCAAAAGCAATCGATTGACGGTGTCACACTGGAAAATGTTTCCGATCAATACGGTTTGCTTGCTCTGCAGGGGCCGCTTGCTGAGACAGTGCTTCAACGGCTGACCGATGAAAACTTGTCCGATATCAGGCCGTTCCGTTTTAAAAAAGACGTTGTAATTGCCGGCCATCCGGTTCTCTTTTCCCGTACGGGCTATACTGGAGAAAATGGTTTCGAGATTTATGCTTCTCCGGAAGCTTCCATAGCGTTATGGGAGGAAATTCTGAATGAAGGCAAAGAGGACGGCGTCATTCCTGCCGGCCTTGGTGCCCGTGATACATTGCGTTTCGAAGCATGCCTTGCGCTTTATGGCCAGGAGCTGACCAAAGACATTTCTCCACTAGAAGCAGGCATCAATTTTGTCGTGAAACTGGCAAAAGAAGATTTCGTCGGGAAAGAGGCGCTGGCCGCTCAGAAAGAAGGCGGCGTTCCGCGCAAGCTTGTCGGCATTGAAATGATCGACAAAGGCATTCCGCGCCACGGCTATTCCGTCTATTTGAATGACGAAAGAATCGGAGAAGTGACCACTGGCACCCAATCTCCTACATTGAAGAAAAACATCGGCCTTGCCCTCGTTGCGACAGAACACGCTGAACTCGGCCAGGAACTCGAAGTTGAAATCCGCAACAAGCGGTTAAAAGCAGTTACAGTCCAAACACCATTTTATAAGCGCAGCAATTAATTAAGTCGAATCAATGATATAACTTTATTTAAACCGCTTCGGCGCTTTGGACAAAGCTCCCGCAATAAGCCAAGAAGAACACTTGTCTTATTGCTTCGCCCAGTCCGGAGGCGCGCCGGCGCTAGAGAAATCTCTAGAGATATGGAGCAAAACAGCAAAGACTTAGCCTCGCAAGCGATGGCTAATGTCTTCGGAGCTGTTTTGCGGAATATCGGCTACTTAAGACTATTAATTCGACTTATATAATTTCAATTGAAAAGGGGACAGCACTCGATGAAACATCGCTATTTACCAATGACGCCTCAAGATGAAAAAGCTATGCTCGATACAATCGGCATCCAGTCGATTGAGGAATTATTTGCCGATATCCCGGAGAAAGTCCGTTTTAAAGGTGAGTACAATATCAAACCGGCAAAATCCGAATCATCGCTGACAAAGGAATTGTCCCAATTGGCTGCGAAAAACGCCGATTCGAACACATATGCTTCATTCCTTGGAGCAGGGGTTTACGACCATTACAAACCGATCATCGTCGATCATGTAATTTCGCGTTCCGAGTTCTATACGGCTTACACGCCATACCAGCCGGAGATTTCTCAGGGAGAATTGCAGGCGATTTTTGAATTCCAGACCATGATCAGCGAATTGACGGGCATGGAAATCGCCAACTCATCGATGTATGACGGCGGAACTGCCCTTGCTGAAGCCGGGATGTTGGCTGCCGGCCATACGCGCCGCAAAAAAATTCTTGTGTCGCGGGCGGTCCATCCAGAGACGCGTGCCGTTGTCCGTTCATATGCACTTGGTCAGTCCATCGCGGTGGAAGAAATTCCATTGAAGGACGGCCACACGGATCTGGAAGCGCTAAAAAATATGATCGATGACAATACAGCAGTGGTCATGATCCAGTACCCGAACTTTTTCGGCCAGGTGGAAAACCTGAAAGAAATCGAACCGATTGTCCATGGAGCCGGTGCTTTGTTTGCAGTATCATCGAATCCGCTGGCACTTGGCGCGCTTACACCGCCAGGCAAGCTCGGTGCGGATATTACAGTGGGCGATGCCCAGCCTTTCGGCATACCGGAAGCTTTCGGCGGACCCCATTGCGGTTATTTCGCAGTAACCAAAGCATTGATGCGAAAAGTGCCAGGACGCCTTGTCGGTGAAACGACGGATGAAGATGGCCGCCGCGGTTTCGTCTTGACCCTGCAGGCCAGAGAACAGCACATCCGCCGCGACAAAGCCACGTCGAATATCTGTTCGAACCAGGCTTTAAACGCTTTGGCGGCTTCTGTTGCCATGACAGCGCTCGGCAAAGAAGGCACAAAAGAAATTGCCATCCAGAACATCACAAAAACATATTATATGAAGCAACAATTGAAAGCGGCCGGGTTTGAAATTGCGTTTGAAGGAGCCCATTTCAATGAAATCGTCGTAAAAACAGATTCACCGGTCAAAAAGCTGAATGCTTCTCTACTGCAAAAAGGGATGATCGGCGGCTATGACCTGGGCTTGAGCTACGAAGAATTTGAAGGACATGTGCTTGTTGCCGTTACAGAACAGCGCACAAAAGAAGAAATCGATGCATTCGTGCAGGAAATGGGGGCTTCTCATGCATAAAGACAACCAACCACTCATTTTTGAAATGACCAAAGAAGGCCGCGTCGGCTACAGCCTGCCGGAACTTGACGTTCCTGAAATCGATCTTGCTGAGTTGTTGCCGGAAGGCTTGCTGCGCGAAGAAGCTGCTGACCTGCCGGAAGTCTCGGAACTCGACATTATGCGCCATTACACGGCGTTGTCGAAACGCAACCACGGAGTTGATTCCGGTTTCTATCCACTCGGCTCCTGCACAATGAAGTACAACCCGAAAATCAATGAATCCGTTGCACGCTATTCCGGATTTGCCAATATCCATCCGCTGCAGGACGAATCGACTGTCCAGGGGGCAATGGAATTGATGTATGACCTTCAGGAGCATTTGAAGGAAATTACCGGTATGGACGAAGTGACGCTGCAGCCGGCTGCTGGTGCCCACGGCGAATGGACGGGTCTGATGATGATCCGTGCTTTCCACGAAGCCAATGGCGACATGAAACGTACGAAAGTCATCGTTCCGGATTCCGCGCACGGCACAAACCCCGCTTCTGCAACGGTAGCCGGATTTGAAACCGTTACCGTGAAATCGAATGAGCACGGCCTGGTTGATCTGGAAGATCTGAAACGCGTTGTCGGGGAAGATACAGCTGCTTTGATGCTGACGAACCCGAACACGCTGGGTCTTTTCGAAGAACAGATTCTGGAAATGGCTGCAATTATCCATGAAGTCGGCGGCAAGCTGTATTATGACGGCGCCAACCTGAATGCGGTAATGTCCAAAGCGCGTCCGGGAGATATGGGCTTTGATGTGGTCCACTTGAATCTGCATAAAACATTCACAGGTCCACACGGCGGCGGCGGCCCGGGATCCGGTCCTGTCGGCGTCAACAAAGATTTATTGCCGTACCTGCCAAAACCGATTCTGATCAAAAAGGACGGCGTCTTTTCATTCGACTACGACCGCCCGCAATCAATCGGCCGCGTCAAACCGTTTTACGGCAACTTCGGCATCAACGTGCGTGCTTACACATATATTCGTTCAATGGGACCGGACGGCCTGAAAGCTGTGACGGAGTATGCCGTTTTGAACGCCAACTATATGATGCGCAGACTGCAGCCGCATTTCGATCTGCCGTATGACCGTCACTGCAAACATGAATTTGTCCTGAGCGGCCGCCGCCAGAAAAAAATGGGTGTCCGCACCCTGGATATGGCGAAGCGCCTGCTTGACTTCGGATATCATCCGCCGACAATCTACTTCCCGATAAATGTGGAAGAAGGCATGATGATCGAACCGACCGAAACGGAATCGAAGGAAACACTTGATGCGTTCATCGATGCAATGATCCAGATCGCACGTGAAGTGGAAGAGAACCCGGAGATTGTCCAGGATGCACCTCATACCACGGTTATCAAGCGCCTGGATGAAACAAAGGCTGCACGCAAACCGGTGTTGCGCTACCATAAAGCTGAATAACAGAAAAATGCCTGGAAGCGATTTGCTTCCAGGCATTTTTCTGTAAAGTTTCGGTGCTTATTCTTTTCAAGGAGTTGAAAGCAGTCAAGCAAGGGAGGGGACGGCGTCATTTTTTTGACTTGATCTTACCGGTCCATTGCTTAAAGCCGCCCTGTAATTGATACACTTGGTCATAGCCCTGTTTTTTCAGGAAAATTGCCACACGGCCTGCACGTGCGCCGTTCTGGTCATAGATATAAACAGGCTTGTCTGAACGGATTTCCTTATGGCGCTGGCGCAATTGCGTTTGAGGAATGTTCCGCGCTCCCAGGATATGTCCGGCGGCGAAATCTTTCGGTTCGCGCACATCGATCAGCTGCGCTTTGCGGTAGCCTTCGATAAATTGGTCCTGAGTCAGCGTGGTGACCGCTTTTTTCGTGCGAAGATACATTACGATCGCGTACACAATAATCGCAAATAACAGTGCTGCGATAAAATACAAAAATTCCAATGGTCTTGCCCCTTTCTATTCTCTCTTCATTATAAAAGAAAGTGGTTCGGTAATTCAATGGCAATATTGGCAGTTGGGGGATAAAAAGAGGCGATGCTGTGAAATGTAAGGGAATCGGATCCTTTCAGCAATCATGTAAATTTATCATTGCCAACGAAAGACAAGTTCAATGAGACGCAGATGAGTTACAAACCTGAAGTGTGGATGCAGCTGGGACATTGACCTGGAACACGGGATGTGGCGCAATTTCGGAGTCGGTTTACCGAAACTTTGCCGTGAAAAAGCATTTGGTTCAAAAATTATCACTTTAGACTCATTTTAAAATTGATGACTCGTATGAAGCCTGCTGCGTGTAAGGTTTTGCTCCCTGCACTGCCGGAAGCAAAATTTTGTTATGGAAACAAGTTTCAATATCTTGTATCATGGGAAAAGAATAAATACTACATATAGTGTTTGCCCTTATAATATAAAGGAGGAATTGTCAAATGGTTTCTGCAACTAATTCTGTTTTCACATTAAAGCCCGAGGCATTAAACAAAGACATTGAACAGTTTCCGCAAGTGCATCCGATTACACCGGACATGTCGACAACGCATAAAGGGGTATCACGTCTTGTAATGATCGATCGCTATTCATTCAAGGATACGGAGAAAAAGACCTTGAAAGCTGGAGATTTTGTTGTTCTAACCGTCAAGGAAGATCCGAAATTCCCTGCCCGGGGACTTGGGTTCATCGTATCGATTGATCAGGCGGCAAATCAGGCGAAAGTCTGGATCGAGGAAGATTACCGCAGTGCAATCGACAACCAGGAAAATAGCGGCGACGGCATTGTTGTAAAATCGCTTGACGTTATTGAAAAACCGCTGGAAGTATTTTATGAGCAGATCGCCAAACGAAATGCTACTGGCCTGGCATCTGTGGAAGTAACAGAAGAAAAACGCCAGGAATGGTTTTCGAAGTTCTACGAACAGCTTGTCGGCCTGAAATTCATTCCGGCTGGCCGGGTCCTTTACGGAGCGGGTGCTGATACGGATGTAACTTATTTCAACTGCTACGTCATGCCTTTTGTTGCGGACTCGCGCGAAGGTATTTCTGATCACCGCAAACAGGTGATGGAAATCATGAGCCGCGGCGGCGGTGTGGGTACGAACGGATCGACATTGCGGCCCCGCAATACGCTGGCCCGCGGAGTGAACGGCAAATCATCAGGCTCGGTATCCTGGCTTGATGATATTGCTAAGCTGACTCACCTCGTGGAACAGGGTGGATCGCGGCGCGGCGCCCAGATGATCATGCTGGCCGACTGGCACCCGGATATTGTGGAATTCATCATTTCGAAAATGCAGAATCCACGAATCCTTCGATACCTCATTGAAAACACGGAAGATGAAACAATCAAGAAATTGGCGAAGGATAAATTGAAGTTCAAGCCATTGACTGAACAGGAAACAGCGATGTACCAAGGCGTTCTCAATTACCGGACAATTCCGGGCATGGGCGGATTCAACGAGAAGATAATGCGCGACGCTGAAACCAAGCTGCGTGACGGCGGCACCTATTCCGTTCACCACGAGGAGTTCCTTACCGGCGCAAATATCTCCATCACGTTAACGAATGATTTCATGGAAGCTGTTGAAAACGACGCAGATTTCGATTTACGCTTCCCGGCGGTTGAGTCATATTCGAAAGAAGAAATGGCCGTCTATAACGAGCAATGGCAGGAAGTCGGCGATGTCCGTGAATGGGAGCGCCTGGGCCATAAAGTCCGCACTTACCGCACGATGAAAGCGCGGGATTTGTGGAACCTTATCAATGTCTGTGCGACCTATTCAGCAGAACCGGGCATATTCTTCATCGATAACGCCAATGAAAAAACGAATGCCAAAGCCTATGGCCAAAAAGTCGTGGCCACTAATCCATGCGGAGAACAGCCGCTGGCGCCGTATTCGGTTTGTAACCTGGCTGCTGTCAATCTTGCGCAATTTGCTGATCCGAAAACAAAAACCGTCGACTTCGACGCTTTGAAAGAAACAGTACGTGTCGGTGTCCGCATGCAGGACAATGTAATTGATGCAACTCCTTATTTCCTGGAAGATAACCGCATCCAGGCACTGGGAGAACGCCGTGTCGGACTCGGGGTAATGGGACTCGCCGATCTACTGATTTATTGTGATAAAGAATACGGCTCGCCGGAAGGCAATGAACTTGTCGACCGGATTTTCAAGACAATCGCTGTGGCTGCCTATGAAGTTTCTACGGAGCTGGCAGCTGAACGCGGAAGCTTCCCGTTCCTTGAAGGCGAAACTGCCGAAGAGACAGCATCGCTACGGAAAGCATTTACGGAAACCGGCTTTATGCAGGGCATGCCGGAAGAAATTCGCCAGGGCATCCTGGAAAACGGCATCCGCAACTCGCATTTGCTGACGGTTGCTCCTACCGGTTCAACAGGCACGATGGTCGGTGTTTCCACCGGTCTTGAACCATATTATTCATTCACTTATTACCGCAGCGGCCGTCTTGGCAAATTCATCGAAGTCAAAGCGGACATCGTCCGTGAATACCTGAAGAACAATCCGGAAGCCAGTGAAGAGAATCTTCCGCAGGCGTTCATCACTTCCATGGATTTGGCACCGGAAGCACACGCGGATGTCCAGTGCATCATCCAGCGCTGGATAGATTCGTCAATTTCGAAAACCGTCAATGCTCCACGCGGCTACACCGTAGATCAGGTGGAAGGCCTCTATACACGCCTCTATAAAGGAGGCGCCAAGGGCGGAACGGTTTACGTTGATGGAAGCCGTGATTCCCAGGTCCTGACGCTGAAAGCGGAAGAAAACACGTTTGAAGAAGAAGCTCAGGAAGAAGTCCAGACAAAGCGCCCGATCGTGTTGATCGATACGATCCAGGATCTGCGTTCAACCAACGTCACCATCGGCTCGGAAGTCGGCGATACGTGTCCTGTCTGCAGACAGGGGACGGTCGAAGAAATGGGCGGCTGCAATACCTGCACAAATTGTGCTGCACAATTGAAATGCGGCTTATAAAATAACGAACAACAAGCGGAAGCCGAGGCTTCCGCTTTTTTTAATGGACCAGGCAGAGCCTGCTCAATCCCCCATTTTCCCGTTTAGTGTTGCTCGATGCCGTACGTATGATAAAATAATGAAGAAGTTTCTGACAGGGAGTGGAGAAGATGCGTGTTTTGATATTGAACGGCCCCAATCTGAACCGGCTCGGCAAACGGGAGCCGGATGCATATGGTACATTCACACTGGATCAGCTTATAGGCGAGCTCGAACAGTTTGCATACGCCAACGGCATAGAGTTGACCAACAGCCAGTCGAACCATGAAGGGGAAATCATCGATTGGCTCCAGCAGGCAGAGCGGCAAAGTTTCGATGGAGTCGTGCTGAATGCCGGTGCTTACACACATACCAGTATCGCAATCCGCGATGCCATTGCTTCCATGGAAGTCCCTGTTATAGAAGTGCATATTTCAAATGTTTATAAGCGCGAAGAATTCCGTCACCATTCCTATATAGCGCCGGTGGCGGATGGGCAGATTACCGGATTTGGAAAAGATGTTTATTTTTTGGGTCTGCATGCATTACTTTTACGAAATCAGAGAGGATGACTGGATTGAAACTGCAAAAACTGCGAAACGAAATGACTCAGCACGAGATCGAAGCGTTCCTGATTACGAGCGAATTTAATCTTCGCTATATTACGGAATTTACCGGCTCATCCGGTTTGGCAATCGTAACAAAAGACGATGCCTTGTTCATAACGGATTTCCGCTATACTGAACAGGCAGCCGAGCAGGTGAAGGGTTTTGACATTATCCAGGCAAAAACGAATCTGCTGGAAGAAGCAGCTGCACAGGCCATGAAACTCGGACTGAAAACGATCAGTTTTGAAAAGGATTTTGTTACATACTCAACTTATGAACAATACCGTGAAAAAATGGATGCCGAATTGAAACCGGTAAGCGGGATCATCGAAAAAATCCGCATGATCAAGACGCCGGAAGAAGTCGAAATCCTGAAAGCGGCAGCAAAAATCGCAGATGAAACTTTTGAATATATCTGCACATTCATCCAACCGGGTATGACTGAATTGGAAGTATCGAACGAACTGGAATTCTTCATGCGCAAGCAGGGAGCAACTTCATCATCATTTGATGTTATTGTCGCTTCCGGATTGCGCTCTGCCTTGCCGCACGGAGTGGCATCAGAGAAAGTGATCGAATCCGGTGACCTTGTGACAATGGATTTCGGCGCATTGTATAAAGGTTATATCTCTGATATTACCCGCACAGTGGCGGTCGGCGAGCCTTCCGAAAAACTGAAGGAAATATACCAGATCGTTTTGGAGGCGCAAGAATTGGGTGTCGAGAAAATTGCTCCCGGGATGACTGGCTATGACGCTGATGCAATCGGCCGCGATCATATCAAATCCAAAGGCTACGGGGATGCGTTCGGACATTCGACAGGCCACGGAATCGGACTTGAGGTACACGAAGGGCCTGGACTTTCATTCAAATCGCAGGTAGTCCTTGAACCCGGCATGGCCGTAACAGTGGAACCCGGGATTTATTTGCCGGGTATTGGCGGAGTGCGCATCGAAGATGATATACTGATTACCGAGTCCGGAAACGAAAGACTGACCAAATCAACAAAAGAGCTGCGTATTTTATAAAACGGAGGAATAGATATGATTTCAGTAAACGATTTTAAAACCGGCGTGACGATTGAAGTGGATGGCGGCATTTGGCGCGTCATGGAATTTCAGCACGTTAAACCCGGAAAAGGAGCGGCATTTGTCCGTTCGAAGTTACGCAACCTGCGTACAGGCAGTGTGACAGAGAAAACTTTCCGCGCAGGCGAGAAAGTGGCAAAAGCCCAAATTGATAACCGTAAAATGCAATATCTGTATGCAAATGGCGATGTCCATGCATTCATGGATAACGAAACATACGATCAGATCGAATTGCCTGAAAAAAGCATTGAATATGAATTGAAATTCCTTCAGGAGAACATGGAAGTCCAGGTTATGCAATTCCATGGAGAAGTGCTCGGCGTCGAATTGCCGAATACTGTTGTGCTTGAAGTTGTCGCCACCGATCCCGGCATTAAAGGTGACACGGCAAGCGGCGGAACGAAACCCGCCGTGCTTTCTACCGGATTATCCGTTCAGGTGCCTTTCTTCATCAATGAAGGCGACCAGCTGATCATCAATACAACAGATGGTTCATACGTATCACGTGCACAATAAAAAGTTTGGAGCCCTCCTGGAACGGGGGGCCATTTTTAAAAAGCCCGATTACTGATAAACAAGTTTGGCACGAATCAAATCCATACATAAGGGGAGTAGGAAATTTTGAAAATCCAAGAAATCCGTGAAATCATAAAATTGGTGGATGGCTCGTCGATCAACGAGTTCACATACGAAGCAGAAGGCACTAAAATCAAATTGAAAAAAACCGCTGCTGCACCGTCTGAGGCAGTTGCAGCAGATGCGGCGCCAGCGGCACCACAAACTCCGGCACCAGCACCTGCAGCCCCGGCAGCTCCACAGGCACCCGCTGCAGCAGACAAGGGAGCAGAAGAAGCTGCTGCACCGGATACTGCAAATGCCAACATGCACAAAATTCTGTCGCCGATGGTCGGCACATTTTATCAGTCTCCCTCACCGGAAGAAGCTGCATATGTGCAGGTCGGTTCAAAAGTAGGCGCTGAACAAGTGGTCTGCATAGTGGAAGCCATGAAACTCTTCAATGAAATTGAAGCTGAAGTAGATGGGGAAATTGCTGAAATTCTTGTTAAAGACGGACAACTCGTCGAATACGGCCAGCCTTTATTCCTCGTAAAAGCGAACTGAGGAAGGGGGACATGACGATGAAAAAAGTATTGATTGCAAATCGCGGCGAGATTGCTGTGCGCATTATCCGCGCCTGCAAGGAAATGGATATCGGCACTGTCGCAGTCTATTCGGAAGCTGACAAAGAGGCTTTGCACGTTGAATTGGCCGATGAAGCTTATTGCATCGGGCCTAAACTTTCAAAAGACAGCTATTTGAATTTCTCCAATATCATTTCTGTGGCGAAATTGACCAATTGTGACGGCATTCATCCGGGGTACGGTTTTCTGGCAGAGAATGCCAGCTTCGCTGAATTGTGTGAGGAATGCGACATCATGTTCATCGGTCCAACATCAGATGCGATTTCCAGGATGGGCACCAAAGATGTCGCCCGGGAAACGATGCGGAAAGCTGGAGTGCCGGTCGTGCCCGGATCTACTGGAATCGTGGCAAGCGAAGAAGAAGGACTGGAAATCGCTGAGAAACTCGGTTTTCCGGTCATCATCAAAGCGACAGCCGGAGGCGGCGGTAAAGGAATCCGTGTGGCAAAAAACCGCGAAGATTTCATTACCGGACTCCGTATGACACAAAAGGAAGCTGCCGCAGCTTTCGGCAACCCCGGCGTTTATATCGAAAAATTCATCGAAGATTTCCGCCATGTCGAAATTCAGGTTTTGGCGGACTCCCATGGCAATGCCGTTCATCTGGGCGAACGCGATTGTTCGATTCAGCGGCGCATGCAGAAACTGGTCGAGGAAGCCCCTTCACCGGCGCTGTCTCCTGAATTGCGTGCAGAAATGGGCGAGGCAGCCGTTAAAGCCGCTTTGGCAGTTGACTACCGCGGAGCAGGAACAGTGGAATTCATCTTTGACGCTGTAAACCAGAAATTCTATTTCATGGAAATGAATACCCGGATCCAGGTCGAGCATCCCGTAACTGAAATGATCACCGGAGTGGATTTGATCCAGCAGCAATTGCGGGTGGCTTCTGGAGAAACATTGAGTTTTGAACAGGAAGACATCACGTTCAAAGGCTGGTCGATCGAATGCCGCATCAACGCAGAAAATCCTGCGAAAAACTTCATGCCGTCCGCCGGGCGCGTGGATATGTACCTGCCTCCGGGCGGTATGGGGGTACGCATCGATTCGGCAATGTATCCGGGCTACACGATTCCGCCGTATTACGATTCCATGGTGGCCAAACTGATTACATTCGCTGATACCCGCGAAGAGGCAGTGGCCAAGATGAAACGTGCGCTGGAAGAATTTGTAATCGAGGGCGTATTCACCACGATTCCATTCCATTTGAAATTGATGGACCATGAAGTTTTCAAATCAGGTGATTTCAATACGAAATTCCTTGAAAAGTATGATGTGTTGAATTCCTAAGGAGGAGTGTCTTTATGGCTGAAAAAATGATTCCGTATGTAAAGATGAAGCCGATGAACAAACAGGATCTCGGCAGTATCGAAGTCGCACCCGAAGTTCTGGAGATTATCGCCAGCATTGCAGCTTCCGATATCGAGGGAGTGGCCAGCATGCGCGGCAACTTTGCATCGGGCGTTGCAGAACGTCTGGGTAAAAAAGTGCATGGCAAAGGCGTGAAAACGGAACTTGCCGCTGACGGCCTGATGATCGATGTTTATTGTGTGGTTGATTATGGGGTTTCCATTCCGAAAACCGCTCAGAAAATCCAACAGCAGGTGCGCCAGACACTGGAGAACATGACTTCACTGGAGACACAGGAAGTGAATGTCCATATAACGGGCATCCAGTTCGAAAACCAACCAGCATCAGATTGACTGACCAGGAGCCTGCCCGACACCTTCAATGGTGGTGGGCGGCTTTTTTGATTCACGAAGATCCATTGTATCTGCAGAATTCACGGCCAGTTGTTTGCTCTGCCGTTTTCCGAACATTTCAAACATGGAAGTTCCGGTGTATTATCTGTATAATGAGTGTTACTTAGCAGTGAAAAGGAGACCGGGTTTAATATGAAACGACACGAAGCACGCGAAAAAGCACTTCAGACTTTATTTCAGTTGGAAGGCACGGAGTTAACAATGAAAGAAGCGGTCGAGCACGTCATGGACGGCAGCGAAGATAATTTCTATACCCTTCTGGTTGAAGGAACGTATACGAATATGGTGGACATCGATGAGAAGTTGAAGGGCCATCTCGAAAATTGGTCTCTTGAAAGACTTCCAAAGATCGAGCGCACAATTCTGCGGATGGCAGTTTTCGAACTGGCTTATATGGAAGATGCACCGTCACGCGTCGTCATGAACGAAGCAATCGAATTGAGCAAAACGTTCGGTGATGATAAATCGAGCCGGTTTGTCAACGGCGTATTGTCGAAGTTTACAGATGAACTGAAAAACTGATTTGGAGGGATTCACTTGTCAGCGATAATAATCGATGGAAAAGCAACGAGCCTCAAATTAAAAAATAAAATTTCACAGCGTGTGGCCTCGTTGGCATCAAAAGGGATCATCCCGGGATTGGCAGTTGTCTTGATCGGTGACAATCCGGCTTCCCATACATACGTAAAAAACAAGAAGAAAACATGCGAAGCCCTCGGTATGCGGTCCGACCTGTTGCAGTTTCCGGAAACGCTTCAGGAAGATCAATTGCTGGAAGTGATCAGCGGACTGAACCATGATCCGGAAATCCATGGAATCCTTGTTCAATTGCCGCTGCCTGCACATATCGATGAATTCAACGTAATTCTGGCAATCGATCCTGAAAAAGACGTTGACGGTTTCCATCCCATTTCGGTCGGCAATATGATGATCGGCCGTGAAGCCTTTCTGCCCTGTACACCTCACGGCATCATGAAATTGCTGGAAGAATACGATATCGACCCTGCAGGCAAACATGCTGTTGTAATCGGCAGAAGCAACATCGTCGGCAAACCGGCCGGCCAGCTTCTTCTCCAAAGGGATGCAACAGTTACTTTTTGCCATTCCAAAACAATCGGTTTGGCCGATTACACACGCCAGGCGGACATACTCATTTCCGCTGTCGGCCGGGCGAAATTCCTGGGGAAAGAATTCATCAAACCCGGTGCTGTTGTAATCGATGTCGGCATGAACCGCGATGACGAAGGAAAATTATGCGGGGATGTGGATTTCGAGGACGTCCTGGAGACAGCCTCCCATGTTACGCCTGTGCCGGGCGGAGTCGGTCCCATGACCATTGCGATGCTTATGGAGAATACGCTGCTTTCGGCTGAAAAAGGATTAGCGGAGACAAAATGACTGTGACCATGTAAAATAATAAGAAACAAAGCTGTTTTTCGAAAGAAAGACAGCTTTTTAATATGGAAGATAGGGGCTGAAAATTTGACGTCCGACCCATACTTAAGTGTAAAAGCTTTAACAAAATACATAAAAAAGAAATTTGATGCAGACCCCCATTTGCGTGACGTGTATGTCAAAGGGGAACTTTCGAATGTGAAGATCCATTCGAGCGGCCACATCTATTTTACGCTGAAGGACAATTCGGCGAGGCTTCCTGCCGTGATGTTTGCAGCCAGTGCCCGCACTGTCAAATTCAAACCGGAGAGTGGCATGACAGTGCTTATCCGCGGAGATGTCAGTGTCTACGAAGCGTCCGGACAATACCAGCTCTATGCGCAATCGATGCAGCCGGACGGCATCGGCGATTATTACCTGGCTTTTGAACAATTGAAGGAAAAACTTTCCAAAGAAGGTGTGTTCAATGCCGTCCATAAAAAGCCGCTGCCAAGATATCCGGACAAAATAGCGGTGGTGACTGCTCCGACTGGAGCGGCGGTAAGGGATATCATCATTACTTTGAACCGGCGGTACCCAATGGCGAAAATTACAATTTTCCCGACCCTGGTGCAGGGAGAACAATCTACCAGATCCATTGTCCAGTCGATTCAGGCGGCCAATGCCGCAAATTTCGATGTCATGATCGTGGGACGTGGAGGCGGGTCGATTGAAGATCTTTGGTCGTTCAACGAAGAAGCAGTCGCACGGGCCATCTTCGATTCGCGGATTCCGGTCATTTCGGCTGTCGGCCATGAGACGGATACGACAATAGCGGATTTTGTGGCCGACTTGCGGGCTGCCACACCGACTGCTGCAGCGGAACTGGCTGTGCCGAGCCGTGCGGATTTGCTGGATAAGGTTATCAATCAGCAAAGCAGTATGTACCGTGTCGTTTCCAATCTGCTTGACAGGGAGAAAACGGCTTTAACAAAAGTCGCGGCTTCGATGCCGTTTGCTTATCCGGACCGTTTATACCGCCCTTTCATCGAAAGGGTGGAACGCGCTTCAGATTCACTGCAACGCGAAGTTTTCCAGCATCTGAACCGTTCGCGGGAACGTTTTGAAAATCTCGATCGGCAGTTGGCCAACCGCATACCGGTCCAGCGGATAAAACAATCACAGGCGGATATTGGCCACTTGCAAAAGAGGCTCGATCAATCCGCTCATATCGTTCTAAACAATAATAAGATGAAATTATCCTCTGCCATTCGGACACTCGATGCACTGAGTCCGTTGAAACTAATGGAAAGAGGCTACACCATTCCATATAAAGACGGGCTGGTCGTCAAGAGCATCCATCAGGTGGAAGCCGGAGACGAATTGAACGTGACGATGCAGGACGGGACTGTCGAAGCGACCGTCAAAAACACTATTCCGACGAAAAAGGGGTGCATATAAATGGCTGAAAAAGAAATCAAGTTCAATGACGCAATGCAGCAATTGGAAGAAATCGTCCGCCAATTGGAGCAGGGGGATGTCCCTCTCGAAGAAGCGTTGACCTTATACCAAAAAGGGATGGAACTATCAAAAGTGTGCCACGATAAATTGCAGAATGCCGAAGAACAATTGGTGACGATGATGAAAGACGGCAAAGAAACAGCTGTTGACATCGGAAAGGATGGGACTGCGAAATGAGATTAAAGGAATTCCGCAGCCATTACGAACCGTTGATCCAGCAGGAGTTGCTGGATCAAATCGCGGCTTTGCCAATTCCGGCTTCATTAAAGGAATCCATGAATTATTCCCTTCAGGCAGGCGGCAAACGCATCCGCCCGATTCTGATGCTTGCTGCCATGCACGAACTTGGGGGTAACCACCCGGATGCATTGAAAGTTGCCGCGGCAATTGAAATGATCCATACCTACTCACTGATTCACGACGATCTGCCAAGCATGGACGACGACGATCTGAGAAGAGGAATGCCGACAAACCATAAGGTTTTCGGGGAAGCGGTTGCCATTCTGGCAGGCGATGCATTATTGACATACAGTTTCGGTTTGATTGCGCGCCTTCCGAACGTCTCGAACGATGACAAAGTCCAGCTGATAGATCTGATGAGTACTGCATCCGGAGCGGAAGGCATGGTCGGCGGACAAATTCTGGATATCGAAGGCGAAGAGAAAAAGCTGGCCCTGGAAGAACTCGAACAGGTCCACCGGTTAAAAACTGGCGCTTTGCTGACATTCAGCATTTTGGCTGGCGCCATTTTGGCCGAGGCCAAACCCGACACAATACTGTCATTATCACGATTCGGTGAACATCTTGGGCTGGCATTCCAGATTCAGGATGATATCCTGGACGTCACCGGAACCTCAGAAGAACTGGGCAAAACGGCCGGCAAAGATGAAAACAGTGACAAAAGCACCTATCCCGGCATTTTGACTTTGCCGCGTGCGAAGGAAAAATTGGATCATCATGCTCAGGAAGCATTGCAGTCAATCGAAGGCCTGGATGGGGAAATGGCATTATTGAAAGAATTGACGGCCATGATTGTCCAAAGAAAAAACTGATAATAGAGGCTTCCGTTTGTACATTTGCTGACAATTGATATAATGTAGAAAGAAATAAAGTCGGAAAAATTTTTAAAAAAGGTGTGTGATGGAATGGATCTTCATACGATTACTAGTCCATCTTTCTTAAAAGGGCTGAACAATGAACAGCTCGTCGAATTAAGCGAAGATATCAGACGATTTTTAATAGAGAATTTATCAAAAACTGGCGGCCACATCGGACCAAACCTCGGAGTCGTCGAATTGACGATAGCGCTTCACCGCATTTTCGACAGCCCTTCAGACAAGCTGATCTGGGATGTAGGACATCAATCCTACGTCCATAAAATTCTGACCGGAAGAGCTGCGCAATTTGATACATTGCGCCAATTCAAGGGCCTTTGCGGTTTTCCGAAGCGGAATGAAAGCGACCATGATGTCTGGGAAACCGGCCACAGTTCCACTTCACTATCGGCAGCGATGGGAATGGCAGCCGCCCGGGATATCAAGAAAGCGGGCAATCACGTCATTCCGATCATTGGCGATGGTGCGTTGACGGGCGGAATGGCTCTCGAAGCACTGAACCATATCGGCCATGCCAATACGGATATGGTGGTCATCCTCAACGATAACGAAATGTCGATAGCTCCGAATGTCGGGGCGCTTCACTCTGTCCTTGGCAGAATGCGGACGGCAGGCAAATACAATAAGGTCAAAGACGATCTCGAGTATCTGCTGAAAAAAGTTCCTGCAGTCGGCGGCAAACTTGCGTCCACGGCGGAACGAGTCAAAGACAGCCTGAAATATCTTTTCGTTTCCGGAATGTTCTTTGAAGAACTCGGATTTACGTATCTCGGTCCCATCGACGGCCATGACCTTGAGGAGTTGGAAGAAAATCTTCTATACGCCAAAAAAGTCGGAGGTCCGGTCCTTCTTCACGTCATTACAAAAAAAGGAAAAGGCTTCCTGCCGGCTGAAGAAGATAAAATCGGCACATGGCACGGAACCGGCCCTTATAAAATTGATACCGGTGATCTCGTGAAGTCCTCTTCCACTGCTCCGTCGTGGAGCGGGCTGATTGCAGAATCCGTAAGCAAACTGGCGCGAACTGATGAACGCATCGTAGCCATCACGCCGGCAATGCCGGTCGGATCCAAACTGGAAAAATTCGCCAATGAGTTCCCTGGACGGTTTTACGATGTCGGCATTGCTGAGCAGCATGCCACGACAATGGCGGCTGGCCTGGCGACTCAGGATATGAAACCTTTCCTGGCCATTTATTCCACATTCCTCCAACGTGCCTATGATCAGGTGGTTCACGATATATGCCGCCAGAACCTCAATGTCTTTATTGGAATCGACCGCTCCGGTCTTGTTGGCGCTGACGGGGAAACCCATCAGGGCGTATTTGATGTCGCCTTCCTGCGCAACCTGCCGAACATGGTGGTCATGATGCCAAAAGATGAAAACGAAGGCCAACATATGGTCAAAACGGCTATCGAGTATAATGGCGGTCCGATTGCGCTCCGTTATCCGCGGGGCAACGGACTGGGTGTAGCGATGGATGAGGAAATGGAAGCTTTGCCGATCGGCAGCTGGGAAGTGCTGAAAGCTGGCACTGACGCCGTCATCCTGACATTCGGCACGACCATTCCGATGGCGATTGATGCTGCTGAAAAGCTTGCAGAACAGGGCATCAACGCTGAAGTGGTGAATGCAAGATTCATCAAACCGATGGACGAGAACATGCTGCACTCCATATTCAAACGCTCCGTTCCCGTCGTTACACTTGAAGAAGCGATCCTTCAAGGTGGCTTCGGCAGTGCGGTTCTCGAATTCGCGCATGACAACGGCTATCACGACGCAACTGTCGACCGCATGGGCATCCCGGATCAATTCATAGAACACGGCGATGTGTCTGAATTGATGGATGAAATCCATTTGAACAGTGACCAATTGGTACAAAACGTGAAAAATTTGATTCCCGAAAAATCACAGGCAGGTTACAAGGCCCTATGATCAAAGTGAAAAAAGAACGCGTCGATGTTCTCCTGGTTGAAAGGGGAATTTGTGAAACGCGGGAAAAAGCAAAACGTGCCATCATGGCAGGCATCATCTATTCCGGTACAGAACGGATGGATAAACCCGGCGAAAAGATCCTTTCGGATGCCCCTCTTCAGATGAAGGGCAATGACCTGAAATACGTCAGCCGGGGCGGCTTGAAGCTTGAAAAAGCGCTGGAGGAATTTGACCTGTCGGTAGACGGCAAACTGATGCTCGACATCGGGTCGTCAACCGGCGGATTCACCGACTGCGCACTTCAGAACGGAGCGTCGCACTGCTATGCACTTGACGTGGGATCCAATCAGCTGGCCTGGAAAATCAGGCAGGATGAACGGGTGACGGTCATGGAGCGGACCAATTTCCGCCATTCCAAACCGGAGGATTTCAACGAAGGACTTCCTGAATTCGCCAGTATTGATGTATCGTTTATTTCCTTGAAAATAATTCTGCCGGTCCTGAAGGCCGTTCTTGTTCCGGGCGGGGATGTTATAGCGCTCGTCAAACCGCAGTTTGAAGCGGGGCGCGAAAACGTGGGGAAAAAAGGAATTATCCGTGATCCCAAAATTCACCTTGATGTGTTGAAGAAGGTGGGTGGCTTTGCGGCCGCCGCCGGATTCCATATCCGGAATATGTCTTTTTCGCCGATCACCGGAGGAGAAGGCAATATTGAATTTTTGTTCCATCTGCAATCGGCATTCGAAAATGACAGCATCGAGCCCATTTCCGAATCCCTGGCAGAGCAGACAGTCAAACTTGCACACGATAATCTTTGATCAGAAAACACATGCTCACAGGCATGTGTTTTCTTGTTTTTGTAGCCGCTAAAGGTTACGATATAAAGGAATTAGAATAATTATTCATTCAGGGGGCGCATTATGAATAAAGGACAACGCCATATCAAAATCCGGGATCTCATCTCGAACCGGGAGATCGAAACACAGGATGAATTGGTGGATTTATTGAAAGCTGCAGGATATGAAGTGACACAAGCCACAGTTTCAAGAGATATCAAAGAATTGCATCTTGTAAAAGTGCCTTTGCAGGATGGCCGTTATAAATACAGCCTGCCGGCGGACCAACGTTTCAACCCTATGCAGAAATTGCACCGGGCCCTGACGGATGCTTTTGTCAGCATTGACGGTGCCAGCCATTTTCTGGTGATGAAAACTTTGCCGGGCAATGCTCATGCAATCGGCTCATTGATCGACCACTTGGACTGGCCGGAAATTCTGGGGACGCTTTGCGGCGACGATACCTGCCTGATCATCTGCAGGGATACAGAGCAACGGGATGTTTTAAAACAGCGACTTATTGAAATGCTTTGATGAAGAGGTGAAAGTTGATGCTTCGTGAATTGGATATTCGGAATTTTGCTATTATAGATAATCTTACAGTCAGTTTTACCGAAGGCCTTACTGTTCTGACAGGAGAGACCGGTGCAGGAAAATCAATTATCATCGACGCCGTCAATCTTTTGGCAGGCGGCAGGGGCAGCCAGGAATTTATCCGGCACGGCGCGAGCAAAGCTGAGATAGAAGGGCTTTTTTCGATTGAGGACCCCAAACACCCCGTGTTCCGCAAGATGGAAGAGTTAGGGATAGATTTCGCAGACGGCGATGTTCTGTTGCGCCGAGAGCTGAACGATAAAGGGAAAAACGTTTGCCGCATCAATGGAAAACTCGTGACCATTTCTATCCTCCGGGAAGTCGGAGGCGCGTTGATCGATATCCATGGCCAGCACGAAACCCAGGAGCTGATGGACGAAAAGCGCCATCTCCACTTATTGGATCAATACGCAGGCAAAAGCCTGTCAAAGGCAAAAGCCAGTTATTCAAATACATTTGAAAAATACATGAAGTTGAAACGTGAATTTTCTTCCTATAATGAAAACGAGCAGCAAATTGCCCAGCGCATCGATCTGCTGACATTCCAGCTGAGAGAGATCGAAGCTGCCGACCTGATTGCCGGGGAAGAAGAAGAGTTGGCGCTGGAGCGCAAAAAACTCCAAAATTTCAATAAAATCTACGAATCGGTGTCCGCAGCCCACGAAGCGATTCAAGGGGAGTCCAAAGGGCTCGATTGGGTGGGTTCCGCGATGTCTGAACTGGAACATGCCGCTTCAGTCGATGAGACCTTTCTAAGCCACTCCGAAATGGTCAGTGGCTCATTTTATCAGCTGCAGGACACGGCAACCGAAATCAAGCGGATGCTCGATGCGATGGAATTCGATCCGTCGAGGCTCAATGAAATCGAACAGCGCCTTGCAACCATCCAAACTTTAAAAAGGAAATATGGGGCTTCTGTGGAAGATATCCTCCTTTACCACGATGCACAGACAGACGAACTGGATAAATTGCTGAATCGCGATCAGCGTCTGCAGCTGGACCAACAGAAGCTGAAAGAATTGACGGAAGACCTGAAAGTGGAAGCTGAGGAGCTGACGCTGCTGCGTAAAAAAGCGGCGGTGCGTCTGAGCAAAGACATCATGGAGCAGCTCCGCGAATTGCATATGGGCAAAGCGGCGTTTGAAGTAGTATTTGAACCGCTCGGTCAGGGGAAATTCGACCGCAACGGCGGCGACGCCATTGCGTTCCATATTTCCACGAATATGGGTGAACCGCTGAAGCCGTTGACGAAAGTGGCATCCGGCGGAGAATTATCCCGGATGATGCTTGCATTAAAGACCATCTTTTCAAAACACCAGGGGATTACCTCCATCATTTTCGATGAAGTGGATACCGGTGTGAGCGGACGGGTGGCGCAGGCAATTGCAGAAAAGATTGCGGCCATATCAGTGCATTCACAAGTGCTGTGCATCTCACATTTGCCGCAGGTCGCGGCAATGGCGGATCAGCATCTTTTCATTGAAAAACGGATCGAGAAAAAACGCACGATAACAGCTGTCCATGAATTGGACGGACGGGAACGCACAGAAGAGATGAGCCGGATGCTGTCGGGCGCGGAAATCACCGAACTGACTTTGCAGCATGCAGATGAACTGCTGAAGCTTGCCAAAGACCGGAAGCTGGCTATGAGATAACACTCCATCGAGCAGTTACAGGAGGAAGAGACACAATGGAAAAGATCACAATCGGAATTGCCGATGATAATCGCCAGTTGGCGGATATGATGGAAGAATACCTGAACCTGCAGCCTAATATGGAAGTTGTGGCGGTCGCCCATAATGGCCGGGAATGCATCGAATTACTGAAAAAAAACAAAGTGGATATTCTTTTGCTGGATAATATCATGCCCTTTTTGGACGGGATTGGGGTGTTGGATGCCATCAAAAATGAAGAAGGCCTTCAAAACCTCCGCGTCATCATGCTGTCAGCCTTTGGACAGGAAACGCTGATGAGCCAGGCAGCTCAAAATGGTGCATCCTATTTTATCATGAAACCATTTGAACTCGACCGGCTGGCAATGCAGATTGAGCATATAATGCAGGAACAGGCGGCCTCACAGGAAGTTAAGGATGATCCAATAACTGCTGTCATCAAAGAAATTGGCGTCCCACCCCACATCAACGGCTATGTTTACTTGAAGGAAGCGGTCAATCTTGTGCTGGAAGAACCGGGCATCATCCAAAAAGTGACGAAGTCACTTTATCCGGGAATTGCAGACAGGTTCGATACAACACCTACCCGTGTGGAACGTTCCATCCGGCATGCCATCGAGCTTGTCTGGAACCGCGGCGATGTAAAAGTGATAGCCCAGACATTCGGTTACAGTGAAGAACACTTGAGAAGCCGGCCATCAAATTCAGAGTTTATTGCCATGGTCTATGACACGGTAAGCAGAAACATGGAAAAGGAAAAAAACGAAGCGGAATAAGCATTGTTCTGTTTTCTGATCGTCTGGCTGTACATGGATTGCAGGCGTGTTAGAATGGGGACCGAATGGAACAATCCAATGGGCATTTGAAAATACTCGATCAGAAAGTGTGGTTCTAATGGAGAATCCGGCAATTTACAGTCATCGGGGAGCTTCCGCATACGCGCTCGAAAATACCTGGAGCGCTTTTTGCAAAGCCTGTGAACTGAGTGTCGGCATTGAACTGGATCTCCAGATCACCAATGACGGCGTCATCCTGGTGTTTCATGACGATAATCTCAAGAGGCTTAGCGGCAGGAATCTGAATATTGCTGACGTTGATTATGACAAGATAAAAGATACGAGAATCGGCAAAAGAGGCAGGCGAAAATTGTCTGACCACCGAATTCCACTGGCCTATGAAGTTTTTCACTGGGCAAAGGAGAAAGCGGTGCCGCTTAACATCGAGATGAAAGAATCATTTTCCGTGCATCCCGATGGCGCAGAAATTCTTGCAGCTATGCTGGAAGGGTTGGACGACGTTCATTTGTCTTCCTTCAACGCCGAACTATTGAAAAAAATGAAGAAATTAAAGCCGGACATCGAGACGGCTTTGGTGATCAAAAAGAATTTTTCAGCTGCCCGAATGGATGATATGCACTGGATTGACAGTGTACATCTTCATAAGAGGCTCTATTCGGAAAATCTGCTGAACAGCCTGAAGAGTTTGGGGAAAAAGGTCAGGATTTATGGATTGGCCGGGACTGAACGTATTTTGGATCAACTATCCCCCGTAGTTGCCGGCGTCATTACGGATTACCCGGATCGAATAAAAGAAAAAATGCGTCCGCCTGTATAAGGCGGACGCATTTTTATTTGTCCATTTTTCGGCGTCCCGGTTCCGCGGGATGCTTCGGTCTTGCCGGCGATGAAAAGGGTGCCGTTTTGCTGAATGCTTTTCTTTACTTTTGGAACCTTTTTGACACGTTGCCTTTTTTACGGTCCCGGTTCAGAAGGAAGCCGGCAAAAAACCCGATGCCAAGCACTGTGAACAGCAACCCAAGCGAAAACTGCAGCCAGAGAACCGGATAAGGTTCCAGCAGTTTATTGAATATGGAATCCCTCATCAGTTTAATGCCGTATGCGGCCATGATTCCAGGAATCAGAAGAATGATAAATGCAATTAAACGTCCCATGTTTCCACTCCTTCTCTGTCCATTGTTCCGATTTCGATTAAAGTTGTCAAGAATTCCAACCTGTTGTACCCTTAAATAGAATTGCAAAAGATTGCATGGTACATAAAGGAGTTTGAAGAATGTTGCAAAAAGTGTTGATAATAGGCGGCGGTGCGGGCGGACTGGCGCTTTTGAACATGCTTGGGGATTCAGAGTATCTTGAACTGGCGGGCATTGCGGATATCAAACCGGACGCACCGGCGATTGAAGTGGCCCGGCAGCTGGGCATTGCCGTCAAAGAACATCATTTTGATTTCCATCCAAAAGAGTTTGACATCGTCATCAATGTGACCGGCAGTGAAAAGGTGCAGCGGCAATTGGAAGAGTATTTCCCCAGGGAAGCGGAAATCGTTCCCGGCAGCCTTGCAAACTTTTTCGTCAAACTGGTCGATGAAAAAGAACATTTCCTGAAAAAGCTCAGCGGTGAAAGCCATAAACAGAATATCATTTTCAATTCCATCGAAGAAGGTATGATAGGCATTGACCGGAAGAGCAGGATCATTTTCATGAACCGCTCTGCTTCCCGGATGCTCGAACGTGATTCTGAAAGCGCAATCGGCAAACATATCCATGAGTTGATCTCAACGAGTGAACTTCCCCGGATATACGAAACAGGGAGAACCGAGTTGAACAGAGAATTGCAATTGAAGAACGGTTTGAAGATAGTTGCTTCGAGATTTCCGATGATAGATGAACATGGGGAAATTATCGGTGCGTTCGCAGTGTTCAAAGACATCACGGAAGTCGTTTCATTGGCAGAGGAAATCACGGACCTGAAAGAGATTCAGACGATGCTGCAGGCCATCATCCACTCGAGCGATGACGCTATTTCCGTCGTTGATGAGAATGGCTATGGCCTGATGGTCAACCCTGCTTATACCCGGATTACCGGCCTGCAGGTGGAAGACGTGATCGGCCGACCGGCTTCAGCGGATATTTCAGAAGGGGAAAGCATGCATTTGAAAGCACTTCAAACAAGGAAACCTGTCCGTGGAGTGAATCTCAAAGTCGGTCCGGCAAACCGCGAAGTGATTGTCAATGTCGCCCCGATTATCGTGGACAACATCTTGAAGGGCAGTGTCGGGGTCATTCACGATACGACCGAAATCCGGTCTCTCATGAAAGAACTGGACCGCGCACGCAGCATCATCCGGACGCTGGAATCCAAATACACCTTTGATGACATCATCGGCCTGTCAGCTGAAATGCAGTTGTCGCTCCAGCAGGCAAAGCTGGCAGCCCAAACCCCGGTGACGGTGTTGCTGCGCGGTGAATCAGGGACCGGCAAGGAATTATTCGCACATGCCATCCACAGCGCAAGCGACCGCAAATTCAACAAATTCGTCCGGGTCAACTGCGCGGCATTGTCAGAAGAGCTGCTCGAAAACGAACTTTTCGGCTACGAGGAAGGGGCATTGCCGGGTGTCAAAAGCGGAGAGCGGAAAGGGCTGTTTGAGGAGGCGAATAACGGCAGCATCTTCATCGATGAAATCGGTGAGCTGTCACCGTCCATCCAAAGCAAGCTTTTAAGGGTTCTGCAGGAACATGAAATTCTGAGGGTCGGCGGCAGCAAACCGGTGCCGGTCAATGTCCGGGTCATCGCATCAACAAATGCCAATATGGAAAAAGCGCTTCTTGAAGGAACATTCCGCGAAGACCTCTATTACAGGTTGAACAGGATGCCGATTCTGATCCCTCCGCTCAGAAGCAGAAAACAGGACATCCCCCGCATCGTTGAAAGGCTGCTGATGAAATTGAATCAGGAATACGGCCGCAATATCGAAACGGTAACGGACAAAGCGCTTCAGCTCCTGCGTCTCTATGACTGGCCGGGAAATGTGCGGGAACTTGAAAATGTCATAAGCCGCTCAATGATCTTTATGAATATCAATGAAAGGGTTTTGACCGAAAAAAATATACCCCTGAATATGATCAAAGCCACAGAAGCGAAAAATGAAGTGGCAATAGAAGGAGGAAGTCCGCTGCAGGAACAGCTCGATACCGTGGAACGGGGAATTCTGCAGCGTGCACTGGAACAAAATAAGGGGAATAAATCGAAGACGGCAAAAGCACTGGATGTGTCCCTACGAACCTTGTATTATAAGCTGGAAAAATTCGGATTAGCCTAGTTTTTGCAGTTTCTTGCATGGTTTTGCAATAATTTGCAAAGAGATCGGCTGTTTTTGCCGGATAAAACGCTTACATCCCTTATAACACACGTTTTTTTCTGCTTTAATTAAGAAGAATGAGGTGATATGAAGTGACCACATTAAATGAAATAGTCGAACAGATTTCTATGGAAGAAAAACAAAACGATGTGGCTGTCGCCGCAGCTGCTGACCTGGAAGTACTGGAAGCAGTCAACATGGCGATAACACGCAATATTGCAAGTTTCAGCCTTTTCGATGATGAAGCGAAACTGAAGGAAATGATTGGTGCCCATTACCCGCATCTTCTCACGCATCCGAAAGTAAAGCTCATCCATATAAAAGGCGCGGTTCAAGCGGCCAACGCTGCTGTGAAATCCGTCTTTGTCAAAGATTCGAATGTATTGATGAAAGGCCATATTCCGACAGCGGTCCTGCTGAAAGCGGTGCTTAATGAGGATTATGGTTTGCGGACCGGAAGTATCCTGTCCCATGTTGCTGCGTTCGAGATCGAGGGTTATGACCGGCTCATCTTTATCACGGATGCCGGTATGAACATCGCACCGGATCTGATGCAAAAAGCCCAAATCATCCGAAATGCAGTTCAGACAGCACGGGCTGTGGGAATCGAAACCCCGGTAGTTGCCCCTTTGGCGGCCGTCGAAGTCATCAATCCCGCTATGCAGGCAACTATGGATTCAGCTGCGCTTGCAGCGATGAACCGACGCGGACAGATAACTGACTGCATCATCGATGGCCCTTTGGCGCTTGATAATGCCATCTCGCCAACAGCTGCTGAACATAAAGGCATAACGGGTACCACAGCCGGCAAAGCGGATATCCTGCTGGTCCCGAATATCGAAGCCGGAAACATCCTTTATAAATCACTGGTCTATTTCGCGAAAGCGAAAGTCGGGGGAATCATTGCCGGTGCAAAAGCACCGATTGTCCTGACGTCCCGCGCAGACAGTGCAGAAAGCAAGTTGTATTCACTTGCATTGGCGATTAAAACATCAGCTACACGATAAGATCATTAGGAGGAATTTAATATGAAGATTTTCGATAAAATGGAAGAACACGACTATGAGCAATTGGTATTTTGCCAGGATAAAAATTCCGGTTTGAAAGCAATCATTTGTATCCACGACACAACTTTAGGGCCTGCCCTCGGAGGAACACGCATGTGGAATTATGATACAGAAGAAGAAGCAATCGAAGATGCAATCCGTCTTGGTCGCGGCATGACATATAAAAACGCGGCAGCCGGCCTTAACCTCGGCGGCGGTAAAACGGTTATCATCGGTGATCCATTGAAAGACAAAAACGAAGAAATGTTCCGTGCATTCGGACGTTTCATCCAAGGGCTGAACGGCCGTTATATCACTGCTGAAGATGTCGGGACGACTGTAGCGGATATGGACCTGATCCACGAAGAAACTGACTTTGTTACTGGTATTTCACCGGCATTCGGTTCTTCAGGCAATCCATCTCCGGTAACAGCCTACGGTTGCTATATCGGGATGAAAGCTGCTGCTCTGGAAGCATTCGGTGATGATTCACTGGAAGGCAAAACGATCACAGTTCAGGGAGTCGGTAATGTTGCTTACACATTGTGCGAATATCTGCACAAAGAAGGCGCAAACCTGATTGTTACAGATATCAACAAAGAAGCGGTTCAGCGCGCTGTTGATAATTTCGGTGCCACTGCGGTTGAACCGAATGAAATCTATTCCCAGGAAGCGGATATTTTTGCTCCATGTGCAATGGGTGCAATCATCAACGACGATACAATTCCACAATTGAAAGTGAAAGCTGTTGCCGGCTCGGCAAACAACCAGCTGAAAGAAGAACGCCATGGCGATGAACTTGAAGCGCTTGGCATCGTATATGTCCCTGATTATGTAATCAATTCAGGCGGCGTCATCAATGTTGCCGATGAATTGTACGGATATAACAACGAACGTGCGATGAAACGTGTAGAAACAATTTACGACAGCATCACCCGTATTTTTGCAATTGCAAAACGTGACGGAATTCCAAGCTATCAGGCTGCAGACCGTATGGCGGAAGAGCGCATTGAACGTGTGCGCAAATCGCGCAGCCAATTTCTTCGCAATGAACACAATATCATCAGCAGACGCTGATTGTAGAATGGAGGGATCGCTTTGCTAGAACAGTTGTATCGCATATTGGTCATCAACCCTGGATCAACCTCAACCAAAATCGGCGTTTTTGACAACGATATTCTGATCATGGAAAAAACGATCCGCCATTCAGCGGAAGCAATCAATGAATTTCCTGCGATTATCGACCAATATGCTTTCCGGAAACAAACAATCCTGGAAGCCCTGGACGAGGAAGGGATGAATGTCTCGAAACTCTCAGCCGTTTGCGGCAGAGGGGGATTGTTGCGCCCGATCGAAGGCGGCACCTATTCAGTCAATGATGCGATGCTCGCAGATCTCCGCAAAGGAGTGTCGGGCCAGCACGCCTCGAATCTCGGGGGCATACTGGCGAGCGAAATTGCGGAAGGTTTAAACATCCCTGCTTTTATTGTCGATCCGGTCGTTGTCGATGAATTGGATCCGATTGCAAGAATTTCAGGATTCTCCCTGATTGAACGGAAATCAATATTTCATGCTTTGAATCAGAAGGCAGTTGCCAGAAGATATGCTAAGGAAAAAGGGCGGCGCTATGAAGACCTGCGGCTGATCGTCACCCATATGGGTGGTGGTATCACTGTCGGTGTCCATAAAGAAGGACGTGTGGTCGAAGTCAATAACGGACTCCACGGCGATGGACCTTTCAGCCCGGAGCGCGCAGGAACCGTACCGGCAGGCGATCTTGTTGAATTATGTTTTTCGGGGCAATATTACCGCCACGAAATTATGAAACGCCTTGTCGGCCAGGGGGGACTGGTCAGTTACCTTGGAACAAACGATGCTGTCACCGTGGAAAAGCGTATACAAAAAGGCGATAAAGAGGCCGAATTGGTGTACGATGCCATGGCTTATCAGGTCGCCAAAGAAATAGGTTCGGCCAGCGCCGTGCTCCAGGGCAAAGTGGACGCCATCATTTTAACCGGCGGACTTGCATATGGGAAAGGCTTTGTCAAAGCCATTTCCGATCGCATCAGCTGGATAGCTGATGTGGAGGTGCACCCCGGTGAAAATGAATTGCAGGCACTTGCAGAAGGTGCAGTCCGTGTTCTAAATGGAGAAGAGACAGCTAAAAATTATCCAGCTATATAAATTGAAAAAAGAATTACCCTTCATATGCCGCTTCGGCGCTTAGGACAGGGCAAAGATTATGCTCCTGCGCACTGCTCGTCGCAAAGGTGCGCCATCTACGTATGGCGACCTTAGCTCCCGCAATAAGCCGAGAAAAGCACTCGTCTTTGCTCCGTCGGCATTCGCCTGCTCCATAGGCGCGCCGGTGCTGAGAGAAATCTCAAGAGATATGGAGCAAAACAGCGAAGACTCCTGGGGGACCAAGCGAAGTGCTGAGATCCACTCGGACGAAGTGCAACGAGCCCGAGTTAGCTTAGCACAAGCCAAGTGTCGGTCGAAGGTAGTTCGGCCGGCGCTTTGCGACGAAGCTAGCGAAGCGATGCAGGAGCAGCCTGAACAACCGTGCTCCTGCAGTGCTACGCACTTCGTCGCAAAGGCAATATCCTCGCAGGCGTCGGATACTGCCTTCGCAGCTGTTTTGCGGAATATCGGTTACTAAAGTTTATTAGTTCAATTTATATATAAATAGAAGGAGGACATTTACATGGCACAAAATTATGATGTAGTCATCCTTGGCGGCGGAACCGGCGGATATGTAGCCGCAATCCGTTCAGCACAGCTCGGTTTAAAAACTGCGATTGTCGAAAAAGCAGAGCTTGGCGGAACTTGCCTGCACAGAGGATGCATTCCAAGCAAAGCTCTGCTCCGAAGTGCAGAGGTTTACTCGACCACTAAAAATCACGCAGCTGATTTCGGGGTGCAAACTGGTGACGTAAGCCTTGATTTTTCACGCGTGCAGCAGCGTAAACAAGGGATCGTCGATCAATTGCATAGCGGTGTACAAGGTTTGATGAAAAAAGGGAAGATTGATGTGTACGAAGGCCTCGGCCGTATTCTTGGACCTTCTATTTTCTCTCCAAACCCTGGAACGATTTCAGTGGAAATGAACAATGGCGAAGAAAACGAAATGTTGATTCCCCATAACGTCATCATCGCAACCGGATCCCGTCCGCGCAGCCTGCCAGGCCTGGAAATCGATGGAGATTACGTGATGAGCTCTGATGAACTCCTGAAAATTACTGAGTTGCCGAAATCGATGCTGATCGTCGGTGGCGGTGTCATTGGAATCGAATGGGCTTCCATGCTGAATGATTTCGGTGTTGAAATTACGGTCCTTGAATATGCGGACCGCATTATTCCAACGGAAGACAAAGACGTTTCAAAAGAAATGCAGAAATTATTGAAGAAAAAAGGCGTCAATTTTGTAACCAGTGCGAAAGTTATGGCTGGCACGCTCGAAAAAGGCGACAGCGGCGTGACGATCCAGGCAGAGATCAATGGTGAAAACCAAACCTTCTCGGCTGAAAAAATGCTGGTGTCAGTAGGACGCCAGGCCAATGTAGAAGGTATAGGCCTTGAAAACACCGACATCATCGTCGATAAAGGCTTTATTCAGGTAAAAAACACTTTCCAGACCAAAGAGTCCCACATTTACGCGATTGGCGACGTCATCGGCGGGCTTCAACTGGCGCATGTAGCTTCTCACGAAGGTATTACCGCTGTTGAGCACATCAAAGGAAACAATCCACAGGCCATCAACTATGATCACATTTCCAAATGTGTTTACTCGAATCCGGAAGCGGCCAGCGTCGGCATTACCGAAGAGCAGGCAAAAGAACAAGGGTACGACGTCAAAGTCGGCAAATTCTCTTTCAAAGCCATCGGCAAAGCGCTTGTATACGGTGAAAGTGACGGCTTCGTCAAAATCATCGCTGATAAGAAAACCAATGATGTCCTCGGCGTCCATATGATCGGACCGCACGTGACGGATATGATTTCCGAAGCAGGGCTTGCGATGGTTCTTGATGCGACACCTTGGGAAATCGCAGATACGATTCACCCTCACCCGACATTATCCGAAGTCATGGGTGAAGCTGCTCTTGCCGTAGACGGCAAAGCAATCCACAGTTAAGGGAGGAATTATTGAATGTCAGCAAAACACGAAGAAATCGGCTTGTCGAATGACGATGTCCTGAAAATGTATGAAACAATGCTAATGGCCCGCCGCGTCGATGAACGCATGTGGCTTTTGAACCGTGCGGGTAAAATTCCGTTTGTAATTTCCTGCCAGGGACAGGAAGCTGCACAGGTTGGCGCTGCTTTCGCCCTGGACAATGAAAAAGATTATATTGCTCCTTATTACCGCGATATGGGTGTAGTCCTGCATTTCGGCATGACCCCAAAAGATTTGATGCTTTCCGCATTTGCAAAAGCGGAAGATCCAAACTCCGGCGGCCGTCAGATGCCTGGCCATTTCGGGCAGAAGAAAAACCGGATCCTGACAGGATCTTCACCTGTTACGACACAGCTTCCTCACGCAGTGGGCGTTGCTTTGGCAGGAAAAATGAAGAAGCAGGATTTCATCACATTCACAACCCTTGGGGAAGGTTCCTCCAACCAGGGAGATTTCCACGAAGGCATGAACTTTGCCGGTGTCCACAAACTGCCGGTCATCATCATGGTTGAAAATAACAAATACGCAATTTCCGTTCCGTTTGAACGCCAGATTGCCAGCAAAAATGTTTCGGACCGTGCAATCGGCTACGGAATGCCGGGTGTGACGATTGACGGAAATGATCCGATTGAAGTTTATAAGCATGTAAAAGAAGCTGCTGACCGCGCACGCCGCGGCGAAGGTCCAAGCCTGATCGAAACAGTATCGGAGCGCATGACTGCCCATTCATCAGATGACGACCAAAGGCAATACCGTGCTGCAGATGAACTTGCGGCCCAAAAAGATAAGGATCCAATCCTGTTGTTCGGTGCCTACCTGAAAGAAAATGGCATCCTGAATGATGAACTGGAAAAAGAAATCAACGACCGCATCATGGTGATCGTTAACGAAGCAACAGACTATGCTGAAGATGCACCTTATGCAGCCCCTGAAGATGCATTGAAATATGTTTATGCAGAAAAAGGAGGGAACGAATAATGGCAGTAATGAATTATATTGACGCCATAACGCTCGCCATGAAAGAAGAGATGGAACGTGACGAGAACGTATTCGTTCTCGGGGAAGACGTCGGTAAAAAAGGCGGCGTTTTCAAAGCGACTGCCGGACTTTACGATCAGTTCGGAGAAGACCGTGTACTCGATACGCCGCTTGCTGAATCGGCAATTGCCGGTGTCGGGATCGGTGCTGCAATGTACGGCCTCCGTCCAATCGCTGAAATGCAATTTGCGGATTTTATCATGCCAGCTGTCAACCAGATCATATCGGAAGCTTCACGCATCCGCTACCGTTCGAATAACGACTGGTCATGTCCGATTGTCTTCCGTGCACCATTCGGTGGCGGCGTTCACGGCGCCCTTTACCATTCTCAATCGGTGGAAGCCATTTTCGCCAACCAGCCGGGACTGAAGATTGTCATTCCTTCAACACCATATGATGCGAAAGGCCTTCTGAAAGCGGCAATCCGCGACGACGATCCGGTTATGTTCTTTGAGCACAAACGTGCTTACCGCCTGATCAAAGGCGAAGTGCCGGAAGAGGATTATACGATTGAAATCGGCAAAGCTGATGTGAAACGTGAAGGCGAAGACATTACTGTCATCACTTACGGATTGGCTGTTCACTTTGCTTTGCAGGCTGCCGAGCGTCTTGCAGAAGATGGTTACTCTGCGCATATCCTTGACCTACGCACAATCTATCCATTGGATAAAGAAGGGATTATCGAAGCTGCCAAGAAAACAGGCAAAGTGCTTCTCGTAACGGAAGACAACAAAGAAGGCAGCATCATCGGTGAAGTAGCGGCGATCGTTGCCGAAAACTGTCTGTTCGACCTTGATGCGCCAATTATGCGTCTTGCAGGACCTGATATCCCAGCAATGCCATATGCACCGACAATGGAGAAGTTCTTCATGATCAACCCGGATAAAGTTGAAAAAGCAATGCGTGAGCTAGCTGAGTACTAATAAGAAAAGCGACAACGCCCGTTAAGCTCTGACAGGCATAAGACGGAACAGCGGTGCGGCGTTCTTTGCCGTATAGCTGGGCCGGCTTATGACCCGAAGAGCTGGGCAGTTGGAGTCTGGACAGTAGAAAAGCGACAACGCCCGTTAAGCTCTGACAGGCATAAGACAGATCAGCGAAGTGGCCTTGGCCGCGCAGCTGGGTTGGCTTATGATCCGAAGAGCTGGGCAGTTGGAGTCTGGACACCGGACATATTAATAGAAAAACAAAAAAGGAGGAACCCCTTTGGCTATTGAAAATATTAAGATGCCTCAACTGGGCGAAAGTGTCACTGAAGGAACGATTGAAAAATGGCTCGTTGCTCCTGGCGACCACGTCAATAAGTATGATGCACTTGCAGAAGTGAACACTGATAAAGTAACAGCGGAAGTGCCTTCTTCATTCACAGGAACGATTAAGGAACTGGTTGCATCAGAAGGCGATACCCTTTCTGTCGGTGAAATTGTCTGCACAATCGAAACTGAAGGCGGAGATTCTGAACCGGTGGAAGAAGCGAAACCGGCTGCTGATGAAAAAGCCAATGAGATGCCAGCTGCCGGCGCAAAACCGACGGAAGGCTTGAAAGGCGAAAAAGGATCTTCCCAGCCTGCTAAGGCAAATGGTTCAAAAGGGCGTTATTCTCCTGCGGTCATGCGTTTGGCACAGGAAAATGATATCGATTTGACTCAGGTCGAAGGTTCGGGCAATGAAGGGCGTATCACCCGCAAGGATATTATGGCGCTGATTGAAAGCGGCAATATCCCGAAAGCGGGAGATGCACCGGCTGCAGCTTCCAAACCGGCAGAAGAAGCTCCACAGGAACAATCCAAACCGACTGCCGAAAAAGCTCCAGCTGCACCGATCCAAAGTGCTCCGGGCGATGTTGAAATCCCGGTTACCGGCGTTCGTCGTGCCATCGCTGCCAACATGCTGAAGAGCAAGCACGAAGCTCCGCATGCATGGATGATGATCGAAGTGGATGTAACGAACCTGGTTCAATACCGTGATTCGATCAAAGGCGATTTCAAGAAAAAAGAAGGATTCAATATCACATATTTTGCTTTCTTCGTAAAAGCTTTCTCACAGGCGCTCAAAGAATACCCGATGATGAACTCCATGTGGGCCGGCGATAAAATCATCCAGAAGAAAGACATCAATATTTCGATTGCCGTTGCTTCCGACAGTGCGCTATTCGTTCCGGTCATCAAAGCCGCGGACGAAAAATCGGTCAAAGGCATCGGGAAAGAAATCAACGAACTTGCATCCAAAGCCCGCTCAGGTAAACTGGGCTCGGCGGAAATGCAGGGCGGTACGTTCACTGTCAACAACACCGGTTCATTCGGTTCTGTCCAGTCAATGGGCATTATCAATCATCCACAGGCGGCAATCGTCCAGGTGGAATCGATTGTCAAACGTCCGATGATCATGGACAACGGCATGATCGCTGCACGCGATATGGTTAACCTCTGCCTGTCGCTTGACCACCGTGTGCTTGATGGACTTGTTTGCGGCCAATTCCTTGGACGCGTCAAAGAAATCCTTGAAAACATGTCAAAAGAAAATACATCAGTTTATTAAGAAAAAAAGCTTGAAGTCTTCGGACTTCAAGCTTTTTTGGCTTTAATAGACCGCCGTTCTCAGGTAAAATGGAGAAGAGGTAGATGAGGAGGGAAAATTTTGACGATTGAATCGATGAAACAGACAAAATTTCCGAAGCGTACATATGAAGATTGGCAGATTTCAGCCGAAAAGGCGATCGGTGGCAAGTCCATTGAAGACGCATTGAGAACACAAACTATTGAAGGCATTACACTGGAACCTTTATATACAAAAGAAATGTTCGATAAACTCGGGGGGCTGACAGCTTTCCAACAGGAAGCATTCCGCACCGGCAAGAAAAAGGCCGGCTGGCTGATTGCACAGGAAGTGCTGCCGGATTCACCGGAAGATTTTTTGGCGAAGACGAAAGAAGACCTCTCAAAAGGAAATGATATGGTCGTCTATACGAGTTCCCTTGAATTTGAATGGACCGACAGCTCACTCCGACAATTGGCGGAACTGATCATCAAGCATCCGTTCTACTTTAAAGTGACCAGTGAGGACACCGGTATATTAAGGGTCTTTGATTTTATTGATGACAAGCATAAGAAAACGCTGAAAGGCGTCATTTTCTCGGAAGAGCAGGCTGCTGCGCCCGGCAAGGTCCGGACAATATTAGTGGATACGATACCGGTGCACCATGCAGGGGGCACAATCATCCATGAGTTGGGTGTGGCGCTGAGCATACTCGCGGAAACCATCCGGGAGGGTGACTACAAGGAAACAGCGGAGAAGACCTGGATCCGTTTTGCGGTTGATACGCAGTTTTTTCAGGAGATTGCAAAGCTCCGCGCATTCCGTGTCCTGTGGAGAGCATTCAGTGAAGCATACGGGGAACAGGCTGCAATGATTCCGGTTTATACGGAAACGTCGGTTCGCTCTTATTCGAAACTGGATCCGTACGTCAATCTGTTGCGCGCAGGCAATGCCACATTTGCGGCAGTTCTTGGCGGCACCGATGCGCATACAGTCCATCCGCATGATTTTCTGACGGTATCCCAGCCTTCCAGCCGACGGATTGCCCGCAATGTCCAATTGGTGATCAAGGAAGAAAGCCATGTATCCCGGGTTCTGGATGCATCGGCCGGCTCTTATTTCATCGAGCAGCTGACCAATGAATATGTCGAGGCTTCGTGGAATTATTTCCTTGAAATCGAAGAAGCCGGCGGTTATTCAGAAGTCATCGGTTCCGGGTGGCTGACCGATGATATACAGGCGAAATGGCTGGAACGCAAGAAGCTGGCAGCTGAACGGAAAATTTCGCTCATTGGCACCAACGTCTACGCGAATCCGCAGGAAGCGGTCAAAGACCAGTCAATCGACAGCAGTCATCTCGAATACATCACGGCCAAACGATTGGCCACCCCATTTGAAAAATTGCGTGCCCGTTGCCGTGAGCTGGAATTGAAGGTCGCAATTTTGCATCTCGGACCATTGAAAGATGTAAAAGCGAAATCAGATTTTGTGGAAGGCCTCCTGGCGGTAGGTGGGATTGAACCCGAAATCAGTCCGGAACTGGATGATGCAGCATCACTTAACCGCTACTTGAAGGATCACCATATCGATTACGCAGTGCTGTGCGGAGATGCCGAAAAACTTGAAGCCATAATTCCGGGCATCGACAGCTCGGCCGTACTCGACGTCGCCGGCCGCTTTGACGCGCATCAGCTGAACACAAGGAAAGCTGGAGCTATTGCCGACACTGTTTACTCCGGACAGAACATTGTCGCCAAGCTCGAACAGATTCTGAACTTAGGAAAGAAGGTTCTTCCAAATGACTAAACCCGATTTTTCCAAAGTGGATTTACAAAACCTGACTATAAATGAAAGTTCACCTATCAACCAGGATGATTTTTTAACGAACGAAGGAATTTCCATCAAACCGGCCTATGACGAACAGGATGTCGATGGATTTGAAGATTCGCTTCCGGGCCAAGCTCCATATTTGCGCGGCCCTTATCCGACCATGTATGTTTCCCGCCCATGGACTGTGCGGCAATATGCCGGGTTCTCGACTGCCGAAGAAAGCAATGCATTCTATCGCCGCAACCTGGCAATGGGCCAAAAGGGTCTGTCCGTTGCATTCGACCTCGCAACCCACCGCGGCTATGACTCGGACCATCCACGTGTGGTCGGGGATGTCGGAAAAGCGGGGGTCGCGATTGACAGTGTCGAAGACATGAAAATCCTGTTTGACGGCATTCCGCTTGATAAAATGTCGGTTTCCATGACGATGAACGGCGCGGTCTTGCCGATCATGGCCTTCTTCATTGTTGCTGCAGAAGAACAGGGCGTAGCTCCTGAGCAGCTGGCAGGAACCATTCAAAACGATATCCTGAAAGAGTATATGGTCCGAAACACGTATATTTACCCACCGGCAATGTCGATGAAGATCATTGCGGATATCTTTGAATATACATCGCAGAAAATGCCGAAATTCAATTCGATTTCGATTTCCGGCTACCACATCCAGGAAGCGGGGGCTACAGCCGATATCGAACTGGCATACACGCTCGCTGATGGATTGGAATACGTCCGGACTGGTCTCAAGGCGGGAATCGGCATCGATTCATTCGCACCCCGTCTTTCCTTCTTTTGGGGAATCGGCATGAATTATTTCATGGAAGTGGCGAAAATGCGGGCCGCCCGCGAAATCTGGGCGAAGATGATGAAGTCCTTTGATCCGCAGAATCCGAAATCACTGGCACTACGGACACATTCGCAAACTTCAGGATGGAGCCTGACGGAACAGGATCCATTCAATAATGTCACGCGAACCCTGCTGGAAGCGAATGCTGCTGCAATGGGCCATACGCAATCCCTTCATACAAATGCACTGGACGAGGCAATCGCGTTGCCGACTGATTTTTCTGCCCGAATTGCCAGAAATACCCAGTTATTCCTGCAAGAAGAAACGGCGATGACGAAAGTCATTGACCCGTGGGGAGGTTCCTATTACGTCGAAAGCCTGACAAAGCAATTGACGGATAAAGCCTGGGAATTGATTGAAGAAGTCGAAGAATTGGGCGGCATGGCCAAAGCGATTGAAACCGGCTTGCCGAAAATGCGCATTGAAGAAGCGGCAGCTAAAAAACAGGCGCAGATTGATTCGGGTGAAGAGTCGATCATTGGTGTCAACCGCTTCCGTCTCGACGAGGAAGACCCGATCGATATCCTGAATATCGACAACACGATGGTGCGCAAGAAACAGATTGAGCGCATTGAGATGGTTAAAGCAAAACGGGACAGCGATGGAGTGAAAGAGGCCCTCAACGAACTCACAACTGCAGCGAAAGAAGGAAATGAAAACATTCTGGAATGTGCTGTAAAAGCTGCCCGTGAACGAGCGACCCTCGGTGAAATATCTGATGCAATCGAACTCGCATCCGGCAGACATAAGGCGGTGATCCGGTCAGTGAGCGGCGTATACAGTTCCAACTTCTCCAATCAGCAGGAAATTGAAACCGTCAAGGAAATGACGGAAGACTTTATCGAGAATGAAGGCCGCAGACCACGGATTCTTGTCGCGAAAATGGGCCAGGACGGCCATGACCGCGGAGCGAAAATCATTGCAACTGCGTTTGCGGATCTGGGCTTTGATGTTGATATCGGACCGCTATTCCAGACGCCGGCAGAAACAGCCCGGCAGGCAGCGGAAAATGATGTCCATGTCATCGGTGTCAGTTCGCTTGCAGCCGGGCACCGCACACTCGTACCGGATCTTGCAGCGGAGCTGAAAAGTCTCGGACGGGAAGACATACTTATTGTGGTCGGCGGCGTCATACCGGCACAGGATTATGAATTCCTGCGCAATAACGGAGCGAGTGCCATTTTCGGTCCCGGCACGGTGATACCTGTCGCTGCCCAGAAAGTGATTGAAGAAATTTATGTCCGCCTCGGTTATGAGGAAGTGGTGGACTGATGGAACAGGATAGCGGCTCAAGACGTGTCATGGGCGGTGTCAACGCTGCCCATGACGGCATGTCGCAGGCGCCACGGAAAAAATTCAGGAAACCCGGAAAGAAAACGGTGGATATAGCTGAAATAGCTGAAGGCGTTAAACAGGGCTCGCGGCTTCATCTCGGCAAAGCGATCACACTGCTCGAAAGTTCGAATCCTTCCGACAAGCAAAATGGCCAGGAGCTTTTGAACCAGCTCTTGCGCCACACCGGCAACAGCCTGCGCATCGGCATTACCGGTGTGCCGGGAGCCGGCAAAAGCACCTTTATCGAGACTTTCGGAGAAATGCTGACCGCAAACGGATTACGGGTCGCAGTGCTCGCGATTGATCCAAGTTCCTCCGTGACAGGGGGCAGTATTCTCGGGGATAAAACAAGGATGGAGCAGCTGGCGAAAAATCCTCGGGCTTTCATCCGTCCGTCGCCGACTGCCGGGACGCTTGGCGGCGTCCATAAAAAAACACGTGAAACAATGCTGGTATGTGAAGCGGCCGGTTATGACGTTATATTGGTTGAAACCGTTGGCGTCGGCCAAAGCGAAACCTTGGTGCGGGGAATGGTCGATATGTTCCTGCTCCTCGTTCTGACGGGAGCGGGAGATGAACTGCAGGGGATGAAAAAAGGGATTCTTGAACTGGCAGATGCCATCCTGGTACACAAGGCCGACACTGCAAACCGCCAATTGGCAGAAAAGACCGTCCGTGAATACAAAGGGATGCTTCACTTTTTGCAGCCGGCAACCGAAAGTTGGAAAACCCGGGCACTTGCCGTTTCTTCCATTGAAAACACCGGGATTCAGGAAGTATGGGAGATGGCAAAGGAATTTGAAGCTGCCGCAAAAGAAAACGGGGTATTCAAAAAAAGGCGTCAGGCGCAAACGAAAGACTGGTTCCGTTCAATGATCACCGACGAATTATACGGCAGGTTTTTTGAGGATTCCAATAAGCGTGAACTGGTCAAAAAGCTTGAACAGCAGATATTGGATGATCAGCTGACAGTGGCACAGGCCATCCGCGAATTATTCGAGTAGGCTTTTTTTGCAGTCTGATCTAACACCTGCTATGATTATTACAGATAATAGAAGGAGTGGTACCTATGAGCATGGATTTTAATTTCCTGATGAATGATATAGCAACACAAGCCCGCAAAGAATTGACCGACGGCGGCTATAAAGAATTGACGACTCCTGATGAAGTTACGGAAGCCCTGGCGAAACCGGGAACCAGCCTTGTCATGATCAATTCAGTGTGCGGATGTGCGGGAGGAATTGCAAGACCGGCTGCACTTCACGCAATCCATTACGACAAACGCCCGGATAACCTGTACACGGTGTTTGCCGGACAGGACAAAGAAGCGACTGCGCAGGCACGTGATATTTTCGGCGATGACCACTTACCCTCTTCTCCATCGTTTGCAATTGTCAAAGACGGAAAAATGGTTGGCGAAATCGGACGCCATGAAATTGAAGGCCATGATCCGATGTCGGTCATCACACATGTCCAGGCATTGTTTGAAGAGCATTGCAGCGAAATCTAAAAAAGTGAAATGCCCCTCAAAAAGGGGCGTTTTTTTATGTCAGAACAAATGGGAGGGATAGAAGCTGAAATTGAACCTCAAACGCCTGTCGATTGGTTACCGCACATTGAAAACGGCGGTCGGCGTAATCATTGCCATTTCACTTGCGCAATTACTGCAGCTCGATTTTTATGTATCGGCCGGGATACTGACGATCCTGTGCATCCAGCCGACAAAGAAACGCTCAATTCGGGCAGCGCTTTCCCGGTTTATCGCCAGCCTTATTGCAATCGCCTATGCTTTTGTTTTTTTGGAAGGGATTGCGTACCATCCGGTAGTAGTCGGTTTCATGATCCTGCTGTTCATCCCGGTTCTCGTAAGCCTGCGTTTTGCTGACGGGTTTGTTTCAAGCTCTGTCATCATTTTCCACATATACAGCGTCGGAAATCTTACCGGCAGCCTGGTCCTGAATGAAATTCTGTTGATGGTCATCGGTTTTGGAACGGCTTTGGTGGTCAATATGTACATGCCAAGCATTGAAAAGAAACTGGAAGATTATCGCTACCGTATTGAAGTTCTCTATGCCAAAATGCTGCATGAAATGGCTCGCTTTCTGAAGGAAGGCGACAATGACTGGGATGGCCGGGAGCTGGTGGAAACCGCCGAACTGCTCAGCAAGGCCAAAGCGCTTGCCTATCAGGATGTGGAGAACCATGTAACCCGTCTGGAGAATAAATATTACCGCTATTTTGATATGCGCGAAGATCAATTTGAAATCATCGAACGCATTCTGCCCAAAATTTCCACATTGCCGGTTTTGGTGAAACACGCACAATTGATCGGAGATTTCCTCAACGATCTTGCGGACCATGTCCATGCGGGGAGCACAGCTTCCCGGTATTTGGGTAAATTGGATGACGTTAAAACCGAGTTTTCCCAATTGCCCCTTCCAACCACACATGAAGAATTCCAGTCGATGGCAGCCCTGTACCAAATCATTGAAGAGCTGGATTCCTATCTGGAGATTAAAAAATCCTATAGAGGTTTCACAAACAAAAAGACGGCCGATGTGTAATCGGCCGTCTTTTCATATTCATATGGTGTTTAAATGACGAAGCTTAATCCCATCATTAAACTCGACAGAAGCATAAGAGCAACCATCGCATAAACGATGACTTTACGGAAAGTCTGATTTCTCATTAAACGTTAATCTCCTTTTTGTGCATTTGAACTTACAGGTAGAATAACATAAATTCCCGGAGTTTTGAAGAGGCAAGTCCTTTGCGCCAAATATCCCTCCACAACTAGAGTTTTCCCCTGTGAATCGGTACAATAAGAAAGAAGCAGAAAAAAGGTGGGATAGAAGATGAACAAAGTCGATCATATCGGTATCGCCGTCAGAAATCTGGATGAAGTACTTCCTTATTACACGGATACTCTCGGCTGTCCTTTATTGAAAATTGAGGAAGTTGCATCCGAAAAGGTGCGCGTGGCTTTTCTTGATGCTGGCAACATCAAGCTCGAGTTGCTTGAACCGATGGACAGCAGCAGCGCCATCCATAAATTTTTGGAGAAAAAAGGGGAAGGCATTCATCATATCGCGTTTGGTGTGGCAAATATCGAAGAGCGCATGGAAGAATTGAAAAGGGACGGAGTCCGTCTATTGAATGAACAGCCGAAAAATGGAGCCGGTGGTGCTTTGGTTGCTTTCCTGCATCCGAAATCGTCGAACGGTGTGCTGTACGAATTGTGTCAGAAACAGTAAATAAGGGGTGGCTTTATGGATATTTATGAAAGAATAAATGAATTATATGACCGCAAAAGAAAAATTGAGCTTGGCGGCGGAGAAGAAAGAATTGATAAACAGCATGAAAAAGGCAAGTTAACTGCACGGGAACGGATCGATCTTCTTGTCGACGAAGATTCATTTGTCGAATTGAACCCGTTCATCGAACACCGCACGGTCGATTTCGATTTGGCCGAGGGACCGGGTGAAGGGGTTGTCACCGGCTACGGCAAAGTGAATGGACGGCCAATCTATTTGTTCTCCCAGGATTTCACAGTTTTCGGTGGAGCGCTGGGTGAAATGCACGCAATGAAAATCGCCAATGTGATGGACCTTGCCGCAAAAAACGGCGCACCGTTCATCGGCTTGAATGATTCCGGTGGTGCCCGCATCCAGGAAGGTGTCCTTTCGCTTGACGGTTATGGCCAGATTTTTTATCGCAACTCCATCTATTCAGGCGTAATCCCGCAGATTTCAGTGATTCTGGGGCCGTCAGCCGGTGGTGCGGTTTATTCACCCGCCATTACGGATTTTGTATTCATGGTCGATAAAACGAGCCAAATGTTCATTACGGGACCAAAAGTCATTGAAACGGTTACCGGGGAAAAGATCTCTTCCGAAGACCTCGGGGGATCCCGTGTACATACTGCCATCAGCGGCAATGCCCATTTCCGCTCGGACTCCGAGGAAAAAGTCCTGCAAATGGTCCGCCGGCTGATTGCATTTTTGCCACAGAACAATCAGGAAATGCCGCCGCGCCTCGAGACCGATGATGCGGACGATTACCGGCCGGATCTGGCGGACGTCGTGCCATATGAAGCAATCCGTCCTTACGACGTGCGGAAAGTTGTGGAGCAGGTGGTCGATCAGGACAGTTTCATGGAAGTGCAGCCGGAATTTGCCCGAAATATAGTCGTAGGACTTGCCCGCATCAAAGGCGAAACAGTCGGCCTTGTCTGCAACCAGCCGAAAGTCATGGCAGGCGGACTTGATATCGATTCTTCCGACAAAGCGGCACGTTTTATCCGTTTCTGTGATTCGTTCAACATTCCGTTGATCACATTTGAAGATGTCACCGGATTCTTCCCGGGCATCAAGCAGGAACATGGCGGCATCATCCGCCACGGAGCTAAGATACTTTATGCTTATTCAGAAGCGACAGTTCCAAAAATGACCGTTATTTTGCGGAAAGCTTACGGCGGCGCTTATGTTGCACTTAATTCGAAGTCGATTGGAGCAGATCTGGTGTATTCGTGGCCAAATGCCGAAATCGCCGTAATGGGTCCGCAGGGGGCGGCAAATATCATCTTTGCCCGTGAAATTGCTGCAAGTGATGATCCGGAAGCAACCCGTGCCGCGAAAATCGAGGAATACCGTGTTAAATTCGCCAATCCCTATGTGGCTGCGGCGCGCGGTATGGTGGATGATGTCATCGATCCACGCGAAACCCGCATAAAATTGATCCAGGCACTTGAAATGATGCGCCATAAAAAAGATTCACGTCCGGCGAAAAAACACGGCAATATGCCGTTATAGTAAAGAAAAGCGGAAGTGCCTGTTCAGCTCTGACAGGCATAAGGCAGACCAGCGAAGTGGCGCTCTTTGCCACACAGCTGGGTTGACTTATGTCCCGAAGAGCTAGGCACTGGAGACTAGACACCAAAGTGGCTTATGACCCGAAGAGCTGGGCCGCTGGAGTCTGGACAGAGATGTCCCCCATTCCAAAATCTTTTACGCTGAAAGAACTTTAATTGTTTCTATTTTTTGAAAAGAGGTGCTGCCAAATGAAAAAAGAAAGATTGTTGAATGAATTTCTGGAATTGGTTCAAATCGATTCCGAAACGAAAAATGAAGGCCATATTGCAGAAGTTTTGAAAGTGAAACTCGAAAAAATGGGGTTTCATGTTGCAGAAGATGACTCATCGATGCGCAATGGCCACGGCGCCAATAACCTGGTTGCCACGCTGCGTGGAGGAGCTTCCAATGTACCGGCGATTTACTTCACCGCTCATATGGATACAGTTGTTCCCGGCAACGGGATAAAACCGCAAATTCGGGACGGGTATGTCTATTCGGACGGCACCACGATTCTCGGTGCTGACGATAAAGCAGGCATCGCAGCTTTGTTCGAAATGATCCGTTCCATCCAGGAACAGCAAATCGAACACGGAGACATCCAATTGGTCATTACCGCGGGTGAAGAAAGCGGTCTGGCAGGAGCCAAAGAATTCGATTCGTCGCTGTTGTTTGCCAAGTTCGGCTATGCTGTCGACAGTGATGGCAAAGTGGGGGGCATTGTCACTTCCGCTCCAAACCAGGCCAAGTTATGGACAACGATTTACGGCAAAACAGCCCACGCCGGAGTCGCGCCTGAAAAAGGGGTTTCAGCCATCAATATCGCTGCAAAAGCCATTTCTTCGATGAAACTGGGACGTATCGATTCGGAAACTACAGCCAACATCGGGCGTTTCGAAGGCGGCAAAGCAACGAATATCGTTTGTGAAGAAGTGAATATCCTGTCTGAAGCGCGTTCCATCAGTGAAGATAAACTCGCTGTTCAGACAGCCCATATGGAAAGCGTTTTTGAAGACACCGCTGCCAGCTTTGGCTGTTCTGCCAAAACGGAAGTGAAACTGATGTATCCCGGCTTCCACTTTGCAGAAAACGAACCGGTTGTCGAAATCGCCAAACGGGCCGCACAGAAAATCGGACGCCCGTCACCCGTTCTGACAAGCGGTGGAGGAAGCGATGCCAACATTTTCAACGGCTTCGGCATCCCGACCGTCAATCTTTGTGTCGGCTACGAAGAAATCCACACGAAGAACGAACGCATGCCGATTGTTGAACTAGAAAAATTGGCTGAATTACTGATTGAAATCATTAAAGAGACCACAATTGTATAAGTGAACAGAGACAGGAAAAGAGAGAACAGGATGTATGTTCTCTCTTTTTTTGATAAAATAAAGGAAAATCAAATTGGAGCGATTGCAATGGCAGGACGGGTAATATTCCATATCGATATGAATAGTTTCTATGCCTCGGTGGAGCAATCGCATGACCCTTCACTGAAAGGAAAAGCACTCGCGATTGCGGGAAATCCGAAGGAACGCCGCGGCATCATCGTAACGTGTTCCTATGAAGCGCGCGCCCACGGTATATACACAACCATGCAAGTGCATGAAGCGAAGCGTAAATATCCGGCACTCCTCCTGTTGCCCCCGAATTTTGAGCGCTATCGGGCCGCTTCCAAAGCGATGTTCGACATTTTACGATCCTATACCCAGCAGGTCGAACCGGTTTCAATCGATGAAGCCTATCTGGACGTCACCGATTTGCTCGATGAACGGACCGCTCCGGGTTTGGCTGAAGAACTGCAGCAGCGAATAAAAGCTGAACTGGATCTGCCATGTTCAATCGGCATCGCCCCAAATAAATTTCTGGCAAAAACCGCCAGTGACATGAAAAAGCCGATGGGCATTACAATCCTTCGGAAAAGGGACATTCAGCAGCTGTTATGGCCGCTGGCGGTAATCGACATGCATGGCATCGGCGACAGCACTGCGGAAAAGTTGAAGAAGTTGAAAATCCTGACCATAGGAGATCTGGCCACCGCAAATCCCGGGCTCATCAAAGAAAGAATGGGCAAGAATGGCATCCGGCTGCAGGACCGCGCCAACGGCATCGACAGCCGTGAAGTCGACCCGGATTCCATCTATGATACAAAAAGCGTCGGTACATCCACAACGCTGCCGATTGATGAAACCGATGAAGAAAACCTGCGCAAGATTTTCCGTCAGCTCAGTGATAAAGTTGCCAAACGGTTGGAAGCGAAAGAACTGGCAGGCCCGACAGTCAGCATCCAAACACGCAGTGCCGACTGGCAGAACCGGACGCGGAGTATCACGTTGAAAAACACCGTTTGGAAAGCGGAAGATATCAACCGCAATGCCTGGCATCTATTCATGAAGCATTGGAACGGAGAGCCTCTTCGCCTGGTCGGGGTGACCGTTTCCAACGTCGTCGATAAAGGGGAAATGACTGAGCAGTTATCGCTCTTTAATTTTCAGGAACATGCAAAAGACGAGCCAATTCTTGATTTGATGTCGAAGCTCGAGAAAAAATTCGGCAAAAGTGTGCTGTCAAAAGGGGCCAAACTGAAGAAAGCGAATTTCGATTCGAAAACGAGTTTCAGTAAAGATTTCCTGGATGACCACGATCACGGCAGAAAGTAGGAGACTCATGCAATTATTATTTTTAGGCACCGGAGCCGGCATGCCGTCCAAACAGCGCAATACGTCTTCATTGGCATTAAAACTGCTCGAAGAACGGGGAACGGTCTGGCTGTTTGACTGCGGAGAGGCAACGCAGCATCAAATTTTGCACACCACGCTGAAACCGAAAAAAATCGACAAGATTTTTATCACTCATCTTCACGGAGACCATATTTTCGGCTTGCCTGGATTTCTGGCTTCCCGTTCTTTCCAGGGAGGAGAGGACGCGGTGGAGATCTACGGTCCGCCGGGTATCCGTGAGTATGTTGAAAGTGTTCTGCGCATCAGCCGGACGCATCTGGGTTTTGAGGTGCGTTTTATTGAACAAATGGAGGGTTTGATTTTTGAAGATGAAGGGATGTCGGTGCGTGCGGCAAAACTGGATCACGTAATCCCATCCTACGGTTACCGTATTGAACAGCGTCCACTTCCACCCAAGTTGCTGATCGAACGTGCGCGGGAGTTGGGTGTTCCCAAAGGGCCTTTGCTGGCAAAGTTGAAGAACGGTGAAGATGTCTTTCTTGAAAACGGAGATGTAGTAAAGAGTGAAGATGTGACTGAAGCGGGAAATAAGGGCTTTGTTGCCACGATTCTCGGAGATACCCGATTCTGCCCTGCGGCAATCGAACTTGCCAGGGACGCCGATCTCATGGTCCACGAAGGAACGTTCGATGCCGAGACACAAAAATTGGCCGGTGAATATGGCCATTCGACAATCCGGGAAGCAGCAGAAACAGCAAAACAGGCGAAAGCCAAAACCTTGATCGTCAATCATTTGAGCTCTCGTTTTTTACCGGAGGATGAAAAGAGGCTGGTGAAGGACATGCAGACCGTCCATAAAGAAAGTTACATCGCGCATGATTTTGACGAATTCGAATGGAAAGTGCATGAAGCGAAGATGAAAAGAAAATAATCTGCAATGAACAAAGAGCCTTTGACCCCAAAGGTTCTTTTTTTGGTGTGCCCGGCATGGGCGTAATCTATAGGGTGCAAGTCCCGAGCTGTGAAGGCAGAAGTAACAGTTAGCCAAGCGCAAGGGTGTTCACGGCGACGTGAAATCTGAAGGAAGTGGGCGGCAAACCTCCGGTCTGAGGAACACGAACTTCATAGAAGGCTATGTGCGATTGGGTGAGCCTGCCAAACAAGGCGAAGTCCTTTCTGCCGAAGGTCGCATGCAGTAAATGAAGCAGATAGGTG
>NZ_ML660050.1:49330-74928 GCF_007004625.1 Planococcus salinarum | reverse complement strand
GGAGAGGTTAATCATGCCGTCCGTAATCTTCCGGTCCGTTCCGACAAACGATTTCACCACGGTTCGCATATTGTCGTAAGTGAATACAGATGGAATGAAACCTAAGTGGTCAATCAGTTTGGTATGCGCATCCTGTACGCAGATCATCGTCTCGGATTCATAAAGCAGCGCAAATCGATAATTGCTGTAAGCCAAGGTGAAGACCGCCAGCGAATAGGATTTCTGTTTCCCATCAATCACCAGTTTCACTTCTCCCCAATCAAATTCCACTTCCCAAGCCGCTGAATAGCGTTGGCGAATATAGACCTCTTTTGCCCGTCTCTCCTCGGTATTGACGAAATTCCGAACCGTCGTATAGCCGATGTCATATCCTTCTTCTTGCAGTTTTTCATACATATCAATCTTTTTCATTTGTTGCTTGCTCATGTTGTTTTTGCGTTTCCATTCATTATCCTGAATGAATCCCCTGAGCCTTTCTACGATCTCTTCCGTCATTTTGCGTTTCACTCCAGCCCTTTTCTTGTAGGAGGGAGGCGATAGAATATCCTCTGTAACCGGCAGGTTACGGACATCGGCTGCCTTACTTTTCTCGAAGGCTTTAATGTACTTGGTAATGGTATTTCTGGAGATATCAACTTCTTTAGAAATTTGTCGTTGGCTGACATCCTGAAGATGCAGCTGAATCACCTGTTGCTTCTTGTTCAATGTAATCACTCCTGTTTTCCCCCTAACGATTGTGCTAGGGTTATTTTCCTACAGAAGTGGCTCAGTTTTCAATTGCGTTGGTGGCTCAGTTTTAAGTTACCATATACAAGGAATGGGGTTTTCGAATGAGTAAGTTTGAAGCAATTAACCCCGAGTACGGGCAAGAGTATATCGACATCAAGCACAAGCACCAGAAAGAGCTGGGGATTCTGTAAATTCATTGAAAGATGCCCGTCATGTACTCCATACATGACGGGCATCTTTTTGTGTCGAACACTGGCTTATAGTCGCATAATTTTATATTAATAGATTTGTCACTTTTCATCTACGTTAGCCTTATTTCACTCAGAGAGATTACAATTATTCAATTTCATTATTGTCACTATCATAAAATGTTAAATCAGCAGGAAAAGGTCGTTCTACGCCAGTTGGAATTTTTGCGAATTGCAAAAACGTTTTGTCCCCGGAAACATCGAATGTAAAATCATATTCACCAGTATGCGCAACAGCTAAAATATGATCAACTTCCAAATCCGGATTTCCACCGTATAAAATCATATACTTTCCTTTATCAGTGTCAATGACTTGATAAGATGAATGATGAAATCCAGTACCGTATCCCGCAATATCAATCTTGAATTTTCCATTTACACCTTTTACTAACCGGGAATAGCCATAGTCCCCATTATCTAATTGGAAAAGAATAATATGCGATGTGGTATCCTCCAGTTGTTCCATCTTTAATACTGTTGGGTTGATTTCTTCACCATGCGGTCGATTCAACCAGGTTTCTAAATTAGATTGAATGGCCTCATCATTATTCTCTATATGATACTGATTCAGATAATACAAGGAATATCCCAGTGCTGCTATGACAATCATAGAAATAAAAACCAATAATTTTTTACTCAAAAAAATGCCCCCTTAAACGTGTAAAACATTTTCATCTTCTGATTTGATTCGTTAGAAGAATAAAAAATATGATTATATATCAGAATTAGACAACTCAAGCGTATCATATATTTCCTTATTTGGAATAAAACTTCCTTTAATTTAAAAGTCATACATTCCCTCTTCTTCTTTTACTAATCCTCTCCTCCCCCTTTTACTATAGCAACAAAATTCTGGTCGAACGAACTGTTAATTATCATTTTTATTATTAGAATTGAACTATTTTTAAGATTCCCTATTTAATGTTTATAGGCACTCCCTACGTGGTAGGGCAGTACTAAAGAAGGGAAAAATTCACTAGGAGGCTAAACATGAAAAATTCAGCTGGAATTTTCACTGGCAGGCCATTCATTTTCCTGGGAATGGTTACCCTGCTCTTGTCACTTTTCTTGCCACTGACAGCTTTGGCCCATGACAAAGACGAGATTCTTCTCGTCAATAAACAGAATTCCCTTTCTGCGGATTATGTGCCAGACAACCTTGTTTATCCAAATGTCGCTTTTTCTTCAGACGGTGAGTTGATGCAGCAGCATGCAGCCAATGCCCTTGAAGAAATGTTTGATGCCGCGGGCAATGACGGCGTGCAATTGTATGCAGCATCCGGTTACCGGTCCTATGACTATCAAAGTGATCTTTATCAGTACTGGGTCAACCGGTACGGTGAAGAAAGAGCAAACCAAATCAGTGCAAAACCCGGCGAAAGTGAACACCAGACCGGGTTGGTGATGGACGTGACAAGTGCTTCTGTCGATTATGAGCTGGATCAATCTTTCGGTGATACGACGGAAGGCCAATGGGTTGCCGACAATGCGGCAAATTACGGCTTCATCGTCCGCTACCCGGAAGGAAAACAGGACATAACCGGCTACCAATATGAACCCTGGCATCTGCGCTATGTCGGGGTAGAGCACGCGACGACAATCGCCGCCAATAACCTGACACTTGAAGAATACCTTTCCGAGGATTCTTCGGACGGAACAAGAACCTATACCATCCAGGCCGGAGATACCTTCTGGAAGATCGCCAATGATTTTGGAACAACAGTCAGCCGGCTGCTTGCGTTAAATCCGGATTACGATCCACTCACTTTGCAGATTGGGGATCAAATCCTGTTGCCCGGCAATGGCTCAACAGATCCCGATCAACCCGATGAAGGAACCACCTATACGGTCAAAGCGGGAGACACGTTCTGGGGCATCGCCAGTAACTACAGTGATGTAACCGTACAGGAGCTGATGGATGCAAATCCGGATATTGCTCCGAGATATCTCAGTATCGGAACAACACTTACGATTCCAACTTCTTCTGATAATCAGAATGGGGACCAATTTGTAGAAGCTACCGGCAATGTCTGGATTCACAGCTCTCCTGATTTCACCGTCGGCTCAAGAAACGGCGTTTTCTATAAAGGAGAACGCGTAGAACTGCTGGGTGAAACGTCGAATATGTATCAGATACCAGACGGTTATGTATCGAAAAACTATGCAGAGATCGTTGAATAAGAGCAATATGTGTGAATAAAAACCCTTTCCTTGGATGGAAAGGGCTTTTTTTGAACTGTCCATCCTATTAAAAGTCGAGATGATTTCTGTAATATCCACTCCTTTTTTATTCGCAACTGGAATTTATCGCAATAAAAAATGCAGAACTCCGCGTCGTTCCTTTGCGAAGTTCTGCATTTATTGTTAAATGAATTAAAGTGCCTTCAGCTTGAAGACTTCTCTTCTTGAAATCAGGTCCGCCGTGTTGGCGCGGTATTCCTGATAATGAGCGGAGCCGACATGGCGCTGCAACGCGTCGATGTCCTTCCACGTTTCGTGAAGGACGAACGTGTCGTCTTCAATCGACTGGTGAAGCACATAGTGGAGGCAGCCCGCTTCTTTGCGAGACGCTTCCTGCACTTTGTTCAATTCCGCCAATAATTGGGCTTCCATGTTTTCCTTGGGCTTCATGATTGCCGTAATGACGATGGGTTCCATGGCTCAGCTCTCCTGTTTGCTGCGTTTATCCAAAGCTTTTACCAATTCTTCGGCCAGAGCTTCAGAAGAAAACGGATCGCGTCCGGTCACCAATTGGTCATTGCCCCATACCACTTGTTGGTCGGCGGTATAGTTTCCTACTTTGCTCATTTCACCTTCCAGGCTGAATGGCAGAATCGCAGGAAGGCCTTCCGGTTCAACCGCTTCTGGATAGCCTGTTACGTCCAGGCCGTCAATGATGCTTTTGCCGTCCGGACGTTTTGTCCACAGCAATGGAGCCGGTCCGTGGCATACGGCCGACACGATATTGCCATTGTCGTATACGCCATTGATAATGTTATGCAAGGTTTCATTTTGCGCCAGGTCATACATCGCACCGTGGCCGCCTACGATGAATACTGCGTCATAGTCTTCCGGCGTGATCTCCGAAAGTTTTTTCGTGTTGTCGGCTAAGCCCGATTCATACATTTTCTTGTATTTGCCTTCCGGGTCATATTCTTTCGAGATGCTGGCCTGGTCGATTGTGGGTTTGCCGCCGCGTGGTGAAGCCATATCCACTTCATGCCCTGCTGCTTCCAATATCTCCATCGGTGCAAATAATTCTTCGCCCCACCAGCCGGTTTCATAATTGTTTGCCAGATCCTGATGTCCACTTGATACAACTGCTAATACTTTAGCCATTATATTGTTTCCTCCCTTAAATTAAAAATCATCTTGCTACTAGGTGTTCCCGATTGTTTTCCGCATTAAACAAAGTGTAGAAGTTGAAGTAAAGAATCTAACGTAGCCGATATTCCGCAAAACAACTCCGCTTTCCTGGGGGCTTGCGCCGAGCTAACTGCGGACTTCGTCCGAGTGGATCTCGGCACTTCGCTTGGTCCCCATGGAGTCTTCGTTGTTTTGCTCCATATCTTTAAAGATTTCTCTCAGCGCCGGCGCGCCTCCGGAGCAGGCGAATGCCGACGAAGCAAAAGACGAGTGATCTTCTCGGCTTATTGTGGGAGCCAAGGTGTGCCACGAAGATGGCACCTCCTTTGCGACGAGCTTGCGCAGGAGCATAATCTTTGCCCTTGTCCAAAGCGCTGAAGCGTCATATTCATGCTAACTCTTTTATTTATTTAATATATAACAACGCAGATAATTCCTGTCCCGAGTTCTTCATTTGGATTTTTACCTCCGCACTTTGCTACACTGATGTGTGAAACTGATTGATTACAGAGGAGTTGTTCATATGCAGAACGTTAAAGGAAAAAACGCATTGATTACAGGAGCCGGCAGAGGCATCGGCCGCGCGACTGCCATCGCGTTTGCGGCGGAAGGCATCAATGTCGGACTGGTTGGGCGCACAGCGGCCAACTTGGAGAAAGTCGTGGCTGAACTCGAGCAATACGGCGTGAAAGCGGTATTCGCTGCGGCTGACGTCGCGGACATGGAGGCGGTCAACGCAGCCGTTGAACATATCACGGGCGAACTCGGACCGATCGATATCCTGATCAACAATGCGGGCATCGGCAAATTCGGCAAGTTCCTCGAGCTGCCGCCGGAAGAATGGAAAGCGATCATCGATACGAACCTGATGGGCGTTTATTATGTAACCCGCGCTGTGCTGCCGCAAATGATTGAGCGCGAATCGGGCGACATCATCAACATTTCGTCAACGGCCGGCCAAAAAGGTGCACCGGTGACAAGCGCGTACAGCGCATCGAAATTCGGCTTGATGGGCCTCACAGAATCGTTGATGCTGGAAGTCAGAAAGCACAACATCCGCGTCACTGCCCTGACACCGAGCACAGTTGCGACTGACCTCGCGATCGACTCGAACCTGACAGACGGCAATCCGGACAAAGTCATGCAGCCGGAAGATATGGCTGAAATGATGGTTGCCCAGCTGAAGCTGCACCCGCGCGTGCTGCTGAAATCGGCTGGACTGTGGTCGACGAACCCGTAATGGAAATACAAAAAAACGATGCCCATCATGCAGCTGCATGGCGGGCATCGTTTTTTTGTATTGGAGATTATTTTTATTATGATTGGAATGTAACTTCCACTTGGCCGAGCGTTGAATAGCTTACCCTATAAGTGCCTTCTTCAGCGGCGATCGGTGAAATGAATGTACCAGATGAAATCAGCATACCTTTTTTCAGAACTTTTTTGTGCTCAGTAAGTTTGCGGGATAACCAGGCTACAGCCGAAACGGGATTGCCCAAGACGGCAGAAGCCGTTCCTTCCTTGATTTTTACACCATTATGAAAAAGTTCCATTCCCTCATTTGCCAATTCTTCAAATGATGGAGGCGCAACGGATTCTGCCACAATCACCCGTCCAACCGCTGTGTTATCACATATCAAATCAGCTAAAGAGAAATTGGGAAACCAGTCCTTATACCGCGAATCCGGAATCTCAATTCCTGCTGCGATCTCACTTTTCCTTAAAATCTCTTCCTCATCGGCTCCTGGAGATAAATCCTCCGTTAAGATAAACATGATCTCTGGTTCGATCAGCGGAGAAAACATGGACGAAAGCGAAAGCACTTCCCCACTTTCCAGCAGATTGGACCGTAACAAAGTTCCATAAGCCGGCTCATGCGTTTTCGCAATGGCTTGCGTCTCTGCGCTCGTCATGCTGATTTTATAACCCGCAATTTCGCCTTGCAGGTTCGCAATTCCTTTAACCACTTCCTCTTGGACTGCATAAGACGTGTCTTCATCCACCGTATATTCATGGCGAATAAACTCGATGGGCGTTTCAGTTTTGTGTGCCTCTGTTATCTTTCCGGAAACTTCCTTCACGAGATTTGTCATTTTCACAACTCCATTTCAGTAAGGTTTTTAAAAAGGATCATTTCCATTGGATGCCCTGTTTAACTATAAACTATCCCTCATTTCGGATTGTGAGTCCAGTGTTTATTTGACAATAATCTTCCACATTGCAGGTAACGGAGATTCCCTCACGGATAGAATGGTTTAGATGACGTATAGCGAGCTTTTGTTGTCGTATAACGTAATTTACCTCACGGAGCCACATTGGTATCCAGTGTCCCCATACTTCAACCCGCTCACTCCTGGTGAAGTGCTGAATGGTCGCAGTCCGCCGGGCGGACTGCTTTGGGCGGGGCTGCGGCCCCCGCCCGTTTTTGGCCAATAGGGGGTTACTCGCATGAAGGGGGTTGCTTACTGGTTTTCTCTTTTCACCTTATGTTTTTTGGAGTTTATCTTACGGTTTTGAGATTTTATCTTACAGTTTGAAGGATTTATCTTACGGTTTCACTTTCTTATCTAACGAATCCACTTTTCACCCCTCTCACTCCTGGTAAAAAGCTGAATGGTCGCAGTCCGCCAGGGCGGACTGCTTTGGGCGGGGCTGCGGCCCACGCCCGTTTTTGGCCAATAGGGGGTTACTCGCATGAAGTGGGTTGCTAACCGGTTTTCTCTTTTCACCTTATGGTTTTTGGAGTTTGTCTTACGGTTTTAAGATTTTATCTTACGGTTTGAAGGATTTATCTTACGGTTTCGCTTTCTTATCTAACGAATCCACTTTTCACCCCTCTCACTCCCGGTAAAAAGCCGAATGGTCGCAGTCCGCCGGGGCGGACTGCTTTGGGCGGGGCTGCGGCCCCCGCCCGTTTTTGGCCAATAGGGGGTTACTCGTATGGTGTGGGTTGCTTACTGGTTTTCTCTTTTCACCTTATGATTTTTAGGGTTTGTCTTACGGTTTTGAGGTTTTATCTTACGGTTTGAAGGATTTATCTTACGGTTTCGCTTTCTTATCTAACGAATCCACTTTTCAACCCGCTCACTCCTGGTTAAAAACGGACTGCTTCAGGCGGGGCCACGGCCCCCGCCCATTTCTGCCCCCCAAATGGTTTCCCCTTCAAAAATCGGGTATAGAAAAAGATGTTCGATTAGAATCGTTTTTATTCCCGAAGGAGGAAAATGCATGCATTATCAACTGAACCTGCACCTGTCACGCACAAAAAAAGATTATTATTGGCTGTTCAACAGCGAGCAGGATACAATCACCGTTTTCAATGAAGTCGTGGAGATGTTCAAGAAATACGAACCACAGAATACGGAGGCATTTCAGAAGGAGCAGCGGCGCGAGCTCGAGGCGACAGGCACCAGCAATTCCGTCCAGATCGAGGTCGTCAAGGTTGATAAGGAAGCGATCATCCGCTCTGTATCATATAACGAGATGTTTTACGAAGAGCGGCATTTTGATGATATTTATGAGACGTTGACGGAAAAGCTTGGCATGCCGGAGGAAGAGTCGGCAGATGTCATCTGATCTTTGAGCATTCCCTTGTGACGGGAATGCTTTTTTTATTGAAACATTTTCCCCTGTCCTCCGTATAATAATTATAGGGGGAATGAATTATGAGCGATGCAATGTTTACGATATTTCCGATTCTGACAATTATATTTTCACTGGTACCCATCGCACTGGCGATTTATGTCGTCATCATGTGGGTGAATTTGACGAAAGAGCGCAATGCGTATTTGAAGCAGATTGCGGAGGAATTGCGGAAGCGGTAACGATAGTGTCCGGACATATCTATTGTCCGGACGTTTTTTATTTATATAGAAGGTTTTTGGGATTCGAATCCCGAATTTCACTACTTAGAAGATGATTGCAGAAAATACCCCAAAGGAGTGATCCGATTGATCAATAAACTTGGGCAAGTGATGGTGTATGTGGAGGATCAGGACAAGGCTGTGAAGTTCTGGACGGAAAAAGCGGGGTTCACGGTGATTGCGGATGAAGGTTCGCCGGATCAGGGATTGCGGTGGATTGAAATCGCTCCGACCGAAGACGCGGCGACGACGATTGTGCTGCACGACAAAGAAGTCGTTTCGAAACTGTCCCCCGAATTGGAGCTCGGCACGCCTTCTTTGATGTTTTATACCGACGGGGTGGATAAGCTTTATGCCGATTTCAAGGAACGGGGCATTACTACCGGTGAACTGGTGAACATGGGCATCGGCCGCAGCTTCAACTTTGCGGATGACGAAGGGAATTATTTTGCGGTGATGGAGCGTCTGGAAGACTGATGGAACTGAAAAACCAGGCCAGGACTAACTTGCATAGTCCCCGCCTGGTTTCTTTCATTTATTCCTTATGGTCTCTCAACACACCCGCAACTTTTCCGGCCACATAATCGCTGCCGTTCGCCTCATCCTCGATGCCTTCGATCATCATCGCGATGATGGCTTCCGGGTTCTCGGAGTTGTAGCCGACAAAGTAGCCGTTTTCTTTGCCTTCGTCTTCAGTGCGCATCTTGAGTTCAGCCGTACCGGTTTTGCCGGCAATTGCCACTTCGCCGATATTGGCGGATTTGGCGTAGCCGTCGGTCACGGCACTGCGCATCGCTGTGCGCAACAATTCGGCGTTGTCATCGCTCACCAGACCCTCTTGCCAGACGGTCGGCTCATCCTCTTCCAGGAACAGCGACGGTTCGTATATGGTGCCGCCGTTCAGGAACGGCTCGTACATCGCCGCGAGATGCAGGATATTGACGAGCATCTGCCCCTGGCCGTAAGCGGTGTCAGCTGTCTGGCCGTCCGAGCCGAACGTTCCCGAATTGGTGATTTGGGACGGCTGGAGGTTCAGGACAAACGGAATGTCGTCGGTGAAGCCGAAATCCTTGTAGCCGGAAATGAGATCTTCCCGTCCGATGTCCAGCCCTTTTTGTGCGAAATAAATATTGTCCGAGTAGACCAGTGCTTTGTGCAGATCGACCGGATTTTTAACGTCATCGTGAAGCCGCGTGATATGGAAGCCGCCCCATGAACCGTTCAGCTGCCAGCGCTTGCCTTCGATGTCGACGCCTTCTTCCGGATCGATGGCACCCGTTTCAAGCCCGATTGCCGCGGTTACCGGCTTGATGGCAGAGCCGGGTGAATAGGAAGCGGCAAAACGGTTGAACAGGGGTTTGTCCGGATTGTCGGACAGCTCCTGATAGCGCGAGCCTGTGATGCCTTTCATGAATGCGTTCGGGTCATAGGCAGGCGAGCTGACGAGCGCCAGCGTTTCGCCGGTTTCCGGATGGACCGCTGCACCTGCTCCGGGTTCCCCGCCCATCGATTCGAATATCGATTTCTGCAGTTCGGCGTCGATTGTCAGTTTGACGACTTCGCCTTCGCCTGCATTATTTTCGAATATCGTGACCGGGTCGCTGCCATCACTCTTATGGGCAATGACACGGACGCCCGGCTTGCCGCGCAGCCGCTCTTCCAGTGCCCGCTCCAGCCCCTGGCGGCCGATCATATCGTTCGGGCCGTAGCCTTTGTCTTCCAGTTTTTCCAACTGCTCCCCCGTGATGGGTCCGATATAGCCGACCAGGTGGGCCAGCGCTTCCCCGTATGGATAGTTGCGGAATTTCGATGGTTCCTGTTTCGTGCCCGGAATCGAGAATACGCGGTCAAGCGTCAATTGATCGCTCGCCGGCACCTGTTTGATCGGCACGAAGTAGCCCGGCTGCACCCAGCTTTTATTCATCGCGCCTTCGATTTCTTCGACTTCAATGTCGAGTGCCCGGGCCAGTTTTTGCTTCTGCTCCGGCGTATTGAAGTTCTGCGGCACAACGCCGACCATCATCGCTTCGCTGTTCACCGCAATCGGATTGTCGTTGCGGTCAACAAGTTCCCCGCGTTTCGCTTCGGTCATCTGCACCTGGACTTCATCGCCCATTTCGAGCTTCGGCAGAATGTAGGTCGGGTTCCATTCGACGAACCAGTCCTCCACTTCCGCATGCGTTTCGTACAGCATGGTCAGCGTTTGATCGAATTCGATCGGCCCTGCCGTCGTTTCCATTTCGACATGAATATCGAAATTCGCCGGCGCGTCTTTGGCATATTCCACCGCTTCTTCCGGCGCGGTATACGTCACATTGACATCACTGACGCCAAGCTGGTCGTAAATCTCTTCCTGCCACGTCACAAAATTCAGGGATCCGTATACATCCTTCGATCCCTGGTTCAGGAAAGAACCGTACATTTTCGAAAATTCCTGGTTGTTCCATAACTCGACGTATTGCTGCGCGCGCGCTTCCGCTTCAGATGTCTCATCCGCTACGGCTTCGTCCGGCGCCGCCTCTTCTTCCGGTTCTTCCTGACAGCCTGCAAGGAGAATGATCAAAACAATGAGTGCGAAAATCCCGAGAAGTTTTTTGTCCATCCGTTTCCCTCCATTCAATTGGGCTAAAGCGACGTTGACATTATTGTATACAATAATAAGTTCTCTGTAAATTCTGATATTCCTTTATTTTGCCAATGAAACCAGTCGCCAAAAGCCTTCATCCTGTTAAGTTAACAGATTTTTACTGAAAATAAAACCAGAGGTGCCGAACCGTGAAATACTTCATCCATTTTGCGTGGCAGCAGGCGCTGGCCTGCACCTTCCCGCTGATCATTTTCGCAGCTGCTTTCTCCTATTTCATTAAAATTGCAGGAACTGTTCATAACCTTCCGCGAAAAAATTGAATCTGTTTTCGATGGCGGGTTCCGGAAGCACAAATGTCAAAAAGTAATCTCCGTCATATTTATAGGTAACTTTGAAAAACCAATGCTCCTCAGTCTTTTCTTCGTTTTTATAAACAGTCACCCGGTGCTTTGAAAGAACCTGGAAGTCCTCGACATACTCATTCTGGAATGTCTCTTTAGCGGCAAGCTCCCCAATTGCAGGCTCATCGGATTCAGTTAACGCCGTACCCTTTTCAATGACGGCATATTGGTTGCCGTAATCTCCGCCTTTATCGAGATACTGTTCCACCACATAAATATTCTCACTGTCGTAATAACCATAATTCCGGGGCGTCAGCAGAAACGCCCCTTCAACTTCACCGAATTCCGCAAGATCTCTTTCGCCGACCAATTCTTCAACTTCGCCCTTGTTGGGAGTGGGTTCATAGGAAATCATGAACAGCATGGCAAGCCAGCCGATTCCAACTAACGCTGCCAGTGAAGCCAGGACCATTAAAAAGCGTTTGCGCATGACTGTTCCCCCTTCCCGTTTTCAAATGCATTTTTTAGAACCATGTTTCTTTCAGTCCATATTACCAAAAAAATCCATGACAATATATAGAATTGTGGTTTAATTAGAGTAGAGCTGGAGGGATGAAAATAGTGAGCAAAATGATGAAAGTCCTTTTATGTATGGCCGGTTTTTTAATAGCAGCAATTGTACTTTCCGTCAGTTTTTTCTATTCGAAGGAAGCACCTTTATCGAATGGGACTGAAACCCCAGAGAATGAAGGCAAAGCTGAGGAAGTCGCGGAAGAAATCGAACCGAAACCCGAGTTAACCGAAACCGAGCAATTGGCAAAAGATTATGCTGAAGAAAAATATGGCTTTGAAGTAGACGTTATCGAAGATGATGTGGCCAAGATTTATAGTTCGGCCGATGTCATTGTGTCACCGAAAAACGACGCAGGCATAAGATTCGGAGTGATGATTGACCCTTATGATCACACGATAATCAAAGATGACTACCAGTATGCTTTGGAAGCAGACAAAGAATTACAGAAGTTAAAACCTTATTTCCCTGCAATCGAAGACCTGGGTTTTACTGGAAGTGATAATAGCGGCATTCGTCTCAATTACATTGACGAATCCACTTTCTTGAGTTTGCGCAGTGATAAAGAAATAAATTATAAAACTTTTATAGAAAAAGAATTGGACCGCTATTATGAACTCTATCGGCTGATAAAGAAAAGCCAGATGAATCTTACGGGCATGAGTGTCTCAGGTAGTGATGAAGAAAATGGCTTTAGCCTGTATTTGGGTCCGCCTGAAGTAGTGAAAACCAAAGAAGAATTTTTAATCGGTCTCAAAACCGATCATTTAGAACTTGTAAATTACAAAATGGAAAGCCGGTTGGCATCTGAAGTAGAAACCCTTAATAATGATCGTTTCAATTTTGGAAACCCATATGACGCAACAACACATGACAACCCTTTTGACTCCTGGTTTTACTGTACAGAAGTTAATGAGAGTGCAGAATGTACTTCTGCAGGACTAGCGGTCACCTACCAAGCAGATAAACTTAACTCTAGTAATCCTCATTTAAACGAAGATTTGACGTCAATCTTTAATTTCATCGAGACTCATCTGGAACCTGAAATTAAAATTGAGTTTGTTACTATTGATGCTAAAGCCCCCTCAATAGAACATTTAGAGATTGGATATGAAGAACGGATGAAGTATGGGAATGTTGATGAACTGATTTCTTTTCTATTAAATGAATAAATATGATTTGTGGTGTCTCTTTCTGAAACTTATCTGAAAGCAATTACGGATGGTGTACCATCAGAAGAAACGGAGGCTCGAATATGGAAAATTTTGTGGGCTATATTTTTGTGGCGCTGACGATAGCCGGCTTTGGCTACGCGCTGGTGTGGCAGATCCGGGACACGCTGGAAATAAAAAGCGCGACGAAGCCGAAATCAGCTGTTGGCAAGCGGAAACTGGTTGGGTATTATTTGATGTCCGTTTCACTGGCTGGGTTTTTCGTTTCGTATTTGCTGAATGTGGCGATTGGACTTCTGATTTTTGTGCGGCCTGAAACTGTGCAGCACGCACTGGTCAACAGCAATACAACTGCTGCGGCCTGTTTTATCTTTTTAGTGGTTTACTTCGTCTCCAGGTTTTGGATTGTGCCGAAGGAAGAGACGGGCCAGCGATTGTTGAAGGTGAAAATTTGAAGAATATTAGCTAAGAAGCTGCGGAATTTCCGCAGCTTCTTTTTTTAGCTGACCTGGTGGATGGTTGTCTTCTGTTTTTATAGATTTGTCTTACGGTTTTAAGTTTTTATCTTACGGTTTGCAGATTTTATCTTACGGTTTCTCTCCTTTACCTAATGTTTCTATATATATAGCACTCACCCGGCTGGAAATCCGAATGGTCGCAGTCCGCCACGCGGACTGCTGGGGCGGGGCTGTGGCCCCCGCCCGTTTTTCGGCCAATAAGGGGGTTTGCTATTTTGGTTGGAGGCTAACTCACGTATAGACAGTTTTACCTGTCGTATAGATGATTTTAGCTACCGTATAAACTCGTTTACCTCACGCATCCAAATTCACATCGCCCTATGCACATACCCTCATTCAGTTGAAAAGCTGGCTTGTCATCCCGTTAAAAAAGAAGCTATATCAACCACTCTTCTACTTCTAATGTATAAGAATCTCATTATATTAAGAGTTCTCTAAAGATATGGAGCAAAACAGCGCAGACTCCATGGGGACCAAGCGAAGTGCCGAGATCCACTCGGACGAAGTCCGCAGTTAGCTCGGCGCAAGCCCCCAGGAAAGCAAGCTGTTTTGCGGAATATCTGTTTTCAACTCTTTATACCCTTCCACCAAAAAAAGGAGAAGCCACTTGGCTCCTCCTTGTTGATTTTATTTCGTGAACAATGCATTGGAAACGAGGCGGAACAGGTAATCGGTGTGGTCGCGGAATGTTGGCTCGAGACCGATCAGGGTTACGTCCTGGTCGTTTTCCTGGATGACTACCGGCTGGCTGGCAGCGGCTTCGCTGCCTTTCCAGTGGCCGGCGATGAAGAAATCGCCTTCGTCGTAGGACGCGTGCACTTCATCCGCTTCGACGCCGCTGTACCAGACCGGACGGTAGACAAACCCGATGTCGTCCTGGCTGTAGCCGGCTGTCAGGCCGCTGCCGTCGTAGTCGATGGAGACGATGCCGTTGCTGTTATAGCCGCCGACATTGACTGTTGCGTCGGTCAAGCCGAGCGTTTTCGTGGCACGGGACGCACCGGCGCCGGCCGCGATGTATTTGCCGCCGTTAGCGATGAAGCTTTCGACATTCGCTTTGAAGGCGTCATACTGGGCGGGATTTTGGAAACCGAATTCTTTGTTGCCTTCCCGTGATTGGGTCGGTGCAACCAGGCTTTCCGTACCGTTGTAAATGAAAGCGTCAAAGCCGTTCAGACCCGCTTCGGCCACTTCGACCGGAGACACTTCCGTAACGTCAAAGTTAAGGCGTTCAAGAGCGAGGTTCATGCCCGCGTGCGTTTGCTGCTTGTTCATGCCGCCGTCTTCCAGAAGTGCTACTTTAACGGAAGAGATGGCTTCGGCGTCAGCCGGCACCGCTGCAGATTCGATCTGCAGGCCGGATGCTTTTACAGCCGTCGCGATGGCATTGGCCGGAGCTTCTGTGTAGAAATCGCCTGCCGCGCTGCGCTTCACGTCAACGCCGGAAGCGAGCAGGGTATTGACGAGTTCGACTGCTTGGACAGAAGAATTCGGGATGACGAATGGCCCTTTGCCGGAAACGGCTCCCTGATTTTTCACTTCATTGACTTTCGCCGCTGTTACGTCCACAGCCGTTGTCACCGGGTTGGCTTCAAAGCCCCACAGTTCCGGCAGGCTCCAGGCCGAGATGTCGTACATGGAAGGCGTGTCATCAGTGATGTCCTCGCCGTCCCACAGGAACGTGTTGGCAAGGCCGGCTTTCGCCTGGTCCAGGTGGACAATGTACGACCCTTTGTCGTACGTTACGCCTTCCGCAGTGAACGCTTTGGAAGCGCGTACGACTTCGATGTCATTTTTGAGCAGGTGGTTGACCGCTTTTTCGGTTACGGTCGGATCTTGCTCATCGACCGGCAGGACATAGGCTTCCGGGAAAAAGCCTTCTTCATGCGTCGGATGGTCGAAAGTAATGCCGCGTTCAAAGATTTCCATCTGATCGGCGATCATTTCCTGTTTATTGTCTGTGGCGTATTTCAGTGCGCCCATGACGGCATCGTACATCCATTTCACGCCGTCTTCATCGTTGGTCGGCGCTTCAAGGGTGTGGCCGTATGCGCCGTGGTACATTGCATACATCGGTGTGAAGATTGGCGGGTAATCGTCCCAGCCGGCTGCGTCATCGCGCTGCGGCACATAGGTACCCGTCATCTCCTGATAAAGCGCGCCTTCGTATCCTTCTTTATTGTCCATAATTTCGGCTTCCATCGCTTCGGCCTGGCCGTATGCCCATTTGTTGTACAGGTCGTACTCGTAGTTCGGGTTATGCGGCGGCGTACACGGCTCAATCAGGCCCTGTTTGTTCGGCGCAAAGTTTTTCACATAGCCGTGAGTATCAAGGAACACCATCGGATTCCACTCCGTGATGAGGTCAACGGTCTGCTGCGTTTCAGGCTGCGACTGCGTCACGAAATCGCGGTTCAAATCGATGCCTTCGCCGTTGAAGCGCGTGGCGCCAACGCGGCCGTCGGGGTTGGCCACGACATTGAAAATCAGGACGTTATTGGCCAGAATATCTTTTGTCGTGTCGTCGTTTTCGGACGCGAAGCGCTCGATCAGCTGGATCGTTGCGTCACTCCCTATGAATTCTGTGCCATGAATCGAGCCGTTGATCATGATCGGCACTTTGAAATCCGGGTTTTCCGCTACCCAATCCTGAGCTTTGCCCGGATTTTTGAACATCTGCTTGCGCAGTGCCTGGATCTTGCCGAATTTGCCCTGCGATTCCGGGTCGGCAATCGTCACGACATACAGAGGGTGGCCGTCAGACGAGGTGCCTGTCACTTCCACTTTCACACGGTTCGACGATTTCGCGATTTCCTCCAGCTTTGGTCCGATCTCCGAAAACTTCGTAAAATCATAATTCTCGCTGTTGAATTTGCTGCCATCCTGCTCTTCCAGTGCATTTACGTATGTAACTTTCGGCGATTCCGCCACCACAGATGACCACGGTGCAGACGCCAACAAACTCGCTGCCAATAAAACACTGACTGATTTCTTCATATTCCACTCTCCTCTAAGTAATGTATAAATATTAACTAATTACAATAATATACATCTTTTATGCATCTTTCCATCGCCCAAAGGTTCTATCATTTTTCTGTGTTACTAGGCGAAAAGAATGTCAACGAGTGGAAGCTATGCCAGTTTCCGCCTCCCCCTGCCCCCTTTTTCACAACTCGGGTTACGAGAAATGCGTCGGGCTTGTGTTGCTGCCGTATAGCGGCGTTTACCTGCCGTATAGCCACGTTTACCTCTCGTATAAACGAATTTACCTCCCGTATAGCAACATTTACCTAACGCACACCAATTTCCACGCCAAAGTTGGTGACGCGCTGCTGGAATCTGAACATTAAAAAAAGCTGCGGAGGTTATCCGCAGCATACTCTAGGTTCGATCAGATTCCGACAAACCGTTTTCGGCCTGGGCCGCTCCTTCAGTTTGGCGCGGCAACATTCGATCAGCAGCAATGCCAGCCGTTTGTCGCCCATGAATTCATGTGGTTTGGTCCAAACTTGTTTAAATACCTGGGTGACGAGCTGTTCGCAGATGCGATGATCGGATTCTGCTTCAGAGGCGATTTTCCACAGCAGTAAATGATAGCGGTCATACAATTCTTCGAGCGCTTCCTTGTCTCTTTGCAGCAAAGCCTTCATCAAACGTTCATCTGCGCGCATTTTCTCACCCCTCTATTTCAAACTACCCGTCTCTTGCAAGACTAAACTCCCAGTTTGAATAAAAGATGAGATTATTGCATATTGTTTTGTAAAAAGGTGAATATCTGCCACTTTGTATACTTTCTAGGTTCTAATGGCTTATAATCTGGATTTAATTTCCATATAAAATCCAAAAAAGAAAACCAGATTTTATTCCAGTTCCTCGATTGCAACGTCCCGGCTGATGATCGTCACTTCCGACATCGGATTATCGAACAGCACATGCAGCTCAAAAAGTTCCCCGGTCAGGTAAATTTCGTTGTACAGCCACCAGGCCTGCGCCAACTCTGCCGGTATCGTCGCCTCCACCACACCCGTGAATGTCAGCTGGATTTTTTTGAAGTAGTGGAAGCCGCTCTGGCAGTCGAGCCGCAGGACGAGCACATCCTCCGAAGGGCGCTCAACGCTTGTGACCACGCAGTCGTGAAGGCTCTTTTCCGTCAATTGCACCGCACCGGCCGGCAAAAATTCCCGGATCGCTTCGTAGTGGCGGCTGTAATCATCGAGCAACACATCCACACGGGCTTCCTGGTCCGCCTCCCATTTCGCGATCATGTCCCTTAGCTCGGGCGGCGGATAGGCGGAATTGATCGTGCCGTCGTAAATATACGGATGGAACGACTCAGGCAGGAACTTCAGAAGATTTTCTTTCATCTCTTCCAGTTCCCGTCGCTGGATTTCCGCCGGATCTACGCCATCCGCGCGGTAACCGGCCTGATACGCTTCCCATTCTTCTTCGGTTTCAGGGAAAGTCAGAAAACCGGCCACCTGCATCTCGTCATACCATTCTTTCGTAAAGTACTTCATCTTCTTTCCCCCCTCAACACGTCTATAAAACAGATTATACTTGTTCTTGTTTCAGAAATGAACATTAAATTATTGTGTGAAATTAATAAAACTTCTATAATGCTATACTGCAAAAACGCTTGGACTGACGTTGGGTGACACTTGCGGGACTGAGTCTCGACGGCGAAGCAGCAAAGCGGTACATAACTATCAAGTCGAAGGAAATAACAAAAACTGCCCCGCAAATGAGCGGAACAGCAGCTGTTATTGCACTTGTTCTTGTTTTTGTTCCTGCAGGATTTGCCACAAGGCTCGGTCCAGACGGTCGTAATGGAACCGGAATCCCGCCTTTTGGAGCCGCTCGGGCAGCACCCAGCGGCTCTTCAGGATCAGTTCGGTTTCCGTGCCGATGACCATCGCTCCGAGGCCGAGCATCCACTCGGGTGCCGGCAATCCTGTGCGGCGTCCCATGGCCCTTCGCAGCTCCTCCATAAATTCCTGATTGGTCACGGGAGTCGGCGCCGAGGCATTGAAAATGCCTGACAGGTCTTTCCGGCCTTTCAGAAATGCGATGATGGCGCAGACGTCTTCGATGTGGATCCAGCTGAACCTCTGCCTGCCGTCGCCCTGCTTGCCGCCAAGCCCGAATCGCACGAGGTTGATGTAAGGCTCCATGACACCGCCATCCGCTCCGAGCACAATGGCGAGCCGCAGCGCAACTTGGCGGGTTTTTGGCAGCTGGAAATCGAAAAAGGCATCTTCCCACGCTTTGCCGACATCGACCGAAAAGCCGGAACCCAGTTCGCCGGTCGATTCCGTCATCGGGCGGTCCTCTGCATGCCGGTAAATCGTTGCCGTGCTGGAATTGATCCACAGGTCGGGCGGATTCTGGCACTTCTGTATCGCCTGGCCGAGCGCTTCCGTCGTCCTGGTCCGGCTCTCACTAATTTCCCGTTTGTTCTTTTCAGTATAGCGGCAATTCACCGACCTTCCCGCCAGGTTGATGACCATCTCGGCCCCTTCCAGCGCCTGGATCAGTGCCTGTTCATCGTGCCACGACACCTGGCCCGGCTGCCGCGAGATGATATGTACGATATAGCCCTGGTTCGTATACGTGCGTTCCAAACATTGTCCGATAAACCCCGTTCCGCCTGCCAATACAATTTTTTTCAGCATCACAAAAACCCCTTCTGCGTTTTTTCCTATACCTATTAGACGTATGAGGAACTGGAAAAGATTCACTTTTTATGTTATTTTCCTTATTTTACAAAATCTTTTTAAAATGGGACTGTATAAAATGGCATATTATGTTAGCCTTTATTTATCGAAATAAAAGCAGAAACATCTTCAGACAGGAGCGATCATCATGAAAAACAAATTGAGCGCTTGGCAAAAATTATTCCTTTTATTCGCAGGAGTCCTGCTGATTTCAAGCGCCATCTTTTTAACCCAGTCCTATTTCAGCTACCAGCAGGTCAAAGCCGCATCGGATCAATGCTATGACCAGGGCGGCTTCCCGAAAGTTGTGAAATCCGGCTTTGAAGTACAAGTGTTTGAGTGTAATTTTTATGACCAAGCGAATGACTAATGGGTTTACAATCGAGGCAAAACAGCAGCGCCCCTCAAACCAGAACTGGATTTGAAGGGCGTTTGTTGCAGAATGAAACTTTTTTGCGTGCTTTCTGTCTACTAGTTTAAGAAATGGTTCATTTTTTGAAAGGAGCGAATAGACCTTGTTGAAAAAAATTGTCAGTTTTTATTGTTTATTATTATCGCTCGGTGCATTTTTTCTCGGCACTACCATATTACTTGGAGATGGCATGTTTGCCGACTTTCCACCGGAATGGGTCGGTGTCATGCCATTCACTAGTTGGGCAAGCCTCGCTTTGTTTGGAATGATTGTGTTCGGAGTTGGCAATGCCGTTACCGGCATCTATGGCTTGAGAAAGAACGACAATATGGTTTTTGTGCTGGCCATCCTCCTCGGAGCTGTCTGTTTTCTGTGTGCTTCTTTGCCGATCATACTGCTCGGCGAATGGTATTTGCCCATCGTGCAATTGTTCCTGGCAAGTGCCATCCAGATACTACTTGGGATCATCGGTTTGATTGTCCATAAGGGGGGAAAGAGATGCGGCGAAAAACTTTCTTATTAATACTCCTGCTTTTAGGGATGCTGGTTTTGCAGGCTTGTGGCCAAGGAGGAGAAAACAGCTCTGGCGACAATTCCTCCGGCGATAACGGCGAATATCCATACGGCCATTACGAAGACGATAAAATGATTGGCAAGGTATGGGCCGTTCACGACACGGAGAACGTCATTGAACTGGATATTTCTGAATGGAAGAAACGCGACCTCAAAGGTCCAGGGATGGAGGATATAGGATATGTTTTTAATGCCACTTATTCTGAGGAAACATCTTTTACCTACGAAGACGGCACCGAAGCTTCAATTGAAGAGGTTAAAAGCGGGCATAAATTGTTGATCAATCCTCCAGCACGCGGCGATGACTTTGAAGGTCACGCAGACGAGGTAGTGTTATTGGAAATGACGTATAAAGAGAAATATGGCCGTCTGTTATCGCATATCGACGGCTATAATATTGTGGTTATGTATGAACCGGGCAACCCGCCCCCACCGGAGATGCAGGATTCGTTATTTGAGGAAGTCGGTAAAATCGTGGAGGGAACAGAGCACGATGTCGTAGCTTCTTGGATCGAGTATGACCCAAATTTTGTCGTTAACTACAAAGAAGAACTGGACATCGAACAGTTCCCGGTAATTTTTGTCTATAACCAGGAGGAGCTTCTGCTCAAAGCCTACGAAGTGGAGAAAGTCTACGATTTCTTAAGGGATTTAAAAGAGTAAAGCAAATGTAAAAGGAGTAGATTGAATGCTCAAACGCAAACTTATGCTGTTCGGACTGGCAGCCACCTTTTTGCTTTCCGGCTGTCAGGAAGAAGTGGTGGATGAAGTGAAGGCACCTGCGCCCGAAATTGGAACGACAGAAGAGCAAATTGCCGAGCTTCAGGACGATTTCCACGAAATTATCGGCGAAACTGACAGTGACTATGGGAAACTGGTCTTCTATTCCCTTGAAAACGAAGAGGATTACAAAGGTGTGGGATTGGCACTGTTCAATGAGGAAGATAGTAAGTGGATCTATTCAGCCGGCACTGCCCATTTAGTTTCGGCTAATCCGGAAACGACCGCGTTTCCCTCGGACAGAATCGAGATTAATGATGAAGTCAAAGTGGTTTATGGCTACATCAGCCATTCGTCCATTGAAGAAATCGAAGAAGTGAAAATCGAAGACATTGTGGATGGTACTTTGGAAGTACGGGAAGCTGTGATTTCGTATACATTTGTTTCCCCTGAAACAGAGATAACTGTATTGCCGGATCAGTAGCGCACGCAAGATGAACGCAAATAAAAACGCCTTTCCACAATGGATTGGCGTTTTTTTGATGCATTTAAGTTGAATCCTTCAGAGAGATTGCGCTCGTTTTACTTTCCAGTCTTCAACGGAAGATCCAGGTATTTCACATAACCGTCCTGGCTCGCTGCTTTCCGGTAGACCCGGATTGATTCCACTTCGAATGCCGGATTCGGGACGAGTTCCAGCGTTGCCGCTACCGCCATCTCGCTCAATTCATCACGCAACAATCCATAGGCTGTCTTTGCCAGGGTCATGTGCGCAAGAAACTGGTCCATTTCAAAGTATTGATCGATGTGTTCGGGTGTGATGCCGACCGTTTCCATCAGCTGGCGGTGCAATTGCTCGAGTTCCGGCGAATCGACGCTCAAATAGAGGATGTCTTCTCCAAAAAACTGCGGTTCTCCGAGTTGGATCTGAAATGCCGGGAATTCAGCAGCTGCCTGCTTCATCCCCTCCAACCAGCTTTCATCAGCAGTCAGTCCCCCTTGTGCCTTCAACGTGATGTGCGGTTCTACCATTTCTTCAATTCGATTGGCTGACCATTGGTTGCGGAACTCTCTTATTTTGCTCAATTCTTTTTCCGGCGGAACGATTCCTATAAAATATTGCATGCTGCTCATCTCCCCTTTTCTGAAAAGTCAGCGAGGTAAAAGCAAGTGCGCGTTCTTACTTCGCTTGTCTGATTTTTGCGTACTGCACATTTTTTATTAGAAATAAACCACGACGATCAGAAGGGCTGCAAGCACAAGCCGGTAAATGGCAAACGGCACCAGCTTGATCTTCGCTATCAATTTCAGGAAAAAGCCGATTGAAATCAAGGCGAAGACGAACGCGCTGACAAAGCCGACTGCATAGAACGACAGGTAATCCATCGACAGCTGGTCCCAGTTTTTCAGCACTGACACGAGGCTCGCACCGAACATGATCGGCACCGCCATGATAAAGGTGAAATCCGCTGCGGTGCGGTGGTTGAGGCCGAACAGCACACCGCCTGAAATGGTCGCACCGGAACGCGAGAAACCTGGCCAAAGCGACAGGGTTTGCACCAGACCGATTTTGAACGCCTGGATGTATGTAATGTCGTCAAGACTGTTGATTGTTGGTGTCTTCGGCCCGAATTTATCAGCGGCAATCATCAGGATCGCTCCTGCAATCAATGCATAGATCACCGTTTCAACGCCGAATAAATAGTCATCGATCAGGTCCTTGAAGGCAAAGCCGAGCACGATTGCCGGCAGCATGCCGATGATGACGTGCATTAAATTGAAGTTGGTATTGGCGGCTTGCCCTTCGATTTTGTAAAGCCCGACCAAGTTGAACAGACGCTTCCAGAAAACGGCTACCACTGCCAGAATCGAGCCCAATTGAATAACGATCTTAAAGGTGTTTGCCGGGTATTTCCCAAGAAACTCCTGTGATTTCAGCCACATATCATCGACGATGATCAGATGCCCTGTAGAAGATACTGGCGCAAACTCCGTCATGCCTTCCACAAAGCCCAAAATGAGGGCCTTCAATAAATCCAACCAGTCCATCGTCCATCCTGCTTTCTGTCAGTATCTATTCCTATTTAACGCCTGTTCGGGGTGGAGGTTGCGTATTTTGCGGATGCTTGCGAAATAAATTTTCGGGGAATTCTGCTGAAACTTCTGCTGGTTTCAAGCGTATGAATACTATAGCATGATATTAAATAAGGAATCAGAAAATTTTCGCAAGGAGGGAAGGAGATGGCAGAACAAGTGGAAATGAGTTTTAAGAATAAAGAGCTGAAGATGTGGTTTATGATTATGGTACCAGTCATTATTATTGGGACGATTGCTCTTTTTATAAATGACGGCACAACTTCCTGGCTGCAGTTCATTATACTTTTTACGGGCTTGGTCTCCTACTACACCTGGCGTTTCCAATACCGCAAAAAGAAGAAGAAAACTGACGCTAAAAAGTAAAGCAATCCTTTATTTCCCGGGAAATGCTGTGGAGTTTATTGGCTGTATGCTTTAGCATGAGGGAAAGTAATACATAGATTCGAATGGAGGACTTCAGATGCCACACTGCGAGAATTGCAAAAACGAATGGTCATGGGGCACGACTTTGCGTAAATCGTTTACGCTGGGCGAAGGAATGGAATGCCCGGAATGCGGCAAAACACAATACCTGACAAAGAAGTCACGGAAAAGAATGGGGATTGCAAACTTTTTTCCCCCAGTGATACTGTTGGGTTCTGCCTGGTTGTTCGACCTGAACATCGTTTCGGTGCTGGCGGTTGCGCTCTTTCTTTTCGCCGTCTTCATGCTGACCTATCCGCAAATGGCTGAACTTTCAAACGAAAACGAGCCGATGTGGTAATAAATTCGGGAGGTGCACAGGATTATGGAAAAGATAGAGGAATGCCTGGGCTGTAAGCTGGCCAATAACGAATTGGAGACGCAAGTCGTCTACGAAAACGCGTCAGTCACCTGCCTGCTCGACCATGATCCGTTCAATGAAGGGCACGTGCTGATCCTGCCGAAACGGCATTACCGTTATATCGATGAATTTGATGCGGAAACGGCGCAGGCAGTGATGACAGCGGCGCAATTGCTGTCGCGTGCCGTCAAATCCGCTTTCAATCCGGACGGCATTTCAATCTGCCAGAACGGCGGCTCGTTCGACGACCTGACGCATTTCCACATGCACGTCGTGCCGCGGCAGGAAGCGCAGGACTTCTCCACCTTTTATACGGATGACGCCTGGGATAACGAAGCAATAAAAGCGCGCTTGCCCGAAACGCGGGAACGCCTTGCGAAGCTGGTTGAAGAAATGGCTGCACATTAAGACGCCCTTCCTGTTGGAAGGGCGTTTTTTCAGGCTGTCGAGAAACCCTCAACTTCTATAATCTTCTATACTAGAAACAAGCTGATACGAATATCTTATGTAGAAATTGATCTAAAGATATGAAGCAAAACAGCGAAGACGCCCAGGGGAGCAGGCGAATGCCGACGAAGTGCTGAGATCCACTCGCGGGCGAAGTGCAACGAGACCGAGTTAGCTCAGCGCGAGCCAAGCGTGGCCGAAGATCTTTCGGCCAGCGCTTTGCGACGAAGCTAGCGCAGCGATGCAGGAGCACGGGTTTCAGGCAAGCGGAGCTGTTTTGCGGAATATCGATTACCTATCTTTCTTTCTAGACAAACTGTAAAACGCCCTTCCTGTTGGAAGGGCGTTTTTTCGGCTACTTCATTTCCAGCCCTTTTGCTTTCATTTCCTCCCGCAGTACCTGGATCGTTTTCGGTCCGACGCCGTGCAGCGCCAATAAGTCCTTTTCGGTGACGCCATCCAGTTGTGCGAGCTTGGTGTAGCCCGCTCCGATCAACGCTCTTGTGGCCGGCTGGCTGACGCCTTGGGGAAAATCGTTTGCTTTCATGGCCTGCTGCCCTTTTTTCGCCGACCCTTTCAGTTCCCCGTACTTATGCTGATGCTCACGTTTGCGCCGGAGGTAATCTTCGTCTTCCCGGATTTCGTCCCAGCGCTTCTTGAAAATCGCCGCCGATTCGGCTTTTTCCGGATCGATCTGGCGTTCCTTGATGCTGCGGTCTTCATTATATTTGCGGCCGCCTTTGTAATTCGTGTAACGCCGCGCACGCGTGTAGCCCATCTGGATGAATTTGCGCGCCATGTCCATGCCGACGAAATCGTCCTGCTTGCGGTATTCCTCGAACATTTCCGAAATCTTATCGCACGATTCCTGCGCAATTTCCGGCGTCTTGAAGCGCCAATGCGGCAGGATTTCGCCCTTATACGGTTCGACCAGCAGCACCCCCTGCTCGCCTTTGCCCACGCGGTACAACTCCGGATTCTTCCGCAGATCCAATTTCTCGTAATCCAACTCATAATCAAACGCCATCCGTATCACTCCTTATGAATTTCATACCCCGTTTGCGGGTGGAAAATGCAGCAGTCAGCTGACAATAAACTCAAACGTTAGATAGGATGTCAAAAACGTAAGATAAAAATGAAAAAACGTAAGATAGAAAACGGAAAACGTAAGATAGACATAAAAAATCGTAAGATGAAATTTCAGTTCATCGGATTCAGCAGCCATGGTATAGCCAAATGCCAGCTGGGTCCTCCTTGTAGAATTCACGCCCCTTTTCCCAGTGGAAAATACAGCAGTCAGCTGACAATAAACTCAAACGTTAGATAGGATGTCACAACCGTAAGATAAAAATGAAAAAACGTAAGATAGAAAACGGAAAACGTAAGATAGACATAAAAAATCGTAAGATAAAATTTC
>NZ_ML660050.1:0-49320 GCF_007004625.1 Planococcus salinarum | reverse complement strand
GTGGAAAATACAGCAGTCAGCTGACAATAAACTCAAACGTTAGATAGGATGTCACAACCGTAAGATAAAAATGAAAAAACGTAAGATAGAAAACGGAAAACGTAAGATAGACATAAAAAATCGTAAGATAAAATTTCAGTTCATCGGATTCAGCAGCCAAGGTATAGCCAAATGCCAGCTGGGTCCTCCTTGTAGAATTCACGCCCCTTTTCCCGGTGGAAAATACAGCAGTCAGCTGACAATAAACTCAAACGTTAGATAGGATGTCACAACCGTAAGATAAAAATGAAAAAACGTAAGATAGAAAACGGAAAACGTAAGATAGACATAAAAAATCGTAAGATGAAATTTCAGTTCATTGGATTCAGCAGCCCAGATATAGCCAAATGCCAGCTGGGTCCTCCTTGTAGAATTCACGCCCCTTTTCCCGGTGGAAAATACAGCAGTCAGCTGACAATAAACTCAACCGTTAGATAGGATGTCAAAAACGTAAGATAAAAATGAAAAACCGTAAGATAGAAAACGGAAAACGTAAGATAGACATAAAAAATCGTAAGATGAAATTTCAGTTCATTGAATTTGGCTCATTATTAAGAAAAGCACCTCATTTTATTCAAGTAAAAGCACCTCATTTTATTCGAGTAAAAACTGGTATAATGGCGATAACAAATTTCACACAAGGGGCGATGGATGGTGAAAAGCGAGAAGGAAAAGATGTTGGACGGGGAGCTGTATGATCCGACGGACAATACACTGCAGAATGAGCGGTTGAACGCGCGGCGGCTGAGCCGCCTGTTCAACAAGTCTTCCGAGATGGATGGTACGGACCGGAAATTGCTGCTGAAGGAGTTGCTCGGTTCGACGGGCGACAAGTATTTCGTGGAGCCGAACATCCGCTGCGATTATGGCTACAACATCCACATCGGAGATAATTTCTACGCCAATTTCGATGCGTGCCTGCTCGATGTGTGCGAGATTCGCATTGGCGACAACTGCCTGCTCGGTCCGGGCGTTCATATCTACACGGCGGCTCATCCGCTGCACCCGGGGGAACGTGCAGCCGGAAAGGAGTTCGGCAAGCCGGTGACAATCGGCGATAATGTGTGGATCGGCGGGCGCGCCGTCATCAGTCCCGGCGTGGTCATTGGCGACAATGCCGTCGTCGCTGCCGGTACCGTAGTGGTGAACGATGTTCAGGCGAACACGGTGGTGGGCGGCAATCCGGCGATTGTTTTGCGGGAAATCGAATTTTAAATCGCAGGTTCCGGCTGAAAGGCCTTATGCCTCATCCCACGGGATTTTCTTCCCGACAAAAAACAGCTGACAAGCGTTTCACCGCTTGTCAGCTGTTTTTTCAGCTTTCACTTTCGCCAATGTATAAAGTTCCAGCAGATCCTGCGCATCAAGAGCCGACGAAACCGTCACCAGCTTCTCGAGATAATCCATCTTCGACAATTGAGAGAGACACAATTCCTCCCCTGAGTTCTCATCGTTGGAGCCGACTCCGTTCATGATGTCATCCCATTGCTGGTCGCTGTAATGGACAATTTCGTCTTTATCCGTATTGAGCAGCACTTCGTAAGGCACATCGAACAGCTCACTTAACGAAACGACCCATTTTACGGACGGCACGGAATCCCCGTTCTCCCAGCTTTTGATCCGGCTTGCCGAGGTCCCGAGCTTCTGTGCCAAAGACAGCATCGACAAGCCGGCATGCCTCCGCAGATACCTTAAAATCTGTCCGAAATTTTGCGCGTTGAAATTCATTATTTTTCACTCCAGATTTTCTTTGCAATTAAAAAAAGCATGGTTTCTTAGTCTATAAAAGTCCCATACCCTTTCGCATTGCTCCTTACACTGTATGTACTATAATTTCGGTTCAAAGAGTTCTGAAAATTTCCCCAATTAGTCAATTATTACCGGTATAATAAGTATCATAATAGATTCAAAAGGGGGCGGCAAGTTTGAACAGCAAATTGGATCCGCAAGTGGACGAATTTATCGACGGGCTGGGCGAACCGGTGCAGGACATCGTCAAACGCTTGAGAACGGTAGTGTTTGAAGCGTATCCGGAAATTGAGGAACACATCAAATGGTCGAAACCTAGCTATTCGAAAGAAGGGCTCGTGTGCTATATGCAGTCCGCGAAGAGCCATGTCAATTTCGGCTTTTACCGGGGCACTGAACTCGATGACCGCAACGGGATACTCGAGGGCGACGGCAAGAAAATGCGCCACGTCCGATTACGCAAAGCGGACGACATTGACGAAGAGAAATTGAAGTTCCTGATTTGGGACGCGGTTGATCTGAACCGGAAGTGAGGCGAATTATTTATGAAGATCGGCACCATCATTAACCTGATTCTGGTCATGATAATATTTGCGATTTTTTTCTTCGTGATTGATCCGTTATTCAGTTCGAATCGCATGGCAGCCTATTTTATTTATATGGTTATTTTCTTAGGGATGATGTACATTATGCAAAAACTTGAAGACCGCTTTGAATTCTTCCAGAAAAAAATGGATGGGCAATTGGGTGTGTTGCTTATTATCGCGATTTTCGTGTTGCCTCTCTTTTTCAGTATGGTGTAATTCAAAGAAAATTTAAAACTTTTGCAGAAGAGATGCACATTAGCGGCAAGTCGATCATTTTCGCAATTTCCGTGCTGTGCATGCGGCTTGCTGGCTACTTGGCCGCCAAGCCGCATATTCAGCGTAACAAAAAGAAAGCCTGATAGATTTAAAAAAGCTCAGTTCAGTGAACTGAGCTTTCCCTTCTGTACTATTTTCAATAGCTATATATCAATCCTCTGGTCAAGAAAATAATAACTTTTATTAATAAAATATATGAACTCAATTACGGATTACCTCTATATAATCTGCTTTTGCTTGTGCCGGAAAGGACTCTGCTACAGTTCCTCCTACCCAAACTCTTACTTTCTGTCCTTCTCTGAATTGGAAAAAGTTATACTTGCTAACCCAAACCGCTTCTACGTTCGCAAGGGTCACGACTTCTTTCAAAGTCATACTTTTCGCTTGTTCTTCAGTTATACCATTAACAACTAAAAGTCTATTAAAGTCTGCTTCCACGACATACCCCTCTATATATGGTTCGCTTTCAGGAGGGTTATCAAAGAAGAAAAAAATAAATATAATAAGTACTCCGCCAATCAGAATAATCAATTTTTTCATAATATGCCCCCTTTACAAAATATCCCTGTTCTGTGCAAACCCTGTATTTATTTTACCATTAATATTCAGCAAACCTTGTAAACTTGGAGAGATGCCACTTTATTTAATCTGGAGGAATTAGATTGAACTTGCGTATATTTGAGCTTTCCTGGTCCCTTCCTTTATTTGTTTTATCAATCATTGCTTTAACAATAGGGCTTTATCTATTTATGAAGAATAAAAATTACCGGAGATTCATACCTGTCCTAGTGATCGTATACGGTCTATTTTTCTGTGTATTGCAGATATACGTACTTGGAAAAGGGTATTCAGGAATTCCTTTTGTCTTAATTTCATGGCTGTTATTAGGTTTGTTATTAGCTGCCATCATATGGAGTCTTTTCAAGAAAGCACAGGACTGAAATAAATTCCAGACTCTAAATTAAACAAACCCCTTGCTTATGAAAAAGCTTTTTTATTCAATGCTTTCACACCAGGGTGCCATTCCTTATTCTTCCCCTTGTCTTATATTCCACTTAACCAATTCCTATTCAACAATTATTTATTGATAATCGATAAAAAATGTGGTATCTTCAATTAAACAAATTGTAAACGGGGTGCTGGATATGAAACGGGAAACCATCTTTCTGAAAATCGTCATCGTGCTGATGGCACTGCCGGTATTGGCAATCTGCATATTTGTCGTGCCGCCGCTCAGTGCGTTTGCGGGCGAATTGCTTCCGCAGTGGGCGTTCCTGCGCTGGATTTTCATGATTGCCCTCTATGCAACGGCCATCGCCTATTTCATCGCGCTGTACCAGTCGTTGAAGCTCCTGAGTTACATCGACAGGAACATCGCTTTTTCCGCGCTGTCGGTGAAAGCGCTGAAAAACATCAAGTATTGCGCGCTGACGATCACGGGCCTCTATATCCTGTGCCTGCCGCTCATCATGTACATGGCGGAAGTCGATGACGCCCCCGGCCTTGGCGGGCTTGGCATGGTCATCACATTCGGTGCGATTGTCATCGCTGTCTTTGCGGCAGTGCTGCAGAAACTTTTAGAGAATGCGATTGAAATAAAATCTGAAAATGATTTAACGGTCTGAGGTGACGATAATGGCGATTATTATCAATATTGATGTGATGTTGGCAAAGCGGAAAATGAGCGTGACGGAACTTACGGAACGGGTCGGCATTACGATGGCCAACCTGTCCATCCTGAAAAACGGCAAAGCGAAAGCGATTCGCTTTTCGACCCTTGAGGCCATCTGCAAAGCGCTCGACTGCCAGCCCGGGGACATTCTGGAATACCGGGAAGATGAAGAAACGGCAGCGAAATAGGCGCACAAAAAAGCCTGGAGAATTTTCCAGGCTTTTTCTTTTCGTTTACTTTCACTTCTCCGCAAACGCTTCAAACGTTATGCTCTGTTTCGGCGAATCCGGGTATTTTCCGTACGCGTAATCCGCGGAAATCACAATGTCCCGGAAGCCGTGATTCTCAAGGATGGTCCGGAATTCCTCGACACCATACCAGCGCATCGCGAAGCGTTCCAGCTCCGTATCCAGCAGTTTCCCGCGTCTCCACTTCTCGTAGCGATTGTGCGCCACACTGAACTGGTTGATATGATCGATCTCATTGATCGTCGTCTCCAGCGTGATGACTCCGCCTCCCTCAATTTCCCACGAGCGCAGCGTCGAATGGCCGACCTCGCTGTCCGTCGGCAAATACAGATCGACTATCAGCTTGCCGCCAGGTTTCAAGTGCCTGTGGAAATTCTTCAGCGCTTTCAGCGACGCTTGCCGTTCATGCAGCAACAGGAACGTTCCTGCCGGGATGATGATGGCTTCGTACTCTGTATTTAAATCGAAAGTCTCCATATCCGCCTCGAACAGATTCGGCTGCAATCCCCGCTGTTCGCAATTCTTTCTGCACACCTTCAGCATATCCTTCGAACTGTCAAAGCCATCCACCACGAAATTATGTTCAAACAAAGGCACGAGCATACGCCCTGTCCCGGTTGCCGGCTCCAAAATGCGTCCCGTCACGCCATCCAACCGCTCCATGTAAAACTCCACATCGCCGAATGACGATCCGACCGGCTTATCGACTCCATAGACTTCCGTTGACAGCTTGCTGTAATATCCCAACATCGGATGCCCTCCTTCGCTTAGTGAAAAATTGCGGCTATGCCAAAGCCGAAAAAAATTATGTTCCAAAAGTATTCCCTTTTTTCTGTCAATGAAACATTCTGGCTTTTTGAGCGCACATACCGTTCTCCCTCTAACCTCCACGGCGAAGTGCTTGGTATGGGCTGTTATTATTCTAAAAATGGCCATCACGCCCGGATGGGAGTGATGGCCGTTTTACTGGTGGGGATTAAAAAATCCACAAAGCTGCAAGGGCAGCCAGCAGGTTCGGCAATGCAAACAGGAAGCCGTTCCGCAATCTCGCGTTGCGTGCAGCGCTTTCCTTGCGGCGCTCTGAGCTGGTCATGCGTTCCATGCCGCTGGAGCCTTTGAGTACGCCGGAAAACAGGACGCCCCAAATGATGCCGATGATTCCGAGTGCACCCGCAATATAGAACGCCATGTCCCAGTCTTCCAGGAAATAGCCGAGCAACAGGCTGATCGCAGCCGTGACAATCCCGATTACTAAAAATTTCATTTCGTTTCCTCCATGCTGTAAGTTAATGTTTCTTCTATCTAACATGATAACCGCAAAGGCAGGGAAAAATAAACTATAATTTTCGATGCCTCTTGAGGGCAGCCAAATTCAGCACGATGCATTCGAATCTGATGTCTTTTTAAACTGCCTGCTGGGGCATAAATTACAGCTTCCACTCCGATGCCAGCATCCCGTATACAATGTGATCGACAAAATGGTCATACAGCCATTCCACCTGGCGCAGCGTGCCTTCTTCCGTGTACCCGAGCCGTTCGGGAATGCCGCGGCTCTTCCGGTTGCCGGTCGCCACGCGGATTTCCGTGCGGTTCATGCCGAAATGGCCAAACGAAATTTCCGTCAGCGCCTCTGCCACGCGTGTCATGATGCCGTGACCCTGATACTCCTGCCCCAGCCAGTAACCGATCTTCGCCGTTTTATTGGCCCAGCCCAGCTCGTTAAATCCGGCCATCCCGACAATTTCGCCTTTATAGACGATCGCCGCATTCAAGGTTTTATTTTCCGCAAAATTCTTGCGGCTCATGCGAATAAAATCCCGGGAATCCTCCACCGTTTTCGTGTAATCGAGCCACGGCAGCCATTCCTTCAAATACGCGCGTGAACCGTCCGTCAGCCCGAACAACCGCTCCGCGTCTTTCTCCTCCAATAATTTCAGCGATACTTCCTCATCTATTTTATACGTAAACATCCCAATCCCCTCCATTATTAGCTTCAGCGTAGCATAATTGGGAAGATGTGAGAATATGGAATATCGTTTCTCGGCAAGCTAATTTCCCCCCCAAATTTTCTCACCCTCAGGAACTATGGTACGTTAGTTAATAGATTGGCCACCCGGCTTTGGGCTGAAGAAAGCCTTTCAATTTTTTGTGGAATAAATAAAATTTCGGAGGAGGGTTGGACATGCCGCAAAATGTCTTAGTGATTGGCGCCGGCATCGGCGGATTGACCGCTGCTGCCCTGCTGGCTAAAAATGGGGACCGCGTTACCCTTCTCGAAGCATCTTCTGAACTGGGAGGCTGCGCCGGGAAATTCAAACGCCATAAATTCCTGTTTCCTGCCGGCGCGACGCTCGGCATGGGCCTCGAAAGCGGCGGCATCCATGAACGCGTTTTCCGCTTCCTCGAAAAGCCCTTGCCGATTGAGCCGCTGGAAACCGTCATGGAAATGATCCACCCTGACCATTCATTTATTTTTCTGAAAGACCGTAAACAGCATGTCGATGCCATCATCAGCCACTTTCCTGCATACGAATCAAAGATCCGTGCCTTTTACCGGGAAATCTACGCTACTGCTTCAATCGTCCGCACAATGATGGATCCGCTGCCTGCACTGCCGCCGCAGACGGCGAAGGAATGGGCAGCATTAGCCGGCGCCATCCGGCCGATTCACTCCAAACTGTTGCCCCATTTCAACAAGACGCTGGGCGATCGCCTGAAGCGTCACGGCCTTAGCGAACTCACAGCGTTCCGCCATATGCTGGACGGGCTGCTGATCGACAGCATGCAGACCGGCAGCGATGATGTTTCTTATTTACTCGCAGCAGTTGCACTCGACATCTACCATGAAGGCGCCTTTTACGTGCCCGGCGGATTGTATCGCTTTGCCGAACTAATGGGCGACAGTCTAAAGGAAAATGGCGGTGTGCTGAAAAAACGCCGCACCGTCACGCAACTGGCGCGCAGCGGAAAAGGCTGGACCGCATCCGATCACCGCGGCAATAAATACGAGGCCGATGCCGTCATCGTCAATGCTCCAATCCATTTGCTTCCGGGCATGCTGCCGCCGGAACTCACACGCCAATTGAAAAAGCCCCTCCTGGAAGGGGCAAAGGGTGAAACGTGGACGACCCTGACGTTGTATATTGCGGTCGATTCCAGTAAATTGTCTCAGCCGCTGCCTCCCTTCCGGCAAATTTCAACAGGCGACGGCATGGCGGAAGGCGCTCACTTTTTCATGTCTGCCTCGCTTCCCGGCGATGTGTTGCGGGCACCGGCCGGCTTTCAAACCGTGACAATTTCCACCCATTCCAAAGCCGGGCATTGGGACACACAAGAAAAGTACGACACAGCCAGAGAAACCTTAAGTGAGCGGATGCTCCAGGCAATCGAACAGCAGATCCCCGGTTTCCGCGACTCGATTGTCCACCTGGAAACAGGAGCGCCCAAAGCATGGGAGCGTTTCACCGGCAGACCGAACGGCTTTGTCGGCGGCTTCCCCCAGACCCTGGATTCAGCGCTGTTCAATGCCATCTCGCATCGTTCCGGCATTTCCGGCCTTTATGTCTGCGGAGACCACGTTTTCCCAGGCGGCGGCACAATCGGCGCCGCGGCAAGCGGTATCCACGCCGCCAGATCAATCGCTTCCAAGCGCTTGATCTGATGGTTTTGATCTCGCTGCTTTCGGAAGCGGATTCAGCACTCGTTAGATAAAAAAGTGAAATCGTAAGATAAAAGTTTTAAACCGTAAGATAAAAACACCAAACCGTAAGATAAAAAACAGAAACCGTAAGACAAATGAAAAAGAACTGTATTGATCGGGCGGCGCGCCGCCCCAGGCAGCTGGCGTGCGCCAGCTGCTTCAAACCGATCTTGTGAACAGTTGGAGAAAGTGGCATATTTGAGAATCGAAAGATAAGAAGCGCAAACTGTAAGATAAAACTGTGAAAATGTAAGATAGAAACGACAAACCGTAAGATACCTTCTCAAAATCATAAGTTAAGAATGCATCACTCTAAATAGAAGGTGCAGAGGCAAAAATAATAAGAGCAAAAGTAAAAATAGAACCACTATCTCCCTTCAACTCTCCTCCTCTCAACCCCCACCCCCAGCAAAGGCGCGGCTATGGAGTGGGCGAAGCAACAAGCCTGGCATCACTCCAGCCAGGCTTGTTGCGGGAGCCTTCTCCGGAGCGCCAAAGCGGCTATCACCCCTTCTTTTGCCAGCACTCGTTAGATAAAAAAGTGAAATCGTAAGATAAAAGTTTTAAACCGTAAGATAAAAACACCAAACCGTAAGATAAAAAACAGAAACCGTAAGACAAATGAAAATGAACTGTATTGATCGGGCGGCGCGCCGCCCCAGGCAGCTGGCGTGCGCCAGCTGCTTCAAATCAAGCCCTTCAAACTTCAATCTTCTTTAAGATAGAAGGTACCGAAGAAATAAACTCGAAAACAACCTACTTCCAGAACTGTTTCTTCTTCCAACTCTCCTCCTCTCCACCCCCAACCCCAGCAAAGGCGCGGCTATGGAGTGGGCGAAGCAACAAGACTGGCATCACTCCAGCCAGGCTTGTTGCGGGAGCCTTCTCCGGAGCGCCAAAGCGGCTATCACCCCTCCTTTTGCCAGCAATCGTTTGATAAAAAAGTGAAATCGTAAGATAAAAGTTTTAAACCGTAAGATAAAAACACCAAACCGTAAGATAAAAAACAGAAACCGTAAGACAAATGAAAAAGAACTGTATTGATCGGGCGGCGCGCCGCCCCAGGCAGCTGGCGTGCGCCAGCTGCTTCAAACCGATCTTGTGAACAGTTGGAGAAAGTGGCATATTTGAGAATCGAAAGATAAGAAGCGCAAACTGTAAGATAAAACTGTGAAAATGTAAGATAGAAACGACAAACCGTAAGATACCTTCTCAAAATCATAAGTTAAGAATGCATCACTCTAAATAGAAGGTGCAGAGGCAAAAATAATAAGAGCAAAAGTAAAAATAGAACCACTATCTCCCTTCAACTCTCCTCCTCTCAACCCCCACCCCCAGCAAAGGCGCGGCTATGGAGTGGGCGAAGCAACAAGACTGGCATCACTCCAGCCAGGCTTGTTGCGGGAGCACTCTCCGGAGCGCCAAAGCGGCTAGCAATCCTTCTTTTTCTAGCAATCTTTCGCTAAATGTGAAGCAAATCAGCCTATACGTTAACTAAACTCCACAAACACATCAAAAAGCCCACCCGCAAACCGCGGATGGGCCACAAACTCAAGTTTTATTAGTCTATCGCAATTCCGTACTTGGCAAATCCGTTGACCGTCGGCGCGATATACGTGATGCCGCTGTCTGCCGGAATCATGTCACGCGCGTTGTCGGAAGTTTCGAAGACGATTGACTGGTCGCCGGCAATCGGCGCAAAGTTCCAGTTATCATCCGCTGAAGGATCGATTGTTTCCAGCTCTTCCAGGTAGTCAATGACCACTTGGCGATTTTCATAAGCATAGTCGATCACTTCTGTGGCATCCACGACTCCCGGGAAATTGCCGCTTGCCCGGTAATTATTGGTTGCCACCAGGAATTCCTGGTTCGGGTCGATCGGCTGGCCCGCATACGACAGGTTCTTGATGCGGTTCGCGCCCTCATTGATCACATTGCCGCCTGTATCGTATTTGGCAGGCTCCGTTACATCAATTTCATACGTCACACCGTCGATGACATCGAAGTTGTACGTACGGAAATCATTGTTGATCAATTGCTGCTCGCCAGTGGCGTTCGGGTCAACCTGATTGAATTGGCCAGCTGACATTTCCAGCCATTCCTGAATATCGGAGCCCGTCAATTTCAGAGCGAATGTCGTATTGTCATAGACATAGAGGTCAGCGACGTTTTTGATGGCGATCTGGCCGGCTTCAATATTGGTGTAATAGTCGCCCCCGTTGCGGCCGCCCGCTTTGAATGGTGCCGCAGCTGACAGAATCGGCAGGCCTTCGTTCGCCGTACCGGCCACCTGCTGCTCGACATACCAGGTTTGTGCGTTATTCACCAATTGAATGGATGGATCGTCATTCACCAACGCGAAATAACTGTTGATCGGCGCCGTCGTTACAGCCACCGGTGTGTTGACGTATTCGATTGTGCCTTCGTGCGCTTCTTTCACCGCTTCGACTACCTCTTCAGCAACTTCGTCCGTTGTTGAATCGATTTCGCGCAGTTCCGCTTTCTCGGAAGTCACCACCCAGCGCTTGCCGTTGCCGCGCGGGCTCAATGTCAAATCAATGACGCCGAGATGGCTGCCAAAATTACCGGCCATGACAACCGGTGTGCCGTTGATTGTGCCCTGTTCCTGGTCGACATTCGGCAAATCGCCGTATGCGCCCGGGAATACATCATGGTCGTGGCCGGTGATGATGGCATCCACGCCTTCGACCTGGGAAATCTGGTAGGTTACATCTTCTTCACCGATTTCGTGCGTTGCATCACCGATTCCTGAATGCGAAAGAACGACGATGACATCCGCTCCTTCCGCTTTCATTTCCGGGATGAATTTCTCCACTGACTGCACCGCATCTTCCGCAATGACTTTGCCTTCAAGATGCGTACGGTCCCATTGCATGATTTTCGGGGCAACCACACCGATCACGCCCACTTGCAGCGTACGTGTTCTGCCCATTCTATCGACAACTTCCTTGTCGATCACGGTATAAGGCTGGTACTTATTCTCCCCTGTTGCCGCATCCAGAACATTTGCGTTCAGGACCGGGAAAGGAGCATCGTCCAACACTTCATCCAAATAGTCCAAACCGAAGTTGAATTCGTGGTTGCCGAGTGTCGAGGCATCGAAATCCAGCGACTCCAGCGCCGCGTATGCCGGGTGCAATTCGCCTTCCTCCAGCGGATCCACAGACACTTTATAAGCCCCGAACGGTGTCCCCTGAATGACATCTCCGTTATCAAGTAACAGGTTATTCGGGTTTTCAGAACGGGCTTCTTCTATTAACACACCCGTCTTCGCAAGCCCCAGCTCATTGGACACTTTATCCTGGTAATAATCATAATTCATGAAATTCGTATGCAAATCCGTCGTGCCCATAATCCGGAGTGATACGTCGATCGGCTTCAGCTTATCCGCCTTATCCGGTTTCGCCGCACCTGCTGCTCCGCCTGTAAACAAACCGCTTAAAGTCAAAACCAGTGCCACCAGCACCATCGCCAATTTCCTATACATTGACATTCTTTCAGCTCCTTCTGCTTAGTTTGTGAATCAATTTCATTATACTAAACAGCGGACCCAAAATGATCGTTATTTGATAATTTAATAAATTTTACCTATTTGTAATATTTCTGCATGCAATTTTCCATGAATAAAATCCAGCGTACTTATCTGATGCTTTTCTGCTTGGGAAAATAGTCGGCATTGGAGCGCATCACAACGGGATAATCCATCGTTTTTTATAGAAATCTGATGTGTCAGATGCGCCTTTTCTGCAAATTGGCGCCAAAGTGGCAGCTCCATTTTCAAGCTGTACGATCAACCTCAAATTTCCACACAAAAAATCCCCCGCGGATTGCTGTGCGGGGGAAGCCTGTTACCGAAAAGATCCTGTTTTATTACCCGGACAGCTGCACATGCTGCGCCGTTTCCTTCATCATCTTCCGTATATCACCCTAACATGCGGGTGTTTGCGCAGGATGCTGGCCGGAAACTCTTCCGTAACGGTACAGTTCTCCAGACGCCGCACCGCTTCCATTTTATTGTCCCCGAAGGCCAGCAGCACGATTTTACGGGCGTCCATGATGGTTTCGACCCCCATCGTTATCGCTTTTTCCGGGATGTCTTCTTTTCTGTCGAAAAAGCGGGCGTTCGAACTGCGCGTCGCTTCCTCCAATTCGACGACATGCGTACGGGAGTCAAAGGGGGTGCCGGGTTCATTGAAACCGATATGGCCGTTTACCCCGATGCCCAGCAGCTGCAGATCGATGCCGCCGCTTTCGGCGATCAGCCGTTCGTAGCGCTCGCATTCTTTCGCCAAATCCGGGGCAAGCCCATTCGGCACATGGCGCCTGTTTTCTGCCAGGTCGATGTGGCGGAATAAATTCCGGTACATGAATTCGTGGTAGCTCGTGGCATCCCCAGGACCTTTGCCGACGTATTCATCGAGATTGAATGTGGTTGCCCGGGCGAACGAAAACTCCCCTGCCTGGTGGTGCCGCACCAGCTCTTTGTAAAAGCCGAGTGGGCTTCCGCCGGTGGCAAGGCCGAGGACACTGTCCGGTTTCGCCAGCAATTGATCAATGAAAATCGTCGCCGCGATCCCGCTCATCTGCTCGTAGCTTGAGACTTCAATCCACTGGAATATCTTCGGTTTGATCATGAGCAAAACTCATCCTTCCTCTGCAAAAGGTATGTCGTACGCTGAAATCTTCTGTCACCAGCACGATATCGGCGTCTTTACCGCGCTCCAGGCTGCCTTTGCGGTCCCAGACACCGAGGCGGCGGGCCGCATTTTCGGACGACAGTTTGATGGCGTCAGTCCACGAAATGCCAGCCGCCTGCCGCAGTTGCCGCAGTCCCTCATTCATCTTCAGGACGCTGCCGGCAAGCTTGCCGTCCGCGAGCACCGCTTCGGGTCCGGCAACTGTCACTTCCTGGTCGCCGAGCGTGTAGGAACCGTCCGGCAGCCCTTTGGCGCGCATCGAATCGGTGATGAGCAGCAAACGCTCCGGTCCGATCACCTGCAATACCAGCTTCAGCATATCGGGCGACAAGTGAATGCCGTCTGCGATGATTTCGCAGAACAGCTCCCGGTTCAGCATACCGGCCCCGACCACCCCGATTTCGCGGTGGTGCAGGCCGCGCATCGCATTGGCGAAATGGGTCAGATGTGTCAGCCCGGCGGCCTGCGCTCCGTTGATCGTCGCGTAATCCGCTGTCGTGTGGCCGCCTGAAACAATGACGTCGCGTTTCGCGAGTTCGCGGATGACGTGAAAATCCTGATCCTGTTCAGGCGCCATTGTGATGACCTTTAAATCGGCCAGCGTTTCGCCGAACCAGTCCCGCAGTTGCGCCATCGACGGTTCGCATATATACGCGGAAGGCTGCGCCCCCGCCTGGTCCGGGTGGATGAAGGGGCCTTCGAGGTGAAAACCGAGCATCTCCGCTCCTTTCGCCCGGCTTTCATTCATGAAATTCCGGCCATGGCGTATCGCCCGGGCAATTCGTTCGGGCGATTGCGTCAGCGTGGTCGCGAGAAATGCCGTCGTGCCTTCCGCCGGCAGCGCGGCTGAAATCGTCCCGGCCGCAACAGGGTCGTCGTCCATGAAATCCGCTCCACGGGCACCGTGGATATGGATGTCAATAAAGCCCGGCATCGCGACGGATCCGCCGCCGTCAAAGCGGTCACCGGTGTAATCGGCGAATGGCGCCATCGAAACCGCGGCAATCCCGCCGCCTTCAATCAGAATCGCGCCTTCTGCCAACTTGCCGTCCCTCCGGACCAGCCGGATGTTTTCTATCAGCATTCGAGTCATTGGGGCACCTTCTTTGGGTAGATTAGTTTCACTAGTCTTTTTTCCTTTGGCTGGAAAACCGGATCTGTCATTCTGTTGATACAGATAATTATAGGTTTTTGTAATACTTTTTCAAATGTTAAAGAGGAGTAGCTGTTTAAATAAATTCCTGACTTTCCTGTAAGTAGGGGCTTATGGATGCAAAGAAGAGGGAACTACACAAGTAGAACAAAGACATTCCATGAAGGAGAGTGAAAACATGAATGCCATTCTCATCGCTGGTATCCCGTTACCGCTCGGTCTTTTGATGGGACTCGGCGTGTTGCTCGTCGTTGTGCTGACCATTTACTGGTTTTTCATGGCCAAGAATAATCAGGGTTCCCAAAAAGTCGATGCCCTGCCGCCGAACAACGATGCACACAGACTGCAGGACCGATACGACCGGGGCGAAATCAGCGAAGAAGATTACCGCCGCCAACTGAAAGAGCTGGAACATCGGCCGGACCACCGGTAAATGCTTTTATTTCCGATGGAAATCAGAAAAATCAATCATTATGTGTTTAATCTTCAGTCTAACAGGAAAAACTGGAATTATGAGTCTAATAAATCTGAAACTGGAGGTTTTAATATGGTACATGAACAACACACAGAATTATTGAAGGTTTTGCACGATTGCATGGTTGAATGCAACCATTGTTACGATGCCTGCCTGAAGGAAGATGACATCCAAATGATGGCCGGTTGCATCCGGCTGGACCGTGAATGCGCAGATATGTGCGCGTTTCTCGAGCAGTCGATTACCCGCAATTCACCGTTTATCGGAAAATTGGCCCAGGTATGTGCACAAATGTGCGAAGCCTGCGGCAATGAATGCAAAAAACATGACCACGACCATTGCCAGCGCTGTGCGGAAGCTTGCTTCAAATGCGCAGAAGCCTGCAAACAAATCGCTTAATCTATATTTTCAGTCCACACCCCCTCCTGGACCAGGAGGGGTTTTTTTGCATTTTACTGGAATTGGCTCTGTCGGTACCTGGCAGACATTTTTTCAGCCTTCCCCTGTCTATTCCCACCGGACGCTTCCCCTGCATCACGGAATTACCGGAGGAATCTTCCTTTTTGATAGAATTTTGTTGGAAATTCACTTTTATTATAATAATCTGACTATTTAAGGGTATACTGTGTATAAAGAAACAGGCACAACCTCCCCCTTCACATGCCGGTGCATATTTGCTGTGGTGATCGGTTTTATTGAGTGCAGCAGGAGGATGGGCTACGTCCTGATTGGCGCCAGGTTCCCCGAGAGGGTACTGATTAAAGTTAGCTGAAGCAAAAAACCTTAAGGAGTGTGATTGAAATGGATATGTACACAACAGTTCTCGTCGTAGTGGTGGCAATTGCAGCCATTGCCGTCGCCATCTATGCTGCAAGAAAAGGGCGAAAAACCAAAGGGGTGGATTCGATGCCGCCGACAACAGAGGAAGCACGGCTGGAAGACCGCTTCGCCCGTGGGGAAATTTCCGAATCGGAATACCGCCGGAACTTAGAGGAACTGAAAGAGCGGCGACAGAAAAACACCTGAGAAAAGAGACCGGGCCACCTCCGCTCAAACCTCTGATATCGGAAAACGTTTAATGATGTGTTTTGTCTAAATAAATAGAATATTCAGTCTATTTTACTGTATACTGATAGGAATATATAAAAGCCGTTTTCAGGATATGTGATTTCAATGGCTGGAAAATCCGTAACAAAATATAGGAGGTGAATGCAATGTGGCATTATGGTTCAAACTGGGATGGGAATTCAGGGATGTGGTTGGGCATGACATTAGTAATTATTGTCTTTTTGCTTATTCTGGCACTCGCCATTTGGATGATTGTGAGCGGCAGCCGCAGAAACAACTCGGACAACAACCCGCCCCAATCGAAAAACAGGTCAGTCGAAACGCTCAGAGAACGCTATGCCCGGGGTGAAATCGGTACGGAAGAATTCCGGGAACGGATGCGGGAGCTCGAAGAGGATAGACGCGGTTAGCGCAGCCATATTTTCCAGAATGATTTTAGATAAAAAAATTCCCCTGCCGAAATTTTCCGGCAGGGGAATTTGTTCTTATTTATGCGTGTTTCTCAAAAAGAGGCAGCTGCCCAACCGGGTCGGGCCGATTGAATGACTGTTATTGGATCTGCCCCTCGTCAACAATTTCATCCCACGATGCTCCGCCATCTTCGGAAATATAGGTATCACCCTGCACTGTGTAAAATACAATTTCTTCATCGTTTTCCGGATCGACCGCAATGTAAATTGCTCCGTCTTCGTTCAGCTCCGGCAGTTGGAGCGGCTCAGCCTCTCCGTTTTCCAGGCTATAGGATTTCATCGCCGCCTCCACGCCATGCGTCGCGAAGTACAATTCATTTTCCGTGAAGTGTACCGCCGTTCCAAACTCGCCTTCGTCTGTCAGCCGCTCGAATGTCGCCCCGCCATCTTCTGACAGGAAAATCCCTTCAGCACTTGCCGCAGCCATCAGCTGTGAATCGTCCGGGTGAATCGCCAATGCCATCAGCTCGCCTTCAATGCCTTCCGGGTCAAGTTGCTTCCAACTTTCCCCTGCGTCTTCACTGAAGTAAAAGCCTGCTTCCATTTCCGAGTTTGCCTCAGGGTTCATGACGAACAAATCGTGGCTCCGGTAACCGGCCGCCATCAGGTGAAAGTCAGTCTCCCCGGCAAAGCCAAGCTCCTCAAGTGAACGGCCGCCATCGGTGCTGCGCTGGATACCGATCGGGTTCGGGAGCTCCGACTCCAGATCCGACATGTCCGGATGTCCGGAGGTGTAGAACCCTTCGTCCACTGCATTAAAGCCCATATAATCATGGAATTGGCCATCTGTCTCCAACCAATTGCCATCGCGGTAAACTTTCAGGCCTGTGTGGGAGGCGAAATACAATCCTTCCTCATTCCCGATATAGCCAATTCCGTGAACATGCATCAGCGATCCGTCAAACGGCACCAAAAAATCCTCTTGCGCAGAATTTTCACTGCCCGTTTCCTGCTCCGGCGGCGCTGTATTTTCCGTTGCTTCATTTTCTGAACCGTCACTGCACCCTGCGGCAATAAAACCTGCAGTCAGTGCAACGGCGAAAAGTTTCAATTTCATGTATAATCCCTGCCTTTCATTTGTCTAACCTGGTCCCTGCTTTTCATTATACCGAAAACCTGTGCATTTTTTATCCATGAGGCTTGTCGAAAAGATGGCACTCTGTACACAACTGCCACATTCCCTGTATGATAATTAAAACCAACAGGAAAAGAGGAACTCAGATGACCAAAAATAAATTGATGACTGCTGCTGTTTCACTGACTTTGGCATTCGCTTTGGCCGGCTGCGGCAACGAAGATGTGACCGTTGACCCGGACACAATGGATAAGCCGGTTGAAACAAGTGAAAGCGGCAGTGATGCCGGAGACCACGATGGCATGGATCATTCCGGTTCCGGCGATGTTCCGGAAGGGCTGATGGAAGCTGAATCCCCGACCTATGAGCCGGGCAGCACCGTAATCATCAATGCCGACCATATGGATGGCATGCAAGGAGCGGAAGCAACCATCATCGGTGCCTACGATACAACAGTCTATGCTGTCAGTTATACCCGGGTCGGTGGCGGAGATCCGGTCGAAAACCATAAATGGGTCATCCACGAAGAGTTGAAAGACGCGGGCACTGATCCATTGCAGCCCGGCGATACAGTAATGTTGAACACTGACCATATGTCAGGCATGCAGGATGCTGAAGCGGAAATCGTCTCAGCCGAAGACACCACCGTCTATATGGTCGATTACGACAGCCTGGACGGCGAAAATATCACAAATCACAAATGGGTGACGGAAGACGAATTGTCATTCCCATAATCCAACCTTTTCCCGCGGCAATTGGTGCCGCGGGTTTTTCGTTTCAGTAGACCTTTTTCCCGGTAATTTCCCGGGAAATAAATAACAGGAGGCAGGCCCCGAAAGGCTTGCCCCCTGTTATTTTTTGGTCAGATTCAACCAGATAAAACTGCAGCATAATTCTCTCTTTTGTTCTTCAAATAATTCATGGCGAAGATGCCAAGCACAACTATCATCCCGATAACATCGGTGAAGTTTTCAGGGAATATCAGTAGCAACGCACCTGCGCCAAGCAGAATTGAAGTGACGACGTTCATCCGGGTTTTGAAATACCCTTCCACCGCCGCGCTCAAAGCGATGATGCCGATGATTGCAGTAATGGTGATCAGCAGCACTTCCAGTACCGGCGGGAACTCAAACTCCCTGGCATTTGTTGCAATTCCTTCAGTTTCAATGAGCAGCATCGCCGGATTGTAAACAAAGAGATACGGGATGATGAATCCGGCAATCGACAGTTTCAATGCGTTGAAGCCTGTCCTCATCGGGTCTCCCCCCGAAATCCCCGCCCCGGCGAATGCGGCGAGCGCAACCGGAGGTGTGATGTTGGCAAAAATACCAAAATAGAATACGAATAGATGCGCAACCAATACCGGAATGCCGAATTCAGCAAGCGCCGGCGCCGTCATGGTTGCAGTGATGATGTAGGCAGGGATAGATGGCAAGCCCATGCCAAGAACGATGGATGCAATCATTGTCAGGAACAGCGTCCAGAACAATGATCCTGCGCCAAACGCAGTGATGGCTGAAGTCATGACTGTACCGAAGCTCGTCAGGCTGACAACTCCGATGATGATGCCGACGACCGCACAGGCAATCATAACGGATAAAGACTGGCGTGCACCGTTTTCAAGTGCCTCCAAAATATCTTTAAAGCCCATGCGCGTCGATTTGCGGATGGCCGCGACAACAACGGTCAGAACGATTGTATAAAAGGCAGCCTGCGCAATCGGCAAGCCGGTGTAAAGCATGAACACCAGTCCGACGATTGGAAGCAGAAGGTGGCCTTTTTCCATCAACACTTTCTTTGTTTCCGGAAGGTCTGCTTTCGGAATCCCTTTCAGATTGCGCTTGCCGGCACGGAAATGCACCTGCATGATAACGCCCAGGAAGTAAAGGATGGCCGGTATCATCGCCGCGAGCGCAATGGTGCCATACGCGATGCCTGTGGTTTCGGCCATGATGAAAGCGGATGCCCCCATGATCGGCGGCAAAATCTGGCCGCCCACCGAGGCACTCGCTTCGACCGCGCCGGCAAAGTTTTTATTGTATCCGATTTTTTTCATCAGCGGAATTGTGAATGCGCCGGTTCCCACTACGTTTGCAATGGCCGAACCGTTGATGCTTCCCATGAATCCGCTGGAAATGACCGCCACTTTGGCAGGCCCGCCCTGCTTGCTGCCGGCAAGAGCCATTGCCAGATCATTGAATAATTGGCCCATGCCTGATTTGGCCAGGAATGCGCCGAACAGGATGAACAGGAAGATGAATTGCAAAGAAGCAGATATGGCCGTCGAATAAAGGCCTTCCGTCTTCAAGTACAATTGACCAAAAATATCACCAAGGTCAAATTGGCGGGTCATTAACATGTCTGGCACCCATAGGTTATAACTGAAGAACGGATAGGCCAGGAAGATCAATGCCAGAATCGGCAGAATCCAGCCGGTGATGCGGCGCGCCCCTTCCAGCACAAGCAATACCGTCAAGACCGCCATAATGATATCCATATTATTCGGAATGCCGCCGCGAGTTGTCATAATCGCGTTGTATTCATAAATGATATAGCCTGCAGTCGATAAACTGAGAACAAAAAGAATCCAGTCATAGAATGGAATTTTCGTGCGATCCTGTTTCTTGAAAGTCGGATAAACCAGGAATATCAGGCCCATCCCGACTGCTACGTGAATCGACCTTGCCTGGAGGGCAGGAAGCGGGTTGAATGTAACATATAAGTGGAACAGGGAATACGCAATGGCAATCGCTGCAACGAGGAATACCAGCTTGCGGTTCTTGAATTTTCGGACCTTCGCATCGGCGTCGTATTTTTCCAGAAGTTCCTGGTTCAGGTTCTTGTCTTCGTCATACGCCGAAACACTTTCAATGTTCAGGTCTCTGTTGTCTTTGTTCATAACTTCTTCCCTCCAATATACTGCCAAATAGGAATCCGCTGAATGGAGATGGAGACGAACTCGTAATCGTCAGTCAGCTCATACAGCGGAATCGTTTTGTTTTCAGTCATTATCGTTGTCTGTGCATTTTCTGAGACAGTCAGGTTCATTTCCGGCAGATGACGGTTGATGCGCATATGTACAAAGCCATCTTCTGCGGAAATGATTTCTCCGTCTGACGGTACGCCCGCACCGAAAGTCTTGAAGACCGTTTCGGTAAGGAGCAGCCGGTCTCCGTCCCGTTCATACATTTCGAGCCATTCCTCTTTTTCGACGGAGTGAATCCACTTCAAAGTGAATTCGTCTTCTGTCAGAAAATATTGTTCTTCGCCGAAATCAAAGTGGATCACGGGCAGCCTGAACAGCAGGAAAAAAAGGAGCACCGTCAAGCATGCTCCCCCCAATAAAACCTTATTGTTCACTGTAATAACGTTCGGCTCCAGGGTGAAGCGGCGCTACAAGCCCTTCCTGAGCGGCTTCAAGTGAAATATCTGAAGCTGCCTGGTGGGAATTCTCCAAAGTATCGAGATTTTCAAAGAAAGTTTTTGTCAGCTTGTAAACGTCATCTTCGCTCATGTCCGATTTGACAACCAAAGCGTTCATGATTGCTGCTGTCGGAATTGCCTCTTCGTTGCCATAAGTGTCCGCTGGAATTTCCATAGCTATGAAATAGGATTTATCTTCGGCAATGTTTTCAACATCTGTCGGGTCAATGGAAACCATGCGGATATCAAGTGATTGGGAAAGTTCCAAAAGAGATGCGTTCGGCAATCCGCTTGTCAGGAAAGCGGCATCGATTTGACCGGCGCGCAGGCCGTCTGCAGCTTCCGCGTAACCAAGATAATCCACTTCGATGTCGTCATATGTGATGCCGTGTCCTTCGAGCAGGGTGCGTGCATTCACTTCGACACCTGAGTTCTGATCGCCTACTGCGATGCGCTTGCCGCGCAGGTCTTCAAATGTTTCTATTCCTGAATCTGCAGTTGTTACAATCTGAACATAGTTCGGGTAAAGAGCCGCAATTTGGCTGATTTTATCCGTCGGCTCATCAAAGCCTTCTGTTCCTTCAACCGCCTGGCTGACTACATCACTCATCGTGAATGCCATTTCGATTTTGTCTTCCTTGATCAGGTTGACGTTTTCAACCGAAGCACCGGTTGTCTGCGTACGGGAGTTGACGTCGTATGTATTGCTGTAAGTATCTGCAAGAGTTGTGCCAATAATGTTATAAGGGCCTGATGCTCCGCCTGTCGCAATCGTGACGATATTCGATTCAAGGCCTTCAGTTTCTCCGCCTTCACCAGAACCGCCGTCAGATGTTTCTTCTTCTCCACCGCAAGCTGCCAATACCAATGCTGCAGCTGCCGACATCATGAAAACGCTTAACTTTTTCTTCGCCATGTTGTTTCCCCCTAGGGTATTTTTTCTAATTATAGCGTATACATGTGAAAAGCGAAAGGCATTTAACGGTATTTTCTTGTTATTCTGTTTTTACTGAATAATTCCACCTCCTAGTATTAGTGCTTTATATGGAGATTGTTTAGATTAGAATAGGGATTACAGAAAAAACGTCTCCGATTTCACAAGAAATATTGGTATTCCAGTATAATAAATTCCCACTATTTTCTTTTTCTACAGGAATGTTCCATGGGCAGGACACAAAAAAAGCCCCGGGAGCGAAGAAGCGCTCTTCCGGGACTTTCCTTACAGCTTTACAATCCGAATGCTTCCGCCAGCAAGCGGATCCCTTTCATCCGGCTTTCCGCACCGGCGACATTCGGGATGACCAGAACCTCATCGGCCTGATAGGCTTCTGCAAGCTCTTCAATCTGCCGTTTTACCTGTTCGGCCGTACCGATCAGCATGCGCTTCCGGTTGCGCTCGACCCTTTCCCGCTCACTTGCGCTGAAGCCGCGCTTCCGGGCTGTTTCAACTGACGGGTAATAAGGCGGCGGTGTATCCGACTCGACGAACAGCAGCCACAGGTCGAATGCCTGAGCCAGCTCCTCCGCCCTTTCTTCCGTGTCTGCAACCACTGCAAAAACACAAAGCATCGTTGTCGGCTGGGCCAGCAACCGGGATGGCTGAAATTTATCCTTATAAGCTTCGATCAGTTTTGCGCTCGATTTCAATGGTTTCGCGAAATGCGCATAGGCATAAGCTGCACCCGCTTCCGCTGCCACTTTCACACTGCCTTCCCCTGTGCCGAGCACCCACATTTCCGGCGCCGTGCCGCTCACCGGGGTGGCACGCAATTGCTGGAAACGGTGAGTCGATTCCGTATCATCTGTAAAATATTTTTGGATATCGGTGATCTGCTGCTCATAGGAAACCGCAATCCCTTTCGACTCGTTCAATGCTTTGTTGACCAAACGGTAGCTGCGCGAACGGCCGATGCCCAGATCGATGCGACCGGGATGCAGTGCTTCCAGCAGCCGGAAATTCTCCGCTACTTTATAGGCACTGTAATGCGGCAGCATGACGCCGCCAGAACCGATGCGAATCTTTTTTGTCGCGCCGGCGAGGTGCATCATCAGCATTTCCGGTGAACTGCCGGCTACCGAAAATACCTGGTGATGCTCCGCCACCCAAAATCGTTTATAGCCGAGCTGCTCCGCCAATTGCGCGAGCTCTGTTGTCTGCTGGAGCGCTTCACCTGCCGTCGCCCCTTCGTCAATCGGCGAATAATCCAGAATGCTTAATGAAATCATGTCAGTCCCGCCTTTTTTGCCAAGTTGTTTCCAGTTTAGCACGCCGCTGCATCCGGACAGGAATGGTTTGTTTTGGTCAGATTTCTCTCCTTTTCTAATGCACAAAATCAATCCGCTCACTTGTGATCCCTCTTGGACGGTATTTCAGGCGTTTTAACGCCCTTATTCCCCATAACAAAAACCGCACCAAAAGATGCGGCCGGTTCAACTTATTTTCTGTACTTGATGGCGAGACCCTTCAGGAAATTGCGGGCATAGCGGTCGCCGCACAGGCTGTAATTTTTATGGCCCTGCTTGCGCAGCAGGCCACTCAGCTCACTCTTCGAAACGTTCACTCCGGCAAGCTGCAGGATTTCGAGCATATCCTCGCTCGTCAATTGGAGCGCAATCTTCACTTTCTTCAGCAACAGGTTCTTCGACGGTTCATTCGTCAGCGGCGGCGTGCCTGTCTCGCCTTCCTTGCGTCCGCGCTTATGGATGATGAAGCCGTTCAGGAACGACTCCAGCATCGCATTGTCCACCGGCATATAATCGTCGTTGGCAGTGGCTGTGAAGATGCTGTCGTCTTCGTCTTCATCGCGTTCCGGCGTCTTTGTCAGCACCTTCTGCACATCTTCCTTCGTCAGCTGAATGCCGCCCAGCTTAAAGATCTCCACCATATCGTTGTTCTTAATATCCAGCGCATAGCGCAGCCGGATCAATATATCATTGTTATCCAAATGAAAACCTCCTGTATCCAAACCATATTCATCTTCCTATATGATAGCACAGGTGGCCGGCGGACCGCTTTCAAAAGGACATCGCGGAACGCCAACCCGCGCAAAATCAGCCGCCCCCTCTGCAGAAATCTCTCTTACATACTATATAAGAAGGCTTCCGTCACAACTGCACGCTTTATTGCGCGCACACCTTGTGAAAGAAGCCTTCTTAATTGAACGGATTATTTGCTTATTGTTCCTGCATCAGCCGGATGCACGCCATGGCGATAGAAATCGGCATGGACAGGTGCCAACGGAGCCCGTTCCAGGATGAGGTCAGCCGCTTTTTCGGCGAGCATCAGCACAGGTGCATGGATATTGCCGTTCGTAACGTAAGGCATCGCGGAAGCATCGGCCACACGGACATTGTCCAGTCCGTGGACTTTCATCGTCAGCGGATCCACGACAGCCATCGGATCCGATGCGGGTCCCATTTTCGCCGTGCAGGACGGATGAAGTGCCGTCTCGGCATCATTCGCTACCCATTCCAGGATTTCTTCGTCTGTGCTTACAGCAGCACCAGGCGAGATTTCTCCGGAATTATAAGCGGACATCGCGGGTTGTGACATGATTTTCCGGGAAACGCGGATCGCTTCAACCCATTCGCGACGGTCCTGTTCTGTGGAAAGGTAGTTATAAACCATGCTTGGATACACTTTTGGATCTTTTGAAGTGATTTTCAATGACCCGCGGGCGTCCGAATACATCGGCCCGACATGGACCTGGAATCCGTGTTTCGTTTCCGCTTTTTGTCCATCGTAGCGGACAGCTACCGGCAGAAAGTGGAACATCAAATTCGGGTACTTCACGTCTTCGTTCGAACGGACGAAACCTCCGCCTTCAAAATGGTTGGTCGCTGCCGGTCCGGTGCGTGACATCAGCCACTGCAGCCCGATCCAGGGCATGCGTGCTTTGCTTAAGCTGGGTTGTTGGGAAACAGGCAGCGGACAAGAATGCTGAATGTAAACTTCCAGGTGGTCCTGCAGGTTTTCTCCCACACCCGGAAGGTCCACTACCGGTTCAATGCCGAGTGAGCGAAGGTGTTTGGCATCTCCCACGCCTGACAATTGAAGAAGCTGCGGTGTATTGATGGCACCGCCTGAAAGTATGACTTCGCCTGCGTTGACCTGATGCATCTTCCCGTTTTGGCTGTACGTCACCCCTTTGGCGCGCGTTCCTTCAAAGTCGATGCTGGCCACGAAAGCACGTGTCTTCACTGTCAGGTTTTGGCGCGTCATAGCCGGATGCAGGTATGCACGGGAAGCTGACAGGCGTCTGCCTTTGTAGACATGCTTATCAAATGGGCCGAATCCTTCCTGGCGAAAACCGTTAACGTCAGGAGTCCGTGAGTACCCCGCCTCTACACCCGAATTAAAGAATGCTTGAAACAAAGGGTTTGTGGCTGGTCCGCGTTCCAATTTGATTGGCCCGTCATGGCCGCGCAAATCGTCATCCGGCGAGGCCAGTGCCGTTTCCAAACGCTTGAAATATGGAAGGCAATGTGCGAAATTCCACGTCTCCATTCCCGTATCCGCTCCCCACCGCTCATAATCCAATGGATTTCCGCGTTGGTAAATCATGCCGTTGATCGAACTCGATCCTCCGAGCACCTTGCCCCGCGCGTGCTTGATGCGGCGCCCATTCATATGTGGCTCAGGATCCGATTCGTATTTCCAGTCATAAAGTTTGTTGCCCGCAGGAAATGGCAGGGCTGCCGGCATTTGTATCAACAAGTCCCACGAATAATCACTGCGCCCCGCTTCCAGCACCAGCACCTTTTTGCTGCCTTCTTCACTTAAACGATCGCCGAGTACTGAACCCGCGCTGCCGCCTCCAACCACTATAAAATCATATGTTTCATTCATCTTTTGTTCCTCCTCAACTATATAAAACCGGAAGGGAGTGATTCGGCCGGCATGAAAGCCCGGCTGAAATCCCTTCCTTCATTTGTCCATCAAATTCAGTTGCGTGTTTGTGTTTCGTTCATGACTTTTTTCTTCAACAGCTCCTACAGGATCCTGCGGGAAATTTTGAAGTTTCCGGCTGCCTGAAAGACTATATGCCGCTCGCCGGCTTAGAACCAGTTGATCGATTCGGGTTTGAGATTTTGGAATATGTGCTTCGTCTCGGTATATTCCTCCATGCCCAGTTTGCCCAATTCGCGTCCGATACCGGATTGCTTGAATCCACCCCATGGTGCATGCGGGAAATACAGATTAAAATCATTGATCCAAACAGTGCCCATGCGCATTCTTGCGGCACAGCGTTCCGCTTTTGCAACGTCGTTCGTCCAAACGCCGCCGGCAAGTCCGTAGATGGAGTCATTCGCCAGCTTCACCGCTTCTTTTTCTGAACGGAACTTCTCCACTGTGATAATCGGACCGAAAGCTTCTTCCTGGACAATTTTCATCTCTGTCGTACAGTCCGTAAATATAGTAGGCAAGTAGAAAAAGCCCCTTTGCAATTCCGGATCTTCCGGGCGGCCACCGCCAACAGCTACTGTCGCCCCTTCTGTTATGCCTGTTTTCACATATTGCTCCACTTTCGCGAGGTGTTCAGCTGAAATCAGCGGCCCCATTTGCGTGCTTTCCTCAAATCCGCTTCCCAGCTTGAATTTCTTCACCCGTTCCACCAGCGCGGCAACGAACTCATCGTGAATGCTTTCTTCCACAATCAGCCGTGTCCCTGCCGAACAGATTTGTCCGGCGTGGAAAAATACGCCGTTTAATGCCTGGTCGAGGGCTACTTCAAAATCCGCATCCGCAAAGATGATATTCGGGTTTTTGCCGCCAAGCTCCAGGGCGATGTTTTTCATATTGACGCTCGCCGCCTGCATAATTTTCTTGCCGGTAGCAAGGCCGCCGGTAAAGGAAATCAGGTCTACGTCCAGGTTGCCGGACAACTCAGCGCCAATTGTATCTCCTGCACCGAGAACCAGGTTGGCCACTCCAGCCGGCACTCCCGCCTCTTCCATCAGTTCGAATACTTTAATAGTAGTAAGGGGTGTAATTTCACTCGGTTTCATGACCAATGTATTGCCAGTCACCAGCGCTGGCGCCAGTTTCCACGACGCCTGCAGCAAAGGATAATTCCACGGCGTAATTTGTCCGCAGACACCCACCGGTTCATGAACGACTTTGCTGATGGAGTTTGGTACCGGAGAAGCGATCAGCTCCCCGCCATCTTTATCCGCAAGTTCTGCGTAATAGCGAAACACACCAGCGATGTCATCCATGTCACCTTTGCTTTCTTCTACTGTTTTGCCGGTATCCAGCGATTCCAGATGAGCAAGCTCTTCCTTGTCCCGCTCAATCAATTCAGCAATTTTCCTGACGATCAGCGCCCGTTCGGCTGCCGGGGCAAAAGCCCAGTCACCATTGTCAAATGCTTCGCGGGCGGCAGCAATTGCCGCTTGCGCGTCCTGTTCATTACCATCGGGAACCGTTGCAATGACTTCCTGGTTAAAGGGATTGATAATGTCCCGTGTATTGCCCGATTTTGCTCCGATCCATTCACCGTTAATGTATTGTTGCATTTTTATATTCAAATCAATCAACTCCAATTTCGTTATAAATTAAGTTTGTTAAGAATTTATTTAATACTTAAAAACCATAACATGCCTTGTGGAAGCTGTCAAAGTTACCTGGCAGACCGTTATTCTGCCGCCAGCCGAATTAAAATTAATATTGGCTGTAACCATAGAGGCAATAAGGTTGCTGGCCTGATCGGCTCTCAATATCAGGGATTTCCATTTGACATATCAGCTGAACACGTTAACATAAAGTTTGTTAAGAAAATTTAATGAATACTTAATACGGTTTACTTTAGTCATAAAGGAGCAAGAATATGAGCGAGTCCACTGAACGATCAAGAAACAAAATAGAAGAAGCCAAGGACAAAGTCATTGGCGCCATTGCCGAAACAATGGATTTGTACGGGGTAACGCCTGCTGCCGCAAATTTGTATGCGACCATGTACTTTAAAGATCAGATGACCCTTGACGAAATGCGCACGGAGCTTGAAATGAGCAAACCGAGCATGAGCACAAGCGTCCGCAAGCTCCAGGAAATAAAAATGGTAAAGAAAACATTTACCCGCGGATCCCGGAAACATACCTATATAGCTGAAAAGAATTTCTTCCGCTCCTTTATGGGATTCTATTGTGAAATGTGGGAACGGGAAGTCAAAATGAACATGGAAGCTATCGAGGAATCACAGGAAGAGTTCATCGATATCATAAAAGACCCTGCCAGCACAGCGGACGTTGTGGCGGAAGCAAAGCAATTCTATGACCAACTGGAGGACTCCAAAGCCTATTACCACTGGTTGGATGATTTAGTTGAAAGCATAAGAAGCGGCAGGATATTCGAATTCCTGCCAAAAGATCAACCCGATTAAGCGCGACGAAGAACGGGCAGCCTGCGGCGAAATCACCGCAGACTGCCCCATTATTATTGCTGTTATGCTCTTTTGAAAAAAAGGGCCAACTTCGTTCGGTTTTATCGTTAAATAAAATTTTAATACATTTAATAAAATTAATTTTTTAAATGTATTTTAATTAATATACACACTTACAAAGGGGAGTTTTTCAACATGAATAAGCAGAACAAAGTAGCAGGTTTTATTTTGATGATCCTTATCATCGCAGTATTGGCAGCATGCGGAAACGCCGAAGGAGAATCAGCCGGAGACACATCTGAAAAAGCGTCTGAGGAAAATAACAAGGAATTGGCGATTGGCCAAATCAACTGGGCAGAAAATATTGCCGTAACCAATATGTGGAAAGTAATTTTAGAAGATAAAGGATATAACGTGGAATTGAACGTTTTGAACATGGGCACTACCATGAAAGCTTTGGAGACTGGAGACATCGATGCCAGCCTGGAAGTATGGTTGCCGGTGCAGGACGCCAATTATCTGGAAAAATACCAGGATACAGTGAATTTCTCAGAAGCTACCTGGTTTGACAATGCAAAAGTTGGTCTTGTTGTTCCAACGTACGTCGAAGAAGTGAACAGCGTGGAAGACTTGAATGAACACAAAGAACTTTTCGACGGCAAAATTGTCGGCTTTGATCCCGGTGCCGGAACCATGGAAGTAACGGAACAATTAATGGTGGACTATGACCTTGATTTTGAACTGCTGCAAAGCTCTGAAGCCGCGATGCTGGCGGAAATCAAAAGAGCCGTAGAAAACGAAGAACCAATTGTCGCACCACTTTGGAGTCCACACTGGGTATTTTCCCAATTTGACTTAAAATTCCTGGAAGATCCGCAGAACACATTTGGCGGTGTGGAAAAAATCCACCATGCTACCCGTCTGGAATTTGAAGAAGATTATCCGGAAGTAAGCGAATGGCTGAAAAACTGGAAGATGGATGACAAACAGATCGGCGAACTTATCGACTATGTTGAAAGTGCCGATGCGCCTCTTGAAGGAGCCGAGAAATGGGTCGGTGAGAACGAAGACCTGATTGGTGAATGGGTAAAATAAACGCAGGAATTATGAAGCAAAAAAGCCGGTCTCCTCATTGGGAGACCGGCTTTTTTTGCTGTTGTTCGCAGACAGATTCTGACACAGCGTCGTGCCATTTTCACTTTTTGCGTGCAGCTTCAACGATCAGGAAATTCGGCTCTTTCATCAACCGCTCGAAGCGCTCTGGGTCCCGCTCCTTGAAAGCGCCCGTCGGCAACGGTTCAATGACTTGACGGAGCTCAAAATGCTCCAGCGTGCCGTTCAGTATTTCGTTCAATGGCCTGCGGTAGAACGGCACCGTATACGTCTTGCCGTCTTTTACCCATTTGTCGACAATCAGCTCTGTCGACAAATACACGGGATCTTCCAGAAGCCGGATATCCGTCAGCGGATGATGCACCGAAAACAGGATCAAGCCGCCCGGTTTCAGGACACGCCGGAATTCAGTGAAAGTATCTTGCCAATCCTTGAGGTAATGCAATGTCAGCGAACTGACGATCACATCGAATGTCTCGTCTCCAAAAGGCATAGGCGCTTCCAGATCCAAACACAGCACCTTCGCGCTGTCGCCCACCCGTCTGATCGCGGCGTTCACCATCTCCGGACTCATATCGACCGCTACCACTTCCGCGCCGCGGTGCAGCAGCTGTTCGGTATACCAGCCGGCTGCGCAGCCGGCATCAAGAACTTTCCTGCCCGTTAAATCCGCCGGCAGCCGCGCCAGCATGGCCGGTCGCTCGTATTCAGCGTTGTATAAATTATTGCTGTCGATTGAATGCTCATAGGCATTCGCCATTCCATTGAATGTATCCCGCACTTGATCTTTCATCTGGACCCTCCTGTTGAGTTGGTTTCTTCCATTATTATACATGGTATGCTGGCTGGTATTGGAAGTAAAATCACTTTCAGCGAAAAAAGTGCTGAAGCCTTTACCCGGTCTCAGCACCCATTGGAATGGTATCAGCCCCGTTTACGCAGGGCAGCTCCATTCGCCGTATTTTCTGATCCACTCACTTCTTATTGCGATACAAATAGATGGTGATGGGCGCAAATATGGCGGTCATCACCACGGAAACGACGAGCACCAGCATCACCTGCTGCACCGTGGCAGTTCCGTGCATGGCCCCGCGGACGGCCGTCGCAAGGATGGAGATCGGATTGATCTCCACAAAGCTTTGCAGCCAGTTCGGCAGCGTCCGGGGATCGACAAATACATTGCTGACAAATGTCAGCGGAAACAGCACCATAAAACTGACCATCATCAGCGATTTTTCCGAACGCATAATCAGGCCCAGGATCGTCCAGATCCAGGACAGGCTGAACGCGAACACCAATATTAAAGCGACTGCCCCCAGAACCCCGAGCCAACCGCCTTCCGGCCGGAAGCCCAGCGCAAATCCAAGACTGATCATGATTGCCGCTGCCATTGAGTAGCGGACAATATCGACCAGCAGCGAACCGACCAATGCGGAAGGCAGCCAGATCGGCAGTGTGCGGAAGCGGTCAAAGATGCCTTTGCGAATATCGTTGTTCAAATCAATGCCGGTGTACATCGTGATTTGAGATACCGTCATCACCAGGATTCCGGGCAGCAGAAATTGGAGGTATTCCTCCGTGGACCCTGCGATTGCGCCACCGAATAAATAAGTGAACATCAACAGGAAAATGACGGGAAATACCGTGACATCGAACATTTGCTCCGGAACATGCTTAATCCGCAGAAGTGCTCTGGTTGCGAAAGTAAGCGTGGAGGAAATGCCGCTTGGCGGTTTTGGCCGCTTGCTCGAAGCAATGGATTCGGCCAGCCGCAATTCGTTTTCCCCTTTTTCCCGTTGCTCAACAAATTCAGTCATGATGCCCCCTCCTCGGGTTGCGGCTCGTCTTCCGTGGCCGCGTGTCCGGTCAATGTCAGGAATACTTCATCAAGGCTGGGCCGCCCGAACGAAAAATCACTGACGGCAATCTTCTGCCGCGCCAACTCAGCCAATGCATCTGCGACCCGAAATGAATCATTTATCTGCGCAGTCAACGATGCTGCGTCGGAGCTGCTGTGTACGGCTACCGCAAGTTTGTCTTCCATAATCCGCATGGCCTGTGGCCGGTCGGCGGCATCTGCCAGCTGGATATTCAAGGTGCCAGTGCTGACCGATGCCTTCAATTCACTGCTGGTGCCTTCTGCGATGATTTTCCCTTTGTTGATGACGGCAATACGGTCTGCCAGCTGATCAGCCTCTTCCAAATATTGCGTGGTCAGCATAACCGTTGTACCACCGCTGACGAGCGCACGGATAATATCCCACACCTGGTTGCGGCTTCTCGGATCGAGTCCGGCCGGCGGTTCATCCAGAAATAATAAATCCGGCGTCACGACGAGGCTTGCGGCAATATCAATGCGCCGCCGCATACCGCCGGAATAGTTTTTGACCTGTCTTTTTGCGGCTTCTTCCAATCCGAAAGCATGCAGTAATTCCCCTGCCCGCACTTTTGCTTCGCTCCGTCGATAGCCCATCAATTTGGCCATCATGACGAGATTTTCCATGCCGGTCAAATCTTCATCGAGGGAAGCGTATTGGCCGGTCAGGGAAATGCGGCTTCGAATTTCATCGCCTTCCGTGCCCAAATCGTGGCCGAAAATGCTGGCTGACCCGCCGTCCGGCTTCAGCAAGGTGGCCAGCACCCGGATGACCGTTGTTTTTCCGGCTCCATTCGGTCCCAAAAACCCGTATACCGTTCCTTTCCGAACAGCCAAATCCACACCATCCACTGCCCGGTGTTTGCCGAAAACTTTCACAAGCGCTGTTGCTTCAATTGCCCATTCATCCGTTTTTGGCTGGTAACTTGCACCTTTCACTCTTCTCACCCTTTCCTATGTACAGGAGGAACATTGTGCGGAGTAAGCGTTGTGCAACAGTGATTTCCATTTCCCACGGCATTTTCGTCGACAAAAAGGAATGTGTGTTCTTATTCCGTTCTACACCCGGCCGTCACTCGTATAAATTTTTACTGATTATTCAATCTTTTTGTTCATTATACCCCTTCCTGCTCAAGTTATCTGTCAGCAGCCATTGCCTCTTCCCAATAAAAAACACCGATTCCCTGGCACGGAAATCAGTGTTTTCTTTCATTATTAGGCGCCACGCGGCTCTTTTGGCGGCTGGCAGACATCACATTTGCGCTGGTCGTTCTTGTTGAACTTCGTAAAAGTCTTTTCAAACTTATTGCCGCATGCACATTGGAACAGCAGCTTTTGGGAAAAACCATGATATTCCTTCGACAGCAATTTGCTGTCCGAATTCTTTTCACTGAACTCCCTGATTTTTTCTATCGTCCATCGCTTGTTCATTCAAATACACCTCTATATTTTATTGGTAGGCAGTAATCCATTCGATTATGAGCATAAGTCGTAATGATCCTAAGTTCCTTATTATAGCACGAAATGGCAGCTTTAAGAAAAATATTCGACCGTGAAAGCGTCCATGCGCCACTTATGCCCTTCGCATCACACAATCGACCGCTGTTACTGACCTGCACTCCACCCGCAACAAAGTGCTGTCACTGCAGCCTCTCCTTAGTTTTTATTTACTTCCCTTTTGTATCGTGTCATACTATTCTAAAATCCATCAGTAAAGGCGGGCATCCAGTGGTATCTCCCAATTGGTTTCTTACAGATCGAACTCGGTTCAGCGTCATTGATTATAATGAAAAAAAGTATATGATCTGCTTTTCCAACACAGTAAAGCGCGAAATCATCTTTGTAGAGGAAGTTGAAACCGGCAAACGCGTTTTGCCATTGCCACATGAGAAGAATATGCTCAATGAAAAAGTGATCGAAAACCTTATCATAAAAATTCAGGGAAGCTGAATAATCTTCTTCCCGTTGGTCAACCTGAAAAAAGCGCACTCCCCGGTAACAATGGGGATTGCGCTTTTTCCTTTAGATTTCACCGCTCATGGCGGGTGATATTTTGCGTGTTCACAGGATGCAGCTTTACTCCACCGTCACAGCCTCAAAATTATTGAGCAACTCACGCACTTCATCGGTCGTCTCTGTATACATCAGTTCATTTCTCAATTCACCGGCTCCCCGGATTCCGCGGACGTAAATCTTGAAGAAGCGGCGGAGCGGTTTGAATGAAATCGGGCCGATTTCTGTGGAATATTTATCATGCAGGTCCAGGTGCAGCCGCAGAAGATTGAACAATTCCCTGCTGCTGTGTTCTTTCGGCTCCTTTTCAAAGGCGTACGGATTATGAAAGATTCCGCGGCCGATCATGACGCCGTCTATGCCGTATTTCTCGGCAAGCTCCATGCCCGTCTGGTGATCCGGAATATCGCCATTGATCGTAATCAATGTATCCGGCGCGATTTCATCCCGCAATTGCTTAATCTCCGGAATCAATTCCCAATGCGCCGGCACAGCGCTCATTTCTTTTTTCGTGCGCAGGTGGATCGACAGGTTGGCGATGTCCTGCTCGAGTACATGCGTCAACCAGCCACGCCACTCGTCCACGCTCGTATAGCCCAGCCGCGTCTTGACACTGACCGGCAATCCGCCTGCTTTCGCCGCCTGGATAATCTCGGCTGCGTTATCCGGGTAATTGATCAGGCCGCTGCCTTTTCCTTTTGCGGCAACGTTCGGCACAGGGCAGCCCATGTTGATGTCGACGCCTTTAAAGCCCTGTTTTGCCATGCCGATGCTCATTTCGCGGAAATGCTCGGGTTTATTGCCCCATATATGCGCCACCATCGGCTGCTCGTCTTCTGTGAACGTCAGACGTCCGCGCACACTGAAGATCCCTTCAGGATGGCAATAGCTTTCTGTATTCGTAAATTCGGTAAAAAACACATCCGGCCGAGCCGCTTCAGCCACTACATGGCGGAAAACGACATTCGTCACATCTTCCATCGGCGCCAGTACAAAAAATGGCCGCGGCAGATCCTGCCAAAAATTCTCTTTCATATTCCAATTCCAATCCTTTCATAAGGGGGCAGAAGGCTCTCCCTCCAACCCGAAATTCGTGTTGCATCTATAATGGAAATCAATAAACAGCTATTGTTTCAGGAACGGCATCTCACTTTTTCTTAACCTTATACAGTTTACACGAATCCGGCTTTTGTGGAAAGCGGCGCGTGTCGAATGGTGATGCCACCTTTCTTTTTCGTCATAGTCCGGCAACATTTTAAAAGCTTTTCGCTTTCTTGCACCAAAAACGCCAACTTCGCGGACGAAGTTGGCGCGCAGGTTATTATATAGGAAGACGTTTGTCCATCAAGCAAACTTATACGTATTCTTTCCTGCCGTTTTCGCGCCGTATAGAGCCTGGTCGGCCTTTTTCAGCAAAGTCGTTAAATCGGCATCCGTTTCAGCAGGGAAGGCTGCAATGCCGATGCTAGTAGAGAGCTGATAATCCCCGTTCCAGAGATGTAAACTGGTCAGGAGTCGGTCCGCCCGCTCTTTCATTTCTTCCTGGCCGACTGTGCCGGAGAAACAGATTATGAACTCATCGCCCCCCCATCTGGCAACAAAAGCATCATTATAGTCATTCACAATTCCCTGAAGCCTTGCAGCGACGTCTTTCAACACGAGATCTCCTGTGTCGTGGCCATGCATATCATTCACCTTTTTGAAGCCATCCAGATCCAGGAAAAACAGTGCTCCACCATTATGGGCATCGGCCTCAAAAAACTTGGAAAGATAATGCCGGTTGTACAGTTCCGTCAATGAATCCCTAAAGGCAAAGCGCTCAAGGTCCAAATAATAGGTAAACATCCGGACGATGCGCTGCAGCAATTGGATGCTCTTGCTGTTAAATTGGCTCTCCTTGTGATGCACCGCACACAATGTGCCGAACCGCTCCCCGTTCAAACGCGAAATGGGAATACCCAAATAGGATTTAATATTGGCTTCTTCTAGGGTGGTCTTTAAATCCCCCGGACAGGCTTTTTTGATATCTTCATAGACCAGTGGCTGTTTTTTGTGGAAATCAATTCGGTCACATACCGTGTCCTCCAGATTGATCGCCATGCCCTCCGTCAATAAAATATTTGTATCCATATCCGACAGCTTCAGTATAATTTGCTGTGTATCGGTGAACGACGTCAAATAAATCAATTGGTCCGGCAAAATTTCTTTTGCCAGGTCCAGAACGTCTCTCGACAACTCATCAAAGTTCTTATACATTTGCAGGTCTTCCAGCATTGTTACCATAAAGCACCTCAATTAGTTTAAAAATTAACGATAACTTCTTCCTGATCTCTCTAATAATTTAAGTGTACCACGTACCCATCCATATAAATACAGACCCGCTGAGTCCCGGTTTTATTATTTTAGCCTGCGCTGGCGAAGTTGTTTGATCGTCCCTTTTCACACTGGAAAACCGCACAAAAAAGCCGTTGCTCCCATATGGACACAGCGGCTTTTGACCAGTTTTATTCAAACTTAATAGGCAACCCAGCTTAATCCTGTCGTGCCTTCGCCCGCATGAACGCCCACGCAGACACTCAGCGCAACAACTTCCACCTTTAAAGCCGGAAACTCCTGTTGGAGCTCGTTTTTCCAGAGTTCCGCATCCGCTGCATTATTGCAGTGAATAGCCGCAACTTCCGGCACCGCACCCGCAGCCATATCGGTCCGCAGTGCAGACATCACATTATTTTTTGCCCGCTTGTTTGAACGAACCTTTTCTTTCATGACAGTTATTCCATCAACAAAGGTGATGACCAGTTTAATGTTCAGTATATTGCTTAAGAATGTCTGGGTTCCGGAAACCCGGCCGCTTTTGTGCAATTGGTTCAGACTGGAGGGAATAAAGGATAAGTGGGATCGGGCCGTCATGCCCTGGATTGTTGCCACAACTTCTTCGACCTCTTTGCCCTTTGCAAACAGTTCTTCACCGATTTCTATCATTTTCACCATCGGAAACGAACCGATTTTGGAATCTATTGGATAGACCTTGAAGTCGGTCATTTTCGCAGCGGACTGCGCACTTTCAAAAGTACCTGACAGCCCGCTGGATAAGTGCACCGCAATCGCCAAATCGTAGCCATCCGCCTGCAATTTATCGTATAAAGCAAGCATCTCGCCGATTGCCGGCTGCGACGTTTTCGGCGAAACTTTCGCAGTGCGCAATTTATCGTAAAATTCTTCCTGTGTCAGATCCACCGATTCCCTGAATGTCCCATCAGCAAAAACAACACTGAGCGGCAGGACAAATACATCATGTTGTTTGATGAAAACGTCATCAAGTTGCGCAGCTGTGTCCGTAATCCATGCTATTTTTTTCATTAATAAGATTCTCCTTTATAGACAAATTCCATATCGGAATCATCTGTCTACTACCGCTAATTTACATGACGGAGCAATCAGGCACTAGTGACAGTTGTCATATTCGGAAGAAGTATTGGAGTGGCGGACATAAGTTGAACTTATTTTTGTTCAATACTCCGTGCATAATGGAATCGCGCCTTGAAACCGGAAAGTTCTCAGCTTTGCTCTGTTATTTCCTAAAAACAGTATTGTGGAAATTTATGGATGGGGTAAAATAAAAGATAAAAGGCATCTGGGGTGGAAGAGCTGGAGCAGCAAATATTATTGTTCAGCACGTTAAAAGCATTTGGGATTGCATTCGCAGTGGTCACGATTATTTATTGGGCAGGTAAAAGCGAACTGAATTACTTCAAATACCTGTTACGAACCGGCGGCAAAGGTTTCGTTTATGGATTTGTCAGTGTCATTGCGGCATCAATGGTGTATGTGGCTAGTGTGATAATCTCGTCCCTCCTGTTCGGCACCGACATGGAATATTACTATATGATTTACATCGTGGCGGGACTGCAATATATTTTCCTGGCAGTCGGCTGGGTTGCGGCGGCGGTTCAGGAAGTGGATAAGAAAAGGACGCCGCTATGGAAAGTGGCATTGGCATACATAGCAATAATCTCGGCCGTTTCGCTGCCACTTACTTTGGCGGAGTGGAAGCACTTGACGAACGCAAGGGAAGCGGCAGCTGAAGTGCAAGAAGCCCAATGGAAGGCAGCAATCAGCGAGTTCGGACAGAGTGTGAATGCAGAGTTCGATTTTGACGGGGCGAGCCGTTCCATCATTAACGGTGAGCAGGTGAATTATACTATTTCGGTGATTGAGATAAATGATGTGAAAGCCGTCGACGGCGTGAAGAGCAGCCTGCTTGTTGAAATGGCTATGCAAGGCGAAATTCGAAACAAAGAAGAACTCCAAAGTGAAATTCAACGGATCGCCAGAGAAAGCGCAGAAGAGAAGCTGCGGAATCAGCAGCGGCAACTGAATGAGGGATCGGATGCGGTTTATCAGGCATTGGCGGAAAAGTACGGCATCGATCCGGCCACCAAAAGCGCAGAGCCCGTTTACAAAGAGTTGGAGCTGATGGGAGTAAGAAATGATGGCGACACTTTCCGCAAAGAAGTGGACTTCGAGAAAGCGGACTCTGTTCAATACGGGCAATATTTTGCGCTGGAAATGGATTTTCGGGAAGACACAGCGGAACTTCAGGAAAAGGTGGTGGCTGCTGTTTTCCTGCTGGACCGCCTCGGCTGGACTGCGGCAGACTTTATCTTGTTCAGCGATTCGAGCGGAATGTACCAGCCTGTAAAGGTCTGCACCATGAGCCAACTTGAGAAACGGGAAGCGCTGGCAGAGACCATGGATTTCCGTGTGCCGGCAAAAGAGGGGTTTTCGATTTACGACCAGTCGTGTGAACCGATGTTTTCACGCTAGAAGTGGCTGAGGGAATGCGGGAATGAGCAATGAGTAGAATTGTTTTTGAACCAACTTCTCTCTGGATTGCTTCCTTACCCAAGAGCTCTCCTCACATCAGTTGCTTTCCGGTTAATGTTAACAGTACGATAGTTGTGTATCATAATAAATTTCAGTGGAGGAATGCTTATGAAATACACCGTCATTACAGGCGCCAGCTCAGGCATTGGCTACGAAACCGCGTTAGCTTTTGCAGCACGGAATAAAAACCTCATTCTCATTGCAAGACGCGAAGCCCAGCTTAACGACTTAAAAAGAGCCATCCACAACATGAACCCTGACCTGGACGTCGTCATCAAGCCCACAGACCTTTCTGACAGTGACCAGGTTCATGATCTCTACGACAGCCTCAAAGACTATGACATTGAAACCTGGATCAACAATGCCGGTTTCGGAAACAGTGCAACTGTTGCCGAACAGGAGGCAAAAAAGATTGAAAAGATGCTTCGTGTAAACGTTGAAGCGCTTACCACTCTCTCCACACTTTACGCTCGTGATTATTCCGGCAAAGAAGGCACGCAGTTAATCAACGTATCCTCTGACTTGGGCTACAGGATTGTTCCAAATGCTGTATCGTATGCTGCGACCAAGTTCTACGTCAGCGCATTTACAGAAGGGCTGGCCCAGGAACTGCATGATCACGACTCTCCGATGAAAGCAAAAATACTTGCGCCGTCTATGACCGAAACGGAATTTGTAAAAACCGCCCGTGAACTGGACGAGTTCAGCTACAGTGACAATGTCCAACAATTCCACACCGCAAAAGAAATGGCCCAATTCATGCTGGATCTCTACGACAGCGAGAAGGTCATTGGGAAAGTGAACAGTGAGAGCTATGAATTCGAATTGATGGATCCTATTTTCCCGTATACTTCGAAGCGTACAGCGAAGTGATTGGACTATTTTTCTCCATAAGAAAACTCCTCCCACTAAGTGAGAGGAGTTTTCTTTATGGTTAGACGAAATTACATCATGCCGCCCATGCCGCCCATATCAGGCATGCCGCCACCGCCGTTGTTTTCTTCCGGAATGTATGCCACTACCGCCTCGGTAGTCAGGAACATAGCCGCAACGGATGCTGCGTTTTGAAGTGCATAACGCGTCACTTTGGTCGGATCGACGATACCTGCTTCCATCATGTTGACCCAAGTACCATTTGCTGCGTTGAAGCCGATGCCGATTTCTTCTGATTTCAGGCGATGAACGATGATCGATCCTTCAAGGCCTGCGTTTGTCGCGATTTGGCGAACCGGCTCTTCAAGTGCGCGAAGAACGATTTTAACGCCTGTTGCCACGTCGCCTTCTGTTGTTTCAAGAAGTTCTGCGACTTTATTATAAACGTTTACAAGTGCTGTACCGCCGCCTGCCACGATGCCTTCTTCAACTGCCGCGCGTGTTGCGTTCAACGCATCTTCAATGCGGAGTTTGCGTTCTTTCAATTCCGTTTCAGTAGCCGCTCCGACTTTGATGACTGCTACGCCGCCGGCAAGTTTCGCCAACCGTTCCTGCAATTTCTCTTTGTCGAATTCAGAAGTTGTTTCTTCCAATTGGCTGCGGATCTGGCTGACGCGTCCAACGATGTTCTGGGAATCCCCAGCGCCTTCAACGATTGTTGTGTTTTCTTTCGTAACAACAACTTTCACTGCGCGTCCAAGCTGTGCAATGTTCGTCGTTTTCAATTCAAGTCCAAGGTCCTCTGTGATGACTTCAGCGCCCGTCAATGCTGCGATATCTTCCAGCATCGCTTTGCGGCGGTCGCCGAATCCTGGAGCTTTGACCGCTACAGCGTTGAATGTACCGCGAAGTTTATTGACCACCAAAGTAGCCAATGCTTCGCCTTCCACGTCTTCAGCGATGATCAACAACGGCTTGCTTTGCTGAACAACCTGCTCAAGGACCGGAAGGATTTCCTGGATATTGCCGATTTTCTTGTCAGTAACAAGGATGAACGGGTTCTCAAGAACCGCTTCCATCTTGTCTGAATCCGTCACCATGTATGGGGACTGGTAACCGCGGTCGAATTGCATCCCTTCAACTACGTCAAGTTCAGTCGTGAAACCGCGTGATTCTTCCAATGTAATGACGCCGTCGTTGCCGACACGCTCCATCGCTTCAGCAATCAGGTTGCCCACTTCCACGTCGCCGGATGAAATCGCTGCAACTTGTGCAATCGATTCTTTGTCTTCGATTTGCTGGGATACAGCTTTCAATCCTTCAACAGCGCTTTCCACTGCCATTTCAATACCGCGGCGAATGCCGACAGGGTTCGCGCCGGCCGTGACGTTTTTCAAACCTTCACGGATCATTGCCTGCGCAAGAACTGTTGCAGTCGTTGTGCCGTCACCGGCGATGTCATTTGTTTTAGAAGCAACTTCAGCCACGAGTTTCGCACCCATGTTTTCAAAAGCGTTTTCAAGTTCGATTTCTTTTGCAATCGTCACGCCGTCATTCGTAATCAGCGGTGAACCGAATTTCTTCTCAAGCACAACATTGCGCCCTTTTGGCCCAAGCGTAACTTTTACCGCGTCGGCCAATTTATCTACACCCTGCAGCATGAGGGTACGTGCATCTTCACTGAACTTAATCTCTTTTGCCATAATTAGCTTCCTCCTCTGATTCAATTCGTATTTTATTATTTAGCCGATTACTGCTAAAATATCGTTTTCACGTAAAATTAAGTATTCTTTGCCTTCGTATTTCAATTCAGATCCTGCATATTTCGAGAAGATTACGCGGTCGCCTTCTTTGACATCCAGCTCCGTGCGTACGCCGTTTTCGCGGATCAAGCCATTTCCTACCGCGATGACATTGCCTTCCTGTGGTTTTTCCTGTGCCGAACCCGGCAGGACAATCCCGCTTGAAGTCTTTTCTTCCGCTTCGATAAGTTCAATGATAACCCGGTCTCCTAATGGTCTTAACAATTGAAACACCCTCCTCTGAATAAGTAAATGCAATTATTAGCAGTCTCTCTCTTCGAGTGCTAACACATTTATCAGTTTAATAAAAATAATGAATATTTGCAAGTATGAAGGTGGTCTGTCAATAAAAGTGTACAGTGGTTTTTCCCGGCAGCCGATTCGGCTTATGCCTTTCAGAGCTTAACGGGCGCCTCCGCTTTTCTCTATTTCTTTGCGCTATTTTTTTGAAACCACTACAATAGAAAAGAGATCTGCAATCGAAAGGAATTTTGCATACATGACCACCAGGAAAAACCCGCTTTCAAATAAACTCTTTAAAAACTCCGGAACAAAAACAAAAAAGAAAACCAAAAGGACTTCCCTTTATGTCCTGTTGATCTTCATCGCAATTCAATTGTCTCCTGTCCTGTTCATCAACTCTACCTATGATTATTTCATCGATCAGGGGCTTGATCCTGACATGGCACAGGCGGCGACTTCCGGCTGGCTCATTTTCATTGCCATGGGCATCGGATTGGCTATAGCCCTGATTCTTGTTTTCCGCGACAAGAAGTTCTTTGATATCTGGAAAGGCAAGAAACTGGGTATCGGCTGGACCCTTCTCTGGGGGATATTCGGATTTCTGTTGCTCCTCATCGGACAGTCGCTTGCCGCGCTGATCGAATTTGCCATCGGCATTGAACCGGGCTCTGAAAACACGGCCAATCTCGTAAGTATCGCCGAAGTTGTACCGGCCGCCATTTTCGCCGTCGTCCTCTTCGGTCCGATAATGGAAGAACTCGTTTTCCGGCGTGTCATTTTCGGTTCATTGAACCAGGTCACCAACTTCTGGATCGCCACAGCCGTCAGCGCCGTTGTCTTTGCGATCGTCCATATGGAATTTGCCCATATCCTGCTGTACTTCACAACCGGCCTCATCCTGGCGTTCCTGTACCAGAAAACCAAACGCCTGCTGGCTCCGATCATCGCCCATATCCTGCTGAACGGCTACGTCATGCTCATTCAGCTCAACATGGACAAAATCAACCGCTTTATCGAACGCCTGGAACAATTGGAGCAATTGCAATTTGTCTTCCACCTTCTTTAAACGACCAAAGCCCGGCTGCAAATATGCAGCCGGGCTTTTAACTTTTATAAAATGGTATGCGCATAAAAAAGCCTCCCAGGGTTTATTCCCCTGAAAGGCCTTGTTGATCTTCGATTGCCTGCTGCTGTTCGGCTTTCAAAAACTTGCGATAACCGATCTTGGCGATGACAATACTGAATTCGTATAACAGAATCAATGGCAGCGTCACGATGAGATGCGAGATGATGTCCGGCGGTGTGATGAAAGCCGCGATGACCACCAGGACAAAATACGCGTATTTTCGGTATTTCGTCATCAGCATCGGCGTAATGATTCCGAGCCGTGTCAGGAACAGCATCAGCACCGGCAATTGGAAAATGAAGCCGAATGGCAATGTGATCTGGAACAGGAACTGGAAGTATTCATTGATTCCGATGGTTTCCTGGATATCCAGGTTATCGGAAATATTCAACATAAAGCCGATTACGTACGGGAACAGCACCAAGTAGGAAAAGGCAATCCCGCCGACGAACAGCAATAGGGAAAACGGGATGTAGCTCAGCGTCGCCCGCCGTTCTTTATCATGCAGTCCCGGGCTGATGAAGGCCCAGAAATGATACATAATTACGGGTGAAGTGATGAACAGCGCAAGAATCATGATGACCTGCATGTAGATTTTCAGTGGATCGGTAATCTTAAAGGCATTCAATGTCAGATTTTCAGCTTCCTCGGTAAACTGCAGATACTGAATCAGCGGCTCTGCGAGAAAAAAGCTGGCAATGACGGCCAATAGAAAGAAAACGACTATAATCGTCAGCCGTTTTCTCAATTCACCTATATGTTCAACTAATGTCATATCTTTTTCAGTCATCGGATAAACATCCTATCGTATTTCTTTTTGCTCTTCTTTCTTCGTGGCTGTGTTATCGTCGTCATCATCAACAAGCCCTTTTGTGGCATTCTTGAATTCGCGGAGTGAAGAACCGAACGCTTTACCCAATTCCGGCAATTTCTTCGGTCCGAAAACAAGCAATGCTACAACTCCGATAATGATTAAACTTAGTGGACCTGGCATAATTGACACCTCCTGTAGTATGGGTCTTATTTTACAGCATCTGCGGCGCTTTGGCTATTTCCACCGGCTCTTCAAATGTGAAGGTTTTGAGTCATGTTTGCTTGATCAGATAAATCAGCGTCTGCAGTTCAACCGACAAGTCGATCGTCTGGACACGGATATGCGCAGGGACGGCAATGCGGACCGGCGTGAAGTTCAGAATCCCTTTGATATCCGTTTGGGCCAGACGATCCGTAACTTCCTGTGCGGAGCGTGATGGCACAGTCAGGATGACCACCTCGACCCCATATTGCTTTATCTTCTCTTCTATCATATCCGGATGAAATGTATCGATGCCACTGATTTTCTCGCCTTCATGCGGGCTGTTCGAATCGAACGCCAGAATGATTTTCGTGTTGTGGTTGCGGTGGAAATTGTATTTCAGGAATGCGCTGCCGAGGCTCCCGACACCGATCAAGGCCACATTCGTCGCTTCGTCCTGGTCCAGCGTCTTGCGGAAAAATTCCAGCAGTTCCTGCACTTCGTAGCCATAGCCTTTTTTGCCAAGTGCGCCGAGATGGGAAAAGTCCCTCCGGATCGTGGCGGAATCGATTTTCATTGCTTCGCTGAGTTCCTGGGAAGAGATTCTCTTCTGTCCGGCGTTGGCGAAATTCTGGAGAAAACGGTAATAGAGTGGAAGCCGTTTCGTAGTGGCTTGTGGAATTTTGGATGTTGGTTCCTGTAACATGTGATGTTACCTCCCGGGTCTTGTCAAATCGACTTTATCTTACATGAGGCGGCTCGATATGTAAAGGCTTGGCTGATTGCGAAGCCTGCCTCTATCGGCTACACTTAGGAGGAATAGAGGTGACCCAAAATGATCGTTTTGCAAGTAAACCAAGTCTATAAATCGTTCGGGGCGGACGAGATTCTCTCCGGCGTCAAATTAGAAGTCCAACACCGTGACCGGGTTGCTCTTGTCGGCCGCAACGGTGCCGGCAAATCCACGTTGCTGAAAATTATTTCCGGGGAAATATCGCATGACAGCGGTGACATCATCATGCCGAAAGACCTGACCATCGGCTACCTTGAGCAGCAAAGCAAGCTTGAGTCCGATATGAGTATCTGGGATGAAATGATGACCATTTTCAGCGGTTTCCGCAAACAGGAGGAGCAATTGCGCCATTTGGAACGACAGATGGCGGATCCTGACGTCTACAACGATCCCGACACAAATGAAAAAGTCATGAAAGACTATGACGAGTTGCAGGTTGAATTCAAGGATGCCGGCGGTTATCAGTATGAAGCCGATACCCGGGCCATTCTGCACGGCATGAAATTCTATCCGGATGATTTCGGCAAAAAAGTGGTTTCATTGTCCGGGGGCCAGAAAACGCGGCTGATGCTGGCGAAACTTCTCCTTTCAAAGCCGCAGCTTTTAATCCTCGATGAGCCGACCAATCACCTGGATATTGAAACTTTGAGCTGGCTGGAGAATTATTTGAAGAATTACCCCGGCGCAATCCTCGTCGTTTCGCATGACCGGTATTTCCTTGATCAAATCGTTACGCTGGTCTATGAAGTATCACGGCACCGGGTCAAGAAATTCAATGGCAACTACAGCCGTTACCTGGAGGAAAAAGCAAATCAATACGAACTGGACCAAAAGCAGTTCGAAAAGCAGCAAGGCGAGAAAGCCAAACTGGAAGATTACGTTGCCCGTAATCTGGTTCGTGCCTCGACCACTAAAATGGCACAGAGCCGACGCAAAATTCTTGAAAAAACCGATTGGATGGAAGCTCCGGACGGCAGTGAAAAATCAGCCCGTTTCGGATTCACGATTGCAAAACAAAGCGGCAACGATGTGCTCAACATACAGGAGCTGAAAATTGGCTACAGTGGCAAACCGGTGTCCGAAAACATCAATTTGAAGCTTTACCGCAAGGAAAGCCTGGCACTCGTCGGTCCGAACGGTGTCGGCAAGTCGACGCTGCTGAAAACCATCATGAAAGAAATACAGCCGCTCGCCGGCAACATCCATTACGGCACCGGCATCCAATTCGGCTATTATGACCAGGAACAGGCCAACCTGAAAGGCAATAAGCTCGTTTTGAATGAGCTTTGGGACGATTACCCAATGGTCAATGAAAAGGATATCCGCGGGATTCTTGGCCGTTTCCTGTTTTCCGGCGACGATGTTCTGAAACCGGTATCCTCACTTTCCGGCGGAGAAAAAGCGCGTGTCGCCCTGGCCAAATTGATGATGCAAAAAGCGAATGTCCTGCTGCTCGATGAGCCGACCAACCATTTGGACCTCGACAGCAAGGAAGTCCTCGAAAATGCGTTGATCGACTACCCGGGCACCATCCTTTTCGTGTCCCACGACCGTTATTTCATGAACCGCATAGCCACCAAAGTTGTCGAATTGATGAAAGAAGGCACTACCGAATACCTTGGCGACTACGATTATTACGTGGAAAAAAAGTTGGAAACGGAAGAATTGAAAGCGTTGGAAGAAGCCGAAAATCCTTCGACTCCCAATAAACCGGAAACGGCCCCTTCCACGTCCCAAATCGATAAAGAAGCGAAGAAACTGGAGCGCCAGCTGACTCGCCAGCTCGAAGAAGTCGAACAAGAGATGGAAGGACTGGATCTTCAAATCGCGGAAACTGAAGAACAATTTACGGACCCGGAAATTTTCCAGGATCATGAACGGCTCCTCCCGCTGCAGCAGCATTTGGAAGAATTGAAAGGCCGGCACGAAGAGACCATGGCACACTGGCTCGAACTGCAGGAAAAACTTGAACATATCAACAGTTGACCGTATACATTTGTATACGGTTTTTCTATGTCCAGACTCCAGCTGCCCAGCCCCTCGATTCGCTTCGGATTTGCCCTTCATGGCAAAGGACGCCATGACGATCAAACCCTCCAGCGCTTGTCGGGGCTTAACGGGCAGTGTCGCTTTTCGGTGTCCCACATCTTGGTCAATACCTTTTTGTGAAATATTTGTTTCCACAAAGTTGTACACATTCTCTCTCCTGTGATATCAGCTATCAACAGAGTTATGAACATTATCCACAAAAGAGAAAAATGTTATCCACATACTATACTGCTATATAGTACACAAGATATAGGAAATCACCAAGTTATTCTCCACTTACAAACAGCTTACTAACAAATTGTGCATAAGTACAAATGTTCTCTATTGACAGAATACACCCGGTTTGTTCATAAGCAGTGGATAAGTGTTGCTACTTTTCATAGTTTTTCATTAATTCTGCGGGTTCCTTTCAAGTTATACACAAACCCGAAAAAGCTCTTCATCCAGCGTTGGGATGAAGAGCTTTTCTATATTATGTGATTGTGCATTTTTTTAAATCCAGGAACCCATTTCCATGCCCGGCCGGCCATTCATTGCCATATTGCCGCGGATGCCTTTTTCGAACATCACTGTTCCGGCGGCTGCAATCATTGCCGCATTGTCCGTGCACAGACTCAAAGGGGGGATAAAGAATGGAATCTCTTTTTCCGCAAATTCCTTTTCCAGTGAAGCGCGCAAGCCTTTATTAGCCGCCACTCCGCCTGCTGCAATTACTTGCCGCACATTATATTGGGATGCAGCACGCAGGGTTTTGGCAGTAACAACTTCCACTACACTATTCTGGAATCCTGCTGCAACGTCTTCAGGTGCCACCTGTTCTCCGCGTTGCGCCGCATTGTGCATATAATTCAACACAGAGGATTTCAGGCCACTGAAACTGAAGTCGTAAGTGCCTTCTTCCAGCCAGACACGAGGGAATTTCACGGGATGGCTGCTTTCATGCGCCAGCCGGTCGATATGTGGACCTCCCGGATACGGAAGATTCAAAGTACGGGCAACTTTATCATATGCTTCCCCTGCTGCGTCGTCACGTGTCTCCCCGATCACTTCAAAATGACCATGTTCCTTCATATAAACCAGTTCCGTATGTCCACCGGAAATCACCAAAGCAAGCAGTGGAAATTCCATTTCCTGCGCCAGGCGATTGGCGTAAATGTGGCCGGCGATATGATGGACTCCTATAATCGGCAATTGATGGGCAAAAGCGAATGCCTTCGCAGCATTCACGCCGATCAATAGCGCACCGACCAGTCCGGGCCCTTCGGTTACTGCTACTGCGTTTAATTCCGCAGGCACCATATCAGCCTGTTTCAACGCTTCTTCGATGACGATTGTAATCTGTTCCACATGGTGCCTTGACGCGATTTCCGGCACCACACCTCCAAAACGTTTATGGCTCTCGATCTGTGAGGCCACTACATTTGAAACAATTTCCGTCCCGTTCTTCACGACAGATGCCGCTGTTTCATCGCAGCTTGTCTCTATTCCCAATACGTAAATATCTTCACTCATCAAAATTCACCCACATCACTATGGCATCCTCATAATTATCCGAATAATAGCTTTTGCGGATGCCACCATTTTTAAACCCCAATTTCTCATACAGGCTTCGCGCCGGCGTATTGCTGACCCTTGCTTCAAGCGTCATCGCCTTGGCTCCGTTTTCCTTTGCCACATCAATCGCGGCACGCATCAGCTTTTCACCCAGCTTTTTCCCGCGCTGATCCGGACGAATGGCGATATTCGTCACATGGCATTCATCCATGATAATCCACAATCCACAAAAGCCGACAATGCCGTCCTTTGTTTCCGCCAATACATAATAAGCATGCTGGTTGTCCATCATTTCATAAAAGAAGGCTTCTTTTGTCCAGGGCAAAGAAAAGGATGCATGTTCAATTTCATAAACGGCATCAATATCCTCCAAGCCCATTTTGCGGAATGTCACTTCTTCGGTCATGACTCCCCGCCGCCTTGCGCTTTAATGTAATTCGCTTCAGCTTCCGTAATCCGGCGATATTCCGGCACTGCGTGATGAATATCCTGCTCTGCCGACTGTTTCGCCAGCATAATCAGATTCGAAGCCCGCGGCAACCGGTTCTGCGGTGCTGCAAAAAATGCCCGGTCTCCCAGAATTTCACGAATTACCGCCTCATGAATTTCAATATCAATTCCGGTGAATAAAACCGGACGTCCCAGTTCTTTTAACTTGTTCAGAAATTCGCTGACTTCACTATGCTGGTCAGGAATGAGCGATTCGAGGCTTTCTCCTTCGTATGCGCCCATGAAAGCCGTGCCTCTTCTGGCATCCATTAGCGGACAAATGACGCCATCAAAGAATTGGCCATTGCCAGCCAACACTTTCAGGCTCGACACCATATGCAGCGGTATTTTCAATGACCAGGCCAGCGTTTTGGCAATCGTCAATCCGATGCGAACACCCGTATAGGAACCTGGACCTTCCGCCACCGCAATGTGCGTTAATTCTGCCGGTTTTATCTTCGCCTTAGCCATCATTTCTTCGATTGCCGGCATTGCCGTCAACGAATGATTGATCTTAAGATTCAGAGTTTCTTCTATTAAAATGGTGTCATCTTTTGCCAACGCAATGGCTAAAGGGGAATTCGAGGTATCAATCCCTAGATAAATCATGGCATAAGCTCCTTGCAAAGAGTTTCATAACGCGTGCCTAACGGGTGAAAACGGATTGCACGGCTTTCTTCCGACAGGCGTTCCATATTGATTTCGAGACGCTCTTTCGGTAAATAATCTTCTATGAATTGTGCCCATTCGACAACCGAAACTGCATCATCAGCAAACAATTCATCAAAGCCGATGTCTTCATCGCTGTTCTCAAGGCGGTAGACATCCAAATGATTCAAATTCAGATCACCCGAATATTGCTTTAAAATGGTGAACGTCGGGCTGTTGACCATCCGTTTGATGCCGAGTCCCTTCGCCAGGCCTTTTGTAAAAGTTGTTTTTCCGGCTCCGAGGCCGCCTTCCAAAGTCAGCAAATCTCCTGGCTGCAGGTATTCGGCCAGCTTTGCAGCAAACCGTTCCGTTTCTTCCGGTGAAGTTACTTCTATTATATAAGTCATTATTTCTGTCACCTCTATTGAGTCTTAACATAGTTTAGCGGAGATGTGCCAGTAAATCAAAAAATATTATCCACAGGTTCCAGTTGCTCCGAAACTCCAATGCTTAACCGGGATAAAACCGCCTGCTTTTAGGCAAAAAAAAATAAACACAGCGGTTTGGCTGTGTTTATCATAAGACGGTCCCGACCGGGATCGAACCGGCGATCTCCTGCGTGACAGGCAGGCATGTTAACCGCTACACCACGGGACCAAAAAATAAAAAACAGACCAGCGACGTCCTACTCTCACAGGGGGAGACCCCCAACTACCATCGGCGCAAAAGAGCTTAACTGCCGTGTTCGGGATGGGAACGGGTGTGGCCTCTTTGCCATCGTCACTGGACTGGTTTTTTTGA
>NZ_VIFV01000016.1 GCF_007004625.1 Planococcus salinarum | reverse complement strand
AAACTCTCCATTATAGAGTAGTGTTGATTGCTCAATACTGCTGGCGCATCGCCGTCCGAAGACAAGCGATTCGCTTTGATCTGCACGAATGCTGATCAGTAAGTTAAGTCACGAACCCAAGAAGTTCAAAGGCGGTGCTCCGATCGCCCGAAGGCGATCCTCGCAAAAGCCGTTCTCGCGCCAAGGCGCTCGTGACGTCTTTCGTTGACGTTTTGCTGTTCAGTTTTCAAGGTTCAAAATTCTCGTCCTGCAAAAGCGACTTCTCTAATTTATCATTGTCAGCTGCAGGAGTCAAGCGTTTTTTATTATCTTAAAAAAACTTTAATCTGCTGAAGCGACATGTAATATCATAATACGTCCTTCAAATTTTGTCAACGATAAATGGGATTAAACTTTCCTGATTTTAAAACCTTCCAATTTACAATGTTACAAATTACTATTCAGATTAAATCCCGCATTCTCTTCTCTAATGAAGAAACGGTTTTGTCCGAGGACAAACCGTTTCATAACTCTCCATCTTATTTAGCAGTTTTGACGTAATAATAACGATGAAAAATCCTTTCGCTTTTGGTCATAACCCCCTCGATAAAAATTATTTCTTTACCGACAAGATATTCAATGAACACTTCAAGATCAGAAGAATAATTTTTCAATTCCTCCTGCTCGTGAAGTTCCTGGATTGTCCAGCTCTTCTTTTTCGACATCACTTCAACAATATGCTGCGCTCCATCGCCTGTCCGGGAATGAATCAGGAATTCACTTGCAAGGAACAGCAGCTCCAATCTTTTATCGATCGTTTCTTCACTCAGGATCAACTCTTCGTATAATTTAAAAATGGACGGCTCTATTTTTTTCACCTGCGACCAAACCGTCACCTCAGGCGGCAAACCGTTTTCCAAAACAGAAAGACGGGCCAGATGATGCAACGATTCGATGACATGGCGATAGGCGTCAAGATAATTCTTTTCTTCGAACAGGACTTTGCCTTCCAGATATCGACGGATGAGCTTAGCAAACTCGAGACCCATTTTTATTTTCCTGCCGACAAACGGATATTCCTTAAGCTCATTTACAAGCTTCTCCATGAATTCATTTCGATCGTAAATAATTCGTCCATGAAACAACCAGTCAACTATTTTCCGGTTCGTCCCAAGCAGCATCCATTTCTGCAATTGCTTTTCCGTTATGATGTGCATCGCTGCTTTTTTCTCCCCATACGTATAATGCTTAGTGAAGACGGGCGTTTCGTTTTCTTTTGTAATGATCAGCAGAATCGTATCAAAAGTATCGGTGTTTGGACTGACTTTCTCTCTTTTTTCCACAAGCACTACTCCTAGTGTGCTTTCCTGGCTTGCACGTTCCTGATAGATAGGCCTTAAGATTTGTTCCATTTTATTTCACTCCCTACAGATTCAGGCTTTTAAAGGTATACCCTTTTTTCTTTCAATCAATTATTTTTTAAGAATTTTTTTACTAAAAGAAATTCCTTCTACCGGAAACTAAAATTGTAGCTGCCGCTTTTCTCTATTTCGACATATTTTTGTCGATTCCTTCACAAAGAATTGCATTAACACTTTTTCACATTGATTATGATATAGTATGATTGACGCAAGGAGGAATTAAACATGAAACCTTATAAAAATAAAATCAATCGCATCCGAACTTTTGCGCTGTCTTTGATTTTCATCGGCATCGTTATTATGTATATAGGAATTTACTTCAGAGAACAGCCTGCAATTATGGTTACTTTCATGTTGCTCGGAGTTGTCGCCATTATCGGCAGCACAGGGGTCTACGCCTGGATTGGACTTCTTTCCATGAAAACCGTTCCGGTCGAATGCCCGAGTTGCGGTCGCCATACAAAAATGCTTGGCCGCGTGGACATGTGCATGCATTGCCGCGAGCCGTTGACGATGGATCCTTCTCTTGAAGGAAAAGAATTTGATGTGGATTACAATAAGAAAAATTCAAAAGCATAATCCAAAATCCGCCAGCGACGAGATCGCTGGCGGATTTTACATTGCTGCCAAAAATCGGCAACTAAAAAAAGCGAACACAGGAAACTATGCTCGCTTTTTTACTGGACTATTTGCGGAGACTGTCAGACAATCCTGACAAGTTCCATATATTTCTAACCTGTGGTAATCCACTTGGAATCCGGTCACGTGTGAAGCCAGATGTTCAACTTCATCCAATCCAGGATAATGGAAATCAACAATTTTCCCACATTCATTGCAAATCATATGATAATGGTCGTGCGTTACAAAATCGAATCGGCTCGAAGAATCTCCATAAGTCAATTCTTTAACAAGGCCGGCTTTTTTAAATACACGCAAATTATTATAAACAGTTGCAACACTCATATTTGGAAAAGATTTTTCAAGAGCGCGATAAATGTCATCCGCTGTCGGGTGCGTTGTTGAATGAATCATATACTCCAAAATCGAGTGACGCTGTGGAGTGATTCTGACACCTGTAGACTTCAAAGCATCAAGCGCATCTTTTAATAATGCTTCAGACATCGCCGTGCACCTCACTTCATAAAGACTCTTACTTTATAATCGTTATAATTAGTGTACTCAAAATGGACGGCAGATGTCAAGAAATCACTATATGAGCGCTGATTCGGAGAGACTTATCAACCTATTATTTCTTGCTGTGCAATTCATTTTCCTTGCTGCCTAAACGCTGATTGATAAAACGGGCTGCGACAAACAGGAGATCGGAAAGCCGATTGAGGTATGCCAGCACTTCAGGTGAAGTTCCCTCTCCAATCGATGTGACCAAACGCTCCGCTCTTCTCACCACAGTGCGTGCCACGTGAAGTGAAGCACCTGCAGGATGCCCGCTTGGAAGGATGAAGTTGCTTAATGCAGGTAATTCTGCATCGTATTTATCAATCCATGTTTCCAGCTTTGCTGTGTCTTCTACAGTCAGTTTCCACTTCACTTCTTTTCCGGCAGGTGTCGCCAACTCTGCTCCTACATGAAATAATGTGGTTTGAATTTCATGGAAAATATCACAGATTTCTTCTTTTTCGCTGAAAAATTCTCCGTTCAGATGTGCCAAAGCCAATCCGATCGTAGAGTTTGCTTCGTCACAGGTGCCGTAAGCTTCCACCAGCAAATCATTTTTTGGTACACGTGTTCCGTATACCAGCGAAGTCGTTCCTTTATCGCCTGTCTTTGTATAAATCTTCATTATTAATACCCCTTTTCCATATTAACTGGATTTGTCGGTTCTCTGTCCCCATCCAGCCATTTCCTTAAGTTTGGCAGAAAAACCTCCATTGCCCTCTCGAGATACTTTTCGGATTTGCCGGAAACATGGGGGGAAATAATAATATTTTCCATTTTCCAGAAAGGATGGTCTTCAGGCAATGGTTCTTTCTCAAAGACATCCAGAACAGCGTAACCTATCATTTCAGTTTTCATCGCTTCTATCAGAGTTTCTTCTTTCACAAGATCCCCCCGACCAAAGTTCATGAAAATCGCATCCTTTTTCATTGCTTTAAAATGCTCCAGGTTCAGCAGGTATTTCGTATCCGAAGTACTCGGCAGTACCGAAATGATGATATTTGCTTCAGGCAGTTCGGCATACAAGTTATCAAAAGTTATCATTTCGTCCATAAACTCAGCTTGCTTTCCTGAACGGTTGCAGCCAATGGTCTTTACACCAAAAGCCTGCAGCAGCCTGCCTATTTCAGATCCGATCGCTCCGGGGCCCAGAATCAGGGCAGTCGATCCAAAAAGCTCGGATGAACGAAACTTTCGTTCCCATTTATGTTTCCGCTGATTTTCGTAGATATCCGGCAATGACCGCTTTAAGGCCAATAGATGTCCAAGCACCGATTCACCCATCGGTGTTTTGTGGATTCCGCGCACATTCGATACGGCGATTCCCCGTTCGGCAATCGCTTTGTGCGGCATTTTCTCCACCCCGGCGCTCACGACCATAATCCATTTTAAGTTCCGGGTCTTGTCAATATCCCCTTCATCCAGGTCTTCCCCGTATGTCACTAAGATATCCGCTGTCGGCAGTTTACTTTTATCCTTATAAATAAAATGAAAATCTGCATCAGGAAATTCTGCGGTGATGCTTTGCTGCATTTCTTCTTTCGGTACAAAAGTGAAAAGTATTTCCATCAATGTCTTCCCCCTAAACTTGGCTGAGCTCCTTGACTGTCTCCAGGACTTCCTGAATGTGATCTTTCACTTTTACTTTGCGCCATTCTTTTACTATTGTACCCGTCGGATCGATCAGGAAGGTTGAACGCTCTATTCCCATGAATTCCTTGCCGTACATTTTCTTTTCCACCCAAACCCCATATGCCTCAGACACTTTATGGTCTTCGTCCACCAGCAATGAAAACGGCAGACCATGTTTGCTGACGAATTTGCTGTGTTGTTTTTCGGAATCGGCACTGACACCGAGAATTACCGCACCCAAATCGGAAAAATCCTTTTCTGCATCCCGGAAATCACAGGCCTGCGTGGTGCAGCCGGGTGTCATATCTTTTGGATAAAAATACAGGACCACATATTTCTTGCCGAAAAAATCATTTAATGAAACAGTTTCACCGTTTTCATTTTTCATTGTGAAATCCGGTGCATTCAATCCTTCTAATGTTGTCATTGCTTTCACTCCTTCGCTTAAGTCTATCGTACCGAACTGGCGGCGCAGTTTCAATTTCTTTGGCGTTAACACAGAAACTTGTCTACAATAAGTAATAGACATTATGTAGGAGGAATTTATCCCATGAACCACTCAGAATCAAACAGGCTCCACAAAGAAGCTCTTGAACATATCGTCGGAGGCGTTAATAGTCCTTCAAGGTCATTCAAGGCTGTCGGTGGAGGTTCCCCTGTCGTTATGGAACGCGCAAAAGGCGCCTATTTTTGGGATGTCGACGGCAACAAATACATTGATTTCCTGGCTGCATATGGACCGATAATCACTGGCCATGGCCATCCCCATATTACAAAAGCGATTGCCCACGCCGCTGAAACCGGCGTTTTATACGGCACACCCACACGGCATGAAATCACATTCGCAAAAATGCTGAAAGAAGCGATGCCTTACATGGACCGTGTCCGCTTCGTCAATAGCGGCACCGAGGCGGTTATGACGACCATCCGTGTCGCCCGCGCGTACACCGGCCGAACAAAAATCATGAAATTCGCCGGCTGCTATCACGGCCATTCTGACCTGGTACTCGTTGCTGCCGGGTCCGGACCCGCTACTCTCGGAACCCCCGATTCAGCTGGCGTTCCGAAAACGATAGCCAAAGAAGTCATCACCATTCCATTTAATGATCCTGCAGCTTTTGCTGAAGCCATGGAGAAATGGGGCAATGAAATCGCCTGCATCCTCGTGGAACCGATTGTCGGCAATTTCGGAATTGTGGAGCCCAAAAAGGGCTTTTTGGAAGAGGTCCATCGGATAGCCAAAGAAAAAGGTGCGTTGATTGTTTATGACGAAGTGATTACGGCATTCCGCTTTCATTATGGCGGGGCTCAGGACATGCTCGGACTAGAGCCCGACCTCACAGCTCTCGGCAAAATCATCGGCGGCGGCCTTCCCATTGGCGCTTACGGCGGCAAGAAAGAAATCATGGAAACAGTCGCTCCACTCGGAGCGGCCTATCAGGCAGGAACGATGGCAGGCAATCCCGCCTCCATACAGGCAGGCATCGCCTGCCTCGAAGTTCTGCAGGAAAAGGGTATTTATGAGAGAATGGACCAATTGGGCGATCAGCTTGAAAAAGGTATTTTGGAGGCTGCAACGGAATTTGGCGTAACCATTACAGTTAATCGATTAAAAGGCGCTTTGACCATCTATTTCACTGATGTAACGGTTGAAAATTACGAACAGGCAGAGGCCACCGATGGTGAGATCTTTGGTCGCTTCTTCAAATTGATGCTTGAACAGGGCATCAACCTTGCACCATCAAAATACGAAGCCTGGTTTCTCACCACTGAACATACAGAAGAAGATGTTGACACCGCGCTGCAGGCTGTAAGAAATGCCTTCAAGCAATTATAAGTTCTAAGCAGCATACATTACAGGAAGAAGGGATTCATAAGTTATGAAATTAGGTGCACGTATATTAAAGACCGGCGTGGCTATTTCACTGGCCTTGTTTTTAGCCAACTTATTGGAATTGCCTTCCGCTGTATTCGCAGGTGTTGCAGCGATATTTGCGATTCAGCCTTCCATCTACAGATCCTACCTGACCCTATTGGATCAAATTTACGGCAATCTCATCGGCGCAACAATCGCCGTAATTTTTGTGTTGACCCTCGGCAGCAATTACCTGACGATAGGACTCGCAGCTATTTTAGCTATTGTCGTCATGCTCAAATTGAAACTTGAAAACACCGTGCCACTGACGCTTGTGACTCTCATCATCATCATGGATTCACAAACCAGTAATTTCCTTTCCTTTGCTTCATTAAGGTTCTTGACCGTGTTACTGGGTGTTTTCTCGGCTTTCATTGTCAATATGATTTTTCTGCCACCAAAATATGAAACCCGTTTATTCACTTCCATCCACGAAGTCAGCGAAGAAGTTGTCCGCTGGATCCGGGTATCGATCCGGCACGCATCCGACCATGTCTCGGTGAAAGAAGACATCGACCGATTGACCGAAAAACTTGTCAAAGTCGATCAATGGTATTCGTTTTATAAAGATGAAAGAAGCTATACGAAAAAGCAGCAGTATTCGAAAGCGAGAAAACTGGTTTTGTACAGGCAAATGATTGCGACCTCAAAAAAGAGTTTGGAAGTCTTGAAAAGACTTCACCGCTTTGAAAACGAAATGACAGAGCTTCCGGAACAATTTCACATGATGTTACAGGAACGACTGGAAAGTCTGGCAAGCTTCCACGAGCAGCTGTACATGAAGTATGTCGGCAAATTAAGGCCGGAACACAGTGAATCGTCAGGTGCCGATGCCTCGGTGAAGCGTCATGAAGTGATGGCGATATTCGTCAAGGAAATCAATATCGCTCTCGAATCGGAAGGCAGTGATTTCTCCGTTTATCATCTGATGCATGTACTTTCGGCGATTCTCGATTACGAAGAGCAGCTTGAACATCTGGATTTGCTGATCATCGCTTATTTGAATTATCATAGCGATGAAGTTGATGAGGATCTGGAAAATGTCATTTAATAAACGTCTTATATAAGAAAAAAACGTGCAGAGGATTAAATCCCTGCACGTTTTTCTTATGATTTCATACGGGGATCAAGAGCATCCCGCAATCCATCGCCCATTAAGTTAAAGCCCAGAACCGTCAGCATAATAGCTAGACCCGGGAAAATCATGGTCCATGGTGCATTCGTCAGAAAAGACCGGGAATCGGCAAGCATCTTGCCCCATTCTGGCGTTGGTGCTTGAGCTCCCAATCCTAAAAACCCAAGTGCTGCAGCTTCGATGATAGCTGTCGCAATTGCCAATGTACCCTGCACGATAACCGGAGCCATCGAATTGGGCAGAATATGCGAGAAAAGAATCCGAATATCCTGCATACCGATCGCTTTGGCGGACATGATGTATTCATCTTCTTTAATGCTCAGTACTTTTGACCTTATCAAACGCCCGAAGTTGGGAACATTAATGATTGCAATGGCTATCAAAGCATTTCGCAAAGAGGGTCCTAATACTGAAACGACCGCGATTGCCAGAAGAATACTTGGAAAAGCCAGCATGATATCAAAGAATCGGGAAATGATGGTATCTATCCATTTTCCGTAATAGCCGGCTAGAATACCTAAAATGCTTCCGACAATTACAGATGCGATTACTGCCAAAAATCCTACCCATAGAGAAATCCTGGCCCCGTAAACAACACGGGACAGAATATCGCGTCCAAAATCATCCGTCCCCATCCAATATGTCGAGGAAGGAGGCTGAAACCGTTGGCTCAAGTCTTGCTCGTTTATGCCTTGGAGTGTAAACAGCGGACCGAAAATAGCCAATAAAATAAAGAATATTACGATTCCCATTCCGACAACTGCTATTTTACTTTTACGGAATCCACGCCATGCCTCTTTCCAGGGCCCGGCGACTTTCTGCATTTCGATTTCATCATTTTTAACAGTCGTGTCAGCCATTGTTCTCCCCCTTCCTAATCATATTTAATGCGGGGATCCACTAAACTGTAGAGCAGATCCACAAACAGATTGATCATGACAAATATGAAGGCGACAATCAAAATGCCTGATTGGATTACCGGATAATCACGGAAACTGATCGCTTCATATATATAGCGGCCGATTCCCGGCCACGCAAAGATTGTTTCTGTTAAAATGGCACCGCCAAGCAATAATCCCATTTGTAGTCCAATAATTGTCAAAACGGGAATGATTGCATTTTTCAAGGCGTGCTTATAGACTACCCAAAACATTTTCAATCCTTTCGAACGGGCTGTCCGCACATAATCTGACCTCATAACTTCAAGCATGCTCGAGCGCGTCATCCGGGCAATGATGGCCATTGGAATTGTTGCCAGAGCCGTGCCGGGGAGTATCAAATGCCGCATAACTGTAGCCAGTTGATCGAATTGGCCAGTTATCAGCGTATCGATAATATAGAATCCGGTTATCGAGTCAATCGGGTCCCTTACATTCATCCGACCGGAAGTCGGAAGCAAATCAAATTCAATTGCAAAAATCCATTGATTGAGAAGTCCCAACCAGAAAATTGGCATTGAAACGCCGATCAGCGCAATTACCATCGCAAGGTAATCGAACCATGAATTCTGAAACCATGCAGAAATGATTCCCGCATTAATACCCACGATAATGGCAATAATAACAGCAAAAACGGATAATTCGATCGTTGCCGCCAAATAAGGCCACACTTCATCCACGACTGGAGTTCTGGTTCGCAGCGACTGCCCCAGATCACCTGTAACCAGTCCTTTTAAATAATCAAAATACTGAATGTACCACGGATTATCCAATCCTAATGTCGTTCTCAGAGCTTTAATGGCTTCCTCAGAAGCCTGTTGACCGAGAATTACTTGAGCAGGATCCCCTGGTATCGCACGAATGATCATAAAAACAATGAATGTCATTCCAAGCAAAACCGGAATCAATTGCAATAGCCGTTTACCGATATAGTGAAGCATTTCTTCACCTCTCCATCTCTAACAAATATGTATAGAATAATTTAAAAAGAGGGGAAATCTGTACGATCTCCCCTCTCGAAAAGTCTACTCCAGATCTACTTCTGCTAATTTGTCGGAACCAGTTGGATGCGGCTGGAAGTTCACCACATTACTGCCTCCCGCAAGAAGTGGTGTTGAGTGGGCAAGCGGAACCCAAGGTGCATCTTTGTGAATAATTTCCTGTGCTTCTGCATACAACTCATTACGAACTTCTTCGTCTACTTCTGTTTGAGCTTCAATCAGAATGTCATGCAACTCCTGATTTTCGTAATAAGTGTAGTTGTTTGATCCGATATTGTCCTGATCAAGCAGTACATACAAGAAGTTATCTGCATCTCCGTTATCCCCTGTCCAACCTAATAGGAAGGCATCAGCTTCACCGGCGGCCGCTTTTTCAAGGTAAGTCGCCCATTCGTATGAAACGATTTCAGCAGTGATTCCTACTTCAGCCAAATCACTTTGAATCGCTTCCGCAATTTTTTGGCCGTCCGGCATATATGGTCGTGGAACAGGCATAGCCCATAGTTCCATTTCGAATCCATCACCAAGACCTGCTTCTTCAAGCAATGCTTTTGCTTTCTCAGGATCGTAATCATATCCTTCGATTGCATCGTTATAACCACTGATTACAGGTGGAAGCGGATTTTTTGCTACTTCCCCATACCCCTCGAAAAATGCATCAACAAGTGCCTGTCTGTCGATTGCGTGGTTCATCGCCTGACGCACTTTCGGATCATCAAATGGTTCACGTGTAGTAGTTAATCCCAAGTAACCAACGTTCATTGATGGACGCTCATATAATTGAAGGTCTTCATTGCTTTTAATTGTTTCAGCATCAGAAGGATTGATTCCATCAGCCAAATCAATTTCACCAGCCAATAAAGCGTTTAGACGGCCGGAGTTATCTGGAATCGCGCGGAATACCACTTCATCCAGCTTAGGTTCACCTTCAACCCAATAATCTTCGAATTTCTCGATGCGAACAGTGTCATTACGGTTCCATTCAACAAATTTGAATGGTCCAGTTCCTACCGGGTTATCACCAAATGCATCGCCCTGTTCTTCAATAGCAGTCGGAGAAGCAATACCGAACGGGCTCATTGCCAAGTTTTTAAGGAATGGAGCCATTGGACGCTTCAAGGTCATAGTCACTTCATAATCGCCTGTAGCTTCCACCGATTCAAGTACGTGGCCTTCATCATCACCGAAACCACCGAACATTGAACCGTAGTAAGGGAATTGATCTGCATCTCCTCCAGCCCATCGGTCAAAGTTCGCCACTACTGCTTCAGCATTGAAATCTGTGCCGTCATGGAATGTAACCCCTTCTTCCAGTTGGAAAGTGTAAGTTAAACCATCTTCTGAAGCCGAATATTCAGATGCCAAACCTGGTTCAATCTCAGTATCCTGTGCACCGAAGTTCACAAGCGTATCAAAAATATTTTTAGTAACTTTAAATGATTCACCGTCTGTAACAGTGATAGGGTCAAGTGATACCGAGTCTCCCCCACGTCCAAAGATCAAAATTTTCTCTTCCGTGGATTCGCCTTCGTCACCAGTTTCACCGCCGTCGCCTTCCGATCCTTCATCTCCGCCATTGCAGCCGTATAGCACTGTAGAAATCAGCAAAAGCATCAGGAATGCAAGTGACATGATTTTTTTCTTCCCCAAATTAACCCCTCCATTTTTGTTTATTATCATTGCGGCCTGCTTTCCTCATAAAGGTGGCAGGCTACATAATGATCTTTCTCAACTTCCGCTAAAATCGGAATGGTCGTTTCGCAAATATCCATTTTAAATGGACAACGCGTATGGAAACGGCATCCGCTTGGCGGATTTGCGGGACTTGGAACATCCCCTTTGATAACAACTTCTTCCCTCTCGAATGCCGGATCCGGAACGGGCACTGCGGTTAGCAAGGCCTGCGTATACGGATGCAGCGGCTTTTCGTAAAGGTCTTCGGTGTTGGCCATCTCGGCCATATTTCCAAGATACATCACTCCTACCCTGTCACTGATGTGGCGGACCACACCGAGATCGTGGGCGATGAATATATAAGTCAGTTTCAGCTCTTTCTGCAGATCCTGCATGAGGTTAAGCACCTGTGCCTGAATCGATACGTCCAGTGCTGAAACGGGCTCGTCAGCAATAATGAGTTTCGGGTTCGTCATCAGCGCCCGGGCTATACCGATGCGCTGCCGCTGTCCTCCACTGAATTGATGCGGATAACGTTTTGCGTGATAACTGCTCAGCCCAACAATTTCCAAAAATTCATGAACTTTTTGTTTGCGCTCTTTCGGATCCCCAATATTGTGGACATTCAAAGGTTCCATTAAAATCTTTTCGATCGTGTGCCGGGGATTCAATGAGGCATATGGATCCTGAAAAACCATTTGAATGTCCCGGCGTGCCTTGCGCATGTCATTGCTTGAAAGTGAAGTGAGCTCCTGGCCGTCGAAAGTGACTTTCCCTTCGGTGGGTTCGAGCAGCCTCATGAGCATCCGGCCAGTAGTCGATTTGCCGCAGCCGGATTCTCCGACAATCCCGAGAGTTTCACCCTCTTTAACGGAAAATGAAATATCATCAACGGCTTTGACATAATTGTTCACCTTGCCGAAAATACCCGATTTAATAGGAAAATATTTTTTCAGTCCTTCAACTTTTAACAATTGTTCTGTCATGCTTCTCTGCCTCCTTCGGATCGAATAGGAAGCATCGGGTCTGATGCTCTTCGGTTGTCTGGTAAAGCGGCGGAGTTTCCGCGGTACAGCGGTCAAAAGCGAACTCACATCTCGGTGCAAAGCGGCATCCTGTATTGATCGAACCGGGTTTTGGAACATTGCCCGGAATCGAATAAAGACGTTCTTTCTTAAACCTCATATCCGGAACGGATTCGAGCAGACCGCGTGTATATGGATGCTGGGGGTCTGTGAAAATTGCATCGACCGGCCCTTCTTCGACGACTTTGCCCGCATACATGACCACCACTCTTTCGCATGTTTCCGCAACTACTCCAAGATCGTGGGTAATCAGCAGAACCGCCGTATTGAGCTCTTTATTCAAATTCTTGATCAGTTTCAGGATCTGAGCCTGAATAGTTACGTCAAGCGCGGTTGTCGGCTCATCCGCAATCAACACTTTCGGGTCACAAAGCAAGGCCATGGCAATCATGACGCGCTGCCTCATACCCCCTGACAATTGGTGAGGATACTCCTTCATCAATCCTTCGGGCCTTGGAAGGCCGACAAGCTTCATCATCTCAACAGCCCGATTGTAGATTTGCTTTTTCGGCCAATCCTTTTTATGGATTTTAACCGCTTCCTGCAATTGATTGCCGATCGTAAACAAAGGGTTCAATGAAGTCATCGGCTCCTGGAATATCATCGCTATATCGTTCCCCCGGATATCACGCATTTTTTTCTCAGGCAACTTGGTTAAGTCCATATTTTCGAACAAAATTTCACCATGGGTAATCTTTCCCGGTGGACTTGGAACCAATCCCATGATCGACAAGGAAGTTACACTCTTGCCGCATCCGGATTCCCCAACAATGCCCAATACTTCCCCCTCACGTATGTGAAAGTCTATATCATCGACAGCCGGAACTTTTCCATCATCTGTAAAAAAGGTAGTTTGCAAACCTTTTACTTCTAAAATTTTCTCTCTTTCTATCATGTGGGCACCCCTTTTTACGCAAAGATAATTCTGAATATTTTATTTCTTTTAATTATACTAAAATTAAAACTATATGCAATAGTTCTTTTTATAGGGCTGGTCGATAAATATTTGTGAACAGAAAAAAATCCAGCTGAGAATGCTCAGCTGGATTTTAAAATACACCTATATTATGGAAGTAACTTCATTTTTTATTTGAAATGCTGAACCTGGAAAAGGTTATAGTAGACTCCTTTTTGTTTCATCAACTCATCATGTGAACCCTTTTCGGCCAGGACACCATGGTCGATGACAAGAATTTGATCGGCATGGGTGATCGTAGACAATCTGTGGGCCACTATTAAAGTTGTTCTGTTGCTCGCCAAGCGTTCAAGCGAGTCCTGGATCAGTGCTTCACTTTCCAGATCAAGAGCAGAAGTAGCTTCATCAAGTATCAGCATCGGAGGATTTTTCAGGAAGACCCGGGCAATGGCGACCCGTTGTTTTTGTCCGCCAGATAATTTCACTCCGCGTTCACCGACTTTCGTATCGTAACCTTCGGGCAGCAATTCTATGAAGGTGTGTGCATTGGCAGCTTTAGCAGCCGCTTCTACTTCTGCGTCAGTGGCGTCCGGTTTCCCCATAAGAATATTGGCTTTGACCGAGTCACTGAAGAGAATCGAATCCTGGAGAACAAGACCAATTTGATCCCGCAGCGTATGAACGCTGACGTCCTTCAAATTGTGATCGTCCATAAAAATTCCGCCTTCTGTTACATCGTAAAAACGGGGGATCAGAGAAACGATTGTCGATTTTCCTCCGCCGCTCATTCCAACCAGTGCAACGGTCTCCCCCGGTTTGACGGTAAAACTCATATTGGACAGAACTTCCGTGCCACCATCATTATAATGGAAGGAAACATTCCGGAACTCCAGTTTTCCGTCGGCCACTTTCAAGTCACGTGCCCCTTTTTTATCTGTAACATCATACTCTTCGTCGATAAGTTCAAACACACGGTCCATCGACGCCAGGGATTGTACAAGTGTCGTTGAAGAATTGACCAGACGGCGCAGCGGATTGTAAAGACGCTCGATATAGGCAATAAACGCCACCATTGTTCCCAACGTCAAATCTCCCTGGATAACCTGGTAACCCGCATAACCTATCACCAGTAACGGTGCTACATCGGTAATGGTGTTAACGACGGCAAATGCCTTGGCATTCCATTTCGTGTGGTCGATTGCTTTTTCCAGAAACTGATCATTGGTGTCATTGAAAATTTTCTGTTCATGTTTCTCAAGAGCAAAGCTCTTGATAATGCTCATCCCTTGCACCCGTTCATGGAGGTAGCTCTGAACATTCGCAAGTGCCTGTGAGCGCTCGCGGGTCAAATCACGCAGGCGGCCGAAAAAATACTTGACGCTCAGCGCATAGAACGGAAAAGCCAGTAAGGCAACAATCGTCAATGAGACATCCATCGACAGCATAATGGCGATTGCGATGAGAATCGTCGCAAGATCGAGCCAGACATTCATCAATCCGATCATTACAAAATTCTTTGTTTGTTCGACATCGTTGATGACGCGCGAGATAATTTCGCCTGCACGCGTATTGGCGTAATATCTGAGGCTTAGCCGTTGAAGATGTCCATAAAGGTATCCGCGGATGTCGTAGAGGATTTTATTGCTTACATACTGCGCATAATACTGGCGGTAATATTCAATCGGCGGCCGCAGCAGGAAAAACACGATTGCGGTTCCTCCGAGCCACAGGTAGAGCTGTTCCAGCTTTTCCTGATTTGATAAAGCATCGGCACCGATAATATCGTCAATGACGATTTTGATCAGCAAGGGGATAAAAAGCGGAATGGCGAATTTAAATACACCAATAAGGATCGTCAAAGCTATTTGCCAATAATACGGTTTTACAAAATGCATATATCTTTTCATGCTGCTTTGTTTCTTATCGTTCAAATAAATCACTCCAATCTCTCTTCAAAATGAAAAACCTGTTGGCTGGCAACAGGTTTCCAATCTTTCAACGAATCCGGTTATGTCTGTGAGATTCATACCGCTCCGTCCATACTTCGATGAAGTCCTGGGCAAACGGGCCTCTGCGCTGTTTGATCCAGCCAATGAGCTTTTCGACATTGCGATAAAGAATCTGGTCGATCACTTCAGGGTAGCCCATCTGCCGTTTATGGTCTTCATATTCGTCTTCATCCAATAACGTGTAAGACATATCCGGAAACACTTTTACATCCAGGTCGTAATCGATATATTTCAGTGAACCATTATTATACACAAATGGCGAGCTGATATTGCAATAATAGTAAACCCCATCATCACGCAGCATGCAAATGATGTTAAACCAATGCTCCGCGTGAAAATAACAAATCGAGGGTTCGCGTGTCAGCCACGTGCGGCCATCCGATTCGGTTACCAGAGTCCGTTCATTTGCACCGATTACAATATTATTAGTCCCTTTCAAAACAGTTGTTTCCTGCCAGACACGGTGGATTCGGCCGTTGTGCTTGTAACTGTGGATTTGTATCGTTTCTCCCTCTGGGGGAATCGCCATGTCCATCCCACCTTCTCGTCTAAGCCCTTATATTATCTGCTATTTCAATATTATATCAATCAATTCTGAAAACATACAGTAATACGGCGAAGAAGGCAAAAAATTACATAACGACCGAGCGTCCCCCGTCAACGATGATAGTCTGCCCGCGAATCATATCCGAATCATCCGAAATCAGGAACATTGCTGTTTTGACCATGTCCTCGATTTCCACCATCCGGCCAGCCGGTGTGTTGACCCGTGCATCGTTCAACAGCTCTTCACGATTCGGGAAATGCTTCAGCGCTTCCGTATCAAGTGCGCCACCGGATACCGTATTGACAGCTATCCCTTTCGGTGCAAGCTCTACTGCCAGATACCGCGTGATGGATTCGACTGCCGCTTTGGATACTCCGATGGTCGTATAATTTTCAAGGTAGCGGATTGATCCCAAAGAACTGATGCCGACGATCTTGCCGCCTTTGTCCATCAATTTTGCCGCTTCCTGCGCGCCGAACAGCATCGCTTTGGCATTGATGTTCATCGTCCAGTCCCAATGCGATTCTTCCAGTTCCATGATCGGACGCAGTACTCCGGAAGCGGCATTGGAGACAAAAACATCCAATCTGCCGAACTCTTCCCTGATTGTCTCGAACATGCCGCGCAATTTTTCGACATCTCCGACATTCGCTCTGACAAGCAGGGCTTTGCGTCCTCTTGCTTCGACTTCCTTCACTGTATCCAGCGCAGCAGTTTTGCTGCGTGCATAATTGACCACGATATCATAGCCTTCATCGGCCAATGCGATTGCCATCGCTTTGCCGAGCCCTCTGCTGCTTCCTGTAACCAACGCCACTTTCTGTTCAGCCATTCCTATACATCTCCTCTGTTTAATAATGCGGTTTTCATCTTTTGCACCGGACCGGATACTGGCAGCAGATCCATTTCCGCTGCATCGACCCATTTCATGTTTTCTGCTATTTCCATATTTTCACCTTCGGCAATAAAGCCATCCACATTCCATGTTAAATGAGAAAAGACGTGTTTGAAAGAAGTAATTTTCTCGGCTTTTGCGACCAGCCCGTTAAATTGTTCTGATAACCTTTCTTCGACTTCTGTTGCACCGATGCTTTCAGGTACTTCCATGAGCGGAAACTGCCACATATTGGCCAAGAGACCGGTTGAAGAACGCTTCTCCATGAGCAAAGCATCTCCTTGGCGGATGGCGACCATCGCATAATTCACCGCTTTACTGGCCTTCGCTTTTGTTTTAACAGGAAGTTCACTCTGCCGTCCTTCATGAAATGCCGCGCAATGTTCGCGCACCGGACATAATAAGCATTTCGGTGAAGTCGGAGTACAGATCAACGCTCCAAGCTCCATCAGGCCTTGATTAAAAGCGGAAGGATCCTCATGGCTGATCAGTTCGGTGACCGCCTCTTCAAAGACTTTCCGGGTTTTGGGCTTTGCAATATCTTCTTCGATCAACAGGATTCTGGACAATACGCGCATGACATTGCCATCAACCGCATGCTCCGGGAGGCCGAACGCGATGCTTAGCACGGCTCCGGCAGTGTAGGGTCCGACGCCTTTCAGGCCGGAAATCTCTTTGCGGCTGCCGGGGACAGTGCCGCCGTATTTTTCAGCGACTTCACGGACACCTGCCTGAAGGTTCCGGGCCCGCGAGTAATAACCGAGCCCCTCCCATTGCTTCAATAAAACCTCTTCGTCCGCATGAGCCAGATCATTCAATGTAGGGAATTTTTCGATAAATCGTTTATAATAGGGGATGACAGTTTCTACGCGTGTTTGCTGAAGCATAATTTCGGATATCCAGATCTGGTAGGGATCCGCAGTGCGTCTCCATGGCAAATCTCTTTTTTCCTCATGGAACCATGTTATCAAATCACCCTGAAACTGATTTTTTTGTATAGTAATGATGAATCCCTCCCATGGTAGTAGATTATTTCACATAAAATAAGGGTATGTAATTGATGGACAGCAACGGTTAAAATCCAAGAATATCGTTATCGTCTAAAATTTTTTGAAAGGGGATGAGACGATGGATACAGGCACACACCTCGTCATGGGCATTGCGCTCGGCGGGCTCGCCATGGCCGACCCCGTAGTGGCTAACGACACCGTAACTATGACTGCAGTCATCGCAGGAACCATCATCGGCTCGCAAATCCCGGATATTGATACTGTACTCAAATTGCGTGACAATGCTGTATATATCAGGCATCATCGGGGTGCAACCCACTCGATTCCGGCTGTGCTCACTTGGCCGCTCCTTTTGTCGGGAGCATTGTGGCTCATCTTTCCGGAAGTGAACCTGCTGCATTTATGGCTATGGACTTTCCTCGCCGTATTTTTGCATGTTTTTGTCGATATATTCAATTCCTACGGCACTCAGGCACTCAGGCCGTTTTCCATTCGGTGGGTGGCATTGGGTGTCATTAATACGTTCGATCCGATTATATTCGGCGCTCATGTCATCGCATTGATGATTTGGGCATTTGGTGCCGATCCGGTATGGACCATCAGCATCCTGTATGTTGTCCTGGTACTTTATTACATCTCGCGCTTTGCATTGCAATCGGCCATCAAACACGCAATACGGAATACGCTTCCGGACGCTACAGAAATATTCGTTGCACCGACGATGCGGTATTTCCACTGGCGCATTGCCGCCAATACGGACCGCCATCATTATGTCGGCCGGGCATATGGCCGGACTATAAATTTCTATGATAAGTTCATGAAAAATCCGATGCCTGACAACGAATTGATGCAAATAGCTCTTAAAGATAAGAATCTGGCAGCATTTGTTTCTTTTTCTCCGCTTTATCGCTGGGAAATTAACCAGTATGGCGAGGTCTTGGAAGTACGGCTGATCGATTTAAGATATCGCAGCAATGATTATTATCCTTTTGTGGCAGTTGCCCATCTGGATGAAGACTATAATATACTCAATTCCTATACCGGCTGGATTTTCAGTGAAGACAAGCTGCGCAAAAAACTGGACTTCAGCCATAATTGAATACAACCACAAAACGCACACTCCAGAGTGTGCGTTTTTTTTGCTTCTTCGGCAACCGCATAAATCAGTCGTTTCTCAGTCGTTCAGTAAATGAGCGTATTTCGGATTGCTTGCAGCAAATTCATGAATATTTTCACCGTAGCTGTCGATCCACTGGCGGACCACTTTTTCGACCACTTCGGTTCCCTGATAGTCATATCCGGCTTTCGCATAAGAAGACTCAAAATCCGACGCAAGCAGTTCGATCCACGTGCGCGCTTTGTCTTCCGAGATATTCGGATTTTTTTCCTGCAATTCACTGGTCAATTGTTCAATGACTTCTTTCATATTTTTACTTCCCTTCTTTTAACGGGCGCAGCATGGAAATCGGCAAAGCCTCGGTGAACTTATCGCTCCCAAGACGATAGCCCCATGCAAATCGGCCCTTCAGATAATCGATTTGAAAATAGACATTGGGATCTCCTTCAATGCGGTAGACTTCCCCTTTTTTGAAATCCTCCGGATCGAGAAGATAGGAAGCTGCCATGATGGCCTTGCGCTCCAGCACCGCAAATTCGTTGATGATGCCCAATTGTTCTGCCTTTCGGGCCTTTTCTTTCAGGCGCGCAATTTCAGTGCGCAATTCCTGTTCATTCATCTCGTTGTAGCGTTTATCTTCACTCATCTTCGTTCTCCTTTTTTTCCAGATATTCATTGATGACTTCAGCCGGAAACCCTTTTTGGTAAAGGCCTTGTTTGACCTTTGATTTCAAATCATAGCCGGTCAGTTTGCTGCTGAATTTCCGCCAAAGTTTATCCCCTTGTGCAGCGACAATGTCCGTCCATTGGTCTTCGTCTTTTTCCAGATCCAAATCGGCAACTGCCAGTTTGATCAATGAATACGAATAACCCTTGCGCATCAATGTGTCACTAATTTTTTGTTCAATCTGGCGCGGCGTCTTGGTTTTTTCCTTGTCAGCGATCTTTTCTGCGATCTCTTTGGCGAGTTCCAACTGTTCTTCATCAGAATAGGAAGCGAGCACATCTTTTTGCACTTGTTTATCAATCCCTTTCTTCTGCATATCCTGTTGGATCGCTTTTGGGCCTTTTTTGGCTGACTTCATCTGTGTGCGCATCAATGCTTCAGAAAATGCGCGGTCATCGAGGAAATTCAATTTATATAGTTTTTTGATCGCTTCATCTATAACTGCTTCACCATATTCTTTGTCTTTCAGCTTCTGCCGCACTTCATTTTCACTGCGCATCCGGAAACTAAGAAAATCGAGGGATTTATTAAAAGCTTTGCGGACTTCATCTTCGAAATTTATTTCTTCGATGGTCCATTGGTCCAGCTCTTTGCCTTTGGTCAGTTGATACCTGACGAGCACCGTTTCATCGACACTGAAAGCGAATTTCTCTTCCAGGAAAATATTATAGCGTTCAGGATTCTTTTTCCCTTGTGTGATTTTTGTGATAATCGGCATTCATCGGCACCTCTCTTCCCTATTCAGTATAACCTTTCGAGGGCTTAAATGCATCGATTCAGGGTACAATACAGTAAATGGAGGCGATATGCATGAAGATAGCTATCACTGGAGGAACCGGTTTTGCCGGCAAGGAAATGACGAAATTATTCCGTCAGGAGGGACATGAAGTTTTTATCCTCACGAGAAGTCCGAAACCATCTGACAACGGAGTCCATTATGTCGAGTGGCTCACCGATGGAGCTGCACCTGAACGGGAACTTGCAGGAATCGGCGCTTTTGTAAATCTGGCTGGGTCATCGATCAATGACGGCCGGTGGGATGACGAACAGAAAAAACTTATTTACAGCAGCCGCGTCGAAGCGACCACTGAAGTGCTGCGCATCATCAAAGCTTTGGAAGAAAAACCGAAAGTGCTGGTCAACGCAAGCGCAGTCGGAATCTATCCCGCTTCGACAGAAAAGTCCTACACCGAGAAATCGCCTGAAAGAGGAGATGACTTCCTGGCAAAAACCGTCATCGAATGGGAGCGGCTTGCAAACGAAGCGAAAGAACTGGGCGTGCGTGTGGCTCTGGCCCGTTTCGGCATCATCCTGGGGAAAAAAGATGGCGCTTTGCCGTTGATGGCTTTGCCTTACAAGCTTTTTGGCGGCGGCACAGTGGGAACAGGAGAGCAGTGGCTGTCCTGGATTCACGTGAACGATCTGGCGCGTGCCGTTTTGTTTGCCATTGAAACGGATAATCTTGAAGGGCCATTCAACGTCACAGCCCCTTATCCGAAACGCATGAAGGAATTCGGCAAGGAAATCGCTCATGCATTAGGGCGGCCGCATTGGTTCCCGGTACCTGAATTTGTGCTGAAAGCTGCACTCGGGGACAAAAGCCGGCTGGTGTTGGAAGGTCAGCGTGTCCTGCCCGAGGTGTTGCAGAAACAAGGCTTTGAATTCTCCTTCCCAGATCTCAGATCGGCTCTGGCTGATATTTACAAATAGGGCTATAATGTAGGGATGAACAAATGAAGGACGTGTGCAGAATGAATGATAAACCAATTATGGAAGTTGGCCAAAAATTCCCATTAACAATAAAAAGGCTCGGCATCAACGGTGAAGGCATCGGTTTTTTCAAGCGTAATGTCATTTTTGTATCGGGCGCTTTGCCCGGCGAAGAAATCACAGCACAAATTACAACAATCAAACGGAATTTCGCGGAAGCCCGCATCGTAAAAATGCGTCAGGCTTCCCCTCACCGCCAGACTCCTCCCTGCCCTATTTATGAGGCGTGCGGCGGCTGCCAGCTGCAGCATATGACCTATGACCAGCAACTCGTGGAAAAACGCGATCTGGTCGTCCAGGCTCTCGAACGTTACCTAAAAGGTGTTGAGGTCAAAATTGAAGAAACGATCGGGATGGAAGATCCGTGGCATTACCGCAATAAAAGCCAGTTCCAGACACGGCTGAAAGGTTCGAAAGTGATCGCCGGACTGTTTGCTGAAGGCTCTCATCAACTGCTTGATATCGAACAGTGCATTGTCCAGCATCCCGATACGACCGTCATCACCAATTCAGTGAAAAGGATTCTGGAGGAATTGCGGATTCCGATCTATGATGGAAAAACGATGCAGGGTATCGTTCGGACAATCGTTGTCCGCACCGGCATCCAAACCGGCGAAATCCAGTTGGTGCTGGTCACGACCCGCTCTAAAATACCGAAAAAGGAATTATTGCTCGAAAAACTGAAAGACCTTGATGTCAATCTTGTATCGATTGTCCAGAACATCAACCCTGAAAAAACCTCTCTTATATTCGGAGAGGAAACCGTTACATTGTTCGGCAAAGATACGATTCACGAAAAGCTGGGCGAGTTGGCGTTCGATCTATCAGCCCGCGCATTTTTCCAACTCAATCCGAAACAGACCGTCAAATTATATGATGAAATCAAGCGGGCAGCCCAATTGACCGGCACTGAAAAAGTGGTCGACGCTTATTGCGGAGTCGGCACAATCGGCCTGTGGCTTGCAGAGGGTGCCGGTGAACTTCGCGGCATGGACACGATTCATGACAGCGTTGTGGATGCAAAAGCAAATGCCAAACGGCAGGGAGTTGAAGCAAAATACGTTACCGGGACCGCAGAAAAATGGCTTGATATGTGGAGCAGGGAAAATTTTGTGCCCGACGTACTGACAGTTGACCCTCCGCGCACCGGACTCGGAGATTCCTTGTTAAAAACGATTCTGGCCGTGAAACCGAAACGCTTTGTCTATACTTCGTGCAATCCTTCGACTTTGGCGAAGGACCTTCAGCAATTGACGAAAATCTACCGCATCGAATACATCCAGCCTGTCGATATGTTCCCGCAGACAGCGCAGGTGGAATCGGTCTGTCTGCTCGAGTTGAAAAACCAGTAACTTCATAATTTCCAGAGAGTAGTTTTCAATGCCTTAATCCATGAAACCCAAAAACAGCTGTATTGTTTCTGCAGTGACTGGCTGGCTGACCCTGTATATGGGTGTATTGCCTTAAAACCGATTTCTCTGAGGAGATCATTAAAAATGAAAAAAATAACGATTGTCTCTTTGCTCATCTTCATTTTCTTTTTAATAGCATCTAATGGTTTGGCGATAATCAGTTTTCCCGGCTATTCTATTTTGAGCAACACAACCAGCCATTTGGGGGCGCAAGGTTCACCGTATTCATGGATTATGAACATCTTCTTTATTAGCCTTGGTCTAATGGCAATCCTGGTTACGTATTCCACCAGGATCCGCTACCATCAGGTTGTGGGAGCAGTATTCGGACTTAGCCTGATCTTGACAGGGGTTTTTCCACACGCACCATTAGTTGACTCTGTGCCGGTCAACCACCTGCAGGATCAGATTCATTCACTCTCTGCCACTTCAACCGGATTCAGCTTCACTTTACTGGCGGCAGGCCATGGATTTATCAGTACCGGCCCACAGAGAATTGCCGGGATCGTTATGGCAATTGTTGCCGTAATAATATCAATCGCCATGGGTATTTTCCCTGCAATCACAGGCCTTTTGCAAAGAGTCATGTTCGTTGGCGCGTTCGGCTGGTTATTTTTCTGCATGAAACCACCCCGGAACAGGCAGTTAAACGGAAAGTTCGACTTTGATTAAATCGATTTCGCCTTCCTCTCCAGTGGTGTCAGTAAAATCGAATAGCTGAAACCCTTACAAATTTTATTAGTCAAAAAGGACTTCCGGATAAGCCCGGAAGTCCTTTTTGAATCGCGTCAGATGTTATTCGGTTGCAGCTTTGGAGATCCTAGTATCGCGGAAAGCGATAATGGTGAAAATGATAAGCAATATCCCTGCGATAAGCAGGAGGAAGCTCAGTTGCTGGGTGAGTTCCAGGAATAGGCCGCCCAACACCGGACCAGCCAGACTGCCGATGCTGAAAGCGATGCCGCAAAGGAGGTTCCCGGTAGGCAGCAGTTCCCTCGGCATGAGATCCGCCATATAGGAAATGCCCAACGAGAAAGTGGAACCGACAAACATACCCGCCAGGATGAAGAAACCAAGCGTGACCCAGGCGTTCGATTCAAAGAAACTGGCAGTGCCGAATGCAGCCGCACCTCCGAAAAGTGCCATCAGCAGAACTTTCTTTCTGCCGATACGATCGCTCAATTCACCAAGCGGCAGCTGCGTCGCAATGGCCCCGGCTGAAAATGCCGCCAGCATATAAGAGACCATCGCTATATCGATTGATTGGCGCAAAGCGTAAACCGGGTAGATCGCGTTTAATGACGATTCCAAAAAGCCATAGCCCAGCGGAGGAAGAAACGCGAACCAGCCAATCACAAGAGCGGCTTTAAAACGCCCCAAAGTTCCCCTTGCAGTCATCGCACTCGTTGTCGTTTCGGGAAAGTCATTTTTCAGGAAAAAGACCAATAACCACGCAATGAGGCATAGTAAACCGGAAATGATGAAAGGCAAGGCTTCAAAAATAGACACGAGCGGAACGAATAATGGTCCCGCACCAAAACCGATACTGAAGGACATACCATAGATTGCGATGTTCCGTCCCATGCGATTCTGGGGCGATGTGCTGGTAATCCAGGTTTGTGTCGAGAAGTGCAAGGCCTGGTCCCCGATCCCGATCAAAATCCGCAGGAAGAACCAGAACAAAACGGATTTCCAAAGCGGAAACAGCAGCAATGACAGAATGACCAAACCGCCTCCCGCGATGATGATGGGCTTGAACCCAAAACGCCGCAATTGTGGCTCCATAAATGGTGCGATTACTAACGTACCTATGTATAAACCGGTGGCGCTTAAGCCGTTTAATGCGGATGAAACGCCATCCTGTTCGAAAATAACCGCAATCAGCGGCAATAACATTCCTTGGGAAAAGCCGGAAATCGAGACAATAGTGACAAGAATCCAAAAACGGCCGTTCTCACTTTTTAAAAAATTTTTCATGGTGCCTCCTTTGAGTAAGCACGTTCTTTTGTATTTAAAGTATAGTAGGATACAATTTTATCATAAGGAGGAGATAGAAGATGAAGTTTTCAATGACAGAAAATGGTTTTACCGGTGATTTGCCTTTCGGCGAACTGGCCGTTTCCACAAATGAGGAACATGGATTCCGTCCGTACCAATTACTGGTGGCCTCTCTCGCAGTCTGCAGCGCGGGCGTCATCAGAAAAGTTTTGGAGAAAAAGCGCATGCCGGCTGAGGATATCCAGGCGGAAGTGAAAGAGGTCATCCGCATCGATGAAGAAGCCGGTCGCGTTTCGAAGGTTCACCTTCACTTTATAATTAAAGGTGATATTGATGAAACAAAAATGGAGCGGGTCATGGAATTGACGAGAAAGAATTGCTCGATGGTTCGTTCCGTGGAAAATTCGATCGAGGTTGTTGAAACATACGAATTGGTGTGAGACCAATAAAAGCTCAGTCCGTGTATCTGGATATCAGATCGCGGCTGAGCTTTTATGTTGCGTTTTCATTTCTTCTTTTTTTCATAAGACCATTTTTTCGGCTATCGCCGGTTAAATGTTCGAACCCCCTCCTTTTAGCTGATTAATGTTGACAGGTTTCGACTATTCATTATGGCCTCCTCTCTGTTGATTAATCTTAAATTAACACAGAGTTCGAATTAAGTAAATATTCAAAATAGAAAAAATAATAAAATGACTCTTTTTACCCATCATCCATTGAAATCTCATCCTTTTTCAGCTACGATAGAATGCGAAATGAGGTGTACCCCATGGGAAAATCCATCACAGACAAAGAAAAACAAGTAATTTATATGAAACAGCGTTTAAACATGTTCCTCGAAGTTCTCGATTCAATCGAACCGGAAACTGCTGAACTTGAAGATATAGACCGGCTGATTGCTATGGTTGATGAACTTGACGGCAAGATGCAGCAATTCAACAGCCGCCCTACTGATGAAAGTTGATTTACACGCCCTTCCGTTTCCATCTTCTGAGATGGGCGGATTTTTTTGTGATCAATATCAATACTGAACAAAAAAACGTCGGACAGGCTTGAAGTATGAATACTCAAGACGGTCCGACATATCTTTTAAAGCGCTTTATGACATCACGCCTGGATTGCATAACGGCATTTATCTGCCCACCCACCATCAGAAGTATGGCGGATACATATAACCAGAGCATGAGCATGATTACACCGCCGATCCCTCCATAAGTCGCTGAGTAATTGGCGAAATTATTGATATAGACAGAAAAGCCGAATGATACACCAAGCCATCCGATGGCGGTAAAGGTCGATCCAGCCAATACTGATTTAAAATCAAGTTTGACGTTGGGAGCTGCCCAGTAGATCACTGCAGCAACAACGAAGATTATTAAAGGCGGTATCGAAAACCGCAATGTGTTCCATGTTTCCAGAAACCCTGCCTCAAGGCCAAGAAATGAAAATATGAAAATTCCGACTTGACGGCCGAATATCGGCAGGACCAATGCAATCAGCAAAATGAAAATCATCAGAACTGTCGTGATGATCGACATGCCCCTGGCAATCAGGATCGGCCGATTTTCTTCCACACCATAGGATCTGTTCAATGACTTGATCAGAGCATTCATGCCAAGACTGGCAGACCAGATTGTGGCAATAAGGCCGAACGAAAGCAAGCTGCGGTTTTCCTCAGTCAGAATCTCTTTTAAAGTCTCTTCAATAAGAATATAGACTTCTCCCGGCACGACATTCGACATGAAGAGATACACTTGCTCTTCAGCAATATTTAAATAAGGCAGAAGTGTGATAAGAAATATCAATAAAGGAAAAATGGACAACAGGAAAAAGAACGCTAATTGCGCTCCAAGACCCGTGACATCCACGTCGTTGATTCTTTTCCATAATTCCTTCAGAAAGCCGGAGGACCTAGTGACATCATAACTGGGTCCCTTTGCTTCCGGACTGTTCTGCCGGATATCCTCTTCTGTTTTCCGGAAATTTTTCAGGGAATTATTGCTTTTTCCCATATTCCGCATCGCGGTTTGAGTTATTGTCTGAAGACTTGTCATTTTCATCAGTCAGTGATGACGATGCCGATGGATTGTCTTCTTTAAGTGCTGATTTGACATCTTGAGTCGAATCAACCACAGCTTCTTTCGTATCGACAAAAGCCTCTTTCGTCTCCATCGCCATATCTTTCACCTGAGGAGTCAGCTCTTTGATTTCATTGACTTTATCGCCTACGTAGGAAGCATCTTCAGAAACGCGCTCATAAAGGTTCTGAAATTTACTTGCCTGCTGTTGGACCGCAGATTTCAGTTCATCTTTATTGCTCGCGTAATATTTTGCGTTCTCTGATGCCTTTTTCGATTTCTGCATAACATCTTCTCTCGTGTTGCGGTCAAATAAGGATACAATAATCCCTACTGCAGCACCCACTAATAATCCTGTCATCAATTTGTTTTGGCTCATTCTGAATTCCTCCCAATGAATAGTTTGTTCTGATGTGTCTTTTGAATTTTTCCCTAATCTCTCCATATTTAAACTTCTCTGTATTTTATTTTTTTAAAAAAACCTTGACTCTTTGCGATAACTTTCGGAATATTAAATCAACAGGGGGTGCAAAATTATTTCAGGAAAACAGAATGATATGCTTGAGGGGGAGAATTAATGCAAAGAATCGAAGAAGTATTGGGAACGATCAGTGGATATGTTTGGGGGGTTCCACTTCTTATCCTGATTGTCGGAACAGGGATTTATCTTACTTTACGTTTAGGATTCTTACAGCTTCGCTTATTGCCTTATGCACTTAAATTAACTTTTACCAAAAATGTTGACAAAGATTCCGAAGGGGATATATCCCATTTCCAGGCACTTTCCACTGCAATGGCAGCAACTGTAGGTACGGGTAACATCGTTGGTGTTGCAACAGCTGTTGTCCTCGGTGGTCCAGGTGCAATATTTTGGATGTGGCTTTCCGCCTTCTTCGGGATGGCGACTAAATACGGGGAAGCTGTGTTGGCTGTAAAATACCGCATCACTGACTCGCAAGGAAAAATGGCTGGTGGACCAATGTATTATTTGGAACATGGCCTCAAGCAAAAATGGCTTGCTGTTCTCTTTGCAATTTTCGGTGCAATCGCTGCTTTTGGTATAGGTAACATGACACAATCCAATTCTGTTGCGGCAATTACTGTCGATACTTTCGGTGTACCTACTTGGGTTACAGGACTCATCCTTACAGTTTTTGCTGCACTGGTAATTTTGGGCGGAATAAAAACAATCGGGAAAGTTACTGCATTTTTCGTACCGATTATGGTCATATTCTACGTCTTTGCCGGCTTAATCATTATGGTCATGAATATTGATTTGATTCCTGCTGCTTTAGGTACAATTTTCAGCGCTGCCTTTACAGGTGAAGCTGCTGCTGGGGGAGCAATCGGGGCAGCAATCCGTTATGGCGTTGCCCGAGGGGTTTTCTCAAACGAAGCAGGACTTGGTTCAGCTCCTATTGCTGCTGCTGCTGCGAAAACAGATATGCCTGGGCGCCAGGCTTTGGTTTCAATGACACAGGTTTTATTTGATACATTAATTGTTTGTTCGATTACTGGTATCACCATTGTCATGTCAGGTCTTTATATAGGCGGTGACCTTGAAGGCGCACCTCTGACAAGTGCTGCATTTGCTCAGTATCTTGGAGGTTTCGGTCCATATGTTGTAGCGATAGGTTTAATTTTCTTTGCCTCTTCAACAATTATCGGTTGGTCTTACTACGGGGAAAAATGTTTCCAGTATTTATTTAAAAGTCCAAGCCTGCTGATTGTTTATCGTGTTCTTTTCGTTGCAGCCGTCTTCCTTGGCGCTACTGCTTCACTTACTGTCGTCTGGACGTTCTCTGACGTTATGAACGGCTTAATGGCAGTTCCGAATTTGATCGGCCTTCTTGGCCTGTCAGGAGTCATCGTGTATGAGACGAAGAGAATCGTTGCAAAAGCCAAAGAAGAAAAAGAAACGAAAGCTGAACTTGCTCGTTCAGGAAATTGACTTTTTTTTTGATAAGTGAAATGATAAGGCATACCATACCGAAAGGCAGGAACCTATCATGGACTTATCAAAACAGTCTCCAGAGAACGTCAACTTTATGATCGAGGAAATCAAAACGAAATTGCGGATGGTCAATGTCGATGCTATGAAAGCCGAGCACTTCAATGCCTCCCAATATGAAGATTTGCGCGATCTTTATGAAATGGTCAAAAAGCGTGATAACATCACTCCAAATGAGATGCAGGCAATCGCCCAAGAACTTGGCGCATTGCGCAAGTAAGAAAAGCGACAGGGCCCGTTAAGCTCTGAAAGGCATAAGACAGAACAGCAAAGCGGCGTTTCTTGCCGCATAGCTGGGCTGGCTTATGACCCGAAGAGCTGGGCCGCTGGAGTCTGGACAATATGAAAAGCCCCTGAATTTATTCAGGGGCTTTTTCAGGCTGTCGAGAAACCCTCTCGACAGCCATTTTTTGTTTATTTGAACACTTTTTTGATGTAAACTGAAAGAAAATGAAGGAGCGAGGTCCCATGATTGGTCCCGTTAAAAACCACCGACATGAACAGGTCACCGTCTCAATTGATGAACTCGTACCGCAAGATCATTTTCTCCGTACCGTCGATGCCCTTATCGATTTTTCTTTCATTGAAAACATTGCTTCACCCTATTATTGTCCAGATAACGGCCGTCCGGCCATTCCACCGATCACATTGTTTAAGATGTTATTCATTGGTTATTTCTATGGCATCCGGTCCGAACGCCAATTGGAAAAGGAAATTCAGATGAACAATGCCTATCGCTGGTTCTTGGGTTATTCACTCACCGATCGCATTCCCGATCACTCCACCATCAGTTTTAACCGGAAAGGCCGATTTGAAGACACCACGGTCTTCGAACAAATTTTCGACGAAACCGTCCGCCAGGCGCAAGCTCACGGCATGGTGAATGGACGTCTGCTTCTATCAGATTCCACCCATATCAAAGCCAATGCCAATAAGAACAAGTTTATCCGTAAGGCAAAACCCGAAAAAGTGGTCAGCTACCTGGGAGAACTAGAACAAGCTGTCGAAGCTGATCGGGAGGCTCATGGAAAAAAGCGCTGAAGCCGAAGAGGGTTCGGCCGGTTTCCAAAACCAAACCGGCGATGACCCGCGAAAGCGTGACCGATCCGGATAGCGGCTTCCTCATGCGAAACCAAAAACCCCAGGGATTCTTCTATCTCGACCACCGGACGGTGGATGCCAAATACAATTTCATCACGGATACCTTCATCACGGCTGGTAATGTCCACGACGCCGTCCCTTATCTGGACCGGCTCGCTGTCCAAAAACATAAATTCAATTTTCCGGTGGAAGCGGCCGCCTTGGATGCCGGTTATTTTACCGGCCATATCTGCAAGACCTTAAATCAAGCTGGAACGTTTGTGGTCATGGGCGCTCGCCGTTTCAAAGGTGGGAATCCCAAAGTCCCGAAACGTTTATTTACGTATGTCTCATCATTAGACGCCTATGCATGCCCTATGGGCTGCAAGTTATCCTATGCGACGACGGATCGAGAAGGATATCGTCATTATAAAAGCCGAACACAGGATTGTGAAAACTGTCCACTGCGCTCGGATTGTTTTTCCGCGAAAAGCAAGCACCGATCGATTTTCCGGCACATCTGGGAAGACGAAAAAGACAAGGTGCGCGCCAACAAGCGCACGCCTAGCGGAAAAAAACTATATAAATTAAGAAGCCAGACCATCGAACGGAGTTTCGCCGATGCGAAAGAACTCCATAGTTTCCGCTACGCAAGGCGACGAGGGCGCAAGTCCGTCCAAGAACAGGCTTATCTGACAGCAGCAGCGCAGAACATTAAAAAAATGACCCTTCTGCTAAGCAGAAGGGTCTAAAAACTTCATGATCTTTTGTTTTTTCACAAATCAACTAAGAGCAAACTCGATGAAACCTTAGTTTCTCAACAAGCTGGAAAAGCCCCTGAATTTATTCAGGGGCTTTTTCTATGCGGTTTCAATCATTATTTCGGCAGCAAATTTCATTCCGGTTTCCTGTACTGGGTGATATACCATCCGCCCTCTTTGATGACGGTGTGGATGCCAAGCATTTCAAGTCCGGCTGCTGCCCCCCAGCCCTTCAATTCTTCCCTTGTCGGTAGGCGGTAAAGATTATCGAAGGATGAAAAGAAACTATTGAAGACATTGGCAAAAGGTGGATCTTCGCTGTTTCCTGCAATCGGCGTCACGATGGAAAGGATGCCCCCAGGACTGACCCAGCCTGCCAATTCGAATATCAGTGCTTTCCGCTTCTCGAGGTCAATATAATGCAGGACATTATTCATCATCACCATATCAAAAGGCTCGGACGGATTATAATCCCAAAGGTTGGCATTTTCAACGATGATATTGTCGTCTTCCTCGGTAAGACGCTTCGCTTTTCGGGTCACTTCTTCACTGATTTCGATGCCGTTAAACTGTGTGTCAGGAAATCGCCTTGCCAGTTTCTTGATATATCCCCCTTCTCCGCACCCGATATCCAATACAGTCTTCGCATTGATCTCGCGAATCCGCTTCGCCATTTTCGGCATGGCCAGGACTTCCAGCAGCCGACTGGTTTCAGCGACAGTGCCTGCATGTTTTTCTTCGTCGTAATGAAGCCGGTTGCGATTACGCATCATTTCCGGGTAATGCAGCAAAGTCGGGATATGCAGTTCCATCATCTCTTTCAACAACACTCCGGACGAATTATCGCCTTTTGTTTTTGGAAGCTTCCAGGCATTGGCAATCTTATAACGTCCTCTGCCCGCTTCTTTCAGATGGCCAATGGAAACTCCGATCACCACCCATTGCTCGAGCAGTTTTTCATCAAGTCCAAAAGCATCCGCTACATCTTCTTTCGCCATCGGTCGCTCGAAAGCTTTGAACAGATCAAGTTCGTATCCCACATAGGCATGCCAACTATATAAAAAAGGCTCATTTCTTTTCATATACATTCTGGCTTTAAACATCTTCATTACATCTATCATAGCAATCCCTCATCCTTCCATGGGTAATCGTCTTCCCGCGTATAATATCTCAGCTCTTTTGATTCTTTGGGGAGGTTTCTCAAGCGCACCGGTATGATGCCTCCCTGGATAAAACGGTCACGAACGCTTTCTTTCCACATGCCAAGACCTGACACATTCAGCATCTGTTTAAAATGAAGGATTGGATCTTCTTCCATGCGTTCGAATGTCTTTTGCCGCAGGAAACTTACCGGCTTGAACGGATAGGAATAGGCCAGCGCAGCCAGGTGGCTTAGTTGGATAACATGATCGGCCCTTTTGTGGCGGACTTTTTCATACCATGTCAGATTGTCTGGATTTTTTTTATGGTTTTCAATCATATCAGCGGTCAGCTCACCCAGTATGTCTGCATCCTGTATCGCCATATTCATGCCCTCTCCCGCCATTGGATGGACAGCATGCGCTGCGTCCCCAATAATTGCTTTGTTATGTTTTACGTAGGATGGAGCATGAAACATAACAGGTATCATCAGTTGGATTTTTTTCCAGTCCACAAGTTGTTGTACGTAGCCATCCATTGTCGGAGCAAGGTCGGTATACAGCTTATGAAAATGGCTGATCGGCTTTTCCTTGAGTTTTTTATAATCTCCTTCCGGTATTAGATAGACCGAACGGACCTGTTTATCCGGCAGCGGAAAAAGGCCCAGGAAACGATTGTATGTAGAGATGATCTGCCCATCGGTGAAGCTCTCCGGTCTCGGGAAGGAAACTGTCAGGAAATGATGGTTATAGGTGTTCTGCTTGATTTCAATCTCCATATGCTTCCTCGTAACAGAAGCTCTCCCTTCCGCTCCGAAAAAGAAATCGGCTTCCACTTCCAGCTGCTCTTTGCCGGTTTTGAGCAAAGCCTTATTTTCAGTGTATCCTGTGCAGGATGTTCCGGAGAGATACCGGAAATTTTTATATTCGGATGCGGCTTTCAACAAAATGTCTTTGAGTTCCTCATGATGCGCCATGAAGGCTGCATTATATTTTCCGGGTAACACGCTGTAATCCATAAATGTCTGTTCTCTGACCTGCAGCGAACTGGACAATTCAAGCATATCGAGGATTTTTATTTCATTGCTGCGCTCAGTGATTTCATCGTATAAGCCCAAGCCTTCGAAAATCTGCATGCTCTTCGGCTGCAGCAACTCTCCCTTATAAGTAGGAGCTTTTGCTTTCAAGCGCTCCGCCATCACCACGTCGACGTTCCGCTGAACAAGCTTAAGTGCCAAAGCCAGGCCGCCGATGCCGCCGCCGCTGATAAAGACTTGTGTTTTCATCAAACTCAACTCCTCTTTACTGTATTCCTCAAATACACCGGCTAAAAACCTCATTGGTGCTTCCAATTGCCTGTAAAGAAAATTTTTATTTTCCAAAATGACAGGACAGATGGTCCAGGAAGCCTGTTTGCAGGACTAACTTTACAAAAGAACTGCTATTTGGCCTGCAGGCATTGCAGACTGCGACGGAAAATTGATACTATATAAAGAGATGAGAGGAGAGATTCATTTGACATCATTAAACGATAAATTGACGCGCTATGCTGAATTGGCAGTAAAAGTTGGCGTTAATATCCAGCCAAACCAGCAACTGTACATAGCAGCTTCACTTGAAGCGGCACCATTGGTACGACTGATTGTAAAAAAAGCTTACGAAACCGGGGCAAAACAAGTTTTTGTTGACTGGAACGATGATGCAGTATCGAGGTTGCGCTTCGAAATGGCACCTGAAGAATCATTCTCGGAATTTCCTTCATGGAAAGTTCAGGAACGGGAGCAATTGGCTGAGCAAGGTGCTGCATTCATGAGCATTGTTTCGCAAAGTCCGGATCTTTTGCAGGGCATCGATTCAAAACGCATCGCCGCATCCCAGAAAGCAACCGGCCAGGCGCTCAATAAATACCGCCAGTATGTGCAATCCGATAAAATCAGCTGGACTGTTCTTGCCGCCCCTTCAAAAGCATGGGCAGCCAAAGTCTTCCCGGATGTTCCGGAAGATCAGCAGATTGAAGCTTTATGGGACGCGATTTTGAAAGCTGTCCGCGCCGATCTTGAAGAGCCTATCGAGGCCTGGAAAGAACATGACGAATTACTGCATACCAAAGTCGATTATCTGAACGGCAAAAAATACGCGAAATTGCATTACACTTCTCCGGAAACCGATCTTGAAGTGGCTCTTCCAAAAGGACATCTCTGGTGCGGCGCGGGCTCCATCAATGAAAAAGGAGATGCTTTCATGGCAAATATGCCGACGGAAGAAGTTTTCACTGTTCCGCAAAAAGATGGAGTTAATGGTTATGTTTCCAGCACCAAGCCTTTAAGTTACGGCGGCAACATCATTGACGAATTCAAAGTGACATTCAAAGACGGCCGCATTACCGAAGTTGCCGCAAAACAGGGCGAAGATGTATTGAAGCAGCTTGTTGATACAGACGAAGGCTCCCATTATCTCGGGGAAGTTGCGCTTGTTCCTCATCAGTCGCCTATCTCGGCTTCGAATATCCTTTTCTACAACACCTTATTTGATGAAAATGCGTCCAACCATTTTGCAATCGGAAGCGCATACTCCTTCTGCCTTGAAGGCGGCAAGAAAATGTCTTCCGAAGAATTGCTCCAACACGGCCTGAACCAAAGCATTACTCATGTAGACTTTATGGTCGGTTCTGAAAAAATGGACATCGATGGCATTTTGGAAGACGGCACACGGGAACCGATTTTCCGAAACGGCAACTGGGCATTCTAAAACTCAACAAATTCGACACTTAATATTTTTTCTATTATCATGTATACTAAAGTATGATAATCATTGTCGAGAGAGGAGTTATTTTCATGCTGGCTGGTGTAGTAACCGTTTTAGGTTTCATGGTTGTAATCTTCATATTTTTCTTTACGCTCCTTCATTTTCTTGGAAGAGAATTGCATACGCATGATGCAGAACATGTGGATCCGCATCCGGAACGCAAATTCTGAAGTGTATTCTGAAAGCAGGCTTTTATTAAAAAGCCTGTTTTTTTATTACCTTAAAATGACTGAAAGATTACAGTTCGGAAACATTTCTTTTGCACAGACATTACATATTGCAGCTAAGGTCCCATAAATATTTGTTGCAGCGAGTCAATAGGCCCCCGTAATATTGCAATTTCAAGCATCTTGAAAAAGCCCGCTTTTTTAGCGTGTTAAAATTCAAAATGGACTTGTTTTATATTAGGAGGAGTAAAGGTATGTTTTCTTCATCAGATATTGGAATCGACTTAGGCACAGCAAATATTCTCGTTTATACAAAATCAAAAGGCATCATCTTAAATGAACCATCGGTTGTCGCATTGGATACGAAAACCGGCAAAGTCATCGCTATCGGCGAAGAAGCAAAAGCTATGATCGGTAAAACTCCGGCTTCGATCCGCGTAGTGCGCCCGTTGAAAGACGGTGTCATTGCGGATTTTGATGTGACCACGGATTTATTGAAAATGGTTATGCAAAAAGCCGCCAAGGTGATGGGAGCTGCTTACCGGAAACCGAATGTGATGATTTGCACGCCGTCCGGTGCAACTTCCGTAGAACGCCGCGCTATTCATGACGCCGCCAAGCAAAGCGGTGCAAAAAGTGTGCATCTGATCGAAGAACCCGTTGCAGCAGCAATTGGAGCCGATCTGCCGGTAAGCGAGCCGATTGCCAGCGTAATAGTGGATATCGGTGGAGGGACGACGGAAGTCGGAATCATTTCCTTCGGAGGCGTCGTTTCATCCAATACCGTGAAAGTTGCCGGTGACCGCATGGATGAAGACATCATCCAATACGTGCGCAAGCATTATAACGTGCTGGTTGGTGAACGCACTGCCGAGAATATCAAAAAAGAAATCGGCTACGCGCTGATTCCCCATAAAGCAGAGACAATGGAAGTCCGTGGCCGCGATATCATGACCGGCCTTCCGAAAACAGTCACGTTAAGCTCGACAGAAATTCAGGAAACACTGAAAGAACCGTTATTGGCAATCCTGGAATGCATTCGGGCAACGCTTGAAAATTGTCCGGCTGAACTGTCAGGGGATATTGTCGACCAGGGAGTTGTCATCACAGGCGGCGGTGCATTATTGAAAGGCATGCAGCAATGGCTGTCTGAAGAAATTTCAGTACCTGTCCACTTGGCCCCGATGCCCCTTGAATCGGTAGCTGTTGGAACTGGGCGTTCACTTATTATGTTGAACAAGCTTGATAAGATTTCAAAATGATCCATCCGGGAGCCTTGTGCTTCCGGTTTTTTTTGTATGAATGGAGTGAAACTCGTAATCGGCAGAAATTTCGATTAAAATAGAAGTTAGTTAACAAGTAAGGAGTGGGAAATATGTCAATGCTGAATGAAATCCTGGACTTTAATAAGAATTTTGTCGAAGAAAAAAAGTACGAACAGTTCATCACTACAAAATTTCCCGACAAGAAGATGGTTATCCTGACTTGCATGGATACCCGATTATTTGAGCTGCTGCCAAAATCCATGAATTTAAAAAACGGTGATGTGAAGATCGTCAAATCTGCCGGAGCAGTTATTAACCATCCATTCGGCGGCATTATGCGCAGCCTGATTGTTGCAATCTATGAATTGAACGCTGATGAAGTTTATATTATTGGCCATTACGATTGCGGGATGTCTGCCATCGAACCGCAGAAAATCCTTGAAAAAATGAAAGCCAGAGGCGTTACTGAAGAAACGATCGATATGATGCGCTATTCCGGCGTCAACCTCGATGAGTGGCTCCGAGGTTTCGATGATGTTACCGAGAGTGTCCGCCACAGTGTCAATATGGTGCGCAATCATCCCCTGATGGACGCTAAGGTGCCGGTACATGGACTGGCGATTGATCCGACCACCGGCAAATTGGATCTTGTCGTAGACGGAAATAAAAACCGTTGAAAAAAACCGCTGAGAAATTTTCTCAGCGGTTTTCTAGTTTATAAAAAAGTATTACATATAATATTTCACAAAACAGCTTCGCTTTACAAAACCCGTGCTCCTGTCTCTGTCTCTGCATCGCTGCGCTAGCTTCGAGACATGAAAGAGCGTTGCATCGCTACGCTAGCTTCGTCGCAAAGGTTCGACCGAATGCTGTTCGGCCAAACCTTCTCAGCGGTTTTCCTGTGGAAAATATATATAATCGACAGCTATGCCTTCTTTGCCGAACTGGCGGAGCAGTGAAGTGATCTGCCCTCTGTGATAAGAAGCATGGTTGATGAAAGTGAAAAGCATCTCTTCCCTGGTCTCTTCAAAAGATTTCCCCTTGAGATTCGTGAACTTCATGGGTTCCTGCCACTGTTTTTCCGAAAGTGAGGAGAAATAGAGTTCCATTTCTGCGTGGAGCAGCATAAATGCCTGTTTTGCCTCTGCTGCTGTATCCACCCGAAACCGTTCGACCGCCGGTTTCCCGACTCCTGTCATCCGAAGCAGCCACAGCTTTTCCACAATTATTACATGGCTGAGGGTATCTCTGATCGAGGAGAAGGAATTGACTCCTTCTCTTTGGTAAATGTCATCTTCCTGGCTTTCTATATATGACAGGATTTCCTGGGTGGCCCATTTGTGATAGGCGAAAATTTTATCTCTTAACATAATAAGGCACCTACTTTCTGTCAGCATTTTATTCCCATAACCATCTTTTCATTTCTATCCACCATTTTTTATAGGCGGCCTTGCCCTTTCAAAAATCTTTCTCCAGGACGGCAAAATGATAATGGTCTTCCCAAATACCATTTATAAAAAGAAATTCTTTCAACAAACCCTCTTTATTAAAGCGCGCTTTTTCCAGTACACGAACCGAACCGGTATTGCGTGGAGAAACATAAGCTTCAATCCGGTGCAGCTGCAGTTTTTCAAAACCAAAAGCCACCACCAATTCCACCGCTTCGGTTGCAATTCCCCGCCCAGTGTACTGTTCATCGACGGAGTAGCCGACCAAAGCGCTGAGAAAAGGCATGCGTTTGATGCTGTACATGGATATATGGCCAACCAATTTGTCGGACGCCGCTTCAAATATTCCAAAACTGTATTCCCGATTTTCCTTCGCCTGGTGAATGGATTCGCGAATTTTTTCCCGTTGGACGGCTGCCGTAAAATAACTGTCTCGATGCTGCGGCTCGAATATCGCCCAATATTTCCGGTTCCGGAGAAGCAACAGCACCATTTCTTCGGCATCATCAGTGGTCAAAGTACGCAGGTAGCAATGCCTGCCCTTTAAAATAAGATTCATATCATTCAGCAGATGACGTCAGCGAAATGAACTCTTCTGCATCTTTTACGCAAAGTGCAATCCCTTTTTCCCAGAATGCTTCTTGTGTAATGTCTTCCCCCAGATGCTTCATCGCCAAGTTTTCAGCCGTCATGACAGCGGTATCACGCAGAAGCGCCATGTATTTTTCCTCAAAGCCTGCACCTTCTTCAAGCGCTTTCGCGTAAACGCTCAGTGAAAAAAGATATCCGAATGTATACGGGAAGTTATAAAATGGCACATATGTTATATAGAAATGGAGCTTTGATGCCCAGAAATGTGGATGCGTGGATTTCAATCCGCCGCCAAATCCTTCCATTTGGGCCTCTTCCATCAAATCATTCAGGCGGGACGCCGGTACGACTCCTTTTTTCCGTTCTTCGTAAAAACGCGTTTCAAACAGGAAGCGCGAATGGATATTCATAAAGAAAGCGACACTGCGCTGAACTTTATCTTCGAGGAGAGCGATTTTCTCTTGATCGGAAGCCGCGTTCTTTACCGCGGCATCCGCCACGATCATTTCAGCGAACGTGGAAGCTGTTTCAGCTACATTCATTGCGTACGAACGGTTGATTTGATGAACAGGACGCAGGGCATGTGAATGGAATGCATGGCCCAGTTCATGGGCCAACGTGGCGACATTGGACATCGAACCACTGTATGTCATGAATATGCGTGACTCTTCAGTCATCGGCAGTCCTGTACAAAAGCCTCCTGGACGTTTGTTCGGCCGGTCTTCCGCTTCGATCCACCCTTTTTCGAAAGCAGTGCGTGAAAATTTTTCAAGTTCCGGGCCAAATTTTTTGAAATGCTCCAGGATGAATTCGGCGCCTTCTTGATAGGAAAATGTTTGGGTACTTTCCGTTACCGGCGCGTCCACATCGTACCAGTCAAGTCTGTCTTTGCCGAGAAGCTGCGCTTTGCGGTTAAGGTAATCGACAAAGGGGTGTTTATTTTTCGAAATAGCTCCCCACATAGCGTCCAGTGTCTTCTGTTTCATGCGGTTCATCTGCAGCGGTTCCTGAAGCGGATTTTCCCATCCTCGTTTTTTATAGACTTCGAGGCGGAATCCAGCAATGGAATTGAGAGTCTTGGCGAAAAAATCCTCTTTCTCCGTCCAGGCAGCTTCCAGTTTTTCATACGATTCTTTTCTAACTTCAGCATCCGCATGGGAACTTAAATTATTTGCCTGGCCGACCGAAAATGTTTTTTCCTGGCCATCGACGGTGATCTTGATTTTGATTTCTCCGACCAGCATATCGTAAAGTTCGCTCCACCCATGATAACCATCCATGCTGAGTGCGGTAATCAGGTTTTCTTCTTTTTCAGATAGCAGCAAACGTGCTTTGTCACGCCATTCATTGAGCACAAAAGTGAATTCTTTCAATGCTTTATCTTCCATTAGCGCGTTCCACACAGCATCATCAGTCTTTGTCAGATCCTGCTGGATTTTTTGAAGCGCCGAACTGAAACGGGCACTTTGGTTTGAGGATTCACTTTGCAGCAATGAAGCCTTTTTGTCTTCTGTGTTCTGAGCCATTAAACAGCCGATAAATGCACTGGACTGCCGTAGGTGGAGCATCATATCTTTAACTGCCTCAAGCACTTCTGCCACACTTTTTGCATCGTCTGCCGATGCCGGCACCTCAAACTTCGCTGAAAGCTTTTCGAACTCGTCTAATTTTGGTACCGCATTGTCCATATGTACACGCAATTCGGGCGAAACGCTCCCACCCGGGAACAATACATCCAAATCCCACACTTCCGGATATTTCACTGTCATGGCTTAGCCTCCTGATAAACTAAATTTTCTAAAAACAACTATTAGTATACCATTTTTCTTCGGATTACGGAATAATGGATAAAAGGGCATACCAGAGACAAACAGCCGACATAATATCGACGATTTCACAAACATTTTTCCGCCAATGCACAAACAGCTAATTGTTGTCCCAAACAAGGAAAGGTATACTGATACCGAGGAGGGATCTGAGATGTTCCGTTTGATCTTGATGACAATCGCATTTCTGGCCATCGTAACCGTTAACGCATTGGCCAATATTCTGCCAATCAACGGACAGACTACCGGAGAAATCTCCAATAGGGTGCCTGTTCTGTTTACACCAGCCGGCTACGTCTTTTCGATCTGGTCAGTCATTTACATATTATTGGCTATCTGGATTGCAGCATTTTGGATTCGTTACAAAAAGAACCGTGATTTGCCCTCCAATGCCATCAGCTATTATTTCATTTTGAGCGCCGTTTCCAATATCGTCTGGCTGCTGCTTTGGCATTATGAATATTTTGCCTGGTCGGTTGCAGCAATGGTCGCCTATCTGATTTTCCTGATCCTTTTGTACCTTCAATACAATAACAGCGAACGGAAAGTGAGCGAGCGGCTTCCGATTTCAGTGAATATGGGCTGGATCAGTGTCGCGACCATCGCCAACGTCAGCTATGTACTAACCTTTTACAGCTGGGGCGGATGGGGTCTGAGCAATGAGCTTTGGACAGTCATCATGCTTACAGTCGCAACCGCGCTTGCGCTTCACGTCCGCTTTCATCATTCGGACATTCCGTTTGCCGCCGTTTTTGTATGGGCATTCATCGGCATCGCCTTCAAACATGGCCTCGATGAAATGCTCGTCACAACCGCTTCCTTATTCCTGAGCGGTGTAATTGTGACAGGCATTTTATTGATAAAGAAAAAGTAGCTGTTTAAACAAAAAAAAGCCTGCGCTATGCAGGCTTTTTTCTATTCCTCTAATTTAGTCAGCAGAATCGGTTCGCCTTTTGTCACCAGGACAGTGTGCTCGATTTGCGCGACCAATGACTGGTCAGGTGTAATGAACGTCCAGCCGTCACCGGATTCAATTATATGTTCCGCTTTTTGGGAGATAAAGGGCTCGACAGCAAGAACCATCCCCTCTTTTAAAATCGTAGTTTCCCATGCGTCATAATAATTGAGTATGTGCTGCGGCGCTTCATGCAAGGATTTCCCTATGCCATGGCCGGTCAGATTCTTGATCACGAACAAACCTTGTTCTTTCGCTTCGCGTTCAACCGCTTTGCCGATTTGATTCAGTTTCGATCCGGCTTTGACTTTTGTCATTGCCCGATTAAATGCTTTTTCAGCAGCTTCGCAGACTTTTTCCTTTTCCGGATGGCCTTCGCCGACGACAAAAGAAATTCCTGTATCGGAAAAATAACCTTCCACTGAACCGGAAACATCGATATTTACAATGTCCCCTTCCTGAATCACACGTTTTCCTGGAATACCGTGAGCCACTTCTTCGTTTACACTGATGCAGGTATATCCCGGGAAATCATATTCTGATTTTGGTCCAGAAACACCGCCCAATTCCGTGAACAGGCGTCCACCGAGTTCATCAATTTCTTTGGTGGTAACTCCCGGTTTAGTGGCAGCTCTCATTTCCTCACGGATTTTTGCTACCATTTGGCCGGCTTTTTTCAGCATCTCAATATCTTTTTCGTTAGTTGCAATCATTAAATACCCTTCTTTCAAACTTTTCTACACAAAATTATACCATAACAGAAACTCCTGTCTAATAACTGCCAATTCAAAAAGCGACCATAAAAAGCATGAAATTGCTCTTTATGGCCGCTTTATTGGCGTTGCAGGGGTTCGGACTTTATTATTACTCCTTTACATCCACAAGCCGTGGCGCTGCGATGAAAAGGATGGAACATACAAATGCAGTCAAAAGAAATGCAGGAATCATGTATGTCGCATTGTATGCGAATGAATAAAGGTAAACATTTCCAGTCGCAAATTCACTGAAGAACCAGATGCCTACAATGACGTGGACAATATAGCGCAGGAATGCGCCAATAAATGCGCCGGCCACAATTGAGGATACAGCCTTCCCTTTTGAGCCGCTCCGCAGATTCTTCAAATAAGCGGAGCGCATAATACCGGCAAATCCTATACTGGCGAAAGCCACAAGATAATCCAGCGTCACTTGTGTAAAAGCGAAACCGAATGATAAAGGGACGATATAGACACGCCCCGTGACAAGCTGGAGCAGGCCGACTGCAAGTCCTGTCAGAATTCCGGCTCCCATCCCACGGCGGAACGCCATCAGGATAATCGGGATCATTACCAGACTGACCGATCCTCCCTGCGGCATGCTGAACGCGATAAAGTCCAGGACGAAGCCCAGGGCTCCGAAAATTGCAATTTCGAGCATTAACAATAATTTTTTATTTCTCATGATATCCTCCCATGTGTTTGCACATCACCAGAAGGGCCGCCAATAAAAACCTTACAAAAAGCGGCGCCAGGATAGACCCTGACGCCGCATAAGGGCAGGTTTCCATCCACATCCCTGCGCAAGTGTTAACTTACAGGTTCAAAGGGTAAGAACGATCTCGTTCACTCTCAGCAAAAGCTCCCCTTGTGGTGTATACAGTTTTGTTTCCAACACCAGTATTGTAACGAACATACCGAAGGGATGCAAGTCCGTTTCATCGGAAGCTTTTAGGGTATTGAGAAAGTAAATGTCTCAGAAAGGCGGTGAAGGCAGCAACAATTGCTGCTGTTATTATATGATCGAATTATTGAAAGAGCTGATTAAAATTAAAAGTGATACGAAAGAAGGGGCAAACGATGCGCTTCTTTTTTGTGCGCGTTGGCTCGAAGAGAAAGGTGAAACCGTCAAAGTCCATGACAATAAAGGATATTTGATGCTGACAGCGGAGAAGGGACAGGGAGCTGAAAAGCTGATCTGGAATGGCCATGTCGATGTCGTGCCTGGCCATGACGAGCAATTCACCCCTATGGAAGAGCTTGGCCGCTTGTATGGTCGCGGTTCGGCGGATATGAAAGCCGGGGTAGCGGCCATGATGCAGGCATTTACGGAATTGGATCCGGAAGGTCTGAACCGCGAAGTTCATCTCCATATTGTGACCGATGAAGAAATCGGCGGCCATAATACTTCTGAATGGCTTGTATCCCAGGGCTACAGCGGCAATTTCGTCATCTGCGGTGAGCCGACCGGTTTGAAAGTCGGCCTTCAGTCCAAAGGGATCCTTCACATGGACATGGTTTTCAAAGGGAAACCGGCGCATGGCAGCAGACCCTGGGAAGGGATAAATGCCATCGAACAGGCGATGAAATATCATATGGCCATGGCTGAACTTCCATTCCGCAAAGAATCCACCGAGTATTACGAGCAGCCTTCCGTAAACCTTGCCATCATCAATGCCGGCAAGCGCTATAATATGGTTCCGGAAGTTTGTGAAATGTCCTATGATATCCGCTTTATGCCAGGTCAGGATCCTAAAGAAATCACGCGCCAGATGGTTGAACTCGGTGATACACTTAATATCGACTTTGATTATAAGTCCAGCTCTTCCACCACTCCGGCGCTGACAACGACAGCCGAGAACCCTTATATTCAGACATTGCAGGAAAGCATTCGCAGCAACACAGGAAATGAACCGATTCTCTTTGGCCAGCACGGCGCAGCCGATACCCGTTACTATGCGGCAGTAAATGGCGGTGAAGGCGCTATCGAATTCGGACCGACTGGTGATGACTGGCATGGCAACGCAGAATACGTCGAAATTTCAAGTGTCCACGAATACAAGGACATCTTGCTGTCCCATGCGCTGTCAGAAGCGTAATGTTTAAATGACCCGATAAACGGGAATCCAGAAACTATCTCTAAAACGAATGGAGCGATATATATGGCAGTAGGAAGACTCTTGAAATCAGCGATTAAATATGGTCCTATCGCTTATCCGGTCATCAGGAAATTTATGAAGAAGAAAAAATCCAAAGACAACGCACAGACCAACTCAGACCAATATAAAAATAAAAAGTCTAAACGATAAAAAAATCCTCTCCTGTGTTTTCAGGAGAGGATTTTTTTGCTCTATAACCTTGCTAAATAATCGGTAGAATCGTCCGGAGAGCCAAGTACCCCGACTTGAGGTCTGGAAGAAGCTGTGCAGACAAATCAGTTTCTATCTCTTCAGCATCCTGCTCTGTCTCTTGGATCATTCCATCCGGATCTGGATTGCCTTCGTTTTGCTGATCCTGCCCCTCCATAATCTCTTCAAAGCTTAAGGGATTCGGCTTAGGAATTTCAGCACCAGTAATTTCCCAGCCAGTGTGGTATAGCGCAAAGAATTCGTTGGCCATGGCCTGGTACCCTTCAAGATTCGGGTGAACATCCCCGGGATTCGGCACTTTTGAAATCGCATCCTGACCGAAAGCCTCATCGACGGACACAAAAATCGCCCCTGCTTTTTCGGCCTCATTCTTAAGAATTTCATTAAGGAGCTGCAATTGCTCAGCTATGCCTTCTTTTTGCGACTCACGGGCATGGGGATAAGCAAAATAATAGCCCATGACATAAATTTCCGCATTTGGTGCGGCGTCATCCAATTCCATCATTATTTCACTGATATTCTGCCTTGCTTTATTCAGCGCAAAATCAGACTGGATACGCTCGAATTGCAGCGAGCCGTCAACGGGATTGGCCCGGACCAGCCGCAGCAGGTCATTGGCTCCCGCCGACAATGTAATAATATTGGCCGAAGCGAGAATTTCCCGCGCTCCGTCTTCTTTCATCCGCTCCAGAACATCCGCGGTAGTAAACCCCGGAAATGCAAGGTCTTTCGAAAAACTGGCAATCGACTGACTTCTTCCCAGTTCCTGGGCAATCATGTCGGCGTAGCCTGAATCGATCTGGCTTTCCGGGGTTTGCCCTGCAGCAAGTGAATCGCCCAGTGCAACATAAACGGCTGGTATTCTTACTTCAGCTGCAGCAGTGTTCACCATGCTGATGGCAAGCAATACAACCAATAAGACAGCTGCTGATTTTTTCATTTTCATCACCTCTTAGAATGCCCAGTTTCCTTTGCGGAACACCGGAATCTTCGAACCGTCTGCTTTAATGCCATCGATATCCATTTCGGCACTGCCGATCATGAAGTCTTCATGGACAATGGATGTATTTAATCCGATTTCCGCCAATTGGCTGCGTTCAAGATCGCGTGCACCCGCGTAGCAGGTCGGATATGAATCACCGATAGCAAGATGGTTCGATGCATTTTCATCAAATAACGTATTGAAGAACAGAAGGCCGGAATCGGAAATTGGTGATTGATGCGGAACCAATGCCACTTCACCGAGGTAAGCTGCCCCTTCATCCGAACTGATCATTTCCCGCAACAGTTCTTCGCCTTTTTCCGCTTGTGCTTTGATAATTTTTCCGCCTTCAAAAGTCAACGTGAATCCGTCGATAATATTGCCTTGATAAACGAGCGGCTTCGTGTTGCGGACAACGCCGTCGGCACCATTTTTCAGCGGAACGGTATAGACTTCCTCTGTCGGCATATTAGCGATGAATGGGTTGCCCTGAGGCGTTTTTGACGCCCCGGACATCCAAATGTGCCTGTCCGGCAACGCTATTGTTAAATCAGTGCCTGGAGCGGTATAATGCAGTTTATCAAAACGGTGATCATTCAGCTGGGTTGCCCGTTTCTCCAGAAACTCGATATGCTGTTTCCATAAAGAAACGGCATCCCCCCGCCCGATACGCACTGTATTAAAAATTGCTTCCCACAGGGCTTCGACCTGCTTTTCGGGTTCAAGTTCCGGGAACACCTTCGCAGCCCATTTTCCAGAAGGAATCGCGACAATCGACCATGCCACTTTATCGGATCCCACTGCCTGGCGATATCTCTCCAGTGCTTTGCCGGCCGTTTTTTGTGAATCCGACAGGCGTTTGGCTGGTATTCCTGTCAGCAAATCCGGATCCTCTGCATCGATCCACAGGAATGACCCACCTTTTTCGATGATTTCATCACGCTGGACAACAGACCACTCCGGGAATTCTGTAAAAGCTTCGTCCGGTGCCAACTCGTAATGCGTGCGCGTCTGGACAGGGTCCGAATAATTCACATGAACATTTTTCGCGCCGGCTTCATATGCTTTTTTGACCACCAGACGGGTAAATTCAATCGTATCGGTTGTCGTGTTGATCAGCACGTGCTGATTCTTTTGGACATTCAATCCAACGTAGACGGTCAGTTCTGCATATTGTTCCATTTTTTGCTGGAAATTCATTTTTTATTCCCCTTTACGGTCACTGTTTTGCTTGAACCTTCAACCAGTTTCCCGCTGTGCATGATTTTCTGCACAGGCTTGGAAGGCAGATCTTTTGTGAACTTTTTATAATGGCGTTCATCCTGGTAGGCGAGCAAAGTCAAAACTTCGCCGTCTGCGCCTGCTCTGCCTGTGCGCCCTGAACGATGAAGGTATTGATCGATTGTCCTTGGAACATCCACATGGATCACGTGTGAAACGGAATCGATGTCAAGGCCGCGTGCAGCCACTTCCGTTGCAATGAGGACAGAAACGTCGCCGTTTCGGAAAGCATCCAGCGCCTTTTTGCGCTCATCTTTTTTCATTTCAGAATGAAGCGTGACGATTTTTGTATCACGGAATTTCAATTTATTTTCCTTCATCAATAACTGATCGAGATTATTGACGAATGCCAGAGCCTTGACTCCATCAATATAGGAAATGCGGCGCAGCAGATCCGTTTTGTCGCGTTCATCAACTTTGATGAACGAATGCGTCACTTTTCCCTGCATCGGCATTTCTTCCGCCGTAACATGAAGACGGGTTGGATGCTGCATCAAACGATCGGCAACCAATTCCACTTCTTCCGTAATAGTCGCTGATACCATAACCAGCTGGCGTTCATTTTGCGTCTTTTCTATCAGTGCCTTCATGACAGTTCGATGTTCACGCGCCATTAACTGGTCACCTTCATCCAGCACCAGTATACGGATTTCATGCATTTTCAATTTCTTGCTCTTCACCAGCTCGTTTAACCGTCCTGGGGTGCCAACAACAATCGTCGGTTTTTTCTTCAATTTTTCCAGTTGGCGCTGCATATTCGCCCCGCCGATCAGTTGGGTCACTGTAATATCAGTGCCTTCTGTCCATTCACGAAGTACATTTACAATCTGCATCGATAATTCCTGCGACGGTGCAATGATCATTGCCTGTGTAGACATTTTTTTCGGATCAACACGTTCCAGAATCGGCAATACATAAGCCAATGTTTTTCCGGAACCAGTCGGGGATTGGGCCACAATATCATTGCCCGCCATCATTTCCGGAATCATTTGCGCCTGGATCGGCATGATTGTTTCGAAACCGGTCTGTTTCCATTTTTCCTGCCATACGGGATTTAGTTCTTCTATAAAAGTCATTTCAATTCCACCTTCTCTTCAATGCTTTCAGTGTACCATATTTGGCGTTCTGGCGCCTTTTTTGAGGGATAATATGGCTTCAAAATCTCCGGCAATTTCAAAAGGCGGACCGGAATCCGGTCCGCCTTTTTCAATATGGATTCTTTCTGCCTTTTACTGCCTTTTCAAATGCATAGGCGAATTCGATAAGTTTCGGTTCACTGAAAGCCATGCCGTAAAAAGTGATGCTGAAGGGTTCGTGCGTTTTGGTATATCCGAAAGGTACAGTAATCGCTGGAAAACCTGCTGCCGCTCCCACATTGCAGCCAAAATCCTGCGGCAGGAGGATGGCATCTGCCACAATTTCTTTCAATGTTGCGTTGATGCCCTGTTCTGCAGCAAGAAAACGATTGCGTTCAAGAGCTTCGACATACTCTCTTTCCGTCAGCATCCCCGTCAATTGGTTTGCCTGCTCCAAAAGGTTCTGGCCGAACTTCAGCATTTTGTCGGAGTGGGCATTATTGAAGGCCATTACGTCATCCAGCGACCTGATCGGATTCGATTGCTCTGTTTTTGCCAAATAGGCGTTCAAATCCGCTTTGAACTCATGAAGCAGGACGGCAAATCCAAGGTCCTCCTGATTTGAGCCAATGTCGACATCTTCAATGATTTCAGCTCCCAAAGCCTTCAGCTGTTCTTTCGCCTGCTCAAACATTTCCATTTGCTCGTCCGAGATTTCCTTGAACAATTCCGGCGCTATCGCCAGACGGGTATTGTTCAACCCGTGCTCCTTCAGGTGGACGCTCCAGTCATATCCTTCAAAATCAGTGGACAGACTGGTAATTGGATCTTCCGGGTCAAATCCGATAAGAACAGAAAAAACCTTGACTGCATCTTCAACAGTGCGGGCCAGTGTACCGGCAGTATCCTGCGTATGTGACAAGGGGATGAGGCCTCGCCGGCTGATCATCCCGACTGTCGGCTTGAGTCCGACCAGGCTGTTCTGGGCGGCTGGGTTGATGATCGAACCCGACGTTTCAGTGCCGATTGATGCAGCAGCCAGATTGGCCGCAACCGCTGCCGCAGATCCAGCACTTGAACCCCCGGCATCGAAAGCGCCATAGGGATTCTTTACCTGCCCGCCACGGGAACTATAACCATTTGTCATTTTATCGGACATGAAATTGGCCCATTCAGTCATATTGGTTTTACCCAATATGACTGCACCCGCTTTGCGCAGTTTTTCTACCAGGTGCGCATCATTCAGGGCGTAATGGTTTTCGAGTGCCAGGGAACCGGCGCTGGTATGCATTTTATCAGCGGTTTCGATATTGTCCTTCACCAAAACAGGAATGCCATGCAAAGGGCTTCTCACTCCTTTGCGCTGACGTTCAAAATCCAGTGACTGAGCAGTCTGCAGGGCATCCGGATTTATTTCCAGCAATGCATTAACATTTTTATCCCGAAGCGAAATGTTTTCCTTGTACATCAACACCAGCTCTTCTGAACTGATATTCCCCGCCTGCATCTCTTCCTGCATTTCGGAAAACGTCATTTCATCAAGATTATTTTTCCGGTAAACTTCAAGCTTTTGATGATGCATAGCCTTCCCTCCAATTTCACGGTTTATGTAATCCGGCAGATCGGCTGACGAAAAATAAAAAAGCCACAGCTTACGAGCTAAGGCTTTTCTGTGTATATTCCTTCATCAATTCAAATAGGCTCAACTCATATAATTGCCGTCCATTGATTTTAAAGACATTTTGCGCCACCAATTCTTCGATGACATTCGAGCGTTTATCTTCGAACTTCGATAAGGGTATCTGTTCCATGGTGTCCGTTCTCTCCTTATAAAGTATTCCCTATTCTTTACCCATTTAAGACATCACAAAACTTTTCTATCGAATAAAATAAAAAAATCCGGACGCTTTTCACGTCCGGATTCAGGTTATAAAAATTTATTCTTTCGCCCCGAGCTGCAACCATGCGACTGCTTCGCAGTGGGTAGATTGCGGGAACATGTCCACCGGCTGGACTTCCTGTGTGCGGTAGCCGCCGTCTTCAAGAATCCGGAGGTCCCTGGCGAGTGTGGCCGGGTTGCAGGATACATAGACAACCCGCTCCGGGCGCTGTTTCAAAATGGTGTGAAGCAATTGCTCGTCGCATCCTTTGCGCGGCGGATCGACCACGAGGACATCGGCTCTCTTGCCTTCTTTGTACCAGCGCGGAATCACCTGCTCGGCCGGTCCCGCTTCGAATAAGGTATTGCTGATGCCATTGAGTTCGGCATTGCGTTTGGCATCTTCGATGGCAGGCGCCACAATTTCCACGCCCATAACGAATTTGGCGCGCTTGGCAAGGAACAGCGAAATCGTTCCGATGCCGCAGTATGCGTCGATGACAGTTTCTTCACCGGTCAGATTGGCGTATTCGAGTGCCTGTCCGTAAAGCACTTCTGTCTGCTCCGGATTGATCTGGTAGAAAGAGCGTGCTGAGATTTCAAAACGGACACCACCGATTTGGTCTTCTATGACGTCTTTGCCCCAAAGCGTAATCGTCTCATCACCGAAAATAACGTTTGTTTTTTCAGGGTTGATGTTCTGGACGATTGACACCGTTTCAGGAACAAGCGACTGGATCAGTTCAACAGCCGCAGCCGCCTGCGGGAATTTCTTTTTCTTTGTAACAAGCACGACCATAACCTCTCCGGTGGCACGGGCTTTACGGACGACGACGTGGCGGAGCTGTCCCCGGTGCGTCTCTTCTTCGTAAGGTTCAATGCCGATCTCTGTCAACTTATGTTTGATGCCGGCCATGATGCTGTCAGCTTCCGGCGTCTGGATCAGGCAGATATCCGTATCGGCGATCCGGTGGGAACGCGGCTGGTAAAAGCCGGCGACAACGCGCCCATCCTCCATGCCGAAAGGGATTTGCGATTTATTGCGGTAGCGCCACGGGTTGTCCATTCCTTTGACGGCATGTACCGGAACATCCGGCAGTTTTCCGATACGGGTGATGGCATCACGCACGAGCTTCCGTTTAAAGGTCATCTGCCCTTCATAAGACAGGTGCTGAATCTGGCAGCCACCGCATGTATCAAATACCGGACAAGGTGCTTCAACGCGGAATGGCGAGGGGTGTTCAATCTCAAGCAGTTTCGCAAAACCGTAGGATTTCAGGGTTTTTAATACATGGATATGCACATCTTCACCCGGCAAGGCGCCGTGGATGAATAAAGGATACCCTTCTACTTTGGCAACTCCTGCTCCGTCGTGGGTCAAATCTTCCACGTGGACCAGCAGCCGGTCATTTTTGTTCACAGGTTTCAATTTGTTCACTCCATTTCACATTGGTTTATTGTACTATAGAAAAGCGCAAGCGACCAACTGGATTCGACGGACATAGAAAAAACGCGCCAGGCAAAGCCTGGACGCGCAGTCAGTCACGATCCTTCGACACCGGCCCATCTTTCAATGCGAACCAGAAACCAAAGATTAATGAAGCGATCAATACGAGAAACGGTGCATAGAATATCAAGAAATCCTGCATGAAAACTGCCCCCTTTTATGCATGGTGATCCGATTTACCTTTGACATAATCCTTATCGAACAAGAACAGACGAAACAATAGGTACAGTGACGGCAGCAATAAACCAAGGCCCGCAATAAACGCGATGATCAATGCGATCGCCATTGCTTCATTCGTAAAGCTGTCGTAGATCGTCAAATATGGATACAGCAGATATGGGTAATGGGAGACTCCATATGCGAAGAAGGCGCTAAAGAATTGGCCCACCAGCAAAATAAAAGCCAGCCCGTAATTTTTTCGTTTCCAGATCAGATAGACGGTACCGGCGAACAGCAGGAACGAAATTCCGAATGCCCACCACAGGTCAAGGATGCGGCTGAAATGTTCCGGGTTGTGGGCGCGCAGTTCATAGATGATGCCTGTCGCCGTCACAATCGCGGGTCCTGCCCATACGAGTGCGTATTTCCGCATCAGGTCGGTTGCTTTGACATCTCCGGCTTTATTGGCGTACCACGTGAGGAATACGGCTGATATATAAAGCACTGCGGTAAGACTGAGAACAACGATGCTCCACATCAGCGGGCTTGTGAAAAGCGCCCAATAATCGAGATACGGCTGGCTGCCGTTCATTTGGATGAATCCGCCTTCCGAGATTGCCAGTACCGGAGATAACGACGCCGGCAGCAGGAGCCCTGATAAACCATACATATAGATATAACCGCGGTGATTGATCTTTGCGCCGTATGTGGCGAAGGCATAATAAGAACCGCGTATCGCCAGCAACACAAGCGCGATGCTCGCAGGAATCAATAATGTCGTCCCATAATAGAACGCGGTCTTGGGGAAGAACCCGATAATCCCCACGAAGAAGAAAACGAAAAATACATTCGTCACTTCCCATACCGGTGACAGATACCGCTGGATGATGCCGGTCAGGATATGCTGTTTATTGGTGAAGGCGCTGTAGGCGTTGAAAAAGCCGGCACCAAAATCGATGGAAGCTACAATCACGTACAGAAACAGGAACAGCCACAGGACTGAAACTCCGATGATTTCTAATGTCATTCCAAATCACCGCCTTTTTCAGCCTTTTGTCTGTCAGCAAGTTCTTTCTCCACCGGATTGCGTTTATACATACGCCACAGCACAACAATTGTTCCGACACCCAATATGAAATACAAACCTGCGAACAGAATGATCATCAGATCAACCTGGTCGCTTGTCGTTGCGGCTTCACTAGTTCTCATGTACCCTCGCAGAATCCAAGGCTGACGTCCCACTTCCGTAAACCACCAGCCGGCTTCGATGGCGATCAAAGCCAACGGTCCTCCCGCCACTGTAAGCCAGCGGAACCATTTTTTCGTGATGAACTGCCATCTGCGCCATTCCGCGACAAGATAAACAAAGGAGAAGAATGCCAGCCACATACCGATGGTCACCATCGTATCGAATAAATAATGGATCCAGAGCGGAGGCCTTTCGTCTTCCGGAAATTCATTCAGGCCGATAACTTCGGCTGTCGGGTCACCATGCGCAAGAATACTCAGCGCATACGGAATTTTGATTGCATACTTTGGTTCCTCTCCATCGAGTACCCCGAAGAGAATCAATTCCGCGTCCCCTTCTGTTTCAAAATGCCATTCGGCAGCCGCCAGCTTTTCAGGCTGGTATTCGGCAAGGTACTTACCGGACAAATCTCCGATAAGTGCTGTTGCAACTGCGAACACAAAGCCAAGCTTCATCGTCAGCAGCAAAGCCTTTTTATGATAAATATGATTTGATCCCTGGACCAGGCGCAGAGCGGCAATCGATGCCAGTACAAATGCGCTGGTCATGAAAGCTGTCGCCATGACGTGGGCGACTTTGGTCGGCACCGCTGGACTGAACATCGCGAGCAGCGGGCTGACGTTGACAAATTCACCGTTTAAGATATCAAAACCTTGCGGAGCATTCATGAATGCATTGACGATCGTGATGAAGACGGAAGAAGCGGCTGCTCCCAAAGCAACAGGGATGAGCAGCAGAAAATGCTTGCGCTGGTCTTCAAAACGGTCCCATGTGTACAGGTAAATGCCGAGGAAAATAGCTTCAAAGAAAAAGGCAAATACTTCCATGAACAATGGCAAAGCAATAACATTTCCTGCCAATTGCATAAAGTTCGGCCAGAGCAACGACAATTGCAGGCCGATCGCAGTTCCTGTTACTACCCCGACCGCTACAGTTATTACAAATCCTCTGGCCCACCTGCGGGCAAGCAAAATATAATGGTCATCATTCTTTTTGATCCCAACCCACTGGGCAATCATGATCATCAGTGGTACACCGACTCCGATTGTTGCGTAAAGTATGTGAAATGAAAGAGTCAATAATGTCAGAATACGGCTTAAAAGCACTGTATCTTCAAATCCCATTTCCTTATCCCTCCTGAGGAAGTTTTTTCTCTTTTTAATTCATACAATTATTGTACCCTAAGCAAGCCCGCGGAATCCTATCTTAGGAATTTCAGAAGCCCGGTTTTTCCAAAAACTATGAATAAGCTGTGACACCTGATAATTAATCATCCTTGAAATTTTGCAGAATTTTTAGTATTCTATAAAGAACATAAAAAAAGGATGATTCATATGGAAACAAGCAGAAAAGTATTTGCGTATATCACCAGAGGACCAGAAGAAAACCGTGAGTTACTGGTTTTCGAGTACAAAGGAGAGCCGGAAGTCGGCGTTCAGGTGCCCGGCGGCACTATCGCCGAAGGAGAAATGCTCATCGATGCACTGTACCGGGAAGTCCAGGAAGAAACGGGCCTTCCACGGGACGTATTGGATTTTGCCGGAAAAATCCACAAGTACAATTATTACCCCGAACATAAAGACAAAGTTTACGAACGCAATATGTTCCATTTCGAATATACGGGGGAAAAGGTCGATCAGTGGGAACATACCATCAAGAGCAGTGGCCGTGACAATGGCATGACCCTTCTGTTCCGGTGGGAACCGGTCGATGATCTGCCGAAACTTGCAATGGAACAGGACACAGCAATTGAACTTTTGTAAATAAGTGTCCAAACAGAAAGAAGCCCGGCAGTCAGCTGACTGCCGGGCTTCTTTCTGTCATTTTCTTTGGAATGGACATTACTGGGAACATCGGACCCGTTTCGCTGTTAATTAATGTCCCTGTTAGTCAAAGACTGGATCGGAACCAGCACTTCAATATGTTTCTCGAGATTCTGGAAAACTGCCGGCAGCACACCGCCGAACTCACCGTCAAGATTCAGCATGACCCGTTCTTTCGATGTGACGGAAATCCTGCTGGCTTTTGCGTAAATGACATGCGGATTTGTAAGGTGCTCCCCTCGTAACGCCAGAGAAGCAAGGCGGATAAACTCTGCCATATTCACTTCTTTCAATATCAGCAAGGTGAATTTCCCATCATTGATGCTGGCATCGGGCGCAAGCTTTTCAAAACCGCCGACTGAATTGGTCAGTCCGATCAGGAACATCATCGCCTTATCATCAAACACTTCGCCGTCATATTCGATGCGCACGCGTGAAGAACGGATGGAAGGCAGCATTTCGATGCCTTTCAGATAATAAGCCATTTGGCCAAGCACCGTCTTTAACTTGCTCGGAACTTCATATGTCAGCTCTGTCATCCTGCCCCCCCCGGCAATGTTGATGAAATAACGTTCGTTCATTCTTCCCACGTCCACCGGGATTGAGTCGCCCTGAATAATAATATCGACAGCTTTATTGATGTCACGGGGAATATGTACCGCCCGGGCAAAATCATTCGTGGTGCCCATAGGAATCAAACCTACCTTAGGACGCTTCTCGAATGTTGAAATACCGGAAACCACTTCGTTCAATGTCCCGTCTCCGCCAACTGCTACAATCAGATCGAAATTTCTTTCCACAGCTGTAATGGCGGCGGCAGTGGCATCCCCTTCACAGGTTGTTGCATGGCAGGAAGTTTCATACCCGGCTATTTCCATTTTTTCCAGCACTTCCGGCAAATGCCTGCGGAATAATTCCCTGCCGGATGTGGGATTGTAAATAATTCTTGCTCGTTTCATAGGGTTTCAGCCTTTCTCACTTACTCTGGAAATAAGACAATAAAAGAAGTTAAAAGTTCCGTCGGTTACAGATTCACATTTTTAGGAAAGTGATTTTGTCAAAGCTGCTTTTAATTCGCCATAGACACTGTCCCAGAATTCACTCCTGTAAACAAAGCCGTCTGTGATTTCACCAAGGACAGTCTTGAAATGCAAATCATATTGCGGATCTTCTTCTTCCGGCAATTTTGCTTTCAGGTCGTCAACGAATTGCTGGACCTTAGCAGATCGCGGCCCCCATGCTCCCAATGGCTCCCCGTCCTGCGATAAAAAGATGTATTTCGGAATGGAGCGTCCTTCATCTGCCGGAAAGCTGTCCATCAATTCAGGATTTTCATCCCTGTATACACAGCGGACTTCAACATCTCCCGCATCCGTAATTTTTCGGAGAATCGCATTATTCATCATTGCATCTCCACACCAGTCTTCAGTAATGACGAGGATATGGGGATTCTTCTCTTTTAAGAGATTGAAGAATTCTTTGTCTTCCGGCAAACTGAACTTCTCGTAAATCGAATAGGACTTATCCTGGTTGGATTCCATTTGGGACATATATTTTTCAAGTGTTATCGCGTTTTCGAAATAATTCTGTTCCAATGTCATAATATCACATCTCCTTTAAATTCAGTTTACTTGTCTTCAACAAAAGCTTCAAATTATATCTTTTCTAATAAAAAAAGATGGCCCATTGAAGGGCCATCATCATTCTCGCTTGTGCCTGTTACCTGTTCCCTATTTCTTCCAACAGTATTTTATTTAAAAGCGGCGGGTTGGCCTGGCCTTTCGTCGCTTTCATGATTTGGCCGACCAAAAAGCCGATTGCGCGGTCTTTGCCGTTCTTGAAGTCTTCAATCGATTGCGGGTTGGCATCCAATGTATTCGTTACGTATTCACGCAAAACGCCTTCATCCGAAATTTGGACGAGTCCTTTCGCTTTGACAATATCATTGGCGTCTCCGCCTTTTTCAATCAATTCACGGAACACTTTCTTGGCGATTTTCGACGAAATCGTGCCATCAGCGATCAATTTGATCATGCCGGCAAGTCCTTCCGGCGTTAACGCCGTATCCGCCAATTCTTTTTGTTCCGCATTCAGATAGGCAGAAACTTCACCCATCAGCCAGTTGGAGACAAGTTTTGCGTCAGCGCCTTCAGCAACCGTCGCCTCGAAAAAGTCGGAAATCGGTTTGGCCAACGTCAGCACCATGGCGTCATACGGCGACATGCCCAGTTCGGAAACATATCGGGCTTTTCGCGCATCCGGAAGTTCCGGAATTTCTGCCCGGACACGTTCGATCCAGGCATCATCGATGACGATGTCCACAAGATCCGGTTCCGGGAAATAACGGTAATCATCAGATCCTTCTTTGATGCGCATCAGCACGGTTTTGGCAGTCGTCTCATCATAACGGCGTGTTTCCTGCGGAATCACACCTCCAGATAAGAGTACTTGTTCCTGTCGGACCTGTTCGTGCTCAATTCCTTTTCGTACATAGTTGAACGAGTTCAGGTTTTTCAATTCCGTTTTCGTGCCGAATTGTTCCTGGCCCCATGGACGCAACGAAATATTCGCATCACAGCGCAGCGATCCCTCTTCCATACGGACGTCGGAAACGCCGGTATATTGGATGATCGCTTTGATCTTCTCCAGGAAAGCGTAAGCTTCATCCGCAGTACGCATATCCGGTTCCGAAACGATTTCAATCAATGGCGTTCCCTGGCGGTTGAAATCCACCAGTGAATGGCCATTGTCCGTATGCGTCAATTTTCCGGCGTCTTCTTCCATATGGAGGCGCGTAATGCCGATGCGTTTTTTCTCGCCTTTCACTTCAATTTCGATCCAGCCATGTTCACCGATCGGCTGGTCGAATTGAGAGATTTGATAGGCTTTCGGATTGTCCGGGTAGAAGTAGTTTTTGCGGTCGAACTTGGTGTGGCGCGTAATTTCGCAATTCAAAGCAAGCGCCGCTTTCATCGCCCAATCCACTGCGCGTTTATTTACTACCGGCAGGACCCCAGGATAGCCGAGGTCGATTTCGTTTGTATTTGTATTCGGTTCTGCGCCGAAGTGTGCAGGTGAAGGTGAAAACATTTTGGAATCGGTTTTCAATTCGACGTGCACTTCGAGCCCGATGATCGTTTCAAAATTCATTGCGCTGCTCCCTCCCATAACTGAGGAGTTTTTTTATGGAAATCTGTCGCTTTTTCAAAAACATCGGCTGTACGATAAACCGTTTCCTCGTCGAAGTAATTGCCGATAATCTGCAACCCAAGCGGCATATCCCCATCAAAGCCGCAAGGAACTGAAATCGCCGGTACGCCGGCCAGGTTGACAGGAATCGTCAGGATATCATTGGCATACATCGTTAACGGATCATCGATGATTTCGCCGATTTTAAATGCCGGTGTCGGAGTTGTCGGGCTAATGATGACATCATAATTTTCGAATGCGTCGTCAAAATCCTTCTTGATCAACGTACGAACTTTCTGCGCTTTTTTATAATATGCATCATAATAGCCTGAGCTCAACGCATAGGTTCCGAGCATGATGCGGCGTTTCACTTCATCGCCAAAACCTTCTGCCCGCGTATTCATATAGAACTCGAGAAGGCTGCCCGCTTTGCTGGTGCGATAGCCGTAACGGATCCCGTCGAAGCGTGATAGGTTGGAAGATGCTTCTGAAGATGCCAATAAATAATAAGTCGCTAAAGCATATTTTGAATGGGGCAGGGATATTTCTTCCCAGCTCGCCCCTTTTTCCTTCAATACATCAAGTGCATTGTAAACCGCTTGTTTTGCTGATTCGCTGACACCTTCTGCAAAGTATTCTTTCGGCACACCAATACGGAGGCCCGTGATGTCGCCAGTCAATGCAGCAGCAAAATCCGGCACTTCGACGTCGGCAGAGGTGGAATCCTTCTCATCATGGCCTGCAATCGCCTGCAAAAGCAACGCATTATCTTTGACATTGCGTGTCACCGTACCAATTTGGTCCAACGACGAAGCGAAAGCGATCAGGCCGAAACGGGAAACCCGTCCGTATGTCGGTTTCATGCCCACGACGCCGCAGAACGCGGCCGGTTGGCGGATTGACCCACCGGTGTCTGAACCAAGTGTAAATGGCACTTCGCCTGCCGCCACTGCAGCAGTCGACCCACCTGAAGATCCGCCTGGCACATAATCCAGGTTCCACGGATTTCTGGTCTTTTTGTAATAGGAGTTTTCGTTCGATGAACCCATCGCGAATTCGTCCATATTCAATTTACCGACAATCACCATACCTGCGGCACGCAGTTTTTCAACGACCGTTGCATTATAGATTGGATCAAAGCCTTCCAAAATACGGCTTGAAGCCGTAGTGACAAGGCCTTCGGTCATGATGTTGTCTTTGACGCCAATAGGCAAACCGAATAGCGGCCCGCGCTGTTCCATCGGTGTGTTGTCCAATTCAGTTGCTGACGCCAGAGCCCGTTCTTCATTCATAGCCAGAAAAGCATCGACTTTCGGGTCAAGTGCATTGATCCGTTTGAACGTTTCTTTTGTTATATCGGTAATTGTCGCGTCCTTACTATGTATCAATTCCTGTAATTCCGCAGCTGTCTTGTCATAGAATTTCATGGTTTCCCTCCTCGCTGTTATTCCAGTATCGTCGGAACTTTTACTTGTCCCGCTATATGTTCTTTAACATTTTTCAAAACCGTTTCACGCGGCAATCCTGCCTTCGCTTGATCTTCACGCATTACATTGACCATCGGCAATACATGCGTAGTCGGCTCAACATTTTCTGTATCCAATTCATTCAATAGCTCCATTGCATTTGTGATGGCTTCCAATTGTTCTGCAAAGTGAACCGCTTCTTCATCAGTAATTGCCAGACGCGCCAAATGCGCAACTTCGATCACTTCTTCTTTTGTTATTTTCGCCATTTCCTTACACCTCCGAAATCAGTAAACATACGCTATATCATACCATTTTAAATCGAAAAGCGGTAGTGCCTGTCCAGCTCTGAAAGGCATAAGGCAGACCAGCGAAGTGGTGTCTTTTGCCGCAAAGTCTCGAAAAGCGCAAATGCCTGGTCAGCTCTGACAGGTATAAGGCGAAACAGCAGAGTGGCGCTCTCTGCCACGCAGCTGTTTTGACTTATATCCCGAAGAGCTAGGCACTGAAGACTAGACACCAAAGTGGCTTATGACCTCCAGAATCTGGGCGCTGGAGTCTGGACATAGAAAAGCGGAAGCGCCTGCTCAGCCCCGACAAGCGCTGGAGGGTTTGGCCGCCATGGCGCCCTTTGCCATGAAGGTCAAAACCGAAGCGACTCGAGGGGCTAGGCGCTGGAGTCTGGACAATAAAAAGAATGGAGACAGCCGCTCGGGCTGCCTCCTTGGCTGCCACCATGAATGCGGCAGCTGCTTCTTATTCATAAATATGGACAGTCGGTTCGGTTTCGTTGTTTTTTCTCAAAATCAGCGCTTCCGCCCCGTTGACTGAATTCACGTCCACTTCCACTTGGATATTCTCCGGGAAATGTTTCATGACAAGCCCTGTCAAATATTGTGTAAAGCCGATGACTTCCGATGAACCGTAAAACTGGATGGGAATTTCAATTTGCAGCTTTCGGATTGAATCGTCCTGATAAAACCCTGTTCCGATCACACTGGTGAAATTCGAGAAATATTCTTCGACATCCTGCTTGAAGTTTTTGAAAGCCGTATCAACTTCCCGATACTTCTCTTCCGGATTCGAGGATGGGAAAATGACGAATTCCTCGTTGATCGGATTCCATTTGGCCACTGCATTGTCCCCACCCGGAGCTACTCCGTAGGTGAAATAAGTGCCGGCGGTGATCGTGCTGCGGCTTTTCTGGCTGAACAGGCCCACAGTAATCGGAATGTCCGCCATCCCCTCTTTTTGCCGGAGGCGATTGACGATTTCATCCGCCATCCGTTTGCCTTCCGATTCCAGCTGTTCCCGGGAAATCGTTTCCTCGTAGGAGACGCCTTCAGCGTTTTCACTGTAATAGATTGAATTTAAAGCAAGGCCGACAGACACACCGCCCAGCCGGATCGTGTCTTCGTTTGTTTTCACCAGGAAATTCTGTTCGATGATATGAGCCAGGATTTCAGGCGGTGGATTCTCCCCTGCTTTATCCCCCTCTTCCGAGGACGCCTTCCGGTTGTCTTCCGCGTTCAATCCAGTCGGGTTTTCTTCTGCATCATAGCGGCGCAGCCAGGAAGTGACTTCTTCATCCGTTATTTTCTGGCCTTCCTGAAAATAATAATCGTCAGGCGAGAATTGATTTTGAGATAAGCGGAGAAGGCCTTTTTCCGCTTCTTCAATATCGTAGCGCGAGTTCATCCGATTGACAATTTTTCCCCGGGTGGCGCTTTGTTTATATGGCAACAGGGTGCGGTAAAATTGTTCATCCAATTGCATGCTTGGAATAATTGCTGTTTCCACTTCTTCTGTGCCGATCACTTCGGTTTCATTCGTCTCAGTCGGCACACAGGCTGTAAGCAGCAGGATGCTGGCAGGGATCCACCAAATGCGTTTCATGTTCAACAAACTCCTCATTTGTTCAATTCCTCGATCAATTGCTGTTCGTTCCAGATTTCAATTTTCAAATCTGTTGCTTTGTCCAATTTGGATCCCGCTTCTTTGCCGGCAATCAGCAGATCGGTTTTCTTGCTGACACTGCTGGATAATTTACCGCCCATTGTTTCAATGCGCTCAGTCGCTTCCGTCCGGGTAAGCTGCTCAAGTTTGCCGGTCAGGACAATCTTCTTGCCTGCAAAAGCGTTGGACCCCTCTTCCACTTGAATCCGTTTGCCGGTATAAGTAAGGTTGACGTTTTCATTCGCCAGACGTTCCACCAGAGCCCGCATTTCTTCGCTGTCGAAATAAGTAACAATGGAATCCGCCATTTTATCGCCGATTTCATGAATGTCTTTCAATTCCTCGATGGATGCTTTCATCAGATCTTCCATCGAACCGAAATGTTCAGAAAGTATGCGGGCCACTTTTTCGCCGACATGCCGGATGCCCAGCCCGAACAGCAATCTTTCCATTGAATTGCTGCGTGAAGCATCAATCGCTGCCACCAGGTTGGATGCTGATTTTTCGCCCATCCGGTCCAATTCCAGCAACTGTTCTTTTGTCAATTTGTAAATGTCTGCAATATCTGCGATCAATCCTTCGTGATAAAGCTGTTCAATGACCTTTTCGCCCAGTCCTTCAATGTTCATGGCATTGCGTGAAACGAAATGGATCAACCCTTCCGTTATTTGTGCCGGACATTTCGGGTTGACGCAGCGGAGCACCACTTCCCCTTCAATCCGCACAAGTTCCGAATCGCAAGCCGGACAATTTTCCGGCATATGGAACGGTTCTTCGTCGCCGGTCCGGAGTTCAGTTAAAGCCCGGACCACTTCCGGAATGATATCCCCCGCTTTGCGGATGATGACTTTATCTCCGATCCGTATATCTTTTTCCTTGATCAAATCTTCATTATGCAACGAGGCCCGTTGAACGGTCGATCCTGCGACCGATACAGGATCCAGAATGGCGGTGGGTGTCACTGCCCCTGTGCGTCCGATACTGAGTTCGATATCGCGGATTTTCGTCATTACCTCTTCAGCAGGGAATTTGTAGGCAGTGGCCCATTTAGGGCTTTTTGCCGTGAAACCAAGCTCCTGCTGCTGAAGAAAGCGATTGACCTTGATGACAATGCCGTCGATTTCATAGGACAGCTTTTCGCGCTGCTCGGTCCACATGTCAATATATTCAAGGACTTCCTCGACACTGCGGCAAACTTTACGTTCATCATTTGTCTTGAAACCCAGTTTGCTTAAATAGGTCAATGATCCATCGTGCTCATCTAGGCCGTAATTTTCAGCGTCCCCTCCGATGCCATAGATGAAAACATCCAAATTGCGGCTTGCCGCAATCTTTGGGTCGAGTTGGCGCAATGAACCGGCAGCGGCATTGCGGGGGTTGGCAAAAACTTCCTCGCCCTTAGCGCCGCGCTGCTCGTTCAGATCATGGAATGATTTTTCCGGCATAAATACCTCGCCGCGTACTTCCAACGAAACCGGCTCTTTTAATTTTAGCGGAATGGACTTGATGGTCCGCAGGTTGACGGTGATGTCTTCCCCGACCCGGCCATCGCCGCGGGTTGCCCCCCGGACAAACTTGCCATTTTCATAAATAAGTGAAACGGCGAGACCGTCGATTTTCAGTTCACAGACATAGTCAACTTCATCTCCAGCACCGTTTCGTACACGTTTATCAAACTCACGCAGGTCCTCTTCCCCGAATACATTCGACAAACTCAGCATCGGCCGGGCATGGGTCACTTTTTCAAAATTGGAGATTGCCGCTCCCCCGACACGTTGCGTGGGAGAATCGGGAAATACCAAATCAGGATAGAGAGTTTCCAATTCTATTAATTCATTGAGCAATTGATCATAAACCGCGTCGGGAACCACCGGCTTGTCCTCCACATAGTAGGCGTGGCCATAGGTGCCAAGCAATTCATTCAATTCACTCACCCGTTGTTCCGCTTTGATACGGTCCATAATATACCTCCCGGTTATTCTTTTTCAATCGGCGCAAATTTGGCAAGCAGCCGTTTGATGCCGACAGGGCTCGGAAATGCAATATCCAGTTCTGTCTGTTCGCCGTCGCCTTTGACGCCGACAACCGTCCCTGTGCCCCATTTTTTGTGTTTCGCTCTATCGCCGGGCTTCCAGCCAAGTTTATCTCCGCCCGATTGTTCATATGCCGGACGGGATACCGCAGCGCGCCTCGGTGCCTGCTTGTAGTTCGTGGACGCTCCGGCGCGGTGCTGTGCTATCGTCTGTTCAATCAATTCCTCTGAGATTTCGTTGATGAAACGTGAAGGCATATTCCAGTTGCTCTTGCCGAACAGGGTTCGGGAAGACGCATGCGTCAGATACAGTCTTTGTTCGGCTCTGGTAATCCCGACATATGCAAGACGCCGTTCCTCTTCCATTTCTTCTTCGTCGTTATTGGAGCGCGAATGCGGGAAGACGTTTTCCTCCAGTCCGATGATAAAGACGACCGGAAACTCCAGGCCTTTTGCCGCGTGCATCGTCATCAGGATAATCGGACCGTCCGTTTCTTCTTCGTCATCCAGCGAGTCAATATCAGAAATCAGCGCAAGATCCGTCAGGAACGCCACAAGCGATTTGTCGTCGCTCTGCTTCTCGAAAGCCTGTGTGACCGACAGGAACTCATTCAGGTTTTCAAGGCGGCTTTCGCCTTCGATGGTCTTGTCATTCTGAAGCATCTGGCGGTAACCGGATTTCTTCAGAACTTCCTCCACTAATTCAGTGACTGACAGATATTCCTGCATTTCAGTAAATCCGGCAATCATATTGCGGAACTCGAGTGCTGTCTGGGCAATTTTTGGTGAAACGCCCATAAAATCAACTTCCTGCAGCGCATCCATGATTGTACGGTCCTGATCAATGGCAAAACGGGCCATTCGTTCAAAGGAAGTTGCCCCAATGCCGCGCTTCGGTTCATTGATGATGCGCGCCAGCGACAGATCGTCATCATTATTGGCAATCAGCCGCAAATAAGCGAGCAGATCTTTGATTTCCTTGCGATCATAGAACTTCGTTCCGCCCACGATTGTATAATTCATATTTGATTTTACAAACATTTCCTCCATGATCCGTGACTGGGCATTGGTCCGGTAAAGAATCGCGAAATCAGATGTCTTGTAATTTTCCTCTTCCATCAGTTTTTGGATGGTCTGCACGACATATTGTGCTTCCTGGCGTTCATCGCCCGCTTTATGGAGGGTGATTGCCGGTCCGTCGGCATTATCGGTGTGCAGTTCTTTCGGGTAGCGGCTGGTGTTACGCTTGATGACATCATTCGCCGCCTGCAGAATCCGTTTCGTCGAACGGTAATTCTGTTCGAGCATGATAACTTTTGCATTCGGGTAATCCTTTTCGAACGACAGAATATTGGTGATGTCGGCTCCGCGCCAGCGATAAATGGACTGATCCGAGTCTCCAACCACGCAAATATTCTTGTATTTGCTTGCCAGTTTCTGGACAAGCTGATACTGTGCATTATTCGTATCCTGGTATTCATCCACGTGGATATACTGGAATTTATTCTGGTAAAACTCCAATACTTCCGGCACTTTATTGAATAGCGTCAGTGTTGTCATAATCAGGTCGTCAAAATCCAGTGACTGGTTTTTTTGAAGTCTTTTTTCATAGCCTTCATACACTTCAGCTATCGTTTTTTCGTAAGGATTGTGGGGATTGGCATTTGCTGCAAATTCACCCGCAGTGATGCATTCATTTTTCGCCGAAGAAATGGCGTTTAAGATCGTTCTCGGTTCATATTTTTTCGGATCAAGGTTCTGCTGTTTCAGAACGTTTTTGATAACCGATAATTGATCAGTCATATCGAGGATTGAGAAATTCTTTGAAAAGCCCAATCTGTCGATATCCCGGCGCAAAATACGCACGCACATCGAGTGGAAAGTCGAAACCCACATCCGCTCGCCCGTTCCATGCCCCAACAGGCCATCAATCCGGTTGCGCATTTCGCGCGCCGCTTTGTTTGTAAATGTAATCGCCAGGATATTGGAAGGATACACCTTTTTCTCCAGCACCAGGTAAGCGATTCTGTGCGTCAGCACCCTTGTTTTCCCTGAACCGGCACCAGCCATGATCAGCAATGGGCCGTCTGTCGATTTGACCGCTTGTTCCTGCTCCGGGTTCATCCCTTTAAGCAGGTTCTTAGTTATTAATTCCATTGTGCACCACCTCGAACGTTTGTTCTTATTATAACGATTGATCAACAGTTTCCGCAACCGCTTCTACGGTTCTAATCGCTTGTTCAATATCTGAGTAAATGACATTCCCTACAACGACTGTATCAGCGAACTTCGCCATTTCCCGCGCTTTTTCCGCGGAGTCGATGCCGCCTCCGTAAAACAGGCGGGTACCGGATAAATGCCCCTTTACTTCTTTAACTAATTCCGGATTGCCGTAAATACCGCTGTATTCCATGTAAAAAATCGGCAATTTAAAAAAATGCTCAGCCAGCCGGGCATATGCCACCACATCGTCGTCATTGAGCAAAGTGTCGGCATCGGTTAACCGTGCCGCCTTGCAGTCAGGATTCAATATGCAATAGCCTTCCGGAATCAGCTCTTCCCAATCCATCAGATCACCGTATTCACGGATTGCTTCATGGTGAAGGCCTTTGATCCATTTTGGATCCCGGCTGTTCAGAACTGTCGGGATAAAATATAAATCAAACCCCGGTGCCACCGATTCGACTGTAGAAATCTCCAGGACGACCGGAACGGTGAAACGGTCGACGCGTGCCATTAAATCGAGTACATTTTCGAGTGTGACATCATCGCTGCCGCCTATCAAGATGGCATCAGTCCCAGATTTACAAATTCGTTCCAAATGTCCATCGGTAATTTCCTTGGCCGGGTCCAATTTGAACACATGCCGCCATGATTGATACTCCACTTCGCTTCACCTGACTTCATATCATTTTCATCTTTTCATTATAACAAAGAAAAGCGCAAGCGCACATCCAGCACCGACAAGGGCTGGAGTCTGGACAGAAAAAGACTGTCCATTAAGCCTTATCACAGACTTAATGGACAGTCTTCACTTTACGGGGCCATAAAAGAAAATTCATCCGGCCCTGTCAGCCACTAAACCGAAGTCAATCTTTCGGCAATTGAAATGGTTTTTCCTCCGGATACAGTCGCCCAAGCATTTCATCATACCCCTCATTGCCGTAGTTCAGGCAGCGGCGGACGCGGGATATTGTTGCGGTGCTTGCGCCGGTTTCATTTTTTATCTTTTCATACGTTTTTTTCAGCCGCAGCATGCGCGCAACTTCAAACCGTTGGGATAATGACTGGATTTCACTGATCGTGGCAAGATCATCCAAAAAGCGATAAGCTTCTTCCCGGTCTTTCAATGCCAATATAGCATCAATCAGTTGATCAGTTTGTGGACCTCGGATTTTATCTACTTGCATTCAGCTTTACCGTCCTTTCATTTCTGTTCTTTTTTCAAGGCGTGTAGCTGACCGATTGTCCCATTCCGGGATTCGTCGGCACGATGTGAATCCACGTCTTCCCCGGAACGAGTTCGATCGTCTCGCCGTCAGCGGTCGGGATGAGCATGCCGCCTTGTGAAATCCACTTTATCTCACGGACAGCGCCGCTTTGGAAAAGCAGCGCTTCTCCTCCGCTTTCAAGGTCTATTGACTGCCTCCCTTTGGCGTCAATCGTCTCGTGGTCCGTCTCGAACACCAGGACATTAGCAACTTCGGTTTACTGCAGCGTTTCTTTATCGACTGTCGGGAGTCCTCCCGAAGACCGCTTGTAGCGCTGAGCTGTTTCATCGTACGTAAAGGAACTTGTGAAATTCGGGTTTTGCCCGTATTTCACTTCAAGCGTCGATGCCTGTTCCGATATTTTACCATTTCCAGCACCTTTCAAGAAAGCATAAGGCGCTTTAGTGCTGTAATCGGGTGAAGTGTCTGTCATTTTCATTCCGATTTTAATATTCTCATATGTGATATAGGAATTATGCGGAGCAATCCGGTCGGTCGAGCGCTGGAATAACGAGCCGTCGTAGTCGATGCCGTTGATATGATCAACCATACCGGACTCGAGCATTGCGTATGCTTCCGGACTATAGCCGTGTGCGACAAAAAAGGCGTCATATGCTGCGGCCAATTCGACAAAATAATCGCGGGCGCTGCGGATCGGCCCGATTTCTTCCGGGAAAGTACTTTGATATAAAGCCGCAAAACGCGTGATGTTGTATTCCACGATGAATTCAAAGACGATGTCCGCTTCATTCAAGCCGGTTTGCGGCCGCGCATCCGGATGATTATTAATAACTGCCAGCACCGGCCGGCTTGTGAACGAACCTCCCTCTGTTACTCCCGTGAACGGCGCAAAGGCCTGCACGCCCGGCTCTTCGCCCCTTTCAGCAGGCTCTTCCTGTCCATTTCCCGGTTCTGGGTCCGGTTCTAGTTGCATCATCCAGTAAGCGCCGGCTGCCCCGATTGCCAGCAACAAAACTATGATTGCGAGTGTCCACCTTTTCATGGCTACTGCCTCATGAATGCGGGGAACAGGATTTTTTTGTTCATAACGTCATAAATTCCTCTTTGCGTGATCCGCACATACGGCAGATGGGTCGCCTGCAAAAACAGAAGCGTGTAGACGGCGTCGCCATGTTTGTATCCCCGTTCTTTCAGCGCCTGTTTCATGACGGTTTCCTGCTCCATGATCTGTTCCATCGGAAGGTTGGACATGCCGCCGCCATACTGAAGAGGGATGTCACAAACCGTTTCACCCTTCTCCACCAGCACGATGCCGCCCTTCATTTGCTTCAATCGGTCGAAAGCCAGCCACATCTGCCTGATGTCTTTGCCGATCAGGATGATATCGCCTGTATTTGAATAAGAAGAAGCGAATCCTTCCACTCCGCTTGTAAATCCTTTGATCAGAGTATTCACATGCCATTTGCCATTCTTGTCGATCAGCATCAGGAAACTTTCGTCATGTTCTTTCGACAATGTGCCGTCGTGGGTATCAATATTGACCGAATAAGGTTTGATGATGACATCATTCACCATGTCAAGCCCGAACGGCATTGAAAATTGAAAATCGTCTTCTGTGAGATCAAACTCCAATTCCAGATCCGGCAATACGGACCAATCTATTTTCGGCAGTGCAAGCACTTTCTCTCCGTCTCTCTTCAGCCATTTCCCTTTTGAAATGACGCCGGACGGAACCGGATTTTCAATCGAATCAAGAATATTGAGGTTGGCATAGCGCCCTGTTGCTATCAGGCCGTGCAGCGCGGTCATATTGTAATACCTTGCCACGTTATAGGAAGCCATCATGTACGCATCGATTGCCGGGACTCCAGCTTCCAATGCAATGCGGATACAAAGGTCCATGACGCCATCCTTATGGAAAGTAGGCGTCGAACCGTCTGTTGTCATCATCAATTTATCATAGACATTCAATTCGCGTTCGACAACGCCCTTCAACAGGCTCGGCAAATCGGGCCTGATCGACGAATGTCTTAAGGTGACGCCATAGCCGTGCAGCAGCCGCATTTCAACTTCATCAATGGTCATCGCTTCGTGATCGCCGTCGGTTCCGAGCAATTTCATGCGGGCAAGCGTTTTTTCCGAAGCTCCCGGGAAATGGCCTTCGATTTTCTTGCGCGTCATTTTCGCTTTTTGAATCCAGTAAAGCATCTGGTCATCGCCGTCCATCAGCTTCGGCCAGCCGGTCAATTCGCCGCCGAGCAATACTTCAGGGCGGTCCAGCCATTCGCCGACCGACTTTGAAGTGAACAGCATATCCTCGTCCGTCAACTCTGTTTGTGAATCAAAGCGCGTCCACCAATAGAATGTAAACGGCAATTTATTGAACTGGTCAAGAATTGAAAACGCTTTCTCATTTTCCAGTGATAAAAACAAGGTCAGATTATCCGATATGAATGTGGTGGTTCCCAATTGTGCTGCATAATCCGCGAATGATTGAGGGTTATAAAGCTGGAAGGGATGTACGTGAGGTTCAATATAACCGGGAACGATGAATTTCCCTGACATGTCTGCAACTTCCGTCACTTCACCGATCAGTGGCATCTCCTGCCCTGCATAGACAATCCGGTCGTCGTGGATCCAGATATTGCCGGTCATCCATTTTTTATAGATGCCATGCAAATAATAGGCATTGCTCAGAACGAGATCCGGCGCCTTTTCCTTCGTGATGATTTTCAGCTGATTGCGCAATTCGATATTTTTCCAGAGTGGATTATCCATGAGCCCGCTCCTTTCCGTTGCATATATAATACTTTATATACTAGCATAGTAATGCTTTTAAATACAGCCGCGCCGGCGAGTAAATGGAACATTCTGATACTTTAACCTCTAAAAATAAAGCAGAAAAAAGCCGGGGATGAAAGGTGCAGTACTTTCATCAATCCCGGCTTTTCTGCTTTATTGAGGGTTTTGGAATGGCTGTGATTAATTGTTCACAGGTTTATTGAATTGTTCGAGAACATCTTTCTTCTCATTCTCTTTGAATGTCAGCACATCATCAACCGAATCATAGGATTCGCCATAGAAATGCTCATCCTTGTAAGTGTGGATGTTTTCATACATTGTTTTCATCGCTTCGAAGATCTCTTCTTCGGTTTCATTGTTCGGTGTCCAGTAAAGGATCTCCATCGAATTTTCTTCTCCGGTCGCTATCGAACGGCGGTTGTAGCCGATGGAGTTCGCATGTTCGAAACCTTCACGTGAATAGAAGCGCAGACGCTTTTCCGAGTCTGTGTCTTCATAGTCTACCGGCTCGACTTCCAGGATGATCGGCTTGTTCTTGTCCTTCAGCATTTGAAGTGTCTTGCTGCCGAGGCCCATGCCGCGGGATTCCTTCGAAACAAACAGGTAATCCACGAATGTGAAATTCGGGAATTCGGCATACATCAACACATGATACGGCCCCTCGTCTTTATAATAGACACTGCCTTTTTCCTTTAATAAGGTATCCATGTGCTCTTTTGACTTCATTTCCTCAATCGGAAAATACTGATTTAACTTTTCGTACCAATTCATGAATATTTCTCCTTTCGAATTTTGAATGCCCTGCTGATTTTGTTGACGGGGTAATGATGAATCTTTGATTCTGGAGTTTAAATAGAGGTAAACGTGGGCTGTTGAAAATCCTCTTCTTTTCTTTTATCCAATTTAACGGCAAGGAAAGAAAAAATGACACAGTTCTTGTCGAATTTGTGTCATTAGTTATTATACCATGTAATTTAGCCTAATGCACGCCATCCGATGTCAGTTCGGTACATAAAACCGCTCCACGACAATGAATTGATCTGCGCATAAAGTTTTTTTTGTGCCTCTTCAACAGTTGCCCCGTCAGAAGATATAAAAAGCACTCTGCCGCCATTGGCAACAAAACCTTCACTTGTCGCTTTCGTACCCGAATGGAATATATCCACTTCCGATAGCCCCGCCAGATTCGGCAGTACTTGGCCCTTCAGGGGTTGATTGGGATACCCTTCAGCAGCGATTACAACGCCCAATACCGCCTGGTCGTTCCATTCCAATTCATAGGAATTCCCTTCCAGAAGAGCGTTCATGAATTTACCGAAATCCGATTTCATGCGAGGCAGTACGACCTGGGTTTCCGGGTCTCCGAAACGGGCATTGAATTCAATGACTTTTGGCCCTTCCGGCGTCAAAATAACTCCGGCATAAAGAATTCCATTAAATGGCGTTCCTTCTGCAGCCATCGCTTCGACTGCCGGTTTCACGATTGTATTTAACGTGTTGTCGATTATTTCCCGGGAAATCTGCGGTACGGGTGAATAGGCACCCATCCCGCCCGTATTTGGACCCCGATCGCCATCATAGGCGCGTTTGTGATCCTGGGAAATCACCATCGGATAAATGGCTCCCTTGTAGACGAACGACATGAACGAAAATTCTTCGCCATCCAAGAACTCTTCTATTACGATATTGGAGCCCGATTTTCCGTACATCCGATCTCCCAGCATATCCTGCACTGCGGCAATGGCATCTTCTTCAGTCTTTGCCACGACAACTCCTTTGCCTGCGGCCAGGCCATCCGCTTTGATAACAATCGGAGCTCCCTTCTGACGGATAAAATCAACCGCAGGAGAAATTTCTGAAAATGTTTCATATGCTGCTGTCGGAATGTGATACTTTTCCATCAATTCCTTGGCGAATGTTTTGCTTCCTTCAATTTGCGCAGCTGCTTTTGAAGGGCCAAACGCCCGCAGGCCCTTGCTTTCAAAAAAGTCAACAATCCCTTCGGTCAATGGTTGCTCGGGACCCACAAAAGTGCAGTCCACCCCTTGCTCTTTTGCAAAATCGGCAAGAGCAGCAAAGTCCATTTCATCAATGGATACAAGTTCCGATTCCAGCCGCATTCCGTCATTCCCCGGTGCAGCGTATACTGTCTCTACTGAAGCGGATTTTGAGAACTGTCGCACGATGGCATGTTCACGCCCGCCTCTTCCAACAACTAAAACTTTCATATTTCTTCCCCTTCCGGCTTAATGTTTAAAGTGACGGATGCCGGTAAAGACCATGGCTATGCCGTATTCATCAGCTTTCTCGATGGACTCCTGATCTCTTTTCGAACCACCGGGCTGAACAATCGCTTTGATCCCGGCTCTGGCCGCAGCTTCGACCGTATCAGACATCGGGAAAAATGCATCCGAAGCCATGATTGCTCCCGCGGCGCGTGCGCCTGCTTGTTCCAGCGCAATTTTAGCGGATCCGACACGGTTCATCTGGCCTGCTCCGATTCCAAGGGTCATAGCCGGATCGCAGACAACGATGGCATTGGATTTCACATGCTTCACTACGCTCCAACCAAGTTTCATGGCTTCCATTTCCTGTGCTGTTGGTTTGCGGTCTGTGGCAATTTGCAGGTCAGCATCTTTAAAACCTAAGGTGTCGGGCTGCTGAACCAGCAAGCCGCCTTCTACAGTAACCGTATTCCATTTTTCCTGTTTCACCTGGTCAAACGGAATCCTCAATAAACGGATGTTCTTCTTCTGCGTTAAAATGTTCAACGCTTCCTGTGAAAACGCTGGTGCAATTATAATTTCAAGGAAAATTTTAGCCAGCTTTTCCGCTGTCGCAGCATCCACCTCGCGGTTCAGCGCTACGATGCCCCCAAAAATGGAAGTGGCGTCGGCTTCATAGGCTTTATTGAACGCATCAGCGATCGTTTCGCCTGTCCCGACACCGCATGGGTTCATATGCTTGACGGCAACTGCTGCCGGATTCTTGAATTCTTTGATGATCTGCAGCGCGGCATTCGCGTCCTGTATATTATTATACGACATTTCCTTGCCGTGCAGTTGTTCTGCACTGGCAATGGAGAAATCCGATCCAAGGGGGCTCCGGTAGAAGGCCGCTTTCTGATGCGGGTTTTCACCATAGCGGAGTGGTTGCTGAAGCTCGTATGTAAGCGTCAGTTGAGCCGGGAATTCTTCACCGGTCAGTTCCGTTAAATAATTTGAGATATAGGAATCGTAAGCTGCCGTATGGCGAAAAACTTTCGCTGCCAGACGCCGTCTTGTTTCCGATGAAGTGGCTCCTTGCTCTCCGCGCAACTCGGTTACAACCTGCGTATAATCTTCAGCGTCGACGATGACTGTGACGTATGCATGATTTTTTGCAGCGGAACGAAGCATTGTCGGGCCGCCGATATCGATGTTCTCAATGGCATCGTCAGCCGTAACGTCCGGCTTTGAAATTGTTTCACGGAAAGGGTATAAATTGACACAGACAATATCAATCGGGGAGATGCCGTTTTCGGCCATTTCACGCTGATGCTCCGCATCGTCGTGTTTAGCCAAAAGACCGCCGTGGACTAATGGATGCAGGGTTTTTACGCGCCCACCCAGTATTTCGGGGAATTTCGTGATTTCATCTACTGCTGTAATGGCAACGCCGTTTTCTTCCAAAAAGCGTTTCGTGCCACCTGTCGACAGGATTTCATAATCCAATTTTGCCAATTCCTGAGCAAACTCCAAAATGCCTGATTTATCCGATACACTTAGCAAAGCTCTCTTTTTCAAGTTGAATCCTCCTATGGAATACTGCAGATAATTTTTATTGTACAGAAGTAATGAATGAATTGCTTTTTAAACCTGTTGCCGACTGCGGCCAAAAATCCGATTCAAGTGCGTTCGCCTTTGAATAATTGCTGCAACGCTGCCGGATAAAGTTGGTGCTCAATTGCATGGATTTCTTTTTCCACAGCCTCACGGTCACGGCCATTTACGGAAAACGACTGCTGGATGATGGTGTTTCCGGTATCCATGCCCGCGTCAACAAAGTGAACCGTCACTCCGGCTGTTTCTGCACCGGACGCCATTGTCTGGCCAATGGCATCTTTCCCTGGAAATGCGGGCAGCATTGAGGGATGGATGTTAACGATGCGATTATCATAAGCCTCCAAAAGAACAGGCCCAATCAGCCTCATGAAACCGGCCAGGACAATCCAATCCACTTCCAGGACTCGCAGCTTTTCTTTCAGCATTGTTTCATACGATTTTTTGGAATCATAGTCTTTTGGTTGAAAAGCAAAACAACTGATCCCTTTGATTTTTGCACGTTCGAGAACAAAAGCATTGGGTCGGTCCGTTACCACCAACATGATTTCCGCATCCAATTGCCCTGCCTGGATTGCATCGGCAATCGCCTGAAAATTAGAGCCGTTTCCAGAAGCGAAAACGGCAATTTTTGTCTTATTCTTCATTGAGTGTTCCATCCTGTTCACCTTCGAATTGAACCCCGGTCTGATTGGATACACGGCCAATCACATACGCCCGGTCGCCGCACGCTTCAGCTGAAGCCAATACCTGTCCGGCATCTTCAGGTGATACCGCGAGCACAAAACCGATGCCCGCATTGAAAACGGAAAACAGGTCGCGATCTGTCAACCCGCCCTTTTCCTGCAGCATTTCGAAAACGCGCAGAACCGGCCAGCTGCCAAGTTCAATTTGGGTTCCCAAACCTTCCGGCATCATACGGGGCAGGTTTTCAATAAAACCGCCGCCCGTGATATGGGCCATGCCATGGATTTCTGTGTTTTCCGCAATGGCCGCGACAGTCTTCGCATAAATTTTTGTAGGTGTCAGCAGTTCGTTGCCAAGTGGACCGAGGTCTTCAAATCCTTCAATAATTTGATCGAGCTGGAAATGATTCTGCTCGAAAACGATGTTGCGGACCAGCGAATAGCCGTTCGAATGGATGCCGCTTGAAGCAAGACCAATCAACACATCGCCTTCGGCAATTTTTTCACCGGTGACTACTTTTGATTTTTCGCACGCGCCAACCGCAAAGCCCGCGATATCGTATTCATCTTCTTCGTAAAGGCCCGGCATTTCAGCCGTTTCCCCGCCAATCAACGCAGCTCCCGCTTGAACGCAGCCATCCGCAACGCCTTTTACGATACTCTCAATCTTCTCAGGAACTGCCTTGCCGACTGCAATATAATCCAGGAAGAAAAGCGGTTCCGCTCCCTGAGCAACAATATCATTGACGCACATCGCGACACAGTCGATGCCGATTGTGTCGTGCCGGTCTGCCAGAAATGCCAACTTCAGCTTTGTGCCGACTCCATCCGTTCCAGAAATCAGAACCGGTTCCTTCAAATTCAACTGGGACAAATCGAACATGCCGCCAAAGCCGCCGAAAGTTCCCATCAAGCCTTTTCTTGCAGTTCGTTCCACGTGGGATTTCATTCGGCTAACAGCTTCATAGCCTGCCTCAATATTAACCCCTGCTTGTTCGTATGCTTTAGACAAATCGGTTCCTCCTATCAGCTGAATTCTTTTTGGTGCGGCAGAACAGTATCAGGATAGATATCCGTAGGATATTCCCCTGTAAAACAAGCCAGGCAATGGCCGCATTTGGAACCTGGATCGGTGCGTCCGATATTCTGGACCATTCCATCCACGGACAGAAAAGTCAGCGAATCCGCCCCAATCTGTTCCCGCATTTCTTCCACTGTGTTATTGGCGGCGATCAACTCACCTGATGTACTCGTATCAATGCCGTAGAAACAAGGATTTTTGATTGGGGGAGAACTGATGACCACGTGTACTTCCGTTGCTCCTGCTTCTTTCAAGAGCCTGACAATCCGCCGTGAAGTTGTGCCTCGCACGATGGAATCATCGACCATGATGACACGTTTGCCCGCTACAACCTGGCGAACCGGCGACAATTTCATCTTGACCCCCTGCTCCCGCAGATCCTGTGAAGGCTGGATAAAGGTCCGGCCCACGTAGCGGTTTTTTATCAAACCGAGTTCGTAGGGAATGCCGCTCTCTTCGGAATAACCGATGGCAGCCGAAATGCTGGAATCGGGAACACCTGTTACGACATCCGCTTCAATTTGAATTTCTTTGGCCAATTGTTTGCCCAGGCGTTTCCGTGCAGAGTGAACGTTGATGCCGTCGATATCCGAATCGGGACGCGAAAAATATACATATTCCATTGTGCAGATCGAGCGTTCGTTCGGATAGGCAAACCGATCAGCACGCATGCCATCTTTATCGACTACTATAAATTCTCCCGGTTCTACCGACCGGACAAATTCTGCTCCGACAATATCAAATGCACAAGTTTCCGAAGCCACCAGCCAGGCATCCCCGAGTTTGCCGATTGATAACGGACGCAGGCCATTCGGATCGAGAGCGATATACATCGCTTCTTCCGTCAGGATTGCACAGGCAAATGCCCCTTTCAGCAGAGACAAAGCATTTTTTATTTTTTCCTCGAAATTTTCATAACCGCTCCGTTTGATCAGATGGGCCAATACTTCTGTATCCGAAGTCGTCTGAAAAATGCTGCCCTGGCGTTCAAGGTGCTCTTTTAAGTGATTTGCGTTCACAAGATTGCCGTTATGGGAAATTGCCAGGCTGCCGGTAGTGGAATTGAACAGCAGCGGCTGGACATTTTCAATCCCGCTGCCTCCAGCCGTCGCATAACGGACGTGTCCGATTGCTCCGTTCCCCGCCATTTTCGAAAGCTTCTCCGGTGTGAAAACTTCATTGACAAGCCCTTCCCCTTTTACCGGTTTCAGGGTTTCTCCATCTGTCGTTACGATTCCAGCCCCTTCCTGCCCCCGGTGCTGGAGTGCATGAAGGCCGTAATACGTAATCTGTGATGCATTTTCATGGCCCCAGATTCCAAAGACGCCGCATTCTTCGTTTAAACTTCTGATTTCAGCAAGCATGGTATTGCCCCTTTCCAAGCTGAGCGAAGCGTTTCGACTGAATCATTGATCCAGACGTCGCCGTCTTCACTTTTGATCGTTAATTCTCCAGTGTCTGTGACTGTTCCGATTTGTCTGGCATCTCTAACGATCTCTTCGAATTGTGACGCGTTGCCTGGGGAAACTGTAAGGATGAAGCGTGATTGCGATTCACTGAAAAGGGCTGTAGTGGCTGAACCGGTTAGTGCAATATCCAACCCTAAGCCGTTGCCGAATGCTTTTTCTGCAAGCGCTACTGCGACACCGCCTTCTGCCACATCATGAGCGGAGGCAACAAGCCCTTTTTGAATCGCTGCCAGAATTTGCTGCTGGCGCTGTGCTTCTATAGTTAAATTGATGGACGGTGCTTTTCCGAAGATGCGTCCCTCTACCATTTTCTGAAGTTCGCTGCCGCCGAATTCCGTAAAACTCTCACCGATCAGGTAAACCAGATCGCCGGCATCCTTCGCATCTTGCGTAGTTACATGCGCAAGGTCTTCGACAAGGCCCACCAGACCGATTGTCGGTGTCGGGTAAATTGCAGTGCCGTTTGTTTCATTGTATAAAGAAACGTTGCCGCCGATAACCGGCGCATCGAGAATCGTACACGCTTCCGACATGCCATCTGCCGCTTTTTCCAACTGCCAGAAAATCTCCGGTTTTTCCGGATTTCCGAAGTTCAGGCAATCGGTAATGGCGAGCGGTTTTGCACCTGATACCACGACATTGCGCGCCGCTTCCGCCACTGCGATTTTCCCGCCGGTTTCCGGATCGAGGTAAATATAGCGCGAGTTGCAATCCGTCGTCATGGCCAGCCCTTTGTTCGTTCCGCGCACACGGATGACTGCTGCATCCGATCCGGGACTGACGACTGTGCTCGTGCGGACCTGATGATCGTATTGATCGTAAACCCATTCTTTCGAAGCGATGGTCGGCTGTTTCAATAAAGCCGTCAGCGTTCCCCCGAAGTCTTCCACTGCCGGTTCCACGTTGTCCATCAGCTGATACTCTTTGAAATAAGCCGGCACACTTGAAGGTTTGTGGTAAACCGGCGCATCTTCCGCCAGTGCATCAACCGGTACTTCTGCTACCACTTCGCCTTTATGGAGGAGGCGCAAAGTTGAATCGTCCGTCACTTTGCCAACCGTGACAGCGTCCAGTCCGTACTTCTCAAACAACTCAACAATCTCAGGTTCGCGTCCTTTTTTCACAACAATCAGCATGCGTTCCTGGGATTCTGACAGCATCATTTCGTAAGCTGTCATCCCTGTTTCGCGCTGCGGGATATGATCCAGATCCATTTCGATTCCGGATCCGGCTTTTGAAGCCATTTCAGCAGACGAAGAAGTCAGCCCTGCCGCTCCCATATCCTGTATGCCGATCAATGCATCGGATTTCACCAGCTCGAGACACGCTTCAAGCAATAATTTCTCCATGAATGGATCACCCACTTGAACGGCCGGACGGTTGTCACCCGAGGATTCCGTCAATTCTTCAGAAGCGAATGTCGCTCCGTGAATACCGTCGCGGCCCGTTTTGGCTCCCACATACATCACTGGATTACCGACACCTGAAGCAATGCCTTTCTGGATATCCTTGTGGTCTATCAAGCCGACACACATGGCATTCACTAATGGATTGCCATCGTAGGACGCATCAAATTGAACTTCTCCGCCGACTGTTGGAATGCCGATGCAATTGCCATATCCGGCAATACCGGCAACCACTTCTTCAAACAGGTACTTGACGCGGGGGGTTGTCAATTCACCAAAGCGCAGTGAATTCAACAGAGCAACCGGACGGGCACCCATCGAGAAAACGTCGCGGATAATGCCCCCGACACCTGTTGCAGCTCCCTGGTAAGGTTCGATTGCTGAAGGATGATTATGCGATTCCATTTTAAAAACGACAGCCTGGCCATCGCCGATGTCGACAATCCCTGCACCTTCGCCAGGTCCCTGGAGGACGCGCGGCGCTTTTGTCGGGAATTTTGCCAGTACGGGCTTGGAGTTTTTATAAGAGCAATGCTCCGACCACATGACAGAAAACAGGCCTGTTTCCGTATAATTCGGCGTTCTGCCCAGAATCTTTTCGACCATGGCGAATTCTGAATCGGATAATCCCATCTGCTGATATATCTTCTGTTGTTTGATTTGCTCAGTATTTGGCTCAAGCGTGACTGACATTTGCTTCCCTCCACTGTTTGACGATTGATTTGAATAAAGACAAGCCATCACTGCCGCCGATCAAATCGGATACAGCACGTTCCGGATGGGGCATCATGCCCAGCACATTGCCGCGTTCATTGATGATCCCTGCAATATTGTTGCGGCTGCCGTTAAAATCATCGGCATATGAAAAGACAATTTGATTGTTTTTCTTCAATTGTTCGTAAGTCGCATCGTCGCAATAATAATTTCCTTCGCCATGAGCAATCGGAATCCGGATTTCCTCCCCTTCAGCATATTCATTGGTGAATTGTGTGTTGGCATTTTCAACTTTCAAACTGACAGTGCGGCACATGAATTTCAGGTTTTTGTTGCGCAGCAGCACACCTGGCAAAATGCCCGCTTCCGTAAGAATCTGGAATCCGTTGCAGATGCCGAGAACCGGTTTTCCTGCTTCAGCCGCTTTTCTCACTTCATCCATTACCGGCGATGACTGGGCGATTGCTCCGCAGCGCAAGTAATCCCCATAAGAAAATCCACCTGGCAACAGGATGCCGTCATAGCTGCTCAAATCTGTTGAATCGTGCCATACATAATCCGCTTCTTCACCCAGTTCATCCTTGACCGCATGATACATATCCAAGTCACAGTTTGATCCCGGAAACACGATTACTGCGAATTTCATTGCGAAACAGCCTCCTCAATTTCGAAACGGTAATCTTCAATTACCGTGTTCGTCAACAACTTATGACACATTTCATTTACATAAGCATCAATATCACGTGTATCGTCTGAGATCAGAAGTTCGAGGTATTTGCCGATGCGAACATCTGCAACATCGCCGTATCCCATTTTATGAAGAGAACCCATTACCGCAGACCCTTGCGGATCCAATACGCTTTCGCGCAAAGTGACGTAGATTTTTACCTTTTTCATGAATGTTGTCCTCCCAGTTTAGCCAAAATGAGTTGATATGCTTCTGTTAAATCCCCAAGGTCCCGGCGAAATACATCTTTATCAAGTTTCTGTTTCGTTTTTGCATCCCACAGCCGGCAAGTATCCGGTGAAATTTCATCGGCCAATAAAACATTGCCCTGCCCGTCGCGTCCAAATTCAATCTTAAAGTCCACCAGATCCACACCGACTTCCTTGAAGAATCCAATCAGCACTTCATTCACGTGCAAAGCTTTCTTGCGCAGCTCCTGAACTTCCTGCTCAGATGCCAATTGAAGCATCTCAATATGGTCTTCTGTAATGATCGGATCGCCAAGTGCATCATCTTTGTAATAGAACTCAACGATCGGATGCTTCAAAACCGTTCCTTCTTCCAAACCGAGCCGCTTTGCCATACTGCCGGCAACAACATTCCGTGTCACCACTTCGACCGGAATGATTGAAACTTGCCGCACAAGCTGTTCGTGGTCAGACAATTGTTTGACGAAATGGGAAGCAATGCCCGCCGCCTGCAATTTTTCGAAAATCAATGATGTAATCCTATTGTTCAGCATGCCCTTGCCGGCGATTTCGGCTTTCTTTTCACCGTTAAAAGCTGTAGCTGAGTCTTTGTATTCCACCCATAAAATATCCTGTTCGTCCGTTGCATATAAGCGTTTTGCTTTGCCTTCGTACAATAACTGACCTTTTTCCATGTTAGAAGCCCCCGTTTAGTTTAATCCAAGTCGGTTGAAAATCATGTCCACTTGCTGCAAGTGATGGTTATAGTCAAAGCAATCGTCCAATTCTTCTTTAGACAGCTGGGAAGTTATGGTGTCGTTCGCTTCCACGACTTTGCGGAAATGCGTCTGGTTTTCCCACGCTTCCATTGCGCATGGCTGCACCGTATCATAGGCTGCTTCGCGTGCCATGCCTTTGTCGATCAACGTCAACAAGACGCGCTGTGAATAAATGAGTCCAAGTGTCGAATCCATATTGCGCTTCATATTTTCCGGGAACACCGTCAGGTTCTTCACGATATTGCCAAAGCGGTTCAGCATATAGTTCAAGGCAATCGTGGCATCCGGCAGGATTACGCGTTCTGCGGATGAATGCGAGATATCGCGTTCGTGCCATAGGGCAACGTTTTCGTAGGCAGTCAACATATAGCCGCGGATCAAACGGGCAAGACCCGTCATGTTCTCAGAACCGATCGGATTGCGTTTATGCGGCATCGCCGACGAACCTTTTTGCCCTTTGGCGAAAAACTCTTCCACTTCACGCGTTTCCGATTTCTGAAGGCCGCGGATTTCCGTCGCGAATTTCTCGATGGATGAACCGATCAATGCGAGTACACTCAAATATTGCGCATGGCGGTCACGCTGCAATGTTTGTGTGGAAATCGGCGAAGCTGCAAGTCCAAGCTCTTTGCAGACATATTCTTCAACAAACGGATCAATGTTGGCGTACGTGCCTACTGCGCCGGACATCTTGCCGGTTTCGATTGATTTTGCCGCTGCTTCGAAACGTTCCAGGTTGCGCTTCATTTCCTCATGCCATAGGGCCAATTTCAACCCGAATGTTGTCGGTTCCGCATGGACACCGTGCGTACGGCCCATCATTACAGTCATTTTATGTTCTTTTGCTTTATTTGCTAAAATCTCAATAAAATTTGTCAAATCTTTGCAAATGATTTCATTTGCCTGTTTCAACAAGTAAGACAATGCAGTATCCACAACGTCTGTCGATGTCAGGCCGTAGTGCACCCATTTGCGTTCTTCACCCAGTGTTTCCGATACTGCACGGGTAAATGCCACCACATCATGGCGCGTCTCTTCCTCAATTTCAAGGATGCGATCCACTGAAAATGAAGCATTTTTTCGAATCAACGCCACATCTGCCTTCGGGATATCCCCCAGTTCCGACCAGGCTTCACAAGCCAGTATTTCGACTTCCAACCAGGCTTGGTATTTGTTTTCTTCTGTCCAGATCGTGCCCATTTCAGGTCTTGTATAACGTGCTATCATCAAATTTCCTCCAGTTTGTCCGCCCAAATGCCAGACGCTTCTATTTCTTCAAGGGTGCCTTCTATATCAGCCGTCAATATGGTGACATGGCCCATTTTTCTTTTGTATTTTGCTTCGTCTTTTCCGTATAAATGAATCGACCAATTCGGATAATGCGCGATTTTGGAAGTCAGCGGAGCCACATGTTCACCCAGTACATTAACCATTACCGCATCTGACCATAATCGGGGTGAGCGCAGCGGCCATCCACAGATTGCCCGGATGTGCTGGTGAAATTGCGAACTGTTTGTCGCTTCTATCGAGTAATGCCCTGAATTATGTGGACGGGGCGCAAGTTCGTTGACCATGATGTCGCCATTTTGCAGCACAAACATCTCAACCGCCAATGTGCCGACCATTTTGAGATGTTCAGCAATTGCTACTGCCGCCTTCGTTGCTTTTTCAATCGTCGAACTTTCCACCCGTGCCGGAACAATCGTTTCATGCAAGATGTGATCTTTGTGTATATTCTCCCCTATCGGAAGTATTGCCGTTTCACCCAACCCGTTTCGCTGAACAATTACGGAAATTTCTTTCATAAATGCCACAAATTCTTCTGCTACGCATTCACCATTGCTGAACAATGGCTCAGCAAGTGGCAGCTCCTGCTCAGACCGAATCGTCTGCTGGCCTTTTCCATCATAGCCGCCTCTTGCCGTTTTGACGACGAGTGGATAGCTGAGTGTTGTACTTTTTTCAAGCAGCTCCTGATAACTAGCCGCAACGATATATTGGGCTACCGGAACACCCGCTTTTTCAATTTCCTCTTTTTCATAAACTCGATTCTGCGTTATTCTGATCAGTTCCGACCCTTGGGGAACATATGCGATGCTGCATAAATGGCTCAGCCCTTCAACGTCGATGTTTTCAAACTCATAAGTGATGACATCACTTATAGCAGCCAGTTCCTCCAATGCCTCCAGATCATTATAGGAGGCAATCAACTGCACATCGGCTATCTGGCCTGTCGGAGAGTCCATGGCTGGGTCCAGGACGGCAATTTTGAAACCTGCTTCTTTGGCAGCCAAAGCCATCATACGGCCCAATTGGCCTCCTCCGATGATTCCGACGGTTTGTCCGGGCAAAATCGTTTTCATCATATCAGATCCTCCGTGCTTCTAAGAACTTCAGCTTCAATGTGGTCCCTGCGTGCCTGCAGCGCTTCAGCCACTGCATCGTCAGTAGTTCCGAGAATCTGAGCCCCTAAGAGTCCCGCATTTATTGCTCCTGCTTTTCCGATAGCAACAGTAGCGACTGGCACTCCACCGGGCATCTGAACAATTGATAACAGTGAATCCAAGCCGTTTAACGCTTTGGATTGGATTGGAACACCTATAACCGGCAATGTGGTTTTTGCTGCAACCATTCCGGGAAGATGAGCCGCGCCACCAGCACCGGCAATAAGCACCTTAAGCCCCCGGCTTCGCGCCTCTTCAGCATAGCTGAACATCAGATCTGGGGTCCGATGTGCAGAAATGACTTTCTTCTCGTAAGCGATTTTCAGCTCATCCAATACATCGCACGCATTTTTCATTGTTTCCCAATCGCTTGAACTTCCCATGATTACACCGATTCTCGGATTCATCGAATCTCTCCTTTTAAAAAGTAAAAAGCCCTCAAATAAACTGCTCACTTTTACGTGAAAAGCAGTTTACTTAAGGACCTCAAAATCAACGAAATATAGACTGATGGCATATATGCACATCCCTCGCGTCATTTCCAAAAGTTGCTTTCCCGCATAGTCCAGACATTCCGGTGTCTTGGTAGAAACGCAGAAGCCAATTCTCCTGCATATATGGGGTTTCCTCATTAATCATAACAACTCAGTATTTTCTAGTCAAGATATAAATACGAACAATAATTTTTCAGAATATATTATAGTTCGGTTTTTAGTCTTGAAATATATTATTCATCCATTTTAATGCCTTTAAATTTTATCATTTGCCTAACAGGGACCGGTCTTCCATCCTTCTCTTCAAATAATGGCTCTTCTTTTCTGCCTGCAGCCATATATCCTTCTGCTTTCATACGTTCCAAACACTCTGCAACAGTTTCTTCCTGGTGGACTTCAAACCATATTGTTTTCTTGCTCATTTAAACAGATTTCCTTTCCTGACCTGCTTGACCCAGAATCCACCGTGTATAGACTTGGGTTCGTAAGCGATAATAAATGCTTTTGGATCAATTTCCTTTATAGTGGTGTATAGTTTCAATTCCATTTTTCTCGGCGTTAAAATCTGCATCGACTGACGATCGCCATCCTTGCCATTGGCTGCCCAATCAGTAACACCATAGCCTTTTTCACGCAGCGCGTTGGGAAGATGTTGATTTTGCTCACTGGTTATAACGTTTACCGTAATGTAGCCCAGGGCCATCTTCTCTTCTATTTTGGAACCGACTATTACTCCGGAACCGTAACCGAGTGCATAAGCCACAAGATTTTGGATTTGGTCCAAGTTATCCAGTACCAAGCCAAGACCTACTATATAAATTACTACTTCTACCATACTAACCACGGCCGCCAAATAACGGTAGCCTTTTAAAGTCATAATCATCCGAATTGTAAAAAACGTGACATAGACAATATTGATTGAGAAAATGATGATTACCATTAACCAAGGATTTATTTCCACTTCGTACACCCTTTCATTTCCCCATAAGAATTAAATTTCATATTAGTCGAACTTTCCATATAAAGCAAGGATGAAAGGTCTTCCAAGACTACTCAAATACCATAGATCCCGGATAGCTTATTTCACATACCCGGTCACCTCTGAGTTGAATAAAATATGGTTGGCAATGAAGCACATTTTAGCCCTTAGCGGACGAACCTATTCATCTCTCATATGATTTCTCATAAGTTATATAGAAGAAACTTTTGCGATTACTTGAGGTGCACATTAGAATCATTAAAAAAAGCCGCCACCGCTTTCGCGGTAACGGCCTTTCATTGTGTGTGCCCAGCGGCGTCCTACTCTCACAGGGGGAAACCCCCAACTACCATCGGCGCAAAAGAGCTTAACTGCCGTGTTCGGGATGGGAACGGGTGTGGCCTCTTTGCCATCGTCACTGGACTGGTTTTTTTGAGTGCTTGCGCCCTCAAAACTGGATAAACG
>NZ_VIFV01000015.1 GCF_007004625.1 Planococcus salinarum | reverse complement strand
CCGGGTCAGGACCCAGGTTCCTGAATACGAAGCCTTTTACCAAAAGAAATACCGTGAGGTGCCGAAACATCAGCACAAACGAGCACTCGTCCTGACCGCAAGGAAACTCGTGCGCTTGGTGGATGCGATACTACGCAGCCAGCAACTCTTTACGCCGGGAAAGGGGCGTGAAGCGATGACGTAAATTACGTCATTGAGCGCCTTTCTTAATTACCAGTAAATGGTAGTTATTTACTGGTCTAGTTTCTTGCGGTCTTTTTCCACAAAATCGACCTTTGATAACTTCATAATCATTTATTTTTCAGTTGACATACTACCGCAGGTCTTTTTGTAAGGTCCAACATATTTAATGTTAGGTTTCTTAACATAATAAATAAACTTTTCTGAAAATGCAAGATTTTATTTATTTAAATGTAAGGAAAGTTAACATTTAAATTATGATAAACTATTTTTGAGGTGATCGATTGTGTATAAAATCAGTGATGAACTTGTGAGTTTGGGGATAGCGCGCATAGAAGGTTTTCCGGTAGAGGGTTTCGTAAGAGGCAGTGGTCCGCTGCAGCCGGCAGTCATGCTGGTGGGGGAAGCGCCGGGCGAAAATGAATTGGAAACGGGCCTCCCGTTTACCGGCAGGGCAGGAAAGGAACTGATGCTCTCACTGGCGAGCGTCGGATTGAGCCGTGACGATGTCTATATTACAAGTGCTGTACGAAGCAGGCCGTATAAATGGGGAACGAAGAAGAAACGAAATGGGGACACAGAGGAGCGGAAGTACAACCGTGCACCGACAAAAGGAGAGATTATCGCCCATGCGCCGATTCTGGATGCGGAAATACAGGATATCCAACCTCCTTTAATCGTTACGCTGGGGAATGTCGGTCTGCAACGGTTGATCGGAAAGCAGGCAAAGGTGACGGAGTTGCATGGGGTCCTGCTGGAAACGCCCATTTTAATATGGGACGAAACAGCGGGTAAGTTCAAAGAATCGGAAGAGAGTTACCATGTCTTCCCTACTTTTCATCCGGCAAGTGTATTTTATAATCCGCCTGTCCGTTCGTTGAAAGAAGATGATTGGCGAAAACTGGGGGAGATTCTGAAGTTGAAAAAGGTGAAGGATTAATCATCGAGTTAGAAAATGAAAACCGATATTGCGCAAAACAGCTTCGCTTTCCTGGGGGCTCGCGCTGAGCTAACTGCGGACTTCGTCCGAGTGGATCTCAGCACTTCGCTTGCTCCCCTGGGAGTCTTCGCTGTTTTGCTCCATATCTCAGATCGATTCTTTATAAAGGAATATCTTAAATAGTTTGTTTCAAGAAACTTACACCCCATATCTAAACAGAATTAAAATGAAGCGCAAGGCGCTGTAGGAGCACAGGGTTTTCGAAGCGAGCGAGGAGGCTTAGGCCGCTCTCCGCAGAAAGCATCCGCCTAAAGCATAATGATTGAAGAAGTTGCCAGTTTCTCAACAAGCTGAATAATCGAATATCTTTCTTTGTTGAAGAAAGTTGTACGAAGGAAACTTTTAGCGTACAATAACCATATTCAATAGTAGTGGAAGGAAGTCATGGGTATGGACAGTACGGTCTTATTTGCATTAGCGCTTACCCTGTTTGCCGGTCTGGCCACCGGAATCGGCAGTTTGCTGGCGTTTTTCGCCTCCCGGACCAATACGAAATTTTTATCGGTTTCACTCGGTTTTTCAGCAGGCGTAATGATATATGTTTCGCTGGTTGAAATTTTTGTTAAAGCTAAAGACTCTTTGACAGGCGCACACGGTGAAACAACCGGCTATTGGCTGACGCTTGCCGGCTTTTTCGGCGGCATGATATTCATGGCGATTTTGGACCGTGTGTTGCCGCAACTCGGAAATCCGCATGAAGTCAAAACGATTGAAGATATGGATGAAGGCCCAAGCAATGATGAATATGCCAGACTTCGGAAAATGGGGATTTTTACAGCAATTGCGATTGGTATCCATAACTTTCCTGAAGGCATCGCCACATTCATGTCGGCCATCCAGGATCCGGCGCTGGGCATCGCCATCGCCATCGCGGTTGCCATTCACAATATTCCGGAAGGGATTGCGGTTTCGGTTCCGATCTATTACGCAACCGGCAGCCGGAAGAAAGCATTGCTTTACAGTTTTCTGTCAGGAATTTCGGAACCGGTCGGTGCAATTGCAGCCTGGCTGTTCCTGATGCCGTTCCTGAGTGATACACTTTTCGGCATCGTCTTTGCTTCGGTCGCAGGCATTATGGTTTTCATCTCTTTGGATGAATTGTTGCCTGCAGCGAAACGGTACGACGAGGCGCATCTGTCCATTTATGGCCTTGTCGCCGGAATGGCAGTAATGGCTGTAAGCCTTGTATTGTTGACATAACGAAAAGAGAGCGTCTCCATCTTCCTGTGTATAGTAGGAGGGGGCGCTCTTCAGTTTGGCGAAAAATGAATTTGTGTCAGAGGAGCATTGAAGAACTTGTGCCATTTTTGCCTTAAGCGTATAGTGATAAGGTGTAAAGACACCGTGATGGATGCTTAGGAAAAGGAGGATGCATATGACCACTATTACTGGCAAAGAAAAAAATACTGCGCCGATATCGCGCAACAGGCTGCTTTGGATCGCCGGCCTTGGCTGGCTGTTTGATGCAATGGATGTCGGGATTCTATCCTTCATCATCGCAGCACTCCAACAGGACTGGGATCTGACAACAAGTCAGATGGGATGGATTGGCAGCATCAATTCAATTGGCATGGCGGTCGGTGCATTCGTTTTCGGGATTTATGCAGACCGGGTCGGGCGGAAAAAGATATTCATCATCACCTTGCTGCTGTTCTCACTGGCGAGTGGTATATCTGCTTTCACCACAACATTGGCCGCGTTCATGATCCTGCGATTCTTCGTCGGCATGGGACTTGGCGGAGAATTGCCGGTGGCTTCGACCCTTGTATCGGAAAGCGTCCCGGCCAAAGAGCGGGGGCGGGTCGTCGTGCTGCTGGAAAGTTTTTGGGCGGCTGGCTGGCTTCTTGCGGCAATCATTTCTTATTTTGTTATTCCGGCTTCCGAATACGGTTGGCGCATCGCGTTATTGATCACCGCACTGCCGGCGCTGTATGCTCTTTATCTCCGGATCAACCTTCCGGATTCGCCGCAGTTCACAGCTAAGAAAGATGTGCTGCGTTCCGTATCGGTCAATATCAAAGATGTTTGGTCGAAAAAACACGCCAAAGCCACTTTGATGCTTTGGATCGTCTGGTTTATGGTCGTGTTCTCATATTATGGCATGTTCTTGTGGCTGCCGAGCGTGATGGTGCTGAAAGGGTTTACGCTGATAAAGAGCTTCCAATATGTCCTGCTCATGACTTTGGCGCAACTTCCGGGCTATTTCACGGCAGCCTGGCTCATTGAAAGAATCGGCCGGAAATTCGTCTTGGTCACTTACCTTTTTGGTACAGCGGCAAGCGCGCTTGCTTTCGGCAACGCCGAATCCCTGGCTATGCTGATTACGGCAGGAGCCTTCCTGTCATTCTTCAACCTTGGCGCATGGGGAGCGTTATATGCCTATTCACCCGAGCAATATCCCACAGTCATCAGAGGTACCGGTACCGGCATGGCGGCTTCATTTGGCCGTATTGGGGGTATTTTCGGACCTCTACTCGTCGGCTTTATGCTGACAGCGGGCTATGGCGTCAACGTGATATTCGCGATATTCTGCAGTGCGATCATCATCGCTGCGCTGGCGGTTGCGTTCCTGGGCACTGAAACAAAACAAATGGAATTGGATTAAAGCATTCTGTAACGGCCACCAACAACCCTTGAGTTGCCGGTGGCCGTTTATTGGCTGAGTCTAAAGACCGCTTCCGCTTATATATTGTGTAAACTTAAAAAATCGGCAGGAATAATAAGGTGAATGGCCAATATTTATTAGATGGATAAAATAGAAAAGAGTGTGGGGTTATGGAATGGAAAATATATGACGATCCGGTTGCGTTTAGTGAAAAGGTTGAATCGCTGCTGTATAAAAATGAAGATATCTTCAGTTTGTTCCTCGGGATTCTGGGGCAGATCAACAACGGTCGATATGAAGAGTATTATTTGGCCCTGGCGGAAGAGGGGAAAGAGGTTCTGGCAGCTTGTCTCATGACGCCGCCGCACCCTCTGCAACTTATCATTTTTAAAGAAATTCCCGGACTGGAAGCGAATCTTGCCCGGCATTTGAAAAGGGATAGCCAGGAATTGCCGGGTGTTATCGGCGACAAAGAAACAGCAGGCCGGTTTGCGGAAGCCTGGTCAGCCGAAACAGGCGCGGCTGTGGAACTTCATATGGATGAAGGGCTGTATCGCATCGATGCGCTGGCGCCGGGTCTTGAAAAGAGTCGGGGAAGCTGGCGGGTCGCCAATAAACGGGATGCCGAATTACTGGAAGAATGGTATCTCCTTTTTGAAAAAGAGACAGGAATCGGTTCCTCCAGCCATAAAGAAGCCTCGATGAAAATCGGGCAATTTCTGGAGGATAAAGAAGTCTACGTCTGGGAAGTGGAAGGAGAAACCGTAGCCTGTATGAAGAAAGCGCGTCCTTCCAAGCACGGAATTACCGTTTCTTTCGTTTTCACCCCTGAAAAATACAGACGAAAAGGCTATGCCCGGACACTGGTGGCAGAAGTGACAGAAGAACTGCTGTTGGAATATTATTTTGTAATGCTCTATACCGATTTAAAAAATCCCACAGCGAATAAAATGTACAACGAAATTGGCTATGAGAAAATTGCTAATCCGGTGCATTTGAAATTCATATAAAATCAGGGTTCCAGCTGAAATTATGCATGCAAAAGAGTTCGTTTCCAACGGCTGCTGTCAGGCGGCCGTTTTTGCATCAGTCCTATCGGATAGACGCAAGATACAAGCAGTTGGTAAATAACGGGATATAAAGAAGAAGTTATCGAAAATGGCAGACATATTACCAATTTAAATAGGGTAATGAAATGATAGTAGGAAAGTTTTAGGAAGGAGCGGAGGCAATGATCCGTTTTGAACATGTGACCAAGCAGTTTCCGGATGGAACGGAAGCGCTGAAAAACACATCCCTGGTGTTTCCTACCCATAAATTGACAGTGGTAATCGGACCGAGCGGCTGTGGGAAAACCACCCTGATGAGGATGGTCAACAAACTTGAAAAACCGACTTCCGGTGATATCTTTATTGATGAAAAACCGATTACCGACTTGGAGGAAGTTCAGCTGCGTCGTTCGATTGGCTATGTTATCCAAAGGATTGGTCTGTTTCCGCATATGACGATAGCAGAAAACGTTTCTCTCGTGCCCCGCTTGCTGGAATGGCCCAAGGAGAAGACGGACAGAAGAGTCGAAGAACTGCTGGAATTAGTGGGACTGGAGCCTGAAATCTATAAAGAGCGTTACCCATTGGAACTCAGCGGTGGGCAACAGCAGCGTGTGGGAGTAGTTCGCGCGCTGGCAGGAGACCCGAATATTATTCTCATGGATGAACCGTTCTCTGCCCTGGATCCGATCAGCCGGGAACAGCTGCAGGATGATCTCCGGAACCTTCAGCAGGAAATCCGGAAAACGATTGTTTTTGTTACTCACGATATGGATGAAGCTTTGAAAATCGCCGATACAATCGTCGTCATGCGCGACGGAGAAGTAGAACAGGTAGGCACCCCGCAGGAACTGATCAGCAATCCGGCGAATGATTTTGTGAAAAGTTTCATCGGCCTTGACCGCATCAATCGGCAGCGTTCGTTCGGAGAGCGGAAACTGAAAGAGTTTTTGGCTGTCTTTGGAGAAGTTCCGAGAGAAGGTGCTTTGCAAATCTCCGGAGAAGCGACGATAGATGACGCCTTTTCCGAAATGGAAAAAAGTGGCCATCCGTACTTGCAGATTGTCGAAGCGGGAAGGACGCTCGCTTATGTCAGTGACCGTGATCTCGTAAAGGCAGCTCTCCAGAAGCAGGAGGGTGAAAAAGTATGAGGAATTTTTTTGATACGCTGGTCAGCCGCCAGGATATGATCCAAACGGCATTTATGGAACATATATATCTATCATTTGTTGCTGTGGCAATCGGCATCGCGCTTGCTTTGCCGACAGGAATCATTATTGCGCGATACCGTCGCTACGCTGAGCCGGTCATCGGCGTGACGGCTGTTTTTCAAACGATCCCGAGTCTTGCCCTCTTCGGTTTTTTAGTGCCGATATTGGGGATCGGCTCCCCGACCGCTTTGATTGCGCTGATTATTTACGCTTTATTGCCGATTCTCAGAAACACCTATACCGGTATCACCGGAGTGGACGGCTCGACCATTGAAGCCGGGCGCGGCATGGGCATGACCCGCACCCAAATCCTCAGGCAAATCGAGTTGCCGCTGGCGCTGCCATTTATCATGGCGGGCATCCGGACGGCCACAGTGCTGACAGTCGGTATTGCGACCCTGGCGACTTTTGTGGGTGCCGGCGGCCTTGGCGACATAATCTACCGGGGATTGCAATCCTATAATAATTCATTGGTTCTTGCCGGTGCATTGCCGGTAGCATTATTGGCAATCGGCTTTGACCAGATCCTGAAATGGATTGAAAAAAGGACGACTCCGAAAGGATTGAAAAACTAAAAGGAGGAATTGAGATGAAAAAAGAATTTATTGGAGCTGTAGCGGCAGGTGCTTTAATCCTGTCGGGTTGTGGTGGAACAGGCGGCGGTGAATCCTCCGATCCGATTATCATCGGTGGTAAGCCGTGGACGGAGCAGTATATCCTCCCTCATATTTTGGGGCAGTATATAGAAGCGAACTCTGATTACACTGTGGAATACGAAGACGGACTTGGAGAGGTATCCATTTTGACGCCGGCACTTGAACAGGGCGATATCGACCTTTACGTGGAATATACGGGCACAGGCCTGAAAGATGTGCTGAAGCAGGAATCAGAGCCGGGCCAATCTTCGGAAGAAGTGTTGGAGCGGGTCCGTGAAGGTTATGAAGAAGAACTGGATGCCACTTGGCTCGAACCTCTGGGCTTCGAAAATGGCTATACGCTCGCCTATTCAAAAGACAGTGGCTATGACGCCGAAACTTATTCGGAACTGGCGGAAATTTCCCAGTCGGAAGACATGAGTTTCGGTGCGCCGCATCCATTTTACGAGCGTCAGGGCGATGGTTACGATGATTTGGTTGCGACTTATCCTTTTGAATTTTCAGCGACCGACAGTTTTGACCCTGCAATTATGTATGAAGCTGTAAATAACGGCGATGTGGATGTCATTCCGGCATTTACGACGGACAGTCGAATTGGGCTGTTCGACTTGGAGACGACAGAAGACGATCTTTCGTTTTTCCCGAAATATGACGCAGCACCTGTAGTCCGGATGGAAACATTGGAAGAATATCCGGAACTTGAAGATCTGCTGAACGAACTTGCAGGGCAGATCAGCGAAGAAGAAATGCTTGCGATGAATGCACGGGTGGATGTGGACCAGGATAAACCGGAGGACGTGGCGAGAGATTTCCTCATTGAAAAAGGATTAATAGAAGAATAAAAACTATATTGGTTCAACTCCCATAAACAGAAAGTTGTAATCGAATCCCGCAGATTGTTTTGCGGGATTTTTTATATGGTTTCAGAGCAGGAATTCGAGTACAATGAAATTGAATGAATAGTCATTCAATTCTGAGCAATAATTCGTTTTATTTATAATAAATGATGATGGGGTGGACAGATATGCGGGAAGTGGTAATCGTTGAAGGGGTAAGAACGGCAGTTGGACGGAGGAAAGGTTCGTTTTCAGAAACAAGGCCCGATGAACTGGCGGCTTTGGTGCTGGAAGAATTGGTGGAGCGGTCTGGTGTGGCTAAGGGGGACGTGGAAGACGTCATCCTGGGATGCGTCTCGCAATCGGGTGAACAGGGTGGGAACATTGCCCGGACCTCGGCATTGATTGCCGGTTTTCCGGATTACGTGCCGGGTGTCACGATTGACCGCCAATGCGGCTCGAGCCAGCAGGCCATCCACTTCGGGGCACAGGCAATTCTGGCGGGGGATATGGATATTGTCATCGCAGGCGGTGTAGAAAGTATGACGCGGGTGCCGATGTTTTCAAATATGCAAGGGGCTAAACCGAGTCCCAAGCTGACGGGGCAATACGAAATCATCAACCAGGGGTTGTCCGCGGAACGCATCGCTGAAAAATGGGGCTTCAGCCGCCGGCAATTGGATGAATTTGCGGAGCGGAGCCACAAGCGGGCGCTGGATGCCATCAAGGCCGGCCGTTACGACAAAGAAATTGTAGCTGTTGAAGTGGAAGGCGAAAACGGTGAAAAGCGCCTGGTGGCAAAAGACGAAGGGCCGCGGCCGGAGACCTCCATGGAAGTTCTTGGCGGATTGAAAACGGTGTTTGATGAAAGCGGTGTCATTACAGCAGGAAATGCCAGCCAGATGAGTGACGGGGCGTCTGCAGTATTATTAATGTCACGCGAAAAAGCGGATGAATTGGGGCTGAAGCCGAAAGCGCGCATCGTTGCCCGCACCGTTGTCGGTTCAGATCCTACGCTGATGCTGACGGGTCCGATAGCCGCGACGAAAAAAGTGTTGGCAAAAGCGGGGCTTACGATTGATGACATGGACCGCTACGAAGTGAACGAAGCGTTTGCACCGGTTCCGCTGGCATGGCTTCATGACACAGGGGCGGATCCGGAAAAACTGAACGTCAATGGCGGAGCGATTGCGCTGGGCCATCCACTCGGTGCAACCGGCACGAAATTGATGGTTTCTTTATTGCATGAATTGGAACGCAGCGGCGGACGCTACGGACTGCTTGCAATCTGTGAAGGGATGGGTATGGCAAACGCAACAATCATCGAACGATTATAAAAGGTCCGGAGGCGAAGGGATGAATACAAATGAAGTGAAAGCAATCATTACCGGTGGAGCGTCAGGGCTCGGAGAAGCGACCGTCCGCCGCATTGTGGAAAGGGGTGGAAAAGCCGCGATTTTCGATTTGAATTCCGCCAGGGCAGCCGAACTCATCGAAGAACTGGGCGAGGAGTCGGTCTGGTATGCGGAAACGGATGTCACCGATGCTGCGCAAGTTGAACAGCAGACCGCCGCTGCCATTGCGCGGTTCGGCTCCGTAAATCTTGTCGTCAATTGTGCGGGCATCGGGACACCCGGGAAAGTCGTTGCAAAAGGTGAACCTCAGCCACTTGAACAATTTGAGAAAGTGATCCGCATCAACCTGATCGGCAGTTTCAACGTATTGCGCGTTGCAGCAGCGGCCATGCAGAAAAATGAACCGAATGAAAACGGTGAGCGTGGTGTCATCATTTCGACTGCATCAGTTGCGGCCTATGAAGGCCAGATTGGACAGGCTGCCTACAGTGCATCAAAAGGCGGCATCGTCTCGATGACGTTGCCGATTGCACGTGAATTGGCGCGAGACGGCATCCGGGTAATGGCAATTGCCCCGGGGCTTATGAAGACCCCGATGGTCGCCGGCTTGCCGGAAGCGGCAATCGCGTCGCTTGAAGCCGCTGTTCCGTTTCCGTCCCGTCTCGGCAGGCCGGAAGAATATGCGCAATTGGTGGAGAGCATCATCGAGAACCCGATGCTGAACGGGGAAACGATTCGGCTGGACGGGGCAATCCGCATGCAGCCAAGATAAAGAGAAGCTTCACTCAGTAGGGGTGTATCCCACTGAGTGTTAAAGCGTGATAAGGGGGACAAAGGAATGGGCAAATATCGTTTTGAAGAAGATGAACATGTAATGTTCCGCAAGTCGTTGCGGAAATTCCTGGAAAAAGAAGCTGTGCCGCAATATGACCAATGGGAGAAGGACCGCCTCATTCCGAAATCGTTCTGGAAACGCCTCGGGGAAATGGGCTTCCTGTGTCCGCAGGTCGAAGAACGGTACGGCGGGTTGGAGCTCGATTTCCGTTATGCCGTCATCATCGGCGAAGAAATGGAACGTGTGGGCGCGAGCCTTACCGGTGTCGGATTGCACAACGACATCACTGTGCCGTATATCGAATCCTACGGCAACGAAGAGCAGAAACAGCGCTGGCTGCCCGGCTGCATTTCCGGCGACTTCATTACCGCGATCGCCATGACTGAACCCGGAGCGGGATCGGATCTGGCGAATATTTCCACGACTGCTGTCCGCGATGGCGACAATTATATCGTTAACGGACAAAAGACCTTCATCACCAACGGCATCAACTCGACGCATGTGGTTGTTGCCGTGAAAACGGACACCAAAGTGGAGTCGAAGCATCGCGGCATTTCACTGCTGATGATCGAAGAAGGGATGCCGGGCTTTACGAAAGGCCGCAAACTGGATAAAGTCGGGCTTCACGCTCAGGATACCTCCGAATTGTATTTTGAAGATTGCGTGGTGCCGGTCGCAAACCTGATCGGCGAAGAAAACAAGGGCTTTACATATTTGATGGAAAAACTCCAGCAGGAGAGGCTGGTAGTGGCGATGGCTGCCCAGACGGCTTCGGAAGATATGCTGGAAATGACAGTGGACTACGTGAAGTCCAGGGAGGCTTTCGGAAAGCCGATTAGCGCTTTCCAGAATACCCAATTCAAGCTGGTTGAAATTGCGACGGAAGTGGAAATCGGACATTCATTCCTGGAATCGTTGATTGAAGAGCACATGGCCGGCAAGGATATCGTGTCCAAAGTGTCGATGGCCAAATTTTGGCTGACGGACACTGCCAAGAAAATATCAGGGGAATGCATGCAATTGCACGGTGGTTACGGCTACATGGAAGAATACAAAATCGCCCGCCGCTACCGCGACATCCCGGTGGCCGCCATTTATGCCGGATCCAATGAAATCATGAAGACGATTGTTGCTAAAAGGATGGGTCTTTGAACCTTCTGCTTGACAGAATAAACAAAATAATTTAATGTAAACATCAACTTGTTGGAAGAGCGGCAAGTCTAATTCGAGAGAAGAGCCCAGAAAAGATGAGAATAGCAGAGTGTAAAATCGAGGATTGAGACGAGTAGGCAGTGGGATCTATTTAGAGAGTCAGCGGCTGGTGGAAGCTGATTGGAGAAACTGCGCGAATGGACTTAGGAGAGCTGGCCTGAAAATGGAAATGAGTAAGGCAGACGTATACCCTGCGTTAAAGGGTAGGGCGAACAGCCTGTTTGAGTGAGTGCAGAAATGCATTAATGCGTGGTGGTACCGCGGTTTTTTTAAACCCGTCCCCGCAACCGGATATCTATCCGGTTGCGGGGACTTTTTGTATTCAAACGAGTTGAGGAGAGATGAAAATGAGACGAGCAGAGAATTTAAGTGAGCATAGAATGTACAGCAAATCGATGGAGATATTGGACGGCAGTATGACAGATGGTGAGATCAAAAAATTTCTTGAAGACTTGCACGAAAAAATTGAGACAGCAGATGAAATGGTCGGCCTCGTCAAAGCGATGAGATCAAAGGCGGTGGCTTTGCCGGAAACAGCCGGCACATTGATCGATGTATGTGGAACCGGAGGCGACCGTTCCTTCAGCTTTAACATCAGCACGCTGACGGCTTTTGTCCTGGCGGGTTGCGGCATGAAAGTTGCCAAACATGGCAATCGCAGCGTTTCAAGCAAAACCGGGAGCGCCGATGTGCTGGAAGAGCTCGGAATTGGGACAACGGCGAATCTGGCCACCATTCCGGAATTGCTCGACAAGACAGGAATCGCCTTTTTATTCGCCCCGACAATCCACCCGGCCCTTGGAAAATTGCGGGACGTGCGGAAGAGCATTGCGACGCCGACAATCTTCAATTTGGTCGGCCCGCTCGCCAACCCATTGCCAATCGAAGTGCAGATGACGGGGGTATACCGCCGGGATATGCTGGAGCCGATGGCCGATGCGCTCATCCGGCTTGGCAGAAAACGCGGTGTGATGGTACATGGAGCCGGCGGCATGGATGAACTTTCTCTTGCCGGCACCAACGAATTATTGCTGTTTAACGAAAATGGCAAAGAGACGATTCAGTTTCATCCGGAACAAGCTGGCCTGAAACTGGCACCGATTGATGCAATCAGAGGTGGAGACGCTAAACGCAATGCCGCGATTTTTATGGAAGTACTGGAAGGCAAAGAGAGTGCATACCTGGACACTGTCGCATTGAACGCCGGTGCCGCGCTTTTCGCAGCGGGCCGTGCCGGTACAATCGCAGAAGGTGTCCATGTTGCGAGAAAGTCTATTGTATCAGGTGAAACGGGGCGCGTATTCGAAGCGCACCGCCGGGCCGTGGGGGTGTTGGTATGAACATATTGGATGAAATCATTGCAGCAAAACGCAGGGAAATACAAGACTATAAAAGCATCGAACCGGCTTCGCCCAATGGTTTTGCGGAAAAATCACGATTGGCGGACCGGCTGAGACAGGGCCGCGGAGTCATCGCGGAAATCAAACGGGCTTCCCCGTCGAAAGGTGATATCCGGCTGGATGTTGACGTTGCCGAGCAGGCGAAAATCTACGAACAGGCAGGAGCGGCTGCAATTTCCGTGTTGACGGATGAATTGTATTTCAAAGGGTCGATGGCTGACCTGGAGAAGGTGGCGCGACTTGTGTCGGTGCCGGTGCTGTGCAAAGACTTTATCGTCGACAGTGTCCAGATTGACCGTGCGAAAAATGCCGGTGCAACCATCATTCTGCTGATCGTAGCGGCACTGGAACAAGGTGAGCTTGAAGAATTGTTTGCTTACGCGCAGGCTGCAGGGCTCGAAGTGCTTGTTGAAGTGCACGACCGTGCAGAGCTCCAAATTGCAGTGGATTTGGGAGCAGAATTGATCGGAGTCAATAACCGCAATTTGAAAACATTTGAAGTGTCACTCCAACAGACAGCGCACATAGCCAAACATTTCCCGGAGGACAGCCATTCATTGCTGATCAGCGAGAGTGGAATCGTTTCCGAAGGCGATGCCTCGTTTGCATTCAGCAAAGGAGCAAACGGCGTACTGGTCGGCGAAGCGTTGATGCGCTCACAAGATGCCGGAGCCTGGATTGCGGCGGTCACTTCACCGGAGGTGCGGAAATGACGAAAGTGAAAATTTGCGGATTGCAGGAAACGGAACACGTAAAGGCGGCAGCGGGAGCTGATGCGGTCGGATTCGTATTTGCCCCGAGCCGGCGAAAAGTTTCCGTTGAACAGGCTGCCCGGTTGGCGGCGGAACTGCCGGAATCGGTTGAGAGGATCGGTGTTTTTGTCAATGCTGACCTGGCGGAAATTCTGGAAGCCATTGAAAAAGTACCGCTGACGATGGTGCAATTGCACGGAGATGAAACGGGCGACTTGATTCGCAGCATCCCGGTCAAAGTGATTCAGGCATTTTCAGTCCGCAATCAAAAGGATGTCGGAAAACTGGAGCAGTCGATTGCGGATTATGTGCTCGTTGATGCGCCGGGTATTGAATACCGCGGCGGCAGCGGCCGGACATTCGATTGGACCTTGCTGGAACATGCTGCAATCGAACCCGGACGGCTGATTGTGGCCGGCGGACTTGATGCCGGCAATGTGCGTGGGGCGATCGAGAGTACCGCGCCATTTATGGTGGACGTCTCCAGCGGCGTTGAAAGGGATGGAAAAAAAGAGACGGACAAGATAAAAGAATTCATAAAAACTGTAAAGGGTGATTCGATGCAGCAAACTAAGGGAACAGAAAAAGATAACGGCTTTTTCGGGCGTTTCGGCGGGCAATTTGTACCCGAAACGTTGATGCGTGCAGTGAAAGAATTGGAAGAGGCGTATGCGGAGGCGAAATATGATCCGGAATTCCAGGCATCTTATCATAGTTACCTGAAAGAATATGTCGGCCGCGAGCAGCCACTCACTTTTGCGGCAAGGCTCACGGAAGCGTGGGGCGGACCGAGAGTTTATCTGAAACGCGAAGACTTGAACCATACCGGCGCCCACAAAATCAATAACGCGATCGGCCAGGCATTGCTGGCGATCCGCATGGGCAAAAGGAAAATCGTCGCGGAAACGGGAGCCGGTCAGCACGGCGTAGCGACAGCGACGATCTGTGCGCTGCTGGATCTCGAATGCGTCATTTTCATGGGTGAGGAAGATATCAGACGGCAGCAATTGAATGTATTCCGGATGAAACTGCTCGGCGCGAAAGTGGAAAGTGTCACAAAAGGCAGTGCCACGTTGAAAGACGCAGTGAATGAAGCCCTACGCTACTGGGTTTCAAATGTCGGCGATACCCATTACCTCATCGGTTCAGCACTTGGACCGCATCCGTTCCCGACCATGGTGCGGGATTTCCAGAGTGTGATTGGGAAAGAAACGCGCAAGCAAATTCTCGAAAAGGAAGGCCGCTTGCCTGATGTGATTCTGGCTTGTGTCGGCGGAGGGTCGAATGCTATCGGCATGTTCCACCCGTTCGTGAATGATGAATCCGTGCGATTAATTGGCGTGGAGGCAGCAGGCGAAGGAGTGGAAACGAACAGGCACGCTGCAACACTTACCAAAGGGACGGAAGGTGTACTTCACGGAGCCTTTATGAAACTGCTGCAGGATGAAAACGGGCAGGTGCAGGAAGCGCATTCGATTTCGGCGGGGCTGGACTACCCGGGCGTCGGTCCGGAACATGTTCACCTGGAAGATATCGGGCGGGTCGAGTACAACGCGGTAACGGACGAAGAAGCGCTGGCTTCGGTCATCAGTTTATCGAGACTCGAAGGCATCATTCCGGCGCTCGAATCGGCACATGCCGTGGCAGAGGCGGAAAAGGCGGCAGCCGGCATGGGGCCGGAAGAAATATTGATCATTTGTGTATCCGGCCGTGGCGACAAGGACATGGCGACCTATGCGGAAAAATTGGAGGGACTGGCATGAAACGCTTACAGACTTTGAAGGACGACGGCGGCAAAGCATTCGTCGCCTATATTATGGCGGGTGACGGCGGATTGGACCGGCTTCGCGACCAGGTTGAATATTTGCAGGGCACAGGTGTAACGGCGATCGAAATCGGCATTCCTTTTTCGGATCCGGTGGCTGATGGCCCAGTAATCGAAGAAGCAGGGAACCGTGCGCTGAACGAAGGCGTGACACTTGATAAAGTTTTATTGGAAATGAAGAGCTGGGATTTCGAGTTGAAAATTCCTTTGATTGTTATGACTTATTTAAATCCGGTCCTCCGTTACGGTGCTGAGCGATTTGCGGAATCCTGCCGGGATGCCGGTGTTTCAGCGGTCATTATTCCAGATCTGCCATTTGAGCATCAGCAGCTGGTGGCACCGTATCTGAAACAGGCGGAAATCACGCTGATTCAACTGGTCACGCTCACCACTACGGAAAATCGGCTGCATGATATTTTGGATGCAGCAGAAGGATTTGTCTATGCTGTTACCGTAACCGGCATTACCGGCGTCCGTGACGAGCTGACGGAAGAAGTGAAAGAATTCATGAAAACAGTCCGCTCCAAAAGCCCGGTGCCTGTTTACGCAGGATTTGGTATTTCCAAAACGGAACACATCGATCTGCTTCGCGATGATGTCGATGGCTTCATCGTAGGTTCGGCGATCGTAAAAGCGTTTCATGACAATAAAATCGAGGATATTGAACCCCTGATCGATGCAGTGACCCACAGCAACCCGGTATAATGGTTGCCGGAGGGATGCAAGATGTTCAAACCAGTAACAGCTGATTTTTTTGAAGGGCCCACTTTGGATTTGTCGCGAAACCTGCTTGGGCAACTGCTGGTCCACGAAATGCCGGACGGGATCGTAGCCGGCCGCATTGTGGAAACCGAAGCCTACATGGGAGCGGAAGACCGTGCGGCGCACAGTTTCGGCAACCGCCGCACCAAACGGACGGAAATTATGTTCGGCAAAGCCGGACTTGTTTATACGTATCAAATGCATACCCATACGCTCATCAATGTAGTCAGTGGACCGGTCGACACGCCGAGCGCGATTCTGATCCGTGCAGTGGAACCGGTTGAAGGCATTGATCTGATGGCGGAGCTTCGGGGTCGCCACCTGCCGATCAAACAATGGACAAGCGGACCCGGCAAGCTGACAAAAGCGATGGGGATTTCAATGGATTACTACGGCCACCATTTTACGGAAAGGCCCTTGTATATTGCGGAAGGCGATCCGGTGCACGCTGTTTCAGTCGGCCCGAGAGTCGGCATCGGCAATTCGCAGGAAGCTGTCCACTATCCATACCGATTTTGGGAACAGGAAAACCCTTATGTATCAAAATTTCGCTGAATGCCATGTTTAGTAACGCAGACAGGTGGAATAATAAGGGAGAGTATAAAACCAAAGGAGTGAAAGATAGTGGCAAAAATCGCAACGCTTATCACGAATATGTTTGAGGACGTAGAATATACCGAACCATCGAAAGCATTCAACGATGCGGGTCACGAAGTTTTCACGATTGAAAAAGAAGCGGGCAAAGAAGTAACAGGTAAAAAAGGTGAGGCTGTCGTATCGATAGACAAAGGCATCGATGACGCAAACCCTGATGATTACGACGCTCTTTTCCTGCCTGGCGGATTCTCGCCGGACCAATTGCGTGCGGATGAACGCTTCGTAAAATTTACGAAAACATTCATGGACGCCAAGAAACCGGTCTTCGCAATCTGCCACGGACCGCAATTGCTGATTTCAGCAAAAGCACTGGAAGGGCGCGACGCAACAGGCTACAAGTCGATTCAAACCGACATGGAATACGCCGGGGCGAAAGTGGTCGACAAGGAAGTCGTAGTGTGCCAAAACCAATTGGTGACAAGCCGACAACCGGACGACATTCCTGCGTTCAATCGCGAGTCGTTGCGTGTACTGGAACAACATTCAGCAAAATAGAAGAGTTGAAAATCGAACCCCGGCAGCTTTGGCTGCCGGGGTTTTTTTATGGTGCGAGGAATTGCGGCTGAATTCCTCCTTGATTAAATAAGCAATCACTTATATAATGGGTAACGAATCTTTTGGAAGAAGGTGAATGAATTGAATTATACCGAAATGGAATCCTATCTGAAGGCGATCAGCGACCATAACCGGATGCTTATACTTAAATATTTATCCAAAGAATCGCTGTGTATATGCGAATTTACGGAATTGCTGGATATGACCCAACCCGCAGTCAGTCAGCACATGCGGAAGTTGAAAACCGCTGAATTGGTGACGGAAGAAAAACGTGGGCGCTGGACCATCTGGTCACTGAATGTTCGGCATGTGCTCTATCCGATGCTGATTCACCTGTTGAGCCTGTTGCCTGAACCGGAAGTCACGGTGGAATCATTGATGGCCGAAGGAAAAAAAGTAGTTTGTGAATAAGGAGATGTTGAAGTAGTGGAAGTAGCATTAGCCAGTTTTATATTTATCGTTACATTAATATTTGTTATATGGCAGCCGCGCGGCTTGTCGATCGGCTGGTCGGCGGTTGCGGGTGCAACGGTTGCATTATTGTTTGGCGTAGTGGATTTCGGGGATGTCTGGGATGTAACCGGCATCGTCTGGAATGCGACGTTGACGTTCGTGGCCCTGATCATTATTTCCCTGATCCTCGATGAAATCGGATTTTTCGAGTGGGCCGCATTACATATGGCGCGTTTGGCCAAAGGCAGCGGACTTCGAATGTTTTTCCTGGTGACCATTCTCGGGGCGATTGTCGCGGCATTGTTTGCCAACGACGGAGCGGCGCTGATCCTGACACCGATCGTTCTCGCCATGGTGCGGGCTTTGAATTTCAAGGATGCAATGATCCTGCCGTTCATCATGGCTTCCGGGTTTATTGCGGATACGGCATCGTTGCCGTTTGTCATCAGCAACCTGGTAAATATCGTATCGGCCGATTTCTTTGATATCGGCTTTACAGAGTACGCGATCAATATGGTCGTGCCGAACCTGTTCAGTATTCTTGCCAGCATGCTGGTGCTGTATCTTTTTTTCCGCAAGGATATTCCAAAGGAATTCGATGCAGGTTCTTTGAAAAAACCGGCATCGGCCATCAAGGATTTGGCAATGTTCCGCCTCTCCTGGGTGGTGCTTGCGGTCTTGTTGGTAGGGTACTTTATGAGTGAATCCCTGGAGATTCCGGTGTCATTCATCGCCGGAGCGGTTGCTGTCATCTTCCTTGCGATTGCACGGAGAAGCGATGCAGTGGAGACAATGACGGTACTGAAGGGCGCGCCGTGGGCAATCGTCTTCTTCTCGATTGGTATGTATGTTGTTGTGTACGGGCTGCGAAACGTTGGCCTGACATCAGTACTCGCGACGGCAATCGAATGGACAGCGGGACATGGGTTCTATGCGGCAACCATTGGCATGGGCTTTATCGCGGCCATTTTGTCTTCAGTGATGAACAATATGCCGACGGTCATGATCAATGCGCTGGCCATTGCTGAAACTGAGACGACGGGCGTAATGCGGGATGCGTTGATCTATGCAAACGTCATCGGTTCCGATCTAGGTCCGAAAATCACCCCGATCGGCTCGCTTGCAACGTTATTGTGGCTGCACGTCCTAAAATTAAAAGGTGTCACCATCAGCTGGGGCTATTATTTCAAAGTGGGGATCATCCTGACGATTCCGACATTATTCATTACCCTGACCGGCCTGTACCTGTGGCTGATGATCCTGAACTAATAAAAATCGTGCTTCCTCCATTATGGAAGGGGCACGATTTTTTGTTGTCCAGACTCCAGCGGCCCAATTCTTCGGGGCATAGATCAAATCAGCTTCGTCGCAAAGAGATGGTCCCCGAAAAGTTCAGGCCATCTCTCACTGTCACTTATCTGCTCAATCTAAAAACTTGGCCATATAAATTTCATCGTAATACTTGCCGTTGATCACCATGGAATCCTGTCGGATGCCTTCAGAGACATATCCGGCCTTTTCAAATAATTTTCTGCCGGGCTTGTCATTTTCGACAACGGTCAATTCCAGACGGCTGATGTTTTTGGAAGCCGCCCATTCTTCGCCTTTTTGCAGGAGCTTGGTGGCAATGCCTTTGCGGCGGGCATTCGCTTGGACTCCAATGCAGATTTCCGCGCGGTGCGCCGCGCGTTTGGCGGCATTTCCGACGATTGTCAGGTAACCGACGTGTTCACCGTTCAAAATGGCGATAAATATTGTGGAATAGCCGCTTTGGCGCCATTCGATTATCTGTTTTCGCACTTTTTGTGTCGATTGGGTGCGCTCGCCCTTGCCATACAGCATGAACTCGGATTCGGCCTCCACTGTTTTCATAAGGGCGGCAAGGGAACGTGCGTCGCCGTGTTCGGCATTGCGTATCAACAGGATATCTTCATCGGCGTTGCCGTCTTTCGCGTTGTTTCCTTTGGAAGAATCGATTCGTTCAAATACGACATAACGGTTCGTCTCCACTTCGCTGACAAAATAACCGGCATCCATCCAGGCGTGGAAATGCTTGGCGGGTGCTTTGGTCTTTTTCCACCAGCTTCTGTTCAGATAAGCGGCATTCGGCAATTGTTGACCCATTATCTGCTCGATTTCATCAAAGCTGAGCTTAATTTGTGTATTAGTGGCAGATGAAAAGTAATTTGCTAACGGAATGTATTTCTTTTCCAGAATTATAGTCAATATTTTCACTTCCCTTTACGAATATTTGGATTAATTGTATTAATTATACCATTAGCACTAGAGCAAAGTATACGAATTTGCCCCTTTATAACAAAAAAATTCTATGCACAATAAAAATGACTTTAAATATACAAATTTATTAGTTTATTATTCCATATTTACTATTTGAATTAACAATAAAACCTATTTTAGTAATTATAAAGGAGTAGTAATATAATACTATAATTCTTTCCGTTACACTATAGTTTTTTAGCGTTTTAATCGAAAGTGGCAAAAAAACTGTCGGGAAACATATTCCTTTGACCTGAAAGTTCAGCTGCACAGGCAGTTATGGTAGAATTACACGGAAACCAACATTGATCAGGAGGCATAAAAATGTCAAAAGTTTTTGTACTGGGCCATAAAAATCCGGACACGGATTCGGTATGTTCGGCTATTGCGTATGCATATCTTAAAAATGAAACAGGGCTGGAAGCGGAAGCCATCCGGCTTGGCGAAATGAATAACGAAACGACTTTCGCTTTGAAGGAGTTCGGTTTTGAAGCGCCGCGCCTTGTACAACGCGTTTCGGAGGAAGTTTCCCAGGTGATTCTCGTAGACCACAATGAACGCCAGCAAAGTGCGGAAGATATCGATGAGGTGCAGGTGATTGAAGTGATTGACCATCACCGGATTGCCAACTTTGAAACGACAGATCCATTGTTTTTCCGTGCTGAACCTGTCGGCTGCACGACAACCATTCTGCTGAAGCTGTATAAGGAAAATGGGGTGGAAATTCCAGCGAATATCGCCGGGTTGATGTTATCCGCTATCATTTCCGATTCGCTCCTGTTCAAATCGCCTACCTGCACGGAACAGGATGTCCGAGCGGCACGCGAACTGGCTGGAATTGCCGGTGTAAATGTGGATTCCTATGGTTTGGAGATGTTGAAAGCAGGAGCCGATCTCAGCAATAAAACCCTGGAAGATCTAATTTCACTGGATGCAAAAGAGTTTGAAGCAGGGGACCACCGTTTTGAAGTGGCACAGGTCAACGCGATCGATGTGTCGGAAGTACTGGAGCGCCAGCACGACCTGGAAGCACTGATGGCACAGGCCATCAGCAGAAAGAATCTCGATCTTTTTGTTTTCGTTGTGACGGACATCCTGAACAACGATTCCGAAGCGATTGTCATCGGCAGAAGATCTGATATTATTGAGGGCGCGTTCAAATCAAGTGTCATCAACAACCGTGTGCTGCTGCCGGGCATTGTTTCCCGCAAAAAACAGATTGTACCTGTCATTACCGAAGCATTGAGCTGATTCCCGTTTGGGGATCAGTTTTTTTGGCCGGAAATAAAAATCCATATAAGTTGAACTGAAGAATTTAAATAAATAAGGCGAGAAAACCTTTCGTCTTATTGCTTCGCCCAGTACCGAGCCGCGCCGTCGCTTTTCTCGGTGTCCAGACTCCGGCGGCCCAGCTCTTCGGGGCATAAGCCGGTCTAGTGTCTAGTCTTCAACGGCCAACTCCTCGGACTTAAGCTGTCCTTCCTATGCGGCAAAGGACGCCGCTCCGCTATTCCGTCTTATGCCTTTCAGAGCTAAACGGGCGCCTCCGCTTTTCTTGTCTATAAGCAGAAATATTGAGCACGGGATTTTTGGTTGCTATAGTAAGTGGCGAGGTGAATTATGATGTTAAAAATAGAAATCTGGTCTGACTATGTGTGCCCTTTTTGTTACATAGGCAAACGCACACTGGAACAGGCCCTGTTAAAAACCGGCTTTAATAATCAGGCCGAAGTTACATTTAAAGCTTATCAGTTGGATCCGACGACTCCTGAGGATACCAACGTTCCTGTATATGAAAGTTTGGCTGCGAAATTCGGGCAATCCGTGGAGCAGGCAAAAGAAATGTCCAAAGGCGTGGCGCAGCATGCCCAACAAGTCGGCCTGGAATATGATTTTGACAATATGGTCCAGGCGAATACGCTTGCGGCACACCGTCTCGTGAAATGGGCGGAAACTCAGGGCCGGGATGCAGCGCTGACTGAACAGTTGCTCAAAGGTTATTTCATCAAGGCTGAAAATATCGGCAAACATGATGTATTGCTGGATAACGCGGAGGCGGTCGGCTTGCCGCGCAACGAAGCGAAACTCGTGTTGGAATCTGACGACTTTATGAAAGACGTCGAACAGGATATTGCGGAAGCAGGCCAATTGGGCGTGCAGGGCGTTCCGTTTTTCGTCATCAACCGCAAATATGCCATTTCCGGTGCCCAGCCATTGGAGGCATTCGCCGATTCGCTCAAGCAGATTGCAGATGAAGAAGGCTTGCGCCCAGCTCTGAAACCGCTTGGCAACAAAGAGACAAGTTACTGCACCGGAGATTCCTGCAACTCGGATTGAATCCTTTGAGCAGCCTGTTTGACTTCAATCCAATTACTGATTAAACTAATAAAGTCTTTAATTTGAGATAAATAACATTAGGATATAAAGGAGTTTTGGAATAATGAACGTGTTAGTTGTAAAAGCCAATAACCGCCCGGCTTCAGAGGGTGTTTCAAGTAAAATGTACGACGTATTCATGGACAATGTAGGAACGGATGCAAACATAAAAACGTTTGACGTCTTCAAGGAAGATATGCCATATTTCGGCCAGGATTTCTTCGACGCTATGCAGAAGTCTGCACAGGCTGAAGAATTGAACGACATCGAACAGCGCATTTTGACTGCAGCCAACAAAGCGATGGACGCCTTCCTTGATGCTGATGTGGTCGTATTCGCATTCCCGTTATGGAATAAGACAATACCGGCGCCGCTTCAGACATTCATCGATTATGTCTACCGTGCAGGTGTAACGTTCAAATATACGGAAGAAGGTCCACAAGGCCTTGTGCCGGAAAAGAAAGTCATTATCCTCAATGCACGCGGAGGCGTTTACTCGACTCCGGAAATGGCGCCAAGTGAAATGAGCGTCAATTATATTCGTATGATCATGAATTTCTTCGGCATCGAAGACATCGAAGAAGTGATTATCGAAGGCCACAATATGTATCCTGACAAAGCGCAGGAAATCATCGAAGACGGCATGAAACGCGTTGAAGAAATGGCTCAATCATTTGAAAAAGCGAGAGTTTAATAAGAGATTCCCAAAACCCGGAAACGCGCCAGCGTTTCCGGGTTTTTCTTTACGCTTATTTTTCGGAGGTAAGGGTACATAAGAGGTAAATGACAATAATAGGAGGTATCAGATGACGATGAACAGTGAAAACAGACAGATACCGGAATCGAAAAAGTCATACTGGCGCGAGTTTGAGGAGATAGCTGATTATCCGCAGCTGCAGAAAAACGAGTCGACGGAAGTGGGTGTGGTCGGTGGCGGCATTGCAGGCATCATCAGTGCTTATTTATTGGCGAAAGCAGGGAAAAAGGTAACGCTGATCGAGGCGGACAAATTAGTGGATGGCGTTACAGGCTACACGACTGCGAAAGTTTCGGCACAGCACGACCTGATTTATTCAACATTGATTAAAATGTCCGGAGAAATTGAAGCGAAAAAATATTTTGACGCCAATATGGAAGGCCTGGAATTTATAAAAAATATGGCTGTCGAACTTGGCATTGACTGTGATTTTGAACATCATGATGCGTTCGTATACGCAAATACGGCGGCCGGTGCAAAATTGATTGAGCAGGAAGCGGAGGCATACCGGCAGCTCGGAATACCCGGGGGACTGGCGAAAGAAGAAATGGACCTGCCGTTTGATGTGAAAGAAGCCATCGTCATGCGCGGGCAGGCGCAATTCCATCCGGTAAAATTCCTGGCAGGGCTCGTAAAAGAATTCGAACGCCTCGGCGGCACCATTTATGAAAAAACACGTGCGTTGAAAATTCTCAGCAAAAACAATCCGGTGATCCAAACGGAAAACATGTCCCATCTTTCCTGTGACAAAGTGATTGTGGCAACGCATTACCCGTTCAATGACACAGACGGCATGTATTTTGCCAGAATGTCAGTGGAACGTTCCTATGTGGTGGCGGCAAAAGTGAAAGGCGACATGCCGAAGCACATGTATATCAGTACCGACCTGCCGAGCCGTTCACTGCGTTATGCCACAGATGGAAATGGGGAACGGCTGCTGCTGATCGGCGGCGAAGACCATGGATCCGGAAAGCATAAAGGCGATACGATGGAAAACTATAAAAAGCTGGCGGAATGGGGAGACAAGTATTTTGGCGTGGAAACCATACCATATCGCTGGTCGGCGCAGGATATGACAACGCTCGATAAAATTCCTTATATCGGTACAAGCACCGTGGGCTACGAAAACATTCTGGTGGCGACAGGCTTCCATAAATGGGGCATGACTCATGGAGCGCTAGCGGGAATGCTTCTGCGTGATCAGATTCTGGGCAATGAAAACCGTTACGCATCACTATACGATCCGACCCGCACGAAGATGAAACCGGCCGATATGGCAAGCTTTGCAAAAGACAATGCGTCTGTTGCGAAAGAATTGGTCAAAGGCAAATTGCAACGGCCGACGAAGACAGCCGACTCCCTCGAAAAAGGGGAAGGTGCAAGCGTCAAAACCACGAAAGGCGCTGCGGGAGGCTACCGGGACCAATACGGCCAGCTCCATCTGGTCGATACCACCTGCACACATCTGGGCTGCGAAACGAAGTGGAATGACGCCGAACGATCATGGGATTGCCCGTGCCACGGTTCCCGCTTCTCCTATACGGGCGAAGTGCTGGAAGGCCCGGCCGTTAAACCGCTGAAGCGGCTTGAAGAGTAATTAATTATATGAATAAAAAGCAAAAAAGGAGCTGCAGTTTAATCTGCAGCTCCTTTTATTAATGATAAGAAAGTAAAGGATTTATAGGGAAGAGTGCTCGCGCCGTCGCTTTTCTTATGCCGGATTCGCTTGCAATTCCAGCGAGATCTTGATGTCTTCGCCGACCAATACGCCGCCTGTTTCAAGCGTCTGGTTCCAGGTAAGACCGAAATCTTTGCGGTTTACTTTGCCTTCGCCGCTGAAAGCCACAACTTCCACGCCCCATGGGTTGGTTCCTTTGCCGCCGTATTCCACGTCAAAAGTGGCCAGGCGCGTAACGCCTTTCATCGTCAGGTCGCCAGTCAACTCATACTCGTCATCGCCTTTTTTAGCGATTTCGTTTGCTTTGAATGTGATATGCGGATGCTGCTCGGCATCGAAGAAGTCGGCTGAACGCAGGTGGTTGTCGCGGTCTGCATTGTTCGTGTTGATGCTTGCCACGTCGATTTTGAAATCGATCAATGCGTTTTGAATATCCGTTTCGTCACCTTCCACTTGAGCATCGTATGATGCGAAAGAGCCTTTTACTTTTGATACCATCATATGCTTTACTGAGAAACCGATTTCCGAATGTGCTGCGTCTACTGTCCATTTTTTCATGTTTAAATTCCTCCAATTTTTTTAATGTCCAGCCAAACTATAGAACAATAAAACTATGATGTCAATATACTTTAATTAAATATTCTCGAATTCAAGATAAAATTTTTATTGGACTTTTGTACGTAAGTGGCTGCAAACGCTTGTCAAATGACTGATAAAATCGGATACTATTAGAAGTTAAACGTTTAGAAGGGATTTGCTTGGGATGACGAAAGAAAGATGGTTATCAGACCTACGCCGATTTGTGGCGGACAGCCACGTGAAAATCGACGAACCGCTTCATCTGCATACATTGACAAAAATGGGCGGACCGGCTGATATTTTTGTAGCACCTACGAATGAAGATGAAACTGCTTATACAGTAAAATATGCTTTTGAAAATGAAGTTCCATTGTTGATGCTGGGGAACGGTTCCAATATGGTAGTGCGTGACGGGGGTGTCCGCGGAATCGTCCTGAACCTGAAAAGCCTCAACGAGATCCGCATCGACGGGCTTGGTGTTTATGCACAGGGCGGTGCAAACATCAAGGAAGTTTCAAAGGCGGCAGCCAGCCATACCTTAACGGGCTTTGAATTCGCCTGTGGCATACCCGGCTCGGTCGGCGGGGCGATGGCGATGAATGCCGGAGCCTATGGCGGCGAGATCAAGGACATTATTGTCCAGGCGACAGTCCTGACCCGCGAAGGGGAAAAGTTCGTCTTGTCCAAAGAAGAACTTGAGATGGACTACCGCAAAAGTGTCATTACGAAGAAAGGCTATTATGTCCTTTCAGCTGAATTCAATCTCGAAAGAGGCGATCAGAACGTAATTGATGCAAAAATGGCCGACCTTACCCATCAACGCGAATCAAAGCAGCCACTTGAATTTCCTTCAGCTGGCAGTGTATTCAAGCGTCCTCCGGGCAATTTTGCCGGCAAGCTGATACAGGAAAGCGGGTTGCAGGGCAAAGGTTTTGGCGGAGCGGAAGTTTCGATGAAGCATGCAGGATTTATCGTCAATAAAAACAATGCCACAGCCAATGATTACATCCAGACGATTAACATGGTGAAGTCGGCAGTACGTGAAAAATTCGGCATCGACTTGGAACTTGAAGTGAAAATTGTCGGTGACGACACAGTGTAAGAGAACTACGGGAATCCTTGGAAAAGGCGTTCCCGTTTTTTTAATAGGCTAAAATTATGCTATAATTGAATAGTAAAAAAACCTGGGAGCTGATGGTGATCGACTATACAATTAACGGAATCATCCTGATTAGCGGCGCTTTCCTGTTGATGGGTGTGCTGATGACAAAAGTTTCAGCACGCGCCGGCGTCCCTTCCCTCGTTCTCTTCATGGTCATCGGAATGATTCTCGGCAGTGACATAACCGGACTCATCTACTTCTCCAGCGCAGAGATTGCCCAGCTTGTCGGCGTCTTCGCTTTGATTATTATCCTCTTTGAAGGCGGTTTGCAGACCCAGTGGAAAAATATACGGCCCGTGCTCGGCACTTCTCTTGTGCTGGCCACACTCGGGGTCCTCATTACAACCGCGGTAGTAGCATTCGCTGCATATTACGTTTTAGACATTTCAGTCCTTGAAGCGCTGCTTCTGGGATCGATTGTGGGATCCACGGATGCGGCCGCTGTATTCTCGGTGCTTGCCGGCCAAAATATCAAAGGAAGAATTTCTTCTACACTGGAAGCAGAATCCGGAACCAACGACCCGATGGCGATGTTCCTGACGATTGCGATTATCCAGTTGATCCTCACGCCTGAAGCCTCCGTCTTTACAATGCTCGGCAGTTTTGTACTGCAGATGGGCGTCGGAGCGGTTCTCGGGCTTGTTCTTGGGTTATTCGCTTCATGGACGATAAACCGGATCAAATTGAATGCTTCCGGACTTTATGCAGTGCTGTCTGTCGGTTTCGCTATTTTCATCTACAGTTTGACGGCAATTCTTGGAGGCAGCGGGCTGTTGGCCGTTTACCTGGCGGCGCTTGTCATCGGGACGCGGGACCTGACGCACAGCTACTCAATCATCAGTTTCAATGAAGGGCTTGCGTGGCTCATGCAGATTCTGATGTTCGTCATTCTCGGCCTTCTCGTTTTCCCGAGCCAGTTGGCTGAATGGGACCTGATCTGGAAAGGCCTGATCCTGTCGCTGGTATTGATCTTTATCGCTCGTCCGATTGCGGTTTTCGCCTCGACGATCTTTTTCGATTATTCATTGAATGAAAAGCTGTTCATGTCGTGGGCGGGACTGCGCGGTGCCGTACCGATCGTCCTTGCGACGTTCCCGATGCTTGCCGGCCTGGACAACAGCTTCCTGTTCTTTAATGTCGTCTTCTTTATCGTGTTGACCTCGGCGTTGCTGCAGGGTTCCACAATTCCGTTTGTTGCCAACAGGCTGAAGCTCAACGGCAAGCCATCGCCAAAGCGCATCCATTCACTGGAATTGGTGTCGATGGATAAAGCGAATGCGGAAATGCTCGAAGTTGAATTGACGAGCAAATCACCTTTCGCCGGCCAGCTGGTGCAGACGATCGGCCTGCCGAAACAGACCTTGATCAGCGCAATCATCCGTTCGGGCAGGCTCGTCATGCCGACCGGGACAACTAAACTCAAGGTCGGAGATGTGCTCTATGTCCTGACGGAGAAAAAACAAGTTTCAAAAGTGAAGATGGTTCTCGGCGAAGAGGACATCGTAAACTAGCCCGCAAAATTGCGGGCTAGTTTTTATATATATAAGTTGAATTGGAGAATCAGCATAAATAGAATGCTTCGGCGCATTGGACAAGCCTATGCCGAGAAGAGTCTCGAAAGATATAGAAGGAATTCCCAGGATTGGAGTCGAATAAAATAAGATGTTGAAAAGGGGGAGAAAGTAAAATGGATAAGAAGCCGAAAAGAAGAAACTGGCTCAAGTGGGTGTTGGGAACTCTGGGGGTCCTGCTGGCCATTGGCATTATTGGACTTATTTATGTGAACGCTTACATAGGAAAATCGAAACCGGTCATCAGCGGAGAATTGGATATGGCCATACTGGATAAAGACGTAACGGTTATACGGGATGACATCGGGGTGCCTCATATCGAAGCGCAGTCCGATGCCGATCTTTACCGTGCCCAGGGGTATGTGGTCGCACAGGACCGTCTGTTCCAGATGGACTTGTCACGTCGACAGGCAAGCGGCCGGCTTGCTGAAGCAGTCGGGGAAGCCGCCGTTGATACGGATAAATTCTTCCGCACGTTCAGCCTGCGCGATGCGGCTGAAAAATCATGGGAAGGTTACGATGCAGAGTCGAAGCAGGTGCTGGAGTGGTTCGCCGAAGGGGTGAATGCTTTTATCGGGGAAGCAAAGGAAAATGACACGCTGAGTTACGAGTTCAGCCTGCTCGGCTACGAGCCGGAGGAATGGACGCCGGTCGATTCACTGGCCATCGGCAAATTCATGGCCTATGACCTGGGCGGCAATTGGTCATCACTTGCCGTTCGCCACTGGGCGCTCGGTGAATTTCCGGAAGACAAAGCAAGGGAATTGTTCATCGAATACCCGGAAGGTGCCCCCGCAATTATTGAAGCCAATATCAGCAACCAGGTAAAAGTCGCGGGTGCATTTGATGCTTCACTTGTGCCGAACGAATTCAACGGCAGCAATAACTGGGTCGTGTCCGGTGACAAAACGGAAAGCGGCATGCCGCTGCTTGCGGATGATCCGCACCTGGGATTGAGCACGCCTTCGATCTGGTACCAGATGCACCTGAGCTCTCCGGAGCAGAACGTGAGTGGTGTTATTTTCGCGGGAGTGCCGGGCATTATTCTCGGCCACAACGAAAAGGTGGCCTGGGGCGTGACGAATGTCGGTCCGGACGTGCAGGATCTCTATATTGAAACGCCGAATCCGGATGACCCGACCCAATTCCGCTACGAAGGCGAATGGGAGCAGGCGGAAGTCCGGAAAGAGCCAATCCGGGTGAAAGACGGTGAAACTATTGATTTTGAAGTGATTGTGACGCGCCATGGCCCGATCATTTCCGATCTGCTTTACGAAGAAGAAGAACCGGGTGCGCTGTTTTCGATGCAGTGGACTGCACTCGAGCCGACTCTTGAACTGCAGGCGGTTCTCGCATTCAATAAAGCCGCCGATTGGGAAGAGTTTGAAACTGCACTGGAAGATTTTCAGGCTCCCGCCCAAAACTTTGTGTTTGCTGCCACCGATGGCACCATCGCCTATAAAGCAAATGGCCGCATCCCCATCCGCAAAACAGGGGATGGCCAATTGCCGGTTCCGGGAGATTCAGCGGAGTACGGATGGGAAGGCTATGTGCCGTTTGACGAACTGCCGACGGTCGTGAATCCGGAAAGCGGGTTTATTGCCACAGCAAACAATGAAATTGTCGATGATTCCTATGAGCACCATATCACTGATTTTTGGGCGCAGCCTTATCGCTATGAGCGCATTGCGGAAGTGCTGGAAGCCTCCGACAACTTGATGCCGGAAGATATGATGCAACTGCAGATGGATCAGAAAAACCTGTATGCCGAAGAATTTTTGGAAGATATGATCCGTGCAGTGAGCACAGAAAGTGATGAGTACGAAGAGGTGCTCACGATGCTTGCCGATTGGGATGGAGTCGACCATGCCGACCAGCCGGCCCCGCTCGTGTTCCATAAATGGATGAAACAGCTGCCGCACACCTTGCTTGCGGACAGCTTCCCGGAGGATGTTTATGAATTGATGCCCGGAAAAAATCACCTTACCGATGCGATGCTGCGTGATTCTTTTGCCGGCAACGATGGCGCCTGGGTCAGTGAATACGGCGGTGCCGGAAAATGGCTGACAGATGCGCTTGCAACGAGTCTTTCGGAAGTGGAAGAAGAATATGGAGACGACCATGGGGACTGGCAATGGGGCGAGCATCATCAGCTGACGTTCCCGCATCCGCTTGCCGGAGCATCCGCCATATTCGAAAGCATCCTGAATCCGGATCCGCAGCCGCTCGGTGGTTCGAATATCACGGTGCAGGCAGCGGCGTTTGATGATGAAGGCAATGTCGACCACGGGGCGGCCTGGCGCTTTGTCGCTGATCTTTCCGATTTGTCGAGTGCCCATCACATCGTCGGACCGGGACTCAGCGGCCACATGAAGTCGGATTTCTTCCATAACCAGGTCGATAAATGGGCCGAGGGCAATTATCACGAAACACCAATCGACGGTTCGGCGGAAGGGTCGACCTTAACACTCAAAGCCGAGTAAGTTATAATTGTTAGATAAGTGAAGTTAGACATTCCGCTTCGGCGCTGTTTTGCGGAATATCGCCTACTGAATTTATTTTAAACTTATTTTTAAAAAAGATATGGGGTTTTTCATGTGAAAAGAATGTTAGCGGTAGGCTTCGGCGGGATGGCCGGCTCGTTGCTTCGTGCCTGGATATACGCAGCGGTGCCGGGAACTTACAGCCTTTGGGCTGTCAACATCATCGGCAGTTTCCTGATCGGCTTCGCTGTGATGAAGCTCAGCGAAAAATCAGCGGAAATGCGTCTGTTTATTTCGACGGGGGTGTTGGGTTCCTTCACGACCTTTTCAGCCTTCTCAAATGATTGGTTCCGGGAGCTGGAATCTTCGGTCGTTGCCGGCGCTGTTTATGGGCTGTCGATGACAGCCGCGGCAGTGATTGCGGCGGCTGCCGGATTATGGCTTGGCCGGAAAGGGGTGAAGGAATGAGTCTGATTGAGATTGCGTTAGGCGGATTCCTTGGCGCCATGGCCCGCTATTTGTTTTACCTGTTTGTGGAGGTCCGTTGGCGGCAGCCGAAAATCGCCACTTTGCTGGTCAATATTCTCGGCTCGTTCGTCCTGGGCGCTTTTGTCGGCAGCGGCAATTTGTCCGTGTTCTGGCTGACCGGGTTTCTTGGTGCATTCACCACGTTCTCGACGATGGCGCTGGATGCGGTGAAAGATTTCGAGGACGGCAATTGGCTGGCCGGCATTTCTTATCTGGCGGCCAACCTGGTCGTTGGACTTGGCCTGTTCGTACTGGCTTATACGATTTTCTGAATGATAAAAAGGCTGGAAAAGGAGACAACATCCCTTTTCCAGCCTTTTTCATTTCACAATAATAACGGGGGCCAGCACGCGTTTCGCCACTTTATGGCTGACACTGCCGAGCACCATTTCCTGAAAACCGTTGAGTCCCCGGCTGCCGATGAAGACGATGTCGTAGCTGTTTTCATTGGCGTGCCGGATGATGGTCGGGCCGGGAGTGCCGTGCAGCGTTTTGACTTCAAAAGGAATGCCGGCAGCGCTGAAAATTTCTTCGAGCGGCAGCAGCAGTTTCCGGCGGTGGGAGTGCATCTGCTCACTTTGCTTGTCGTGGAGCACTTCTGTCCGGGCTTTTTCATAATCCACAACATACAGCAAGGTCACGACGGAGTCGCGAAACATCTTGGCCATCTTTAAAGCTTCAGCCGCAGCTCTTTTCGAGTGTTCAGATCCATCAGCGGCCAACAATATCTTCTGATACATCCCAATTCCTCCTTTGCCTTTAAAACCTTAGAATGATTATTCGACAGGGGACCCGAAAATTCCTTTTTTCAATCAGTTCTCAAACAATCAAACGGTCGTTTGACTATGAAATAGGAAACAGTTACACTGAAGAAAACATTCAAACCATGGTTTGAGTAATCGGAAGAGGTGCCTGTATGAAAGTGATTTGTGAAGTGTCGCAAGATCATCCCGAAAAAGTTAAGAATGTCCAAAACCAGATGACGGATTTGTCAGATGTGGCAACTCTGTTCAAAGCATTGGCCGATGAAACGCGTTTGAAAATTGCTTATGCTTTAACAATAGAAGACGAAATGTGTGTCTGTGATATTGCCGCAGTTATTGAGGGGTCCACTGCCACTGCTTCCCATCACCTCCGTTATCTGCGCGAACGCAAATTGGCAAAGTCGGAGCGCAAAGGAAAGCAGATATTTTATTCGCTGTCGGACAAACACGTCCACCAGCTTGTGACCCTTGCGCACGAGCATGCGAAAGAAGGTGAGGAAATTGGTTAAAACCTACCGGCTTGAAAACCTCTCCTGCACAAGTTGTGCGGCGAAGTTCGAAAAGAATATACGCAGCCTGCCTGATATCGAGTGGGTCGATTTGAATTTCGGCGCTTCCAAGCTGACGGTGGACGGCAATGTATCCATCGAGGCCCTGGAAAAGGCGGGAGCATTCGACCATATCCGGATTTATCCGGAAAAATCGCAAGTCGTGCATACTCCTTTTTATAAACGGCGCCAGACAATTGAAACCGCCATATCCTTTCTGTTGCTGATTGCCGGAGTCATCCTTTCCTTCCAGACGACTGAAGGCAATCCATGGGCAATCGGGCTGTTCGGCAGTTCAATGCTCGTCGGGGGCTATCACATGTTCCGCACCGGACTGATGAACCTCAGCCGTCTTGAATTTGACATGAAAACATTGATGACGATTGCGGTCATCGGTGCCGCAATCATCGGTGAATGGCGTGAAGGCGCAGTGGTCGTGTTTCTATTCGCAATCTCTGAAGCCTTGGAATCCTTTTCCATGAACAAGGCGCGCCAGTCAATCCGCGGTTTGATGGATCTGGCGCCGGCGCGCGCATTGATCCAGCGAAATGGTGAGCTGCTCGAGATGGATACGGAAGAAGTCCGGGTCGGCGACGTGCTGATCGTTAAACCGGGACAGAAAATTGCCATGGACGGCGTCGTTCTGAGCGGAGAGTCTGCAGTCAACCAGGCAGCCATTACGGGAGAGTCGATTCCGGAAGTCAAAACCCCTGGCGCTGAAGTATTTGCTGGAACACTGAACGAGGAAGGCGCACTCCAAGTGACCGTCACCAAGCGGGTGGAAGATACGACAATCGCAAAAATCATCCATCTGGTTGAGGAAGCGCAGGCTGAAAAAGCACCCACACAGAAATTTGTTGACCAATTTGCGAAATATTACACACCGGCCATCATTGCCATCGCTTTTCTCGTGGCGTTGGTTCCGGGCTACGTAACAGGCGATTGGCAGCTTTGGATTTACCAGGGATTAGCTGTTCTGGTTGTTGGCTGTCCCTGTGCACTGGTCGTGTCGACGCCGGTGGCAATTGTCACGGCAATCGGCAATGCGGCAAGGCAGGGGGTCCTCATCAAAGGCGGCATCCATTTGGAAGAGACCGGGCGCATCAAAGCAATCGCTTTTGATAAAACCGGTACGCTGACAAAAGGTTATCCGGAAATGACGGACGCCTTACCGGAGTCAGGCTATACAAGAGAGAAACTGGTACAGCTGGCGGCGTCAGCCGAAGCGATGTCCCAGCATCCATTGGCCCGCGCAATCGGGAAAGAAGCGCCGCATATTCTGCCTTCCGAAGGTTTTAATTCAATTACCGGAAAAGGGGCTTATGCGGAAATCCAGGGGGAGCGAATCCATGTCGGCAGCCTGCTTTGGGCGGAAGAGTCCGGGATGAACATTCCGCAACGCGCCCGCATATTGCAGCAAAGCGGCAAATCGGTGATGGCGGTCTTCACAAAAGAAGCCCTCATTGGTGTCATTGCCGTCGCTGATGCCATCCGCACGGAAAGCCCAGCCATCATCCGGCAACTGAAAGAAATGGGCATCGGCAGCACGATTATGCTTACCGGCGACCACCCTGCGACTGCCCATGCCATCGCAGGAGAAATTGGCGTCACCGATGTCCGCGCAGGCTTGATGCCGCAGGATAAACTGTCTGCGGTACGCGAACTCCAACACCAATATGGACGCGTCGCAATGGTCGGCGACGGCATCAATGACGCGCCGGCACTTGCTGCTTCCACGGTCGGCATCGCCATGGGCGGAGCCGGCACCGATGCGGCCCTTGAAACGGCAGATATCGCACTGATGGCCGACGATCTTGAAAAACTTCCCTATACCATTCGACTAAGCCGCAAAACATTGCGTATAATAAAGGAAAATATAATGTTTGCTTTGGGGCTGAAAATAATTGCGTTGCTGCTCATTATTCCGGGCTGGCTCACTTTATGGATTGCGATTTTCGCAGACATGGGGGCGACGCTGCTCGTGATTCTGAATGCTCTGCGCCTGGTGAAAGTTCAAAAGTAAGCAATGCATGCTTGGAGGATTTGTTTTGAAATTAACTGAGTGGACAATGGAAGAGCAGGAACAGCTGATCCATTTTATGACGACAAATTCCTGGCCATATCACGGACAGGAACATCCCGTCCGTGCCTTGATCCAGAAAACGATAGAAGAAGGGGGTTACCAGTCTGATCAGGTAACCACCTTTTGGGTTGAAAATGACAACGGCGAGCAGGTCGGACTGGTGAAGATATTCGACCTGCAGGATGACATTCCCCTGTTCGATTTGCGGATTGCCGATCCATATCGTGGAAAGGGTTACGGACCCAAGGCATTGAAGATGACAGCGGATTTCGTCTTCTCGCTTTCCGAAAAGAAAATTCGGCTGGAAGGCCACACCCGACACGATAATTTTGCGATGCGCAAAGCATTTGAACGCACCGGGTTTGTGAAAGAAGCCCACATTCGCCAGGCCTGGTTTTCGGCAAAAGAAAATCGTTATTTTGATGCGGTCACTTACGGGATGACTCGCGAAGACTGGCAGCAGGGCGTCACAACACCGGTGTTATGGGAAGACACCATAGCGGAACCGAAAGAGCCTCCGTTCAATCCGGTGCTGCTCGATTTTCCGGAAGAATTCGAATCGGAGCGACTGGTGATCCGCGCCCCCCGCCGCGAAGACGCGGTCCACAGCTATGAAGCCATCAAGCATTCGATCGAATCGCTGCGGCCATGGATGCCGTTTGCACAGAAAAAGCCGGAGCTGCAGCAGATTGAAGCGAATCTCATAGAAGCAGCAGCCGATTTCCAGTTGCGCAAAGACCTCCGCCTTCATTTCTTTCTGAAGGATACCGGAGAATTTATCGGATCATCGGGCCTTCACCGCATCGATTGGGAAGTCCGGAAGTTTGAAATCGGCTATTGGGTCGACAATCGTTTCGAAGGGAAAGGCTATGTCACCGAAGCGGTCGATCGCATTACGCGCTTTGCGTTTGAGGAACTCGGCGCCAACCGCGTCGAGATCAAATGTGATCCTGACAATGTCAGAAGCCGTGCCGTTGCTGAAAGGCTGGACTTCGAGCTTGAGGGGATCCTGCGCAATGACACCATCTCCCGCACAGACAATAAATTGCGGGATACGTGCGTTTATTCGAAAATCAGCGAATAATACAGCGGCACCAGGCTTTGGAAGGTGTAACTGCAAGGAAAAATAGGCGAAAAAAAGAGACGGTGAGGAGTGCCCTCGCCGTCTCTTCTTCTATACGCCTTTCCTGCCGGAAATCAAGTTTACGATTAAAATAATTGCTGCAATGATTAATAATATGTGAATTAATCCGCCGGCAACATCAAGTAAAAATCCGATAATCCAAACTGCTAAAATAACTACAAGAATAATCCATAAAATACGAGCCATGTGTTCTCACCGACCTTTCTGCTTAGATAGTAATATGTACCCCTGAAAAATACCGCGCAAACCTTTTGCCGAAAAAATCTGGCGGCTGCATAAGGTAGAGCTCAGTTGTTAGCCGGGAGAGGGTATAGTAAACTGATGATAGTCACGTTAGGGAGGAACGAAATTTGCCGACTCCAAGTATGGAAGACCATATTGAAATCATATACTCATTAATAGAACAGAAAGGCTACGCCCGGGTTTCGGATATTGCGGAAGCGTTATCGGTTCTGCCTTCATCGGTGACGAAGATGGTGCAGAAACTCGATAAGGACGGCTACCTGATTTATGAACGTTACCGAGGCCTGGTATTGACGCCGCAAGGACAGAAGTTGGGCAAAAGGCTTGTCAAAAGACACGATTTGCTGGAGCAATTCCTGCGCCTGATCGGTGTCGATGAAGAACGCATCTACAATGATGTCGAAGGAATCGAACATCATTTGAGCTGGAATTCGATCAACCGCATTGCGGACCTTGTCCAGGTTCTTGAAGAAAATCCGGAATTTACGGAAAAGCTGGAAAAGCTTAAAAATGAAGAAGAGAAAAGCTAGACGAAACAGGAGGTTTCATTATGCCATTGCATCCAGGTGAAAAAGCATTATTAAAAGTAAAAGACCGGTCAGGTTCCCAGTGGATCCTGACGGACGGTTCCGGCGATGAAGTTCTGATGAATGAATCGGAAATCGAAGAAGGGCAGGAAATCGGGGAAGAAATTGAAGTTTTCCTTTACCGCAACCGCCAGGGCGGCGTTTCGGCGACTCCGATGATTCCACATATTCTGCCAAGCACCTACGGCTGGGCCAAAGTGCTGAAGATCTCGAAACGCGAAGGAGCGGTTCTGGATATCGGCACGACCCGCGAAGTCTATTTACTGCCGGCGGATCTGCCGCAATTTGAAGAACTTTGGCCAAAGCAGGGCGACCATATTTTCATGACTTTGCGGACAGACCGCTACGGCGATTTATACGGACGTATGGCAACAGAGGAAAAGGTCAGTGAACTGTTTGTTCCTGCCCCGACCTCTGTCTACAACCAGGATCTGAAGGCACGCGCCTATCGCCTGCTGCCGATTGGAACATTCATGATTTCCGTACCCGAAATGTACAGAATCTTCGTCCACGAGACAGAGCGTGAAGAAGAACCGCGTCTTGGGGAAGAAAAAACAGTCCGCATCATCGGAGTCAAAGATGACGGGTCCTTGAACGGTTCACTTCTGCCGCGCAAACAGGAACGCTTATCGGATGATGCAGAAACAATCATGCGTTATTTGACTGAATCAGGCGGCCAAATGCCGTTCAGCGATAAATCCTCTCCTGAAGAAATTCAGGAAATGTTTGGGATGAGCAAAGCCGCCTTCAAACGGGCACTGGGAAGATTATACAAAGACCGCCGTATTGTACAGGAAGAAGGCTGGACCAAACTTCAGCAGCATTGATGCAACCTTTCTGAAGCGGATTCGTATTATTTCTATAGAAAGGGGCTATAAAAATGAAAAAATTGATCACAATTATAGCGATGATTCTGGTTGTCTCCACGCTGACACCTTCATGGGCAGCAGCGAATGTAGGAATCAATGAAAAATATGGTGTGCCGATCGTAGTTTACGGAGGAAACCTCTCTGAAGATGAAAAGGCCAGTGTCGCAGACAGCCTGAGTGTTGAAGAAGAAGCTGAAGTGGAAGAAATCGAAGTGACCGGTGACGATCTTGTCACTTACATCAAAGACGGTGATGCACGTGCGCGGATGTTCTCTTCTGCGAAAATCACACGGACAGATGAAGGTGAAGGCCTCGTAATCCAGATTGTGACACCGGATAACATCACGCAAGTAACGACGGAAATGTACGCTAATGCTATGCTGACTGCAGGAATTGAAAATGCGACAGTTGAAGTGGCTGCACCGAAACCGGTAACAGGCCATTCAGCACTGGTAGGCATTTACAAAGCTTACGAAGTGAACGGCGGACAGCTGGACCCGGAACGCACTGACGTTGCAAACGATGAATTGGAAGTGGCAACAGAACTTGCAGAAGATGTGGATGAAGCAAAAGTCAGTGAATTGCTGACTGAGATCAAAAAGCAGATTGCTGAACAAAACCCTGCATCACGCGAAGACGTGGAACAGATTGTCGAAGACCAATTATCGAAACTGCAAATCGAGTTGAGTCCCGAAGATCGCCAACTGTTGGTCGATTTAATGGATCGCATCCGCCAATTGGACATCGACTTTTCACAATGGTCGACCCAGCTGGAGGATTTAAGCAAAACGATTGAAGATAAACTCACCGACATCGTCAACGATGAAGGCTTCTGGGCAAATGTCAGGGAGTTTTTCAGAAACCTGGCGAACAGCATCCGTTCGATATTCAATTAATCCAATAAGAAAAGCGGGCAGCCTTGGCTGTCCGCTTTTCTTATTGGATTAAAAAATTTCCGTTTAGATACCGATTCCTTAGCTTAAGCCATTTCCTTGCTGTGGCTACTGTGGGATGTTATTATTTACTTAATATCTCGAATTAAAGATAATCAAGGGAGGCATTTTGATTATGAAATTGGAAGGCATTCACCACGTGTCCGCGATAAGCGCCAATGCGGATAAAAACCATGATTTCTTTACACGAATCCTTGGCATGCGGCTTGTGAAGAAAAGCGTCAACCAGGATTCGACGTCATCCTATCATTTATTCTATGCAGATGCTGTCGGGACACCGGGAACTGACATGACATATTTCGATATTCCAATGGCAGGCCGGACGTATCCGGGCGTTTCAAGCATCAGCAATACATCATTTCGGGTAAGGAGCGAGGAAGCTTTGCAGTATTGGCTCGAACGTTTTGATGAGTTTCAGGTGCCGCACGGTGAAATCCGTACGCGATTCGATCGCCGGACGTTGGCTTTCGAGGACTTTGAGGGCTCCCGCCTGATGCTGACTGTTGATGATGGAACCGGCATTGAATATGGTATTCCTTGGACCAAAGCCGGGATTCCGGAAGAAAATGCGATTGTCGGTTTAGGCAATGTGCAACTGACGGTCCGTAAAAAAGACCGGACTGCCGCGGTCTTAACTGAGATTATGGGCTTTGAATTTATTGGCAGCTATCCCTCCGAGATCGAAGGAATGGAAGATATTTTTGTCTATTCGACAGGAAAAGGTGGTCCGGCCGGCGAAGTACATGTAGAGGAACGTCCGGATCTTCCGCCGGAACGCCCGGGACGCGGAAGTGTGCACCACGTCGCATTCCGCGTCAAGACTTTCGAAGACTACAGCAGGTGGAATCATTACCTTCGTGAAAATGGATTCATGACTTCCGGAGAAGTGGACCGGTATTATTTTAAAGCCATCTATTTCCGCGATCCGAACGGCATTCTTTTTGAATTATCCACGGATGAACCGGGTTTCGCGACAGATGAACCACTTGAAAGCTTAGGGGAGAAATTGGCCTTGCCGCCATTTTTGGAACCGAAACGAGCTGAAATAGAAGCATCACTGCGCCCGTTGAATATCAATAAGCAATAATTGAGGAGGTTGAAAGATGGACTTTAAACTTATAGAGCTTGGACAGGAAGAATTTGCTTTCCGCAATGAAGAGAACGGCACGGTCATCGGGGAAATCACCTGGACCCAATTGGCCGATGTGATGCTCGTGGAACATACCTATGTTAAGGAAGAGATGCGCCGTCAGGGCCTGGCCAGAAAACTGGTGGATCGGGCGGCGCAATATGCCCGCGAAAATGATTATAAAATAGAGCCCGTTTGTGCGTATGTCGCATCCGTTTTTGATGACTCGAACGAATATGAAGATGTAAAGGTCTGATTTAGAAAAGCGACAGTGCCCGTTAAGCTCTGAAAGGCATAAGACAGGCCAGCAGAGTGGCGTTCTTTGCCACGTAGCTGGATTGGTTTATGACCCGAAGAGCTGGGCCACTGGAGTCTGGACACAGAAACACAAAAAAGCAATCCGCCATCATTATGGTTTGGATTGCTTTTTCTAATGTTCTGTTATGTAGTTTTTCATAACTACCTCCAATTTCTTATAGGAATGTCATAAGGAAAACGATACCAGTTAAAATTGAAGCTCCACTTACACCGAACACGAAATCTGATTGACTGAACTCTAAGTTTTTTTCCATTTTTTAGAACCCCTCTCAAAAGTTTGTAATTTTGTTTGTTAGTAAATAAATACCCGGGTCCCAGCGTAATAAACATGTTTTATGATTTTTTTTTTAGGGAAACTACTTTTATGAGACTATTTTTTTCTGCAGACCATATTAAATGATATGGGTGCAGAATAAGAAGGAGGCAGGAAATATGAATGACGGCATCATCAGCAGAACAGGGGAAAGGGTCCTGGGCATCATCGGTATTGTATTTAATGTTATTGGAATCATTTTATTGGCGTGGTTGATTACTAGTATCGACAATTTGGAAGGAACCTCGGAGTTTGAACAGTTCCAGCAGGAAATGATGAATGATCCAGCTTTTGAGGGAAGTCCTGAAGAAGCCCAGATGGTTATGGAATTTGTAATGGACAGTGTCGGTATATTTGGCTGGGCAATTGTCGCTTTGTTGGTGCTCAGCACTATTTTTGCGATTGTCGCTCTGATTAACTTGAAGAAAACCCGCAGTGCGCAACTTGCAGGAATCTTCTTTATTCTGGCCGGCTTAATGGCAGGTGTGTTATCACTGACATCGATTCTCTTCTATATTGCAGCAATCATGTGTTTCGTGCGCAAGCCGCCTATGCGTGAAGAAGACCGGTATCGAAAAGACGATTCAGGTTATCGCCAGGACGATGTCCATAGAACGGATGACACAGTCTACCGCGATGACAAAGTCCGCAGAACAGATGATTCAGTTTATCGTGAAGATGAAGTTCATGGCTCGGATGATACAATCCGCCGTGAAGACAGACGACGCGATGAAGATTCACCGTATCGTCCGTTATAAACAAGAAAAGCGACGGTACCCGTTCAGCTCCGAAAGGCATAAGATGAACTTCCGAAGCGGCGTTCTTTGCCGCATAGGAAGGGCAGCTTAAGTCCGAGGAGTTGGCCGTTGAAGTCTGGACAACACCGAAAAGCGGAAACGGCCGTTCAGCTCCGAAAGGCATAAGATGAACTTCCGAAGCGGCGTTCTTTGCCGCATAGGAAGGACAGCTTAAGTCCGAGGAGTTGGCCGTTGAAGTCTGGACAATAAAAAAAGCACCCGCTCACAGAGCGGGTGCTTTCAAATTATACACGTATTTGGCTGTCTGCAATGGATGGCCTTCGAATAATTCCTCGAACTCTTCCACAAATTCAAAACCGTTCGCTTCATAAAAACTGCGGCCTTTAAGATTTTCACTCTCCACATAAACAAACAGGTTCGAGCCATCCAAAAGATAAGCCAATCCGCTGTCTAGCAGTTTTTTGCCGTAGCCGTTGCGTTGGTGCTCGGGTTTCATATACAGGGCGATCAATTCTGCATCGCCGTCGTCGTCGAGTTTTGTAAAGTTGGCAAAGCCGACGGGTTGCCCTTCATGTTCCGCCAAAAGCAGGATTGTCTTTTTCAAGCGCATTTCCATCATTGGGACGGAATAGGATTTATCTAGGAAATTCTGTTGTATATTCACAGGGATAATGTCTTGGTAAGTGTCAGTCCAGCTGATCTGGGCAATTTCCTGAACAGCCGTTATATCTTGGGCAGTACCTGTACGAATCATGCAATCACCTCTGAAATTCTTTTCGTCATCATATCAAAATTCCCCATGAATAGCCACTGATGTGGAATAATAGAGACTAAAGGAGGGAATGCATTTGACGTGGAAACTATATAGATTCGAAGAACTCACTGCTGCGGAACTTTATGAAATGCTGAAGCTGCGGGTGGATGTTTTTGTGGTTGAACAGAATTGTCCGTATCCCGAACTCGACAACCTGGACCAGGAATCGGTTCATTTGGCTTACAGGGAAAACGGCAAAATATTGGCTTATGCGAGACTCCTTCCAGGTGAAGTTAAATACGGGGTGCCATCCATCGGCCGGGTAATCGTAAGCCCGGATGCCAGGGGCCGGGGACTTGCCAGAGAGCTTATCCGCCGAAGCATCGATTTTATTTTCACAGAATGGCGGTCCGAAGAAATCCGCCTGCAGGGACAGCTCTATTTGAAGGAATTCTATCAGTCATTCGGCTTCGATCCGATATCGGATGTTTATGACGAAGACGGCATCCCCCATCTGGATATGAAGCTGGACAAAGCCTGATTATGGAATGCTATGCGAAAGAGATTAAATCAGGTGGAAAAGGGTATATATTATAGAAGACATTAAATCGCAGAGGAGTGGATCGGATGGCAAAAGGGAAAGGCAAAGGCCTGCTGTTGGCAGGTTTGGCTGTAGGAGCCTACACTTATTTCAAAAACCCGGAAAATCGTGAAAAAGCGACGTTGGCTTTTAATAATGCGAAAGAGAAGGTGAATTCATATATGGAATCTCAAAACCTCGAAGACGATAAGAAAACAGCGCATGATGGATCTAAACCGGATGAACCACGGGAAAACAAAATGGTTTCAGAAGGCGCAATGACATCGGTGCAATATTACAACGAAGAAGAACAGCAGGAAGAAGAGCAGAAAGAAAAACAGCAGAAAGAAGACAAAAAGAAATTATCGCCGAATGATACAAACGAGGAAAAAAAGGAAGATACCGAATCCGTAACGCCAGAACCTAGAATAAATACCGATAATATCTGACAGGGTGGTCCATTGACCACCTTTTATTTTTGGTCTCATTTTCGGATAGTGGCCAGGTTAACTGCAGCGGCACTTACCAGCAACACGCCGCTGGTGACAAATCCCCGGTCAGCACTCAGGGCCAACGCCCCTGTAAAAGAAGAACCTGCCACAACACCGATTGAAAAAAATGCATAAAAATAGCCATAGGCCTTGCCCCGCGAACGCGCTGTTGTAGAATCAATCAGCAAGGAATTGATGGAAGGGAACAAGAGTGCGAAGCCGATGCCGTAGGTGATCATGCTGAAGTAAAGCATGAAAGCGGCGGAAACGGCACTTAGCAGGAAGAGCGAACTGCCCATGATAAGGAATCCGGCTATTAATGTATAGATGGGTTTTACGCTATCAAACATACGGTTCACCGGAAGCAGGAATACCAGAATGGCTGCAATACCAAATACGCTCAGCAACAGTCCGCTCATTTGGGCGGGTAACTCCAGTCCGGAAACTTTCAGAGGAAGCATATAAGCGAGTACACCTTGCGAAAACATCAGGAAAAAGGCCCCCATGAAGGCCCGCAATAACCCCGAATTCAGAAGGATCATGCCGACAGTAAGCGGTTCGGGGGGAAGCTTTTCTTTCTTTATAACCTGGCGATTTAACAGGAAAAAAGATAAAAGGCCAAGGACGAGGAGCATAAGACCCGTCACCGTCATGGTTTCCGGGACGCTTGACCGGCTGGAAAGGATTGCTCCATATGCAGGTCCGATGATGGCGGCCAGTCCGACAAAAGCACCCGAAACAGCGGCACCTTTTCCCCGGCGGCTCCGGTCCGTCCGGTTAGCCAGGTAGGTGAATGCGGCAGGGATGATCAGCCCCGCTGCCAATCCGTGCAGGAACCGGATGGCAAGAAGGCTGTAAGGCCCCTCTGCAAGCGTGTATGTAAAGAGAAAAGAAGCTGTCAGCAGCAATCCGGCAACCAGAATCGCGAAAGGCCCTTTTCTATCAGAGAAAATACCGGAAACTATATTTCCGAATGTATTGGAAAGCGAATACATACCGACAGCGAGGCCGGTCAAAAAAGGTGTTGCCTGGAGCTCGATTGCAAATGGACTGATGATCGGCAATTGGGCAAAAAGATCGAAAAAAGCAAAGAAAATGATAATGTAGATGAAAACTTGCATTGGTGTTCCTCATTCCCTGGAAGTAATGAAAAATTAATGGATTAAGACAGGCTGATAAAAGGGTAAATAGAAATAATGAAGCTGATATAAGGCCGAAATTCATATAAGTCGCTTCGGCGCTGGTTTGCGGAATACCGCTATAAAAGTTAGTAATTCAATTAATACATTATACCATCTGGAGGGAAAAAGATGAAAAAGGCTATGTTCATATTGAATCCATCTGCAGGAAAAGAAAAAGCAGCCGATTACAAAGAAAATGTTGAAAAAACACTTAAAGAAATGGGATATATTGTCGATACTAAAGAGACGGAAAAACAAAGGGACGCCACCAACTTTGCACAGGAAGCCTGTGAGCAGAAATACGACTTTGTTGTGGCGATGGGCGGAGACGGCACAATCAATGAAGCGGTTTCGGGTCTTGCGGAGCAGTCTCATAAACCTTTGTTTTCTTTGATCCCGCTTGGGACCGTCAATGATTTTGCCCGTGCCCTCGGAATTTCCCTGGATCCCGAAGAAGCGATTGAAGCTTTGAAGGTGGGCAGAGAGAAAGCCGTGGACATTGCCAAAGTCGGCGATCTGTATTTCATGAATATATTGGCGATCGGTGACGTTGCGGAATCCACTTCGTCCGTTACACCAGAACAAAAGACACGACTTGGCGCGCTCGCCTATTTCATAGAAGGGATCAAAGCGATCACTTCAGAAGAAGAAACGCATTTCGAAGTTGAGCATGACTATGGGGTTTGGGAAGGGGATGCAAAACTGGTCCTCGTGGCTTTGACCAACTCGGTGGGTGGCTTTGAAAAACTGGCACCCGAGGCGTTGACGGATGATGGGCTTCTCCATCTTTATATCGTGGAACACGCCAAGCTTGCCGGATTCGTCCGTATGGCGGGAGCATTGTGGAGGGGGAAACTGGAGGATGATCCCGCAGTCGAAGCAATCCACACCACAAAAGTTGTGATAAGAACCAAAGAGCCGCTGCTTTGTAATATTGATGGAGATGAAGGGTGTGTCACGCCTTTCAAAATCGAAGTTCTGCCACGCCATATCCGGGCACTTATTCCACCGGAAAAAGAGGAATTAGAAGAGTAAAATAATGAATTGTGTTATATTGCAGGAGGCATAGCAGGTTTCAGTTATATTAAAAGTATGTTACTTTTAGAAGAAAAGCGAGATTTTTTACGATAATTGCGGTATCTTTAGTATATATTTTGGGAATATATTTCCTGATAAATTTGCGGATGGGACATAGGTAGTAGATCATATTGCTTAAAAATTTATATATTATTAAGCAAAACTGTGTCCTTATTTATTGTTTCAGTATATAGTTAATACAGTGAATGCAAAAACTTGTAAAAAGAAAGACGGGGAAAAGATGAATATAATTGCTGTACCAACAATTCAGGAGACGATTTCCAAGATTTTTATGGCAGAGAGCGAAAACCTCAACCAATACGATGGCCTGGAAAAGTTTTTTGAAACCGAAACTCAATTAATCTATGAAATACACCATTTGGAAAAAGAAAAAGCGAAAGAGACACTTCGTGCGTTGATCGACATGATTTCATTGCATGCCGGAAAAGATACAATCCGCGCAATCCGGAATTATTACATAGTTCTTTCATCAGTGATGGCACGAAAACTTTTTGAAATGCGTGTGCCGCCGAAAAAAGCTTTCGCTTTCAATAATGCCTGCATCGAACTTGTGGATAATCGCATGAACGATTCAGAGTTTCTGTACGTTGCGGACGAACTGATCGAATTCTTCATTTCCGTTATTTCAGAGCGCAAACAGCCGTCGTTCGGCCATCAGACAGTAAACAAAGTCGTTATGTTCATTAACGATGAAGTGGAACGCGATTTGTCTGTTGAAGACGTTGCCAAGCATTTCCACATTTCAACAAGCCATCTGTCACGGATTTTCCGTGAACATGCAGGCATCACTTTGGTCGAATACCTCAATGTGCGCCGGGTTGAAGAGTCGCAGCATTACCTTCGCCATTCAGATAAAGGGATCTCTGAAATTTCCAAACAATTCCATTTCTGCAACCAAAGCTATTTCACCCGCATTTTCAAGAAATATACGACGGTGACGCCGAAGCAATTCCGCGACAGCCAGCATATTCCTTATTTCAGATATACATTGCCGAACGCTAAGTAGGGAGAAGAAATTCTCCCTTTTTTTTATGGGCTTTTTGCAGGCTGGTGAATTTCTGGTGTCCAGGCTCCAGCGGCCCAGCCCCTCGAGTCGCTTCGGATTTACCATTCATGGCAAAAGGACGCCATGCCTGGTAAACCCTCCAGCGCTTATCGGGGCTTAACGGGCGCTGTCGCTTTTCGGTGTCCAGGCTCCAGCGGCCCAGCTCTTCGGGTTATAAGCCACTCTGGCTGCGTGCCAAAGAGCGCCACTTCGCCAGATTGTCTTATGCCTTTGAGAGCTTAGCGGTCGCTTTCGCTTTTCTCACAGCCACAATCCTGTCAAATCCAGTGGTGAAAATTGGACGGCATCTTTTCGTAGTTTGAAATATGCTCTCCGTATGCGGTATACTTCTTAATAGTTTAAAAAGGTGAAGGTGACTAATTTGAAAAAGAAATTAATATTAATGTCGATGCTTACAGTTGCGGTGCTTTTCCTGAGTGGCTGTGCGGCTATTGAAAATAAAGAAGGCTTTTTCTATAGCTTTTTTGTCGCACCATTCGATTTCTCCCTCGACTACCTCGGGAACCTCTTTGGCGGCAGTTACGGCCTTGCCATTGTGGCCATCACAGTCGTAATCCGGTTGGTGCTGATGCCATTCATGCTGCGCACGTATAAACGCCAGCAGGGGATGAAAGTCAAAATGGATAAAATGCGTCCGGAAATGGAAGACATCCAGAAACGCCTGAAAGAGACGAAAGACAAAGAAGAACAGATGAAGCTTCAACAGCAAATGATGGGGCTTTACAAAAAATATGAAGTCAATCCATTGAATATGGGATGTCTGCCGGTAGTTATCCAAATGCCGATCGTCATGGGCTTGTATTTTGCCATTCTTTACTCGCCGGAAGTGCGATCGCACGAATTCCTGTGGTTTAACCTGGGCGAACCGGATATTGCCATGACGCTGATAGCCGGTGCCGTATACTTCTATCAGGCCAAAGTATCACTTTGGACGATGCCTGAACAGCAACAGAAACAGATGAAAATGTTCATTTACATTTCACCGATCATGATCATGTTCATTTCATTCACTTCAATGGCGGCCCTGCCGGTTTACTGGACTGTCGGTGGTATTCTGCTGATTATCCAGACGTTCATCGGCCGGAAATTCTATTCCAATCATCCGGAAATCGCATTGGAAGCAGTGGAAGATGAAGAAGGTGAAGAAGAGAAAGAACAAGAAAAAGTGGATTTGGAAAAGAAAAAATAATAGAAGCTCGCCGGCATCCGATGCCGGCTTTCTTTTTAGGGGGAGTAAAGCAAATGAGTTTAAAAGTGCTTCAAGGCATCGGGATTGCAACACTCAGCGTGCTGGCTGTCGTTTTCCTGATTCTGGGTTATATGGATATCGCGGTGCTCTTCATGACAGTGCTGTTCGTAATGACCAATACTTTCAGGTATCGCCAGATGAAAGCCCAGGGCATGGACAGGGAAGCAAAATGGATGTTGGCCATGGCCGTTATCTTCGGCATCCTGTTTTTCGTGGTGCTTGGAACGATTCTTTTCTAAATAACATATTTCCAATTAAAAACAGCGCAATCCTTTTTAAGGGATTGCGCTGTTTTTTTCATACTATATTATTTTTCCTTGAAGTCTTCCTATGCCGAAGCTGCAGTGTTTGGTGATTGCCGCTTGTCCTGTTCGCGCTCATTTAACAAAAGATCCAATCGATCCATCAAAGTGAGAAGATCGCTTTGTGAAATTCGTTTCATTTTTGTCCATCTCCTTGTTGCGTTGATGTCCATTTATTCGACGGGCAATCTACGCTTATGGGGGTGGACTGAAAAACTAATAGGAAAATTTCTTTCTGGTTAGCAAAACCAATACAACCGCCGGGAATGAGAACGTAATCATGCCAAGGAACGACAGGCCGGGCGAAATTTCGTAAAGGAATCCGCCGATGAAGGTCAGCAGCGCGACACTCAGGCTCATGGCGATGGCGGCATACATGCCCTGGGCCGCCGGAATATGGAGTGGATCAAGTTTTTTGAAAATATAACGGATAAAGGCGAAATGGGCGACGCCGAATGATAAAGCATGCAGCACCTGCGAAAAGATGAAGACCCAGACAGTCGGAAACAGGAAAATCAGAATCCAGCGCACCGTGGAGCCGATGCCTGCCAACAGGAACATGGAAGAAACGCTCCACCTGTCGAACCACGTATCCGCTTTGGCAAAAAAGACGATTTCAAAAATGATGGCGACATTCAGAATGATGCCGATGTAAAAACTGTTGACGCCGATATCCTGCAAGTAGATGAAGCCGTAATTATAATAAGCGGCATGCGCGCCCTGCAGGAGAATTGAAACCGACAGCACCGTCAGGAACGCTTTCGATTTCAGCAGTTGCCGGACAGCATCTTTGCTGGCTTTGTTTTTGGGTTCCGGCTTTATTGACAAAGGTGCGGGTGAAACTGCCGACTGCGTGATAGCCATAAACAGCAGGCCCGCCATCATGACCCACAGGATGGCCTGCTCCTGCCAAAGAGCGGTCACGATGCCGACAATCAGCAATGCGACGGTATAGCCGAGTGAGCCGAAGGAGCGGCTTTTGCCGTAATGGATGCGGTCTGTCTGCATCAGTACGGTTGCACCGCTTTCTATCGCAGGCAGCAGGTTCGGATAGATAAAGCTGAAGAGGAACGTAATGGCGAATAACAGCGTATAGGAATTTGCCGGTATATACAGTGCCATGATGAAGAGTGAAGCAATGGCAAGTATCTGCATGAGGCGGCCAAGTGAAAACAGGCGCGTGAGCAGAGGAAAGAACAGCAAAGTCGACAAGGAACGGGCTATCATGCCGGCACCCATGATGATGCTGGCCGCCGAAACGCTGAGTCCTTTATCGTTTGTCAGCCAGCCGGTCCAATAAGGAAGAAAAACTCCCCAGGTAAAGAAGAAAGCAAAAAAATTAAGTGACAGCCATTTTTGGTTGTTCATCATTGTTACCTCGAATCTCTAAAAAGTCATTTCAAGTATATCGAAAGTTCGATGATATAGGGAGAATTTCAATCATAAAGGTGTTAGAATAATAAAGACTTTGAGAGAAAGAAGGAGAACTATGCAATCTCGCCATTCAATGAATAACAAGAAACCTTATATAAAATGGATCCTGATCATCGGTGCTTTGCTGATTGCAGCGTCCATCACCGTGTGGATGTATCTGCATGATTGGGATATGGAGCGGAGCCTTGATGCGTTGACGGGGAATGATGCGGAAGAGCGAATTGAAGAAGTGCAGGAAGAAGATGTTGTCATTCCGGAAGAAGAAGCGGAAGATGCCAAAGACAACCTGCCGGTAACACCGGAACCGGATGAAGAAGTGGCGGAAGAAGAAGTCAAAGATGCGACTGTCTACCCGGAATCCATCGAGTTGCCGGAAGAACCGGCGATTGTTGATGGCATTTTGCTGGTGAACAAACAAAATCCGCTGCCATCTGATTATGCTCCTGGCGTAAATCCGGAAGCGAAAAGCGCTTTTGATGAGATGCGGGCAGATGCGTTGGAGGCGGGAATCGATTTGATTGCCTTCAGTACTTTCCGCGACTTTACACGCCAGAAAGAATTGTATGAAGGGTATGTGGCAAAAGACGGTCAGGAAAAGGCTGATCGCTACAGTGCCCGTCCCGGCTTTTCAGAGCACCAGACCGGCTTGGCCTTTGATATTGGCGAAACCGGGCAGGAGCAGCACTGGGCTGCAGCAAGTTTTGGTGACACGGAGGCCGGCAAATGGGTAGCTGATAACGCGCATCGCTATGGCTATATCCTGCGCTACCCGGAAGGCAAAGAACAGTTGACGGGTTATATGCATGAATCCTGGCATTTCCGGTATGTCGGAAAACAAGTGGCAACGGAAATTTTCGAAGCGGGCCTCACATTGGAAGAATACCTGGAACAATAACAGAGACTATTTGAAAGACAAAAGGCACCTGGGAGTAAGCACTGCTTACTCCCCGGTGCCTTTTGATGCAGAAAGGATATCTCAAAGGTTCTTTGGAGTGGATATATTCTTGTCCAGACTTCAACGGCCCAACTCTTCGGGTCATAAGGCGGTCCAGTTATGCGGCGAAAAACGCCACTTCGCTGTTCCGTCTAAAACCTTATTGCTCCTGTCTCTGCATCGCTATCGCTAGCTTCGAGACATGAAAGTGCGTTGCATCGCTTCGCTGCCGCTTCACTTATAAGATCGGTGCCAGCAGGCGGGCAATCGATTCTTTTGTTTTGATCATTTTGGTTCTTTCATAATAGGCTTCCATCGTCAGTTCCGTCGACAATTCCATGTCCTGGTGGAATTGCCGGGCGAGCTCGCCGGAAATCTCTTTATCATAAATAAAAGCGTTCACTTCAAAGTTCAATTTAAAGCTCCGCACATCAATGTTGGCGGTGCCGACTGTTGAGGCCTTGCCATCGACGAGAATCATTTTTGTGTGAAGGAAGCCATTGTCGTATATGAATACCCGTGCACCCGCCCGCAGCAACTGTCCGGCATACGAGTAAGTCGCCCAGTAGACAAAAGGATGGTCGGGTTTATTCGGAATCATGACACGCACATCAATGCCCGACAGAGCGGCCACGCGGATGGCATCATAAAAGCTTGCATCGGGGATAAAGTAGGGTGTCTGGATATAGATATACTCATCGGCCATATTGATGAGTTTCATATATCCGTCTTTTATCTGTTCCCATTCTTCATCCGGACCGCTGGAGACGATTTGCATGGAAGTTGTGCCTTTTTCCGCCATGGCTGGGAAATAAATCTCATCATACTCGATATCCTGCCGGGTGGAGGCCTGATTCCAGTCACGGATGAAGCGGGTTTGCAGCGGATGCAGCGCACCGCCTTCAAGACGGAGATGGGTGTCGCGCCAATAACCGAATTTCCTGCTGAGTCCGATATACTCATCTCCGACGTTAAAGCCACCGAGGTAGCCGATGCAGCCATCAATGACGACGATTTTTCTGTGGTTGCGGTAATTCAGCCGCGGATTTATGAGCGGCAGTTTGGACGGGAAGAACGTTTCAACCTCGCCGCCGTGCCTGTTAAACTCTTTGAAATGCCTTTTGCTCAAAGTTCGGGATCCCATATCGTCGTAAAGAAGCCTTACTTTTACACCCTGTTTCGCTTTTTCAAGCAGGGCGTCCATAAGCCGTGTCCCCAGCTGGTCAAGCCGGAAAATGTAATATTGGACGTGGATATGGTGTTTGGCGCCTTTGATATCCTCCAATAAGGCTTCGAACTTATCGCGGCCATCATTAAAAATTTTTACATCATTATTTTGTGTCAGGACCGCACCATTGTTCCGAAGGTGAAGATAGATCAGGTCTTTGTACTCCTTCGTATTGTCATTTCGGTAATAAAACGTATCATCATGCAATTCATTCATCTGATGGGCAATCAGTTTTTCGATTCCGACCCGTGTGCGGCCTTCCCATTTAAAGAGGGTTTTTTTTCTGAGCTTTCTGCCGAGCAGCAGATAGATGAAGAATCCTGCAATTGGGATGAAAAACAGGACCAAAAGCCAGGCCCAGGTCGAAGAAGCGTCACGGCGTTCAAGAAAAACCAGTGCTGCAGCCAAAAAGATATTGAGTATGAAAGTTGCGACGGCTAAAAAACTGATGATGGTTAAGGTCATTTTACTTCCCCTTTTATGTAAATACAGATGTTATTTACAGTATAAACTTATTTATTCTTTAAAAGAAGAAACTGGAAGAAACAAGCCGGCTAAAATGCATTAAGTAAAAGCCCGCTTCAAAAGAAACGGGCTTACCGGCTTAATTGACTTGTTCCTGTTTCTTCAATTGCTCCACAATGCCTTCCACTTCAGTACGGCTCATTTTTTCCCTGCCCGATTTCAGCGCTTTTAATGTGCTGTGGGCGAGCGCAAGAGGGACTTTGCAGAACATGAGAATTCTCTTGTTGTGGATCGATTTCACATATAAATCGGCCTGCGCCAGGTTTTCGGTGGCGTAATTGAACATGTCGTCACGGGTCCAGCCGTCGGGCACGAAACTGACTCCCCGTTCACGATCCTCGTCCAGGTTTCGGAGCATATTAACGGCCTGCAGTCCACGTCCGAAACCGATGGCCAGTTCAGGGTCTGTGTCGGTATTGTCATGCCATTTCCATAAATCCGACAGCATTGTTCCGACAAGTCCCGCAACATAATACGTATAGTCATCGAGGTCCTCACGGGTCCGGATGACGAATTTACGGTCTACCCACTTTGCCATCCCTTCAGCCATTTCCGCTGTGGATTCCAGAACTTTCGGTGCGATTTCAGGAGGGCAGACGCTGATCCAGTCAGCAAGTCGAAGACTTACTTCGGGAAGCATCTGCTCGTATGGTTTGAGCATCGCTTCATAGGCTTCCCGGTCGAACGGCAGATGAAGCATTCTGCTGGTTTCTCTTAACAACCGGCTTTTCACTTCATCCTCCAATTCAGGATGATCTTCGAGTTCGTCAATTGCGCGCATGCAAAGATAAGCTGAGCCTACAGTCTTTTTTAGGACAGGTTCCAAAAAGCTGATGGGAATGAAAAAAGTGCGGCTCGTTTCTTTCAGCATGACCATTGACTCTTTTTGCAGATTCGCAACTTTACTCATCTCAAATTCCTCCTTATTAAATGGATATATCCGGCGCGTTTATGTATATTTTCCTGGCGCAGTCCATACACTTGAATGAAATTGCCGTCCCATTAAATATAAACCATCTGAGCGAAAAAACAAACGATAATACGATTGCGGCAAAAGGGAATACAAAAATCCCTCTCCAAAATTCAAGTTTGGAGAGGGATGCTTATTCCGGATGGAAATAGTTCCAGGCTTCCTGGATGCCTCCCGCGCAAACTTTCGAAGCTCTGAAAATCATCGGGCTTTCAGGACTTTGGAGCAATTCGGGTTGAGCATTTCCAACTATTACAGAAGGGAAACCCAGTGTCAGCATTTCCTTGTCGTTTCCTGAATCCCCCGCCACGAGCATCTTTGCTTCATGAGCGTTGAATTTATCCAGGATGTACTGGAGTGCCGCTCCCTTGCCGCTTTCTGCAGGGAGGATGTCGAGATCACGTCCGCCGCTGAAAATCAGCTTATGCGGAATGCCGGCTGAAGCCAGCCGCTGCTCAAATGCAAGGACTGTATCGCTGTCTTCCGCGTAAAAAGAGCAGCGGTTGCTGACGGGAAGATCCTGCTTTTTCAATCCTTTAAAAGAAGCGGCAAGTTTGTCAATCGCCTCGGGCTGCCAATGCTTCAGCATCCTGTGTTCCCAGGCGCTGTCTTTTTCGAGCGCAGGACCAAGGTGGATTTCTGTGCCCACATCTGTAATCAATACTTCTGGAATCGGGAGGTTCTCCTGTTCGATCAATGACATAGCTGACTGGTGATGGCGACCGGTGATATAGATCAGGGAGACGTCATATTCCTGGCTCTCGTAAAACCCGAGAAGCCTGTCCAATCCTTTTCTGTCACCGACCAGCGTTCCATCCAAATCGGTTGCCAACAAATGGGTTGCTTCGTTCATTGTTTACCACCTCATACATTTTCAATACTTTTTCAGAAATCGAAGGCCAATGGAAATCTTTCTTGGCCAATTCCACGGCCTGGCGGCTGAGGCGTTGGGCGAGAAGCGAGTTGATCGAGATTACTTCCATCGCCACCGCAAGATCCACAGCATTCTTCGTTTCCACCAGCAGTCCGGTTACGCCGTCCTGTACGACATTTTTAAGCCCGCCGACATTGGATGCAATGACAGGGCTTCCGCAGGCCTGGGCTTCTGCTGCAACCATGCCGAATGATTCATAGAAACTGGGTACGATTGTCGCAGTCGCAGAATTGAAAAGAAGCGCCAATTCTTCCTGTGATTTAGGTCCGAGAAAATCCACGTGTTCTTCAATGCCGCGCAAGGCTTTTCGTATTTTATGGTTTTTTGGCAGATTGGTCACCGGGTCGATTGCATCCGGTTCACCGCCGGCAAGCACCAATCGCGGCCGGTATGTCTCTGTCGTTTTTTCGGAAAGCAATTTAAAAGCATTGAGCAATGTGAAAATGCCTTTGGTTTCTTCCAGTCTTCCGGCGAAGACGAATAGTGGGCTGGAATAGCCGAGCTTTTTGCGAATATGGGTCCGGCTGCCGCGCACTTTAAATGCCTCGTCAACACCGATGGGGATTACATTGATGGGAGAAGGAGAGTCGACTTGCTGCCTGATCAAATACTTTTCGCTGTTGGTTGTGGCCAACACCTGATCGGCTTTTTGCAGAATCGCTGTTTCAGCTTGCGTACGCGTGTCATCTTCAATTCCTGTTGCTTCTTCTTTTGCCCATCCAAGAGAATGTGAGGTATGAACGAAAGGCAGATTGAACTCTTCTTTCAGCTTCATGCCGATTAATCCCGACAGCCAATAATGCGTATGGACAATGTCATAGGTGTGAAGCGGCAATTTCTCTTTCATCTCTTTATAAAAAGCGGAAAGCATCGAATGCATTTCATTTTTTGAAACGAATCCTTTGTATCCGGCTTCGATCCGGATAACACGGCAGGCTTTGCCGAAGGTTTCGATCTGCGGGGCAGAATCTTCGCACCAGTGAGTGACGACATCGACCTGCACCCCTTTGTTTTCCAGAGCAAGTGCCAATTGTTTTACATAATTATTCTGGCCACCGGCTTGCTTGCCGCCCAACTTTGCCAAGGGATCTCCATGATCCGAAACAAACAGCACTTTCTTAATCATCGAGTTCATCTCCATTCTATTTTCATAAAACGATTATTAAAAAATTTGGGACTATGTAAATTGTATACCCCAACATTTGAGACTATAAACATTTAATCTGAAAATTAATATATTTGCAAATACTTAGGAGAGCCAGCAAGAAAAACGCCAGTGGGTGCTGGCGTTTGAAAGTTGTGCATATAAAAAGGTGAAGACGTTTTGGGTGCTTTCTTCAAGTGGAGCTGCGGCTTGTTTATTCCAAAAATTTCCCGTGGGAAGGAACGGCTTTTTCCTGGAAATTTTTCGCCAGATCGATGAGTCCTTCCGCTAATTCCGAGCCGTAGATTGGTTTTCCGTGGCCGGTCACAGCGATTGACGGCTGCAGGGCAGCCAATTTCACTACAGATTCCCAGGCTGCGCGCCAGTCAGTGGTCAGGTAGACGGGAGGTCCGCATACTTCTTTTTTCTGGGTAAGGACTTTATAGAGAGAGTCCTGTTTAACGGTTACAAACGCGTCTCCGGCAATCAGCAGTTTCCCGGCTTTTCTGAACAACGAAACATGTCCGTCCGAATGGCCGGGTGTATGGATCCACTGCCAGCCAGGCATGCCCGGAACCGAACCGTCAGCCGGCAGCTCTTTGAGGTGTTGTGAAATATCGATGGATTCCACGGGAAATGCTTTGGAAATTTTGGCGACCAGTCCACCTTCGACCGAAGAATCGGCTTGCGGGTAATCGGTGATGCCTTTTAAATAAGAAAATTCCAAAGGATGCGCATAAACAGGCACCGGATATTTCTCGAGGATTTCCACTATGCTGCCAACGTGATCAAAATGGCCGTGTGTCAGAATGATAGCCTTCAAATTATGGTCCGGGCCAAAGCGGTTCTCGGCTTCCTGCAGAATCTTTTTGGCGGAATGCGGCATGCCGGCGTCGACAAGAATATAGTCATTGCTTACTGTCGGGTCTCCGATGAACAAAAGATTGACAATCTGGTTCGTGTAGCAATATACATCCGGTGCAACCTCAACCCCGGCACCGCTTTTAAGGGAAGTCATCGGCAGGATGGCTTCCGTGCTTTTACTTTTTTCCATTTCAAATTCCTCCTGTCTTCATATCATTGCTATTTATGCTTTACCCGCATACCCGGAAATTGAATCAGGTAAGCCGCTGCCGAATGAAGTTGAGTCTCCTGCAGTTGTACTATAAAATGAAAACCAAACAGAACAGAGAAAAGGTGAAGAGATGAAATCGTTAATCATAATCGGTGGAGGGATACTCGGAGCAGCAACTGCTTACGAAGCGGCAAAGGCGGGAGCACGCGTTGTCCTGATCGACCGGGCAGACGCAGGCCAGGCTACAGGAGCAGCGGCGGGAATCGTCTGTCCATGGATTTCCCAGCGGCGCAATAAAGCGTGGTATCACCTTGCAAAAAGCGGCGCGAAATACTATCCGGATCTGATTAAGGAATTGGAAAATCTAGGGGAGACCGAAACAGGCTATAAACAGGTGGGCATCGTCAGCATTCATGAAGACAGCAAACTGGATAAAATGGAGGCAAAGGCTCGGGAGCGGAACGAGGATGCACCTGAGATGGGGACCATCGAAAGGCTGGACGCTGAACAAACCAAAGCTTTGTTTCCACATGCGGGAACCCGATACGGCTCGCTGTATGTCAGTGGTGCCGCCCGGGTGGACGGCCGTTCCGTGCGGGATGCGCTGATCAGTGCTGCCCGCAAATTGGGTGCAGAAATTGTTGCAGGAAATGCAAGGCTTCTTGTTGAGGACAACAAAGTAATCGGAGTTGGAACGGAGCAACAGGAATTTTACGCGGACAGCATCGTATCAGCGGGAGGGGCGTGGGCACCCGAACTGTTTCAGCCGCTGGGTCTTGAAATGGACGTGGTCCCGCAAAAAGCGCAGATTCTCGAACTGCAGCTTGAAGGAACAGGAACAGGCGACTGGCCGGTGGCGATGGTGCCGTTCGGCCAGTACATCGTGCCGTTCGGAGGCGGGCGTATCATTGCTGGAGCAACCCATGAAAACGACGCCGGTTTTGACACCAAACTGACAGCAGGTGGCATTCACCACATCCTTGATAAAGTGCTCGATGTGGTGCCAGGCTTGGCTTCTGCTGAGTTGACAGGCGCCAGTACCGGGTTTCGGCCGTCGACGCTGAGCGCATTGCCGTTCATCGGAGCCGTTCCGGGATACCCGAATCTGTTCGCGGCCAACGCGCTTGGTTCTTCGGGTCTGACAGCCGGGCCGTTTCTGGGAGCGCAACTGGCTAAACTTTCGATCGGAAGCGCGGCAGACATCGAACTGAGCGATTATGACATTGAACAGGTTTTCCGGAAATTATAGGAAGAGGGAAAGATTGTGTATTGGTGTAAAATCGCACGCACGGAAGCCGGCGCTGCTGAAATTTTATACGAAGTATTTCGAATACCAGATGCCACAATAAAACCCGCCGATTGGCGGGTTTTTATTGTGCAGTTATTTGGTTGTAGACCTCCACGATGAATTTTTTGTAAGGCAGATCCGGCATCGATTCGATATTGTTTTTGGCAATTTCTGCATGCTCAATGGCGAGTTCATGTTTTCCAAGTTTCTCGTAAGCAAGCGCCAAATAGGAATCTTTTTCATAATGCATTGATAAATCGTAAGGGTGGTGGAGGAACTCCCAAATTTTATGCTTTTCCAGCCACATGATGGATGCTTCCCACTGGCCTAAACCATAGAGGGCTTTCCCTTTTTCGAGAGTGAAGAGGAAAGTGGTCGTCTCTTCATTCTTTTTCAAGTTCCGGTCAATGATTGCATTGGCTTTTTCATATTCATGTGCAAATGTATTTAAATAGTGGACTTCCACGGCATCTGCAAACGCTCCGATTTCTTCATCATCTGAAAAGTCGGCAAACAACCTGAGCTTGCCGATATAATAATTTTTGCTGTCGATATCTTCATTTAAAACTGCCTGGAATCCAGCCAACCGGTATAAATCACTTACGCGGTAAAAAATTTGCTGTTCTTTGGAATAAGTGATGGCTGTTTCCATGATCCTGGTTGAATTTGAATAGTCTCCCACCGCGGAGTAGCAGACGGACTCGTAATAATCAAAGTCCAGTTTTTTCAGGGGATCCAAGACGCCTGTTCTTTCTTCAAAAATCTTTCGCGATGATTGAATCATTGCCAAAGCCTGGGGGTATCGGTGTTCATTAAATTCCATCATGGCTTTCAGGATATGAAGTTCTGCACTTTGATTGATCATGTGCAAACCGTCATAGATTTCTTCAGCTTTAGCCAGTGCGCTCGGCCAATCTCCGGTTTGCGAATGATAGCCGCAGCGGCTGTAGATTTCAAGGAGCCTTGCCGATTCATAACGAAATGGTAGTTTTTCCAAATAAGGATCAATCATTTCTACAATTCTCCTGTACTCTTCGAAAAGTTCTCTACTCGCTATTTCCACTTTATAAAGCTTTTCCACTTTTTCCAATAATTCGCGGAGCTCGGTTGCCGATACCGCCTCCAATAATTCGTTTTTATCGACACCCAGCCGCTCGGCTATATAAGCAAGGCTTTCCATAGAGGGGTTAGCCTTATTGTTTTCTATTAAACTCAACATGCCTTTTGTAAGTTTTTCACCGGCAAGTGCCTGCAGAGTCATGCCTTTTTCTTTCCGCAATTTTTTTATACGCTCACCAAACGTCTCCATAACTTCACCTGCTTTTCAGTATAGTTTAATTATATTAAACTTTAGTTTGCATTGCCAGCATGAGTGTGATATATTTTGTTTAATTAAATTAAACTTTTCGGAGTGGAGAGTGACAAGGAATGAGTGGAGCAGCGAAAATCAGCCGGGCAACTTACCATCTGTATACGTTTACCATCAGCAAGTTAGTGTCAACATTCGGCAGTTCAGTTTACACCTTTGGCATCAGTTTATACGTGTTGGCCCTTACCGGATCGGCTGCCAGTTTTGCCATCAACCTGATTTGCAGCATTCTGCCACGAACTTTGCTGGCGCCTTTTGCGGGCTTCATGGCCGACAATTACTCGAAGAAAGCGATTGTCATTCTGGCCCAGCTTGCCAGTGCGTTAGCGGTGGCGGGTTTGCTCGTCTACAGTATCGCTGTCGGCTTGTCACTGCCGGCGATTTACACGACAACCGCACTCATCTCGATCAGCTCGATGTTCGCAAGCGTCACGTTTTCTTCGTCCATCGCGAACCTGATTGATTCGGAACGCATCCAGAAAGCGATGGGCTTTAACCAGTCCGCCATCGCCATCGCCGCAATCGGCGGGCCTGTCGTCGGTGGCATCCTGTTCGGTTTTGTTTCCATGAACATCTTTCTTATTATCCAGGTGGCTGCGTATTTACTGGCGGTGATCCTTGAATCGACAATGGATTTCAGGCTGTTTACGAACCGGATCCCTCAAGCTGCCGGAGAAGCGAAACAATCCATGACAGCAGGGATGAAGGAGGGGGTCGCTTATTTAAAAACAAACCGTGTAGTGATGGTGATTGTCACAGTTGCGGTTGGCATCAACTTCTTCTTCTCTGCCCTGATGATCGGTTTGCCGTTTATCGCGATCCAGGAATTGAAAATCGAGGCCACCCATTTCGGGTTTATCGAAGCGATGATTGCCGTGGGCATGCTGATTGCGTCCGTCTACTTTTCCGTGCGGAAAGAAGTGAAGTTCCCGTTGCAATTTGCGAAACGGGGTATTCTCGCGATGTCGGTCCTGTTAGCGGGTATGGGTTTGCCGCTGTTGTTCGACTTTACGTACGCGGCAGCGGTCGTTTACTTCCTTGTTCTGATGCTCGGGTTCGGAATCACGAACATATTCGTCAACACGCCGATTGGGGTCATGATGCAAAAAGATGTGGAAGAAGAGTACCGGGGGCGTGTCTTCGGCATTCTGGAATCGATGGCAATGGCAATGATGCCGCTCGGCTATTTGATATTCGGGCTGCTGTATGATGTGGTGCCGGCCGAATATGTCGTCATCGGCAGCAGCATCTGCCTGATTGCGTTGACCGGCTATACGATGCGGCCTTCCGTTCTGAAACAGGCGCATCCCGAACTGGATAGGGATGCATTTCCAGTGAAAGCGGAACTTCAGGAGTAAAAGATGGACCCAATTCTTTTACTGCGTCTGTTCAGGTTTATGAATATCCAGAAAGGGAAAATCCACAGAGACGTAACAATCTGGAAAGGATGATTCCGAATGGATAAGGACAGACCGAAAATCGTTCCCGGGCAGGAACAGGAGCGCCAGCCGGGATTCGAGAAAGAAATGGAACCCGCGCCGAGCTATGATAAAAATCTGGCCGGAAAGGCGCAGCGCCTTCCCGGCAAAAAAGCACTGATCACCGGGGGAGACAGCGGCATCGGACGCGCCGTTGCGCTGGCATACGCCAAAGAAGGCGCAGATGTTGCCGTCATGTATTTGGATGAACACGAAGATGCGGAAGAAACGAAGGGTCTCATCGAGCGGGAAGGTGGTAAATGCCTGCTGATTGCCGGTGATATCGGAGACGAAACCTTCTGCAAAGAAAGCCTTCAAAAAGTGGTGGATGAATTCGGTGGATTGGATATCCTTGTAAACAATGCAGCAGAGCAGCATATGCAGACGTCGCTGAAGGACATCAGCGCAGAACAGCTGGAGCGGACGTTCCGGACCAACGTTTTTGGCATGTTCTATTTGACGAAAGCTGCGCTGGAACATCTGAAGCGCGGCGCTTCCATTATCAACACAACATCCATCACCGCTTTCCGCGGTGAACCGACGTTGATCGATTACTCCTCGACCAAAGGGGCCATTCTGGCATTTACACGTGCCTTATCCGGTTCAGTGGCAAAGGAAGGGATCCGTGTCAACGGCGTCGCCCCGGGACCAATCTGGACGCCGCTCATCCCGGCATCATTCCCGGCAGACGTTGTCGAAGGTTTCGGCAGTTCGACGCCACTCGGCCGACCGGGCCAGCCGGATGAACTCGCACCTGCTTTTGTTTACCTCGCGTCCGACGACTCATCCTATGTAACGGGGCAGGTAATTCATGTTAACGGCGGAACACCTTATTAAACGTGAAAAGCAAGCACCCGGTCATGCCGGAGTGCTTGCTTTTTTTGGTTCCTGTAAGGTTTTCGGTGATCCGCGGTAAAGGACGATCAACAGGATGCTGGCGATTGCCAATGCGCCGGACAGGAAATAGATCGAGCCCGCTTGCATGGTCAACAGCCACGTGAAGAACAGCGGGCCGATGATGCGTCCCATGTTATCCATCGAATAGGTCATCCCGGCCGCCGTTCCATATTTGCCGCCGGATTCCTTCGAAGTCAAGGACACTAGAGCAGTGCGGGAAAGAGCGTTGCCGGCTGTGAAAATGCTCAACGCCACGCCGGCGAATACCAGGCTCGAAGTGAACGGCAGCAGCAACAAGCCGGCTGCGGTGACAATTTGGGCGCCGATGATCCATTTTGTTTCAGCCCCGTCTTTTATTCGGCGCACCACGCCGCCTTGGATCGCTGCGTCCACAAACCCGCTGGCCATGAACAAATAACCGAGTTGCAGCGGAGTGATTTGGATCTGGTCAATCTGGAACAACTGAAAAGTCGATTCCAGGCCGGCCAGCAGAAACGTCACCATGAAGGACATCAGGAACAAGTAGCGGATCCGGAAACTCCAAAGCGTGCTGGCGCCTTTTGGCAGCAGTGCGCGCTTCGTCGCTTCACCCTGTCTTACCGGTTCTTTCAATACAAAACTGGCGTATACCATCAGCAACAATGTCAGGACCGCGGATGCGGTAAACGGCAATGACAGTGAAATGGCTCCAAGCAAGCCGCCGATCGCCGGACCGAAGATAAAGCCAAGGCCGATCGACATCCCGAGAAAGGCCATGTATTTATTGCGCTCCTCGTCTGTCGTAATATCAGCAACGTATCCTGTTACCGCGGTATAGAGGGCCCCGGAAAAAAGACCGCCGATAATGCGCGACATATAAAGGAGCGCCAGGTTGTCAAGAAACAGCGAGAACAGGAAAAAGCTCAGGCTGAATCCCGCCAGTCCGGTCAAAATCAGTTTCTTCCTGCCGGTGCGGTCTGAAAGTTTCCCCCATAGCGGAGCGGTGAAAAAGGAAGACAGAGCATATATCGTAATGAGTCCGCCGACATGGATTTCGCTGTATCCCTGATCCAGGATGACTTCCGGAAGGATGGGTATGATAATGCCGAACCCCAGGTACACGAAAAACTGAACCGACATCAGCAATAAAATAGTTTTCTTCATAAGATGAATTCCTGCTTTCTAAAAATATATGTGCTTTCAGTTTACATCTGTTCGTGGCGAAGGTAAATGGAAGGAATGAAGATGAAGGTTTTTCGTAAAGGAAAAGAGATTTCAGAGTTTCTTCAGTTGCAAAAAGACAACCCGCACCTCAACCGGACATTTCCGCACCTCACCCCTAAAAAACCGGACAAAAAACCCGCTCCTCAAAATAAATGGGAGCGGGCAGATTGTTATTTCTCCAATTTAACTCTTTGCAGCCGCAGCGAGTTCATGACGACGGAAACAGAACTGAATGCCATCGCGGCGCCCGCAAGCCACGGTGCCAGCAATCCGGCAGCGGCGATCGGGATGCCGAGGGAATTATAGGCAAGTGCCCAGAAAAGATTTTGCTTGATGTTTTTCACCGTCAGGCGGCTCATGCGCACGGCATCGACCACGCGCATCAGATCGCCCTGCATCAGCGTGATGTCTGATGCTTCCATGGCGATAGCTGTGCCTGTACCCATTGCCATACCGATGTCGGCCGTGGCAAGAGCGGGAGCGTCGTTCAGGCCATCTCCAGCCATCGCGACTTTCCGTCCTTCTTTTTGAAGGTTCGCGACAACATCGGCTTTTCCTGCGGGAAGCACTCCGGAAACAACATCATCGATACCCACCTGGCGTGCGATTGCCTGGGCAGTTCGCTCCTGGTCACCCGTCAGCATCACCACGTGTAAGCCGAGCTTCTTCATTTCCGCTACAGCTTCGGCGGCGTTGTCCTTGATGGTGTCAGCTACCGCAATCAAACCGGCGAATTTGCCGTCGACTGCCATATACATGACCGTCTTGCCATCGCTTTCAAGGGGTTCTGCCAGGGTATCATCGATTTCGAGGACATCCATCAGTCTGCGGTTGCCCATCAAAATTTCCCGTCCATCGACTTCAGCCCGTATGCCGTGGCCCGGAACCGCTTCAAAGCGGCTGACCGTTCCATTATTGATGCCGTACTGGGCGATTGCCTGGGCCACCGGGTGCTCGGACTGACTCTCGGCGCTTGCGGCCAGGTTTTTCAGTTCTTCTATATCAAAACCTTCCGCGCCGATAAAATCGGTGACGACAGGACGGCCGTTTGTGATGGTCCCTGTTTTATCGAGAACAATGGTATCAATATGTTTCGTGTTTTCAAGTGATTCGGCTGTTTTGAACAGGACTCCCTGTTCAGCTGAGCGTCCCGAACCGGCCATAATCGAAGTCGGTGTCGCCAGCCCCAAGGCACATGGGCAGGCAATAACAAGGACAGCGATGGTGCTTTCGAGAGCAGCGGCAAAGTCACCGGGGGACACAAGGAAATACCAGGCGATGAAAGTGATGATCGCAATTCCGACTACAATCGGCACGAAAATGCCGGAAATCTGATCGGCCAGCCGCTGGATCGGCGCTTTCGAACCTTGTGCCTGTTCCACAACCCGGATGATATTCGATAATACCGTATCTTTGCCGACTTTTTCAGCTTTAACGCGCAAAGATCCATTGGAGTTGACGGTAGCTGCATAAACCGGGTCGCCGGATTCTTTGTCGACCGGCAGGCTTTCGCCCGTGAGCATTGATTCGTCGACTGCCGAGTTGCCGGAGATGACGGCCGCATCGACCGGAATCGAAGCGCCGGGTTTGATCAACAGGATATCTCCGGTACGAACTTCCGAAATGGGTGTTACGACGGCTTCACCGCTGCGTTCCACCAAAGCTGTCTCTGGCTGCAGTTTCATCAATTTCTTGATGGCATCGGAAGAACGTCCTTTGGCGCGAGCTTCGAAAACCTTGCCGAGCAGGATCAATGTGATCAAAATAGCACTTGTCTCAAAATACAGTCCCATGGCATGGGGGCTGCCGAGATGTGCAAAGACAAGGTAAACGCTGTAGAAATAGGCAGCTGAAGTTCCGAGTGCCACCAGAACATCCATATTGGCGCTCTTATTCTTTAATGCGAAATAAGCACCTTTATAAAAGGTGGCCCCGATCCAGAATTGAACCGGTGTAGCCAGCGCCCATTGCACAAAGGGATTCATCAGAAATTCCGGCACATACATCCAGGAAGTGAAGGAAAAATGGCTGACCATCGTCCACAGCAAAGGCAGCGAAAGCGCGGCTGAAATCCAGAACAACCGTGTTTTTTTGCGGATTTCCTGTGACTTATGATCCTCTGCCTCATCGTTTTCCTGATTGAGTACGGCATCATAGCCCATTGATTGAATCTTTTTGACAAAATCTTCGGGAGATAATGTGTTGGGGTTGTATTCGACATGGCCTGTTTCCATGGCCAGATTGATATTGGCGGTGTTGACGCCTTCCATTTTGTTCAATACTTTCTCGATGCGGGCAGAGCAGTTGGCGCAAGTCATTCCTTGGATGGAAAAGTCCACTTCCTCCTGACGCACACCGTAACCGAGCTGTTCGACTTTGTGTTCCATTTCTTTCAGGGAAGCCTGTTCCCCGTCATAAACGACGGAAGCTTTTTCGGTGGCGAAATTGACCGTTGCTTCGGTGACCCCGGGCATTTTTTTCAGTCCTTTTTCGACACGGTTTGCACAAGCGGCACAGGTCATTCCTGTTATGGCCAATTCGGTTTGTTTAACGGGCATTGCGAGTCACTCCTTATACCGTATAGGGGTATATATCCCCTTAAAAAAATAACTGCGTTTCCGCAGTTATGAATTTGTGGATACTACATCGTAGCCCTGGTCTTCAATCGTTTCCGCAATTTTACCGGCTTCAAGTGATGGATTCGAGTAGGAAACATCGACAGAACCATTTTCAAGGGATACATCGACTTTTTCCACGCCATCCAGTTCCATTACACTTTCAGTTACAGCTTTTACGCAATGCTGGCAGCTCATGCCGCTAACTTGCAGGTTAATCGTTTTTGTCATGTTAAATTCCTCCTTATTATTTTCGCATCATTTTTTGGATCGTGACAAGCAATTCATCGAGAATTTCTTCGTCGCCATCTGACAGCCGCTCTACGACACAGCCTTTCAGATGGCCTTCGAGCAATAATTTTGTAACGCCATTCAGCGCAGACTGGGTAGCAGCCAGCTGCGTGATGATATCATCACAATAGACATCTTTTTCCACCATCCCTTTGATGCCGCGGATTTGGCCCTCCACCCGGCTCAGACGATTCGTAAGATCGCGTTTAACTATAGGGGGGTGATGGCTTTTTCTGCAGGCTGGGCCGGTAACGGGAGCATCATTCAATAATTCGCTCATAGATTAATCCTCCATGTCTTTTGATATTCTCAATATACCCCTGCTGGGTATGCGAGTCAAGGGATTAACAATATTGCAACTTTGTAATGAAAATGAAAAGTTTAAAAGCTTGAAAAGATGGTATTATATGCATAGACACAGAAATGTCAACTATTTAGCTAATTTGATGAATCCATTTAGGATTTACATACGTTACTATAAATGAAGGAATATGGAGAGGTGATATGGATGGCGAAGGAAGTAGAAGTTCGTAACATCGTTTCAAATTTATCGAAACTGGGAATCCAGGCAAAAATCACAAAATCTCGGACAGAACTATTGAAAGCACTCGCATTGCCGCAGCACCCTCAAACACAATCGTAATTTTAAAAACGTAAACGCCTCTTCAGCACCGAAGCGTCCCGGAGGGCTGGGCAAGGAAACAGTTATTCCGATTCAAAAAGTTCTATTGTCTTATCTAATATAAAAACTCCGACGCCATCTGCGTCGGAGTTTTTATTGGTCTTCTTTATCGTTGCCGAACATATACGTTTTGTGATGGAACTTCATACTGAAGACGATGCCGATTGCCAGCATATTCCCGATCAGTGAACTTCCGCCGTAACTGATGAACGGCAGCGGAATGCCGGTGATCGGCAGGAGCTGGATCGTCATCCCGATGTTCTGGAATACGTGGAATGTCACCATGGCGATAATGCCTGCGCAAACATAAGTGCTGAATGTGTCTTTTAACTGCAGCGTGATTTTCGTCAAATGGTAAATCAGCATGAAGAAAAGAATGATGACCACGCTGGCTCCGATAAATCCGAAATCCTCAGAAATGACGGTGAAGATGAAATCTGTATGATTTTCGGGCACGTACACTTCGCGGCCCTGATAGCCTTTGCCGAAAACTTCGCCGGAACCGATGGCATTCATCGCGGCAATCAGGTTATAGCCATCGCCGTCTGCATAGGAATAAGGATCAAGCCAGGTGTAGATACGGGCGAATGCATAACGCTGGATGCCGAATGTGTTGGTCAGGAATTCCTGCATATTGATTGTCATCCATAGAAGCGTGGCGCCGATGACTGCCACACTGCCGAAACTCGGAAGAATTATTTTCCACGAGATTCCGGAAACGACGATGATTGCCAGCGTAATGGCGATAAATACGAGAGCGGTTCCCAAATCCGGCTGTTGGAGGATGAACATCAACGGGATGAACAGCAAAAAGCCGATTTTCCCCAGAAGCACCAAATCGGTCTTCACCGTTTTTAATGCAAATTTTTCGTGATGGGATGAAATCATTTTCGCGAGTGCCAATATATAGAAGGTTTTCATAAACTCAGCAGGCTGAATATTGACCACCGGCGTATGGAACCAGGCCTTCGCGCCGTTGACAGGTTCACCGATCTGGCCGGGGCCTGCAGGTGCAATCATCAGAAGGATCAGGGTGAGTATCCCGAAACCATACAGATAATAGGCCATTTTCTTGTATTGTTCCGGATCGAAATACATCAACACACCGATCATGCCGATGGAAACGATGTAGAACAGGCCTTGTCTCGGCACGAAATTGACATTGTATTGGCCGGAAGTCTGCGCGGAAGAAATCGCAATCAGACTGACGATGAAAAAGAGGAATAATATGAAAGCGAGCGACCAGTCAATCCGGTCGGCAAAGCTTTTATTTGTCTGCATGTGCGTTCACCTGTACTTTTTATTATTGAGAGTCGGTTTACATTATAACGTATTCGCGAATTTTATGCGTGTTACTAAAGTAATGACGCCAAATGAGAGCGGATGTTTCGTATTTAATATTGAAGCCCGTATAATAGGGAAAGAATGGAGTGAAGGAAATGGTGAAGAAAGTGAATACCCCGGAACATTATGTTCAGCATTTATACATCTATTTGAATGATGCTGATCAATTCGCCTTGTTCAGCGGCCTGACCTTCGCCCAGTTTATGGATGCTATGAAGATGCCCAAGAATCTGTTGCTGCTGAAGCATTCCTATGAAGATGCTTCCTATAATATGCATACCCAGATGGAATTCGCTTCACAGGAGGAATTTCCGGAGCTGCGCAAATCGCGTGCCGCAAAGGAAGAAGAATTCTGCTGGATCGATTTTCGCAGTGAAAAACAAGTGAATTCCCTGACTCCGCAGGAACAGGCGGAATTATTGTACATAGGTCATAAGAAAGAGACGGTGAAGTTTCCTTTCTATTCAACCCTGTTGAATGAGTTTGTCTATTTGTCGAGCGGAGATGAGCAGACAACCAAGATATATTTTCGTAAGCTGGAGCGGCTGAACGAACTGGTCGGGAATTATTTTGTCCAGCAGATCCGCCGGGTGGACAATGGGCAGAATTTTTGGCGCCGCAAAGCGAAGGATATGATACCCGAGCTGCCGGATGAAATCCTGAAATCAATGAAGGATTATTATCGGGAAGGCATCCTCATTTCACTTGCCGATCCGGAAAAGACGAAGAATACCATTGAATTGCATATCCGCCAGGTCGAAGAAATCACCTTTATGGACGATTTTGGGTCAGGCGTAGAGGAATACACCAAACAGGAAGTGGTGCGGAAGATAATCTATGACCGCAAACTAAAGCAGTGGAAATGAAGAGAATAAGGCTTAACGCTCTCGGGCTGCCGGAAAAACCGGCAGCTTTTTCAATTGGAATAAGGAGTGATTTACCTTTCCCTGCAGGAAAAGATTTTTCGTCTAATCGGGTTCGTGATAAACTAAAGCATATTGGAAAACGAAATGAGGTTATTGGGATGAAAAAAAGAATCGGTTTGTTATATGGCGGGAAATCCGCAGAGCATGAAGTTTCCCTTTCAACAGCACAGGCAGTTACGAAAGCCTTGAATTTTGATAAATATGAAGTATATCCGGTTTATATCACCCAGGAGGGGGAATGGCGGAAAGGCGCGTCTCTTGAGGGCCCTGCCGGCAGCATTGAACAATTGCAGCTTGGACAAGGAAACTCCGCACCCAATGATATTTCCGGTTTTCTTCCTGCAGAGCAGGAAAATGGCCTCGATGTCATCATTCCGTTGCTTCACGGACCGAACGGGGAAGATGGCACTGTACAGGGATTGCTGGAAGTCATGAACCTTCCGTATGTCGGGAATGGTGTATTGGCTTCGTCGGCCGGTATGGACAAAGTCGTCATGAAGCAATTATTTAAGATTGCCGGATTGAACCAAACACCTTATGTGTATTTTATAAGAAGAGATTGGAAGAACCGGCAGTCGGAATTGGTGCGCAAAATCGCCTCCGAGTTACAATGGCCGGTATTCGTCAAACCCGCAAACCTGGGGTCCAGCGTCGGCATCAATAAGGCTGAAAACGAAGATGAACTGATCGCCGCAGTGAATGAGGCTTTGAAATTTGACCGCAAAATCGTGGTCGAGCAAGGAGTCAATGCCCGTGAAATTGAAATCGGCGTGCTCGGCAATGACTCGCCGGAATGTTCGGTGGCAGGCGAGATCAAACCCTTGAAAGCATTCTACGATTATCAGGCGAAGTATAAAGATGGCAATACGGCTATGATTATTCCGGCTGAACTGACGGACACAGTTTATGCGGAGCTGGTGGAATCAGCGAAAAAAGCGTTTAAAGTTCTCGATTGCTCCGGATTGGTCCGCGCCGACTTTTTTGTAACGGCGGACAACGAAATCCTGATCAATGAAGTGAATACGCTGCCTGGTTTCACACCTTACAGCATGTTTCCGTTATTATGGGAAAATACAGGGGTGGCTTATCCGGAACTGATTGAAAAACTGATTGACCTTGCCACTGAACGCTACGAGGATAAACAATTATTGCAAGTAAAAATGGATTGAGTGGAGAAAAGGGATGAAAAAAACGATTGAGCAAGTAGCCAAATGGCTGAATGTAAAAACGAATTTAAAAGATATTGAAATCACTGGAGTTTCCATCAATACCCGCACGCTTCAGAAGGGTGACCTTTTTGTGCCTTTCCGAGGTGAAAAAGTTAATGGCCATTTGTACGTTCGCCACGCGATCGAAGCGGGAGCGGCGGCCGCCTTGTGGCAGCGGGATGAGCCATCGCCTCCGGATGACCTGCCGATTCTGATGGTGGACGATTGCCAAAAGGCGCTGCAGCAAATGGCGCGCGCATACCGTGATGAACTGGCGACAACGGTTATCGGCATTACAGGTTCAAATGGCAAGACTTCCACCAAAGATCTGGTGGCCAGTGTCTTGAAGCCTTATTTCAAGGTGCAAAAAACACAGGGCAATTTCAACAATGAATTGGGCATGCCGCTGACTATTCTTTCCCTGGATGAAGATACGAAATTTGCTGTGCTGGAAATGGGCATGAGCGGATATGGCCAAATCGAATTTCTGTCGGAATTGGCACGTCCGGATTATGCAGTCATCACCAATATCGGTGAAGCGCACATGCAGGACCTCGGCTCCCGTGAAGGGATTGCCCGGGCGAAGTTCGAAATTACCGCGGGCCTTGAAACCTACGGGAAATTGTTCTATGACGGCGACGAGCCGTTGCTGAAACCTTATGTCGAAGACTTCCCGCAGGCGGTTTCTTTCGGTTTCGACGATAATAACGAAATGACCGTGACCGATATCCGCGCCACGGAGAATGGCAGCACATTCATGGTCAGCGGCATCATAGATGCGACGTTCACGATTCCTGTGCTCGGTGACCACCAGGTGAAAAATACCCTGCCGGCAATATTGATTGCACTTGAAGCCGGGTTGACGGAGGAAGAAATCCGGAAATCTTTGAAAGAAGCTGCCCTGACTGACATGCGGATGCAGATGGTCCATGCAAAAGGTGGGGCAATGTTCATCAACGATGCCTATAATGCGGCACCTTCTTCCATGAAGGCAGCTTTGAACTTTATCCGTGAGACAACGATGAAAGAAGATAAATGGGTTGTTCTTGGTGACATGCTGGAACTTGGCGAACAGGAACGCGCTTATCATGAGGAAATCGCACAATCCATCAATTCGGAGATCAACGGTGTTTGCCTGTATGGTCCAAAAATGGAATGGCTTTATACAAAACTTCAGGAAACGTATGAAGGGAAACTGATCTGGAGCAGAGATGATTATCGTCCGATCATTGATTTTCTTGAGACATCGATTTCTGCAAAATCCGTCATTCTGGTGAAGGGTTCCCGCGGAATGGCGCTTGAGAACATCATCGAACCTTTTATCGAGAACTGATTGAAAGAAGGTAGCACTTTGAAAACTGGAGTTTTAATGATCCACGGCTTTACCGGAGGTCCTTTCGAAGTGCAGCCGTTTGCGGATTATATAGAAGAAAAAACGGATTGGCTGGTCAAAATCCCTACGCTGCCAGGTCACGGCGAAAGCCTGGACTTGAAGAACAAGTCCGCGGAGTCGTGGATGATGGCCGCCGAGCTTGCATTGAAGGAATTGAAAAAGCAGGTGGACCGTGTAATCATCGTCGGCTTTTCCATGGGCGGCCTGATTGCCATGTATCTGGCGATGCGTTATAAAATCGAGAAATTGGTGCTGTTGAGCGCTGCCGTCAAATACATCAGCGCCGGGCAGATGCTGGAGGAAGTCCGGAATGCCGCGACGGATGCAGTAAAGAGGCGGCTTGCGCAAAATCCTCTGTTCCATTTGTACGAATACAAATTATTAAATACACCAATCAGTTCGGCTATTGAATTTTTGCGTGTGGTCAAAATGGTCGAACCTTATTATGATAAGTTGACGCTCCCTGTCTACATTGTTCAGGGGAAAAAAGACAGCATTGTGCCGGTCACGGCCGCAGACCATATTTACAATCAACTCGGTTCGATAGAAAAGGAAATTTATCATTCCGACAACGGTCCGCATCTGATCTGCTACAGCGATGACTGTGATGATTGGTTCACGCATGTCCTGGCTTTTATGGCTGATGGAGATGAATAAACTGATTAATGGAACCTTTGCGTATTGATTGCAAGTAGTTCTGAAGCATGTTATTCTATCTAGAGCAATGGATACATTTTTGAAGCACTCTTCCCTGTGAAGAGTATTTTTTTGAGCAAAACGGTTTGTTCTACTTATAGGGCATCAAAACCCGCCGATCAGACCGCTCGGCAACGCCCGAGCTTTTTCTGTTCACACATCCCTCTGAACTTAAAACTACAGAGTATGATTTTCGACGTGAAACTTCCTCATAAAGGCTCGACCTTGTCGCTATTTCATCTAAAATGTACACCATTTGTAAATAAGATGAAGACAAAAGGAGATTGAAAAAATTTGGTAAAATTTTCAGAGTTAAATATCAGCGAAACAACTTTAAAGTCCGTAAAACGTATGGGGTTTGAAGAAGCAACACCGATTCAAGAAGGTACAATCCGTCTAGGTATGGAAGGCAAGGACATTATCGGACAAGCCCAAACGGGAACTGGTAAAACAACTGCATTCGGTATTCCGTTGATTGAAAAAATCGACACTAAAGACGGCAACGTACAAGGATTGATCATCGCGCCAACCCGCGAATTGGCAATTCAGGTTTCAGAAGAATTGTACAGACTGGGCCAGGATAAAAATGTGCGCATTCTTTCAGTTTACGGAGGCCAGGAAATCAGCCGTCAAATCCGTGCGCTTAAAAACCGCCCACAAATCATCGTTGGAACACCAGGACGTCTTTTGGATCATATCAACCGCCGTACGCTTAAATTGGACAACGTCAACACGTTGATCCTTGACGAAGCCGACGAAATGTTGAACATGGGCTTCATCGAAGACATCCAGACAATTATGTCGAGCGTACCAGATACTCGCCAGACATTGTTGTTCTCAGCAACTATGCCGGATGCTATCCGCAAAATTGCAGAGAAATTCATGAAGACTCCTGAAATCGTTAAAATCAAATCAAAAGAAATGACTGTTGAAAACATTGAGCAATTCTATGTTAAGTCTGTTGAACGCGAAAAATTCGATGTTCTTTCACGTCTTTTGAATGTGCAGCAGCCGGAACTGGCAATCATTTTCGGACGCACAAAACGCCGGGTTGACGAATTGGCGAAAGCTTTGAATATCCGCGGCTATGTAGCTGAAGGAATTCATGGTGACTTGAGCCAGGCAAAACGTATGTCAGTTTTGAAGCAATTTAAAGCAGGCAAAGTCGATATTTTGGTTGCAACAGATGTAGCTGCTCGTGGTCTTGATATCTCAGGCGTATCACATGTTTACAACTTTGATATTCCTCAGGATCCGGAAAGCTATGTTCACCGCATCGGCCGTACTGGCCGCGCAGGTAAAAAAGGAGTCGCAGTCACGTTTGTAACACCACGTGAAATGAGCTACTTGGCTATCGTTGAACGTACTACAAAGAAAAAAATGGAAGCACTGACTCCACCGACTGCTGATGAAGCCGTACTTGGCCAAAAACGTGTCGCAATGGAACAATTGCTTGAAATGACAGAGAAAAACAATCTTGGCGACTATCGCGAATTCGCGGCGCAAATGCTTGATCAGCATGATGCGGTCGATTTGATTGCAGCAGCTCTTAAAACGATGACGAAAGAACCGGAAGACGTTCCAGTCTCAATTTCCGAAGAGCGTCCATTGCCATCACGCGGAGGCGGCGGATATAAAGGTAAAGGCGGAAGCGGCGGACGCAGCAGTGGAGGCGGCGGTTATAAAGGCAACCGTTCTTCAGGCTCAGGCCGTCCAGCAAGCAAGGGTGCAAGCTCAGGCGCAACCCGTCGTCGCGAAAGCGGCAGCGGAGCAAGCGGTGGAGGGCGTCCAGGACGCACTCGCCGTCACGAATCTTAATAAGACTTGACCAAATAGCCCGCCGGCAGGAAACTGCCGGCGGGCTATTTTTTTATGGGAGTAAATATGGGCTACCCCGACTATCTGCTTTTCTTTATAAAATACTGGGCTGCCGGAACATTCCGGCTATTGAATCGTATAGTAGAATATGAAACACTGAGAGTAAGAACAACGGAATGGGGAGACGGATATGAATGATCAGCCGAAAAACAAAATCTCAAGAAAAGGGTTAACAGTATGGAGGCTCTACGGAATGATTGAAACTTTTGTCCTCACTTTGCTGGTGGGGGGCGTAGCTGCACTCACCTATTTCTTTGGATGGCCCGTATGGCTGTATGCCGTCTATGCGGGGGCGCTCTTGTTATTCGCATTTTTACTGATTTACCTGTTTCCGAAAATTCGTTGGCAGCGCTGGCGCTATGAGGTAAGAGAACAGGAAATCGAGCTGCAGTACGGCCTCTTTATTGTGACCCGTACATTGGTTCCCATGGTCCGGGTGCAGCACGTCGATACGGAACAGGGACCGATTTTACGTCGTTATGACCTGGCTGAAATTTCCATATCGACTGCAGCGACCACTCATACCATACCTGCATTAATCACTTCTGAAGCAGATGAACTGAGAGGCATGATTTCGGCATTGGCAAGGGTGGCGGAAGACGATGTCTGATATGCGCTATAAACTGCATCCCGTATCCGCTTTTATAAATTTCATGAAAAGCCTGAAAGAGTTGATCATTCCGTTTATCGTGATTTTCGGTGTCAATATTTTCAGGGACGGCGGCGTCGGCGCTATGTTCAGCCAAGGGTGGACCGGCCTTTTGCCCTTACTGATCGGTCTGGTCGTAGTGTTGTTTTCATTGGTTGTCGGGATCATCAAGTGGAAAAGGTTTGTCTACTGGTTTGAAGACGGCGAGTTGCGCATTGAGTATGGTCTTTTTATAAAAAAGAAGAGATACATACCTTTTGAGCGAATTCAAAGTCTTAATTACACTGAAGGAATTTTCCACCGTCCGCTCAACCTTGTAAAGGTGCGCGTTGAAACTGCCGGCTCCGGCAAAGCCGGTGAAGCGGAAGCGGAATTGACGGCGATCAAAAGAGTGGACGCAGACCGCATCGAGACCGAAATAGAAAACGCGAAACACCGTGCGATACCGGTCATGGGACCGTTGGAAGTCCAACATGAGCAAGTTGATGAAAATGCAGTTCCTGAGAAAAAGGAACTGAAAACACTGTACCGCATGTCGATGAAGGAATTGTTGATCCTGGCGACGACTTCGGGCGGGATAGGTGTCGTCATATCGGCTGTGGCTGTTTTCTTATCCCAGTTCAGCGATCTGATCCCCTATGAAACCATCTACGAAGAAGTCATACTGTTCCTGCGTTTCGGTTATCTCATTGTTGCGCTCGCGGTGTTCGCCGGTCTTCTGATTGCATGGATTATTTCTGTGATCTTGACGCTCCTTGCGAATTACCAGTTCACCATCCAGGTGGATAAAGACCATATTTACATCACCAGAGGGCTCCTCGAGAAGAAAAAAGTCTCGGTACCATTCAAACGGATCCAGGGAGTGAAAGTTTCCCGGAATCCGCTGCGGGAATTATTCGGCTACGGCGTAGTGACAGTTGAAAGCGCAGGCGGTTCGATGGGTGGGAAAGATGAGAAAATCCGCTTGTTTCCATTGGTCAAGAACGATCGCATGCTTCCGGTTCTGGAGGAATTGTTCCCGGAAATGGAATTTCAGCCGGAACTGGTAAAAGCTCCGAAAAGAAGCGTCCATTTTTACTACCGCCTTGACTTCCTTTGGATGCTGCCGTTGATCGGTGTCCTGAGTTATTACTTCTTTCCTTATGGACTGTTGTCACTGCTGATTGTGCCGCCGGTTATCGCGATAGGTGTCTGGCAGCACCGGACCACGGGCTATGCGCTCATCGGACGTCAGCTGACCATGGAATTCAGAGGGTTCAGCAAGCATACTTTCTACGTCTGGAAAAAACGCGTGCAGGCAGTTAATGTGCTGCAGACTTATTTCCAGCGGCGAAGAGATCTGGCCTCAATAGAGGCAACGATTAAATCAGGTATGCTCGGATACTCTGCCCGCATCAATTATATGGAAAAAGAAGATGCCAGCCGCATTCTCGACTGGTATCACCCAGCACCAGTTACAGCCAAACAAAAAGGTCAGCCGGAGTAAATCCGGCTGACCTTTTTCCTTATCTTCTGTTTTTCCAGCTGACAATGCGTTTCGGGTGAAAGAAGCCGAGTCCGACCAGGAAGCCGGTGATCAGCCCTGCGATATGCGCCGTAACGTTGATGTTCGGCGTCAGGAAAGTTAAGACGACGCTGATGGCGAGTATTGGTAGAATGATCTGTTTTAATTGCGGCAATGCGCGCCCGCCGTAATACAATAATGCACCGTAAGCACCGAACACACCGAAGATTGCCCCACTGGCACCGACATGCAGGTAATCCAGCGGCTGAAGGAAATAAGTTGCGATGGTCGCAAATATTCCGGCCAATGCATAAACTGTGATAAAGCGCACTTTGCCGACCAAACGTTCAAGTTCGGGCCCGAACAGGAACAAGGAGAACATATTGAACAACAGGTGCATGATGCCGGCATGCAGGAACATCGGCGTAATGAAACGCCACCACTCGCCTTCGGCAATCAGTAAATTGTAGCCGACGCCATAATTGAAGATATACGCGCCGAGCAATGGAATCCATGATAAAATATGTATCAAAACATTAATAGCGATCAATGTGGATACGACAGGATATAAGCGTAAATACTCGGAAAAACTTTCTCTGCGAATAAACATTTCGTCACCTCTGTTTCATACTGACTATTATACCTTTTTCCTGTTTATGATTGAAAGGAGAAACCTCTATGATTACGGGAATCGGCTTGGACATTGTTGAGCTTGGCCGGATCCGGCGGCTTGACGGCAGGTCCGCGAAATTTCGCGAACGTGTATTGACCGACAACGAATTGGTGGAATATGAGCTTTTATCCGCCAACAGAAAAACAGAGTTCCTTGCTGGCCGTTTTGCTGCAAAAGAAGCTTTTGGCAAAGCGAAAGGAACTGGAATCGGGAAAATGTGCGCATTTCATGATATTGAAATCAGAAAAGATCTAAACGGCAAACCTTCCGTATTTTTCCGGGGGACAGAAGATGGACTGATCTCCATAACACACACTAAGGAATATGCTGCGGCACAGATCCTTTTACAATCAAAGATGCAGGCGGTGGAGGACGATGGAGACAAATTACAGACCGACAAAGGCGATTGTTGATTTATCGGCAATTGACCATAACATAAAACTTTTAAAGAAAAGGGTGGAAGGCGCAAAGCTGATTGCAGTGGTGAAAGCAGATGCCTATGGTCATGGGGTGCTGCAAATTGTACGCCAGGCACTGAGGAGTGGCGCATCGATGTTGGCCGTGGCGACGCCGGATGAAGCAATCCATCTGCGGGAAAATGGTGTTGAGGCCGAACTTTTGGTTATGGGAGCATCACCGGTGCGGTTTATTGAAGTGGCGATCAAACACAATATCAACCTGACTGCCTACTCGATGGAATGGTTGGAAGCGGCTGCTGAAGAGTTGGAAAGAGAAGTGGGTTCTTTGAAAATCCATATGAAGTTCGATACCGGCATGCGGCGGATTGGTTTTCAGCCGGAAGAAGCTGAAGCGGTGTTCGGATTTGTCGGACAGCATCCATTTTCGGTCGAAGGCCTTTACACCCATTTTGCTACCGCTGATGAAGCGGAAAACCCTCTATTCCTGAAGCAGGTCAAAGAGATCAATACAATCAGAAAAAAATGGCGGGGCAAGGATTTGCTTTTCCATGTATCAAACAGTGCGGCTGCGATTCTCCACCCGGAATTGTCTTTTGACGCAGTGCGAACCGGTATCTCGATTTATGGAATAACGCCTTCAGCTTATGTGAAAAAAGAAATGCCATTCAAATTGCAGCAGGCCATGAGCCTGGAAACGGAAATCGTCCATGTCAAGAAAGTGAAGAAAGGCGAAACGTTAAGTTACGGCGCGACGTATATGTGCGAAAAAGATGAGTGGATTGCGACTTTGCCGATCGGCTATGCGGATGGTCTGATTCGCGGCCTTCAGGGACAGGAAGTGCTGGTGCAGGGCGAGCGGATGCCGATTGTTGGCCGTATATGCATGGACCAGTGCATGATCCGGCTGACGGAAAGGTTTCCTGTGGGAGAAAAAGTGCAATTGCTTGGTTCACAAAAAGGCGACACCATCCTGATAGAAGACTGGGCGGAAAAGCTGGGGACAATTCCGTATGAAATCCCCTGTATTCTGACGAATCGTGTTCCGAAAGAATACACCGGCGGGTGAGGAACTTCGAGAATTGTCTTTCCATACGTCATCCAGAATGTTAAGATTGAAGATATAGAAAAAACAACAGAGAGAACAACGGTATTCCGGAGGTGTCAGCTGTGTACGAGAGAGCCAAGACGAAAGAGGTAGTTGTCAAGCTGCCGAAACAATTGATTTCAGAACTTACTACACATTCAGATGAACGGGTTCAGGAAGACGGAGAATATATTTACGTCTCCACTCAGCGTGTCATGAAAAACATGTATGACTCAAATCATATTCGGGAAGCAATGATCAAGGGCTACGTGGAGATGTCACAGATCAATCTGTCGATTTCCTGTGAATGTTCTCATGCTGAGTACGAAGCGGAGCATATGACCGTGCGACTCGTAAGCGGAGGGTGACAACTTGATTGTAAAACGCGGTGACGTTTTTTTTGCGGAGTTATCACCAGTGGTCGGGTCTGAGCAAGGTGGAACCCGACCGGTGCTGGTAATTCAAAATGATATAGGAAACCGGTTCAGTCCAACTGTCATCATTGCGGCAATTACGGCTCAAATCCAGAAAGCCAAGCTTCCGACCCATGTCGAAATCGACGCCAAAAAATATGGCTTTGAACGGGACTCGGTTATCTTGCTGGAACAATTGCGGACGATTGATAAATCCCGGCTGACGGATAAAATCACCCAACTTGATGAAGCTCTAATGGAAAAAGTGGATGAGGCTCTCGAAATCAGCGTCGGACTCGTAAAGTTCTAAGTATACATACACCTGAAACATCCGAAGAAGCCTTTCTTCGGATGTTTTTGCAATATAACTTCCAAAAAAAGGGACGAGACACAAAAAAGATGTGCAAAATGCATATTTCCGATACAATAAAAGATATGGTACTTTAAATAGTCACTTCAAGCTGCAACAGGGAAGATAAAAGAGAGTTGTAAGAGCCCAAGGAGGATTCTTTAAGTAATGAATAAGCAAATGGTCAGATATATTCAAGAAAATATGACAGAAATTATTACCAATTGGCAAGAGAAGATGCGTAACGAGAAGGGTGAACGTTCTTTTGAAGTTATGCCTGCGGAATTGCTGGATCAGACAAGTAAAGAGTTCGCGGAATTGATGACCTCGAACTTATTGGAAAGCCACGAGGCTTATGAAAGCCGCCTGAATGATTTTTCCGAAAAAGTTGTGCGCTATGGCTGGTCAATTACATTTGTCACGAAAGCGATAAATCATTTTGGCGAAATCGTCTTTAACGGCATGGAAAGAGATGAAGTGATCAATCAGGAAAATCTGCGTGCTTTTGCTGAAGAATTCAATAAATGGATCACACCCATCCGCGACACCACCATCGATACATACTCGAAAATTTGGGAACGCACTGTAAGCCTGCAAAAAATTGCATTGCAGGAACTTTCCGCTTCATTGATTCCGGTTTTTGATAAAGTTTCGGTTATGCCGCTTGTAGGAACCATTGATACCGAGCGGGCACGTCTAATCATGGAAAATCTTCTGGAGGGTGTAGTAAAACATCGCGCAGAAGTCGTATTGCTCGATATCACCGGTGTTCCAGTGGTCGACACAATGGTCGCCCATCACATTATTCAGGCTGCAGATGCTGTCCGGTTGGTTGGAGCGAAATGCATGCTTGTCGGCATCCGGCCGGAAATTGCCCAAACCATCGTTACTTTGGGCATTAATCTGAATGAGTTCACCACAACGAGCACCTTGCAGCGCGGCGTTGAACAGGCACTTGCTTGGACAAATCGAAAAATTGTGGAGGTTGATGAAGAATGAATGTGCGTATACCGATATTAAAACTTAGAGATACATTGATTGTTTCCATCCAATGGGAATTGGATGATCAGACTGCCATACAGTTCCAGGAAGATTTATTGACTAAATTGCATGAAACAAGTGCCCGGGGCGTAGTAATCGATTTAACGTCAATTGATTTTATCGATTCTTTCATCGCAAAAGTTCTGGGAGACGTCATCAGCATGTCAAGCCTAATGGGAGCACGAGTTGTTATTACGGGTATTCAACCGGCCGTTGCTATCACTTTGATCGAATTAGGGATTCGACTCGAAGACGTCATGACAGCATTGGATTTGGAAAATGGTTTGGATAAACTTCAATTGGAATTGGAGGCTTAAAAATGAGCAACCAATCCTCAGTGGAAATTCAGACAGAATGGGATATTGTAGCCGCCAGACAATTAGGCCGTAATGTGGCAAAAGAATTGGGTTTCGGTACAGTAGACCAGGCTCGTATTACGACGGCAATCAGCGAGCTTGCCCGCAATATCTATTTATATGCTGGACAGGGAAAGATTGAGATTCAGCGTCTGACAGAGAATGGCATCAATGGCATATTAATAATCGCCGCAGACAATGGTCCTGGAATTCCGGATGTCCGAAAAGTTATGGAAGATGGCTTCTCCACTTCTGGCGGACTTGGCGCAGGCCTGCCCGGAGTCAAAAGATTGATGGATGACTTTAAGATAGAAACCACCCTAGGTGAAGGGACAGACATTAGAGCTACCAAGTGGCTTCGATAGGGGGAATTCTTTATGGTTCAAAAAATCGGAAGTCAGTATAAAGAAATACTGAACCAGTACATGCAGCGGCAATCGGAACAGAATCTGTATGTCGGCCAAAATTTCAGCCGCCAGCTTATTTCTGAAAATACTTCCCCGGAAGATGTCATCAGCATGCATAAAGCGGCAATGCAGGAATTATATGAAGACATGCCGGAAACGGTCTGGCATTCTTTCGACTTCCTGATTGAAATGATGATCAACTATGGCCTGGCTTTGCAGGAACGTCAAAGTTTATTGCAGCGCCAGGAAGAACTGCGGATGGAAATGGATCTGGCGGCAAATGTGCAGGAGACTTTATTGAAGACAACGTTGCCGACACTCGACGGATTGGATATCGGCCTGCTTTCTGTGCCCTTGCGCAAAATGAACGGGGACTATATCTATTTCATCAGTGACAAAAAAGGACACGCTGGAATAGCCGTAGCCGATGTAATCGGCAAAGGTCTCCCGGCGGCCCTGTGCATGTCCATGGTTAAATTCGGAATGGACAGTATGAACGATTCGATGGCTTTCCCGCGGGAAGTATTAAACACCATCAACCGGATCGTCGAAAAAAGCGTCGATGATTCGATGTTTGTTTCGATGTTCTACGGGAGATATGAAGCTGAAACCAGTATTCTTACTTATGGCTCCGCTGGCCATGAACCGGCGATGCTGTATCGCGCGGAAACCGGAGAATTTGAAGAGCTCACTGTAAAAGGGCTGCTTCTTGGAGTTTCCCCGATGGCAACTTATGAAGAAAAAGAAGTGAAATTGGAAAAAGATGATATGGTCGTTATGATGACGGACGGAGTTACGGAAGGTCGTACCGCGGATGGCTTCATTGACCGCGAAGTAATCAATGAATTAATCCTGCGGAAAAAAGGTGAACCGGCCCAGGTGATTGTCCAGTATGTCTACGATGAATTGGTCCGTATGCAGAATGCAGAGTTGAGCGATGACTTTACATTGGTGATTTACAAAAAAGTCTGATTGTATGTTTAGCTGCCATTGTGTTGTGGTAAACAAGCGTACAGTGGCTTTTTTAATTTATGCTAATTATAGAAAAACGGGGTGTCAAAAGATGAATATTCAAGTTGATTTACAAGAATCGGATGGAGTCCTTAAAGGACAAGTTGGCGGGGAAATTGATGCACATACTGCGCCGGTTCTTCGGGAGAAATTGGAACCTTATCAAAACATAGAATCTTTGAATGCTGAGCTCGATCTTTCTGAAGTGAATTATATGGACAGTACCGGGCTTGGTGTATTTGTTGCTTTTTATAAATCAGTTAATTCCCAGGGTGGGCATTTGAAATTGAGTGGTCTGTCTGCCCGTTTAAAACGACTGTTCGATATTACTGGTCTTGGTGATATCATGGATATCGAATCAGCTGGAAAAGGTGGTAGTTAACATGCGCCCTTTTGATTATGTGGAAATGCGTGTCCCTGCCAAATCCCAATACGTCGGCGTTGCACGCCTGACAATATCCGGATTGGCAAGCCGAATCGGTTTTACTTATGACGATATCGAAGACTTGAAAATTGCTTCCAGTGAAGCTGTAACCAATGCAGTTCAGCATGCTTACAGCGATCAGGAAGACGGCGAAGTCGTAATCGGCTGCGCTCTTTATGGTGATAAAATTGAAATAATGGTTGCTGACCATGGACAAAGCTTCAATTTTGAAGAAACGAAGGCGAAAGTGGGTCCATACCATGATCAGGCTGAAGGAGAATTTCTTCGTGAAGGAGGACTTGGCCTCTATTTGATCGAAACATTAATGGATGAAGTAAAAGTCCATCATCAGGAAGGCGTAACGGTCTTCATGACAAAGTATGTTGGAGGAGAGCAGGTGGAAGAGGATGTCGAAACGATCTCATCCTAATCAGCCTACCAAAGAGCAGGTATTGGAATGGATTGAGGCTTATCAAAAAAATGAAGATGAAGAAGCCCAAACACATCTGGTAAATAATTACAAACGTCTCGTGGAGTCCATTGCCCGGAAGTATTCCAACGGCAAATCTTACCACGAAGACATTGCACAGGTGGGCATGCTTGGGCTGTTGGGTGCCATCAGACGTTATGACCCTTCATTTGGACGCAGTTTTGAGGCGTTTGCTGTGCCGACAATCATCGGTGAAATCAAACGGTTCCTGCGTGATAAGACCTGGGCCATCCATGTGCCTCGCCGAATCAAGGAATTGGGACCGCGGATCAAAGCGACGGTAGAAGTTTTGACGAGCGAGCTCCAGCGTTCTCCACAAGTCTGGGAAATCGCTGAATACCTTGATGTAGAAGAGGACGATGTACTTGAAGCAATGGAGATGGGCAAGAGCTATCAGGCCCTGTCCATGGATCATTCTTTGGAGGCCGATTCAGACGGAAGCACCGTGACTTTATTTGACGTAGTTGGACAAGAGGACGACGGTTATGAAAAAGCGGATCAGCGCATGTTGGTGGCAAATGCGATGAATGTGCTTTCCGAACGTGAAAAGCAGATCATCCAATACACTTACATAGAGCAGCTGAGCCAAAAAGAAACGGGAGACAAACTGGGTATTTCCCAAATGCACGTATCCCGCCTTCAGCGTAAGGCCATCAAAAAGTTGCAGGAAGCCATATTAGCGGCGGGTGGAGTTTCGTAGTGGAAAAAATCCGTCACCAATATATCGACGCTTGTATCTTCAACGAAGCAAAAAAAGGCAATTTCGAATCCGGAGACAGTTATCACACAGTGTTGACGGATGATTACTTTATTTGCTCGGTAGCCGATGGTCTCGGAAGTGGGCCTGTGGCAAGAGAATCGTCACAGGTCATTCCGCAAATTTTAAGAGAACATCATCACGAATCGATAGACAGTCTGATGAATCGTTTCAATGGTTTGATGGTACAGAAGAGAGGCGCGGCAGTTGCCATCTTCAAAGTGGATTTCAGGAGCAAAACTCTTGAATACAGCTGTGTCGGAAACATAAGATTTTACCTTTACCGAAAAGCGAGCGATGAAATGATCTACCCGCTGCCGGTAATGGGCTATCTGTCCGGCCGGCCTCAGAAATTGCATACCCAACTCTATACTTATGTGGAAGATGATCTATTCCTCATCCACTCGGATGGTGTAGAGTTGCGCAATCCGAAAGCGCTCATGCGGCGCTCGGGAGTGCCTGAACAACTATATTATGATATCCTCACTACCATTCAAACAGGTGATGATGCGACATTCATAACTGGAAGCCTTCTCAAATGAGATGGCTTCTTTTTTTATGGTTAAAAAAGTATAGCTATTATAGGCTGTGCGGGGGAAGGGCTGCTCTGTCCCTGTCCGTGTATCGCTGCGCTGCTTCGTCGCAAAAGATGGACTCAAATGCATAGGCCATCTTTCGCCGTCGCTTTTCTGAATGTGGTAAAATGGATTGGAACTAAAGGAGAGTGTTTTGATGGAATCACAGCAAATCCAAAGCCTGATCGCAAAAGAGACAGGGGTGCGCCCAAATCAGGTGGCACAGGTCATAGCCTTAATCGAAGATGGCAATACAGTGCCGTTTATCGCGCGTTACCGCAAAGAAGCGACGGGGTCTCTTGATGAAGTGCAAATCAAATCGATTGATGACCGTTATGCTTATATCCAGAATCTCGAACAACGTAAAATAGAAATCATCCGCTCAATTAACGAGCAGGAAAAATTGACTCCGGAACTGGAAAAGGAAATTCAGGGAGCCACTGTGCTTCAGCGAATCGAAGACCTATACCGGCCCTTCAAACAGAAGCGCCGCACGAAAGCCATTATTGCGAAAGAAAAAGGACTGCAGCCTTTAGCCGATTGGCTGTATGAAGGTAATAGCAGCGATGTGATGAAAAAGGCATCGGAATTCATAAGCGAAAATGTGGCCGATGCCGAAGAAGCGTTGCAGGGTGCACAGGATATACTGGCTGAGACCTTTGCCGACGATGCCGACATTCGTGAAAAAATCCGATATATGACAAGGAAAGACGGCATTATTGCCACTTCTGTGAAAAAAGGCCATGACGACGATAAACAAGTTTTCGAAATGTACTATGAATATGAAGAAGCGATACAAAAAATTGTGCCACACCGCATTTTGGCCATTAACCGGGGAGAAAAGGAAAATGTTCTGAAAGTCACGATCATTCCACCTGGCGACCGCATCATCACCTTGATGAAAAGAAAATGGATCACTGCTTCAGGTGGTTCAAATCCGTATTTGGAAAATGCGATCGAAGACAGCTACAAGCGCCTGATTCAGCCTTCCGTGGAGCGGGAAATCAGAAACGAACTCAGTGAAAAAGGCGAAACGCAGGCAATCCATATTTTTTCCGAAAACCTGCGAAACCTTTTGCTGCAGCCACCAATGAAAAACAAAATGGTGTTGGGTGTGGATCCGGCTTACCGCACCGGCTGCAAACTGGCCGTCATTGACGAAACCGGTAAGCTGCTTGAAGTTGCCGTGATTTATCCCCATGCACCGAAAAATGACCAGGCAGGCTCGAAAAAGACGATGAAACGCCTGACTGATAAATACCCGATTGAAATCATGGCAATCGGCAACGGAACCGCTTCACGCGAAACGGAACAATTTGTGGCGGATTTCATCTCTGAAAGTGCCCAGGGAGTCTCCTATGTCATTGTCAACGAGGCCGGCGCCAGTGTTTACTCAGCCTCGGATGTCGCGAGAGCGGAATTTCCCGACCTTATGGTAGAAGAACGGAGTGCAGCATCAATTGCCCGTCGCCTGCAGGATCCACTTTCGGAATTGGTGAAAATCGATCCAAAAGCAGTTGGGGTGGGACAGTACCAGCACGACGTCTCCCAGAAAAAACTGGCAGATCAGCTTACATTCGTTGTGGAAACAGCGGTCAACCAGGTGGGTGTCAATGTCAATTCCGCTTCGTCTTCCTTGCTGCAGTATGTTGCAGGTCTGAGTAAGACGGTAGCTGAAAATGTCATCAAAGTACGCGATGAAAACGGGCGTTTCACTTCACGGGTTCAATTGAAGAAAATTCCGCGCTTAGGCGCGAAAACCTATGAACAGGCGATTGGCTTCCTGCGCATTCCGGAAGGAAAGAATCCATTGGACGCCACCGGCATTCACCCGGAAAGCTACGCAGTAGCCGAGAAATTGCTGGATATGGTCGGTGCAGATAAGAAGGATGTCGGAAAGCCGGAAACAGCCGAAAAACTCGACGCTCTGAATATCAAAGAACTTGCTGGCCAGCTGGAAGTCGGTGAAATCACATTGCAGGATATTCTGGATGCGTTGAAAAAACCTTCCCGTGACCCGCGAGATGAGTTTCCACAGCCTTTATTGAAAAGTGACATTTTGAAAATGGAAGACTTGTTGCCGGGGATGGAACTGCAAGGAACCGTCCGAAACGTCGTCGATTTCGGTGCGTTCGTCGACATTGGCGTCAAACAGGACGGTCTGGTCCATATTTCCAAACTGAAAAAAGGGTTTGTGAAACACCCCCTTGAAGTAGTGGCTGTCGGAGATATCGTGACGGCCTGGGTCGAGAAAGTGGAAAAAGACAAAGGGCGGATCGCGTTGACGATGCTTCAGCCGAAAGAACAGATTTAACTTAATGGCCGTTCTGCAATTCGGGACGGCCATTTTCTATCATAATGAAACAGGAGAATCCGTATGACAGATTACGAACTGACGGAACTAATAAAGGAAATCTCTGAAACGATATTCAAAAACCCGTTCAAACATAAAGGTCTTTTCAATTCCCGGCTGCGGACCACCGGAGGACGATATATGCTGCGCTCGCATAATATTGAAATCAATCCCGGTTCATACCAAAAATTCGGCTATCAGGAATTAGAAGGCATCATTAAGCACGAACTCTGCCACTACCACCTTCATTTGGAAGGCAAAGGGTATAAACATCGCGATGCAGATTTCCGAAACCTTTTAAAGGAAACAAATTCCCCGCGCTTCTGTTCACTCATTGAGCCGAAGAAAAACCGCCAGACGGCAAAGCGGTATATTTATCAATGCGTTTCCTGCCAAACCGACTACATTCGAAAGATCCGGATGAACACAGAGAAATATCGTTGCGGAAGATGTGCCGGCAAACTCGCCATAAAATAAATGCCCGTCACTCCTGCGTGAATAATTTTCGGGGTGCGGCTATCTGGAAACTGCCGAAAAATATTCGCTGAACAATAATCGTGGATCGCAGAGAGGAGCCTCAATTTTGAGGCTCCTTTTTTGGGTTCTAAGACTAAAAATTTCCGGAGAATGAAATAAAGAAGTATTTATCAAAAAGTAGTTGACGATTCTTCGGCAGCTCTTTATAATAGAAAAAGTCGACAAGTACTTGAAGTACTATTCCGAAGTAGCTCAGTGGTAGAGCACCGCACTGTTAATGCGATGGTCGTAGGTTCGAGTCCTACCTTCGGAGCCATATCGGCCCCTTGGTCAAGCGGTTAAGACACCGCCCTTTCACGGCGGTAACACGGGTTCGAATCCCGTAGGGGTCACCATCATTTTTGAAATTGTTTTTACATAACTTACTATCTTTGAATAATATTTTTAATTTCTTCAAGCATTAAGCAGAAGACAGTGTTATACTGGTTAGACGCCGTAAGAAGCGTGCGAAGTAACACCGAAGCAACGAGCCATACGAAGATGGCGAAGTAGCATCGATACAGGCGAAGCCGAAGCAGATGCGGGCTTTAAAAGAAAATTTTTTAAATATTATTGTCGCGGGGTAGAGCAACGAGCCGTACGAAGACGGCGAAGTAACACCGAAGCAGCCGAAGGCGATGCAGGTGTCATCAGCGATAAGCAATGAGTATAAAAAATCTTCGTATATATTATTATCGCGGGGTAGAGCAGTTCGGTAGCTCGTCGGGCTCATAACCCGGAGGTCGCAGGTTCAAATCCTGCCCCCGCAACCAAATGGTCCCGTGGTGTAGCGGTTAACATGCCTGCCTGTCACGCAGGAGATCGCCGGTTCGATCCCGGTCGGGACCGCCATTTTTTATTGGGGTATAGCCAAGCGGTAAGGCAACGGGTTTTGATCCCGTCATGCCCTGGTTCGAATCCAGGTACCCCAGCCATTTTAATCCCGATGGAACAGATTGTTAATTAAACAGCTGAAATTAAGTTAGTTAATGTCATTGACTTACAGAAAGCAAAAGGTTATAATATATCTTGTCCCTAAAATAAAACAATGCGGTCGTGGCGGAATGGCAGACGCGCTAGGTTGAGGGCCTAGTGGGAGAAATCCCGTGGAAGTTCGACTCTTCTCGGCCGCACCATAACGTATTCCGATTGCGCCCGTAGCTCAATTGGATAGAGTACTTGACTACGAATCAAGCGGTTAGAGGTTCGAGTCCTCTCGGGCGCGCCATAATTTCTTCTATATAATATACATTTTAATGCGGGTGTAGTTTAGTGGTAAAACCTCAGCCTTCCAAGCTGATGATGGGGGTTCGATTCCCCCCACCCGCTCCATAATTTATTTTGAACCTTGAAAACTGAACAGCAAAACGTCAACGAAAGACGTCACGAGCGCCTTGGCGCGAGAACGGCTTTTGCGATGGTCGCCTTCGGGCGATCGGAGCACCGCCTTCGAACTTCTTGGGTTCGTGACTTAACTTACTGATCAGCATTCGTGCAGATCAAAGCGAATCGCTTGTCTTCGGACGGCGATGCGCCAGCAGTATTGAGCAATCAACACTACTCTATAATGGAGAGTTTGATCCTGGCTCAGGACGAACGCTGGCGGCATGCCTAATACATGCAAGTCGAGCGGAACCTTTGGAGCTTGCTCCACTGGTTCAGCGGCGGACGGGTGAGTAACACGTGGGCAACCTGCCCTGCAGATCGGGATAACTCCGGGAAACCGGTGCTAATACCGAATAGTTTGCGGCCTCTCCTGAGGCTGC